>JAHPZJ010000022.1:55745-98751 GCA_019058245.1 Promethearchaeota archaeon | reverse complement strand
ATTTTTCTTTTATTAAATAACCTCATTTAAAACTATAGTTATTTAAAATAAATTTGATACTTTAATAGAAAATAGAAAGCGAAGTCAAATTCAATTTTAAAAGAAGACTTACAGGTTGATTCCCTATAGATATTCTAAAATCCTCACTTTCTTATCTCATACTTTTGTCAATATTATATTAGTCATTAGCTTTTTAAATAAACAAGTCTTTAATTAAAGATAATTATAGAATTATGAATTATGTTTATTAAAAAATAAGGAGATTTTTATATGGTTGAATCAGAACCAGAAATGAAAATAAAAGAAGAAGGAGATAAATTAAATCCAAAATTAATTGCTTTTGATATCTTATATGCTGCTGTAAAGGGTGTAAGCGGGCTCTTTTTAAAAACATTCATGGATTTAAAAATCGAAGGAAAAGAAAATATTCCATTTAGAGGAAAAGCTATCTTAACGACAGTCGCATCAAACATAATTCGTGATATGCTAATAATAAGCCAAGTTTCAGGTCGAAAAATTCATTTCATGCTTGATCCAAAATTAATGAAACATCAAATAGCGGGTCCTGTTTTGAAAAGCCTTGGAATGATTCGAGGAACTGAAAGTAAAGATGATACTGAACCGATCGATAAAATATTTGAGATTTTAAATGAGAAAGGGGATCTAGTGGGAATGACACCCGAATCGCGACATGATCGTGAAGTACAGATAAAATCAATGGCAGCAATAATAAAGTTCGCAATAGTAGGACAAGCACCTATTATTCCAATTGCCATATATACAGAAAAAACAAAGATTTTAAATATGTTTTCGGGAAATGGAATAAAAGTAAAAGTCGGTACACCATTAAAAGTAGAAAAAAGATTAAATCGGGAGAAATATCGAGCTGAACGTTATGAACTTGCTGAAGATATAATAAATATTATTGAAAAGCTTGGCAAAACTCCTGAAATTGAAGAGTTTGATTAAAAAAGAGAAAGAAGAAATTTTCTTTTTAAAGAATTTTACTCATATTGTTTATTTTAAAGCTGGTTTCACTAAACCAAGATCAATCATGGTTCTCCCTGTTTCGTATAATGTATCCTCGATGGAATGGGTTTCAAGACCTAATTCTTCTCGAGCCTTATCACAATGAGCAAGAGGTGATTGGTAGACGCTTCCATACTTCTCAATCATTGGTTTAATTGCATCTGGAGCACCACCTACATCAATATTAGGAAATAACTTTTGTAAATGTGCTTGAAGTTGAAACACGTCGAGTTCTCCAGATTCATCCGTAGCACTTAACATATAACGCCATCCATTTTTACAGATATTATTTTCAATTATAAGAGCTTGTGTTTCAGCAACATCACGTACATCAATAATATTCCATAAAGATTGCCAATTTTGTTGACATGGTTTACCTGCCAGCATAAGACCAAGATACCATTGCCAAGAACCCACTCGTTCATGAACTGGGGAAAGAAGAGGGCCAAGTACCGCAATGGGACATACAGAAATGACTTCAAAACGACCATCTTCCTCAGCAAAACGATTCGATATATGCTCGACCTCGACTTTTGCCATAGCATAGGACATCTCGCCATCAATATCGATTCTATCTACGCTCCAATTTGGATCATTCTCACGATTATCTGTAGCCCAGTCTTTTTCAGTATATACATAACCAGAACGTGTGGGGTGATATATAGCAGAAAAAGAGCTAGTGTATACAAACCTTTTTACTGTACCCACTTTCTGAACTGAATCAAGGACATTTTGAGTGCCGTTTAAAGCACCTTCGTATATTTGACGAGGATTATTATCACCACCATAACCCATTGGAGTTCCAACGTGTAATACAGCACAACAATTAGCGAATGGTTCATCGTAACTACCTTTCTCGAGCAAATTAGCTGTAAAAAGTTCCACATGACCCGCATAGTCACCACTATTAAGTGCCTGTAAATGTTCAGTCTTATCGGGATTATTCGGATCTCTCAAACAGGCATGTATAGTATATCCATGTTTCATCAAAGCGATAACCACATGGGAACCCATATAGCCTGAAGCCCCAGTTACAGCAACTGGACCATCTGAAGGTTTTACTGCAGGCATTTTATCCTCCTGTTTTTAATTTTCTCATAATAATCATCTAATTCGTAAAGTAATTTATAAATATTAAAAGATGGGATCATGAAAAACCATTCACTTATTAGTCATTCCAATGGACAAAGATTTTAAATTTAAATGATTTTGCTTTATTTTCACCTTCATTTGTCCCCAAAAACTCAAATCCGTTATTTTCATACCAATAAAAAGATGTCTTATTAAATAATTGTTGTTCAACAATAAAGGTAACAACGGAAGATTATCAGTTTTGTGGTTTTAGTTCTGTTTTTGTTTAATTTTATACTTTTAGCTATAAGATTTAATTAATCATCAATATCAGAGAGTTTAAAAAAAAATTATTATAATAAATAGAGAGATCTTAATATCTCGTTCTTGTTGCTTGGATTCGGAGTTTGGCTTTTGTATTCTCTTTGTCGTCTTGCAAAATGACGTATTCTGTTTTCGAAGGAAGGTTGATTTCGAATTCTTGTTCAGCGATTGTTTCATCCTTTTTCATGTGATCCATTTCTCTTAAAATGACCTTAATTTTCTCTACGGCTGGTTTGCCTACTCGAACTGTTTTAAATTGACTCCAGAGAGACATATCCGCTTTGGATGTAAATTCTTGATTCCTTTGTAGTTTAATCGTGCCTTTATTCGGCCATCTCGCCTTGAAGGTCTTACTACCGTCTACCTTAAAGTAAAACTCTCCACGCCATCCCATAATATCATAATCTTTTAAAGTCTTTAAGCTCATTAATTCTATACTGATTAAATAGCGTTCTTTTTCTTCTCCTACCTGGTCTTGAGTAAAACTTTGATCTTTTGCATAGGTCTTCTTAGATTTAGCATAATAACGTCTTGGAATAATTCTTCACCTTTATTTTTTGATTATTTTTGAAATCATTTTTTAAATCTAATATAGTGTATAAGTATATATGTTTTTTTTACTAATTTATTAAATTCTTAATAGAACTCTCGTAGTCAAATCAAACTAAATAGATTATTATAAATGCTTAAGGAAACCTAAAGATTTTTAATATCAGAGTAATCTGATTCATCTTCTTTTTGATTTTTTTCTTTATAATTTATGATAAATACAGCAATCAATACAATGATTCCACCAACAATATTCCACAAGACAATTGATTCACTTCTTTGAAGCAAAATTGAAAAAAATAGAGTAAGAAAGGGTTCAATGTATAGAAATGAGGCAACATTAGAGGATTTTAATTTTTTTTGTGAATTTTGCCAAATATAATACCCTATAATATAACATAAAATTCCTAAATATAAGGCGCAGATGAATAGTTGAATATTCAAAAAATTATTAAGGAAAACTTGAAATTCATTGTTGATTAAAGTAAAAATCACTAATTCAAATGTAGCAATATAGGCTATATATTTATTAATAGAGTTACTTGAGTGGGATTGCGATAATTTTTTAGTTGCTATAGAAAATATAGCCCAAAATATGGGAGTCATTAATGCAAATAGATAACCTAAAAAATTAGGAGATTTAAGTGTAAGCGTAGTAATATCTCCTCCTGTTACTAATAAGAACCCTCCAATCGTTGCTATTATAAATCCAACTATTTGGAATCTATTTATTCTTTCATTAAAAAAAATTAAGGTTAAAATAGTAATAATAACAGGTGTTATCAAACAAACAAATAATGCTGGAAGAGATGGTCCAATAATTTCGATTGCTGAATACTGAGCGTAGAAAAATAATGAGATTCCCATAAAACTTGAAAGTATAATTAAGAGCCAATCACTTCTCAAAAATTTTGTTTTATTATTCTCATTATCTTTAAAAGATATATTTTTTTTTTTAATTCTTAGGTAAATATCAATTATCAGAAACGTGCATGAAGTAATTACTAATCGATACAGTGCAAGGGATAAGGGTGGAATGAATTCTAAAGCTATATCAACTATAATAAATGAAAAACTCCAGATAATAACCATAAGAATTAGTTCTAAATAAACTCGTAGCAAATATAATCAAATTGCAGTTAATAATTGATAATTATTGAGAATAAAAGTTCTACTATATTTTTTTATTAAAATAATTTAATAATAGAAAATTAAATACAATAATAATTATTTTTGGAAAGAATTTTCTTGAAGAAAATTAGCTATAGTTTACGGATTGGAATCATTGGTAATAAGGAATATTTAAACGAAATTTTTTTTGATAGCTTGAAAACTAGTGCTATAAAGTCTAATCTTTCTGATGATAATTATGAAGTTCTAATAGTATTCAAGCAAATACCTATTAAAATTAAAATTTATACATATGAAAAAATAGATAATCTAATTTACGATTTTGATAATGTTCAAAAAATTGATGTAATAATCCTTACTTTAGACTTATATGAGCCTGATTCAGTAAAAAATATTACTAAATTATCAGTAGAAGAGTTTATTCAAACATTTGCTTTTCAAGGATTATCGATTTTAGTTGGACTGAATATTGAACAAATCTTGAATAAACCTTCTTCAAAGAAATTTAAAATCAGTAGATTTCAATTAGAAAAAATCACAAAAGATTTGAATTTTATATATTGTTTTGAACTTTTCAATAAAAATAGTGATGTGAATGAGATTTACAACACAATTCTCAATGACTTCTTTTTAAGATTTCAGTATTCAAATCCAGATTTATTTGAAGCCGCCAAGCAATATGGTAAAAGTCTTTTAAGCTAATTGAAAATTTATGCTTTTTTTCTATAAAGATTTACAAAAAAAATTATCAAAAATTAATAAGTTATAAAAGCAATAAGGACAAATTTAAATATAATTAAGAAAAATCCTATCTTGGATGATTAAAGCTTATATGATTTAACCTATCATAGTTGGAGTTGAAATATGTAAAATGGGAGAAGAATCAAACGGTTTGTTAACAATAGAGAGAGAAGAAGGCCGTAGAAAATGTCCAAGTTGCGGAGAGGAAAATAAAAATATGATTCATGAATCTACAGATAAAACAAACATAATAAGTGATTATCCACGTGTTTATGGAAAGAAATTTCGTTGCGGACATTGCGGACAGGAGTGGCGTGAAAAATAATCAACAGAAGTAATTAAAAAAAATTTTCTTTTTTACTATTTATATTCATTTTAATTTGGACTTTTAACTTTGCAAATTATTGGATCGTTATGTTTGATGTACTATGGTGGTATATATCGACTTGAATAAATTTTTTTTATAGAGACCAATTGACAAAAGTAACTTTTTTTCTATTAAGAAAAGGTAATAATAATAAATATAAAATGATAGATTATACATTAAGCAATTAAATTTTAAAATAAAATTAATATGAATAGTTCTTTAAAATGACTCTATATCAACACCCCTTAACAGTACCCAGAGCAATAACAGTATATCTGGCTCAAGGAATTCTATGTGCCTTTTTCATATTTCTTGCGTATAAAATACTTAAAAGAGATAGAAAAAGATTAAATCTCATATTTTCAGGATTTTATATATCTGCCGCAATTGGATTAATTGTAAATTTCATTTATGCTCCACTCACTGATGTCAAGGTAGTTTTATTTTTAAATTACTTAACAAATTTCGGGATTTTTTATTCACCCATTTTCCTTTTAGTTTTTGAATTAATACTGTTAAAATCAGAGAAAGTTATTACTTCCATTAAACAATATGCAATTCTTATAGTATACGGTATTGCCATGTTTTGCATGATTTTCTTAGTATATATTGAAGGATTGGGTGTAGAGATTGATCCTATAACCTGGAGTCCACATTGGATGCCTCTTTTCTTCCTTTATTTAGTAATTATTGTATCTATCGTCGTATTTTTAACTTTCTATTTATCATTCCAGATATATAAAAAATTTGAAGATGAACAATTGAGAAAAAAATGGAGATTTTTTATATTTGGTGTTGCAGCCTCAATTATCTTTATGTATGGAATATTTATATCAAATCTTTTGAATCAAGGTACATTTAGATTAATAATGGGCGCAATAGGTCTTATCTTAGCGATTGCAGGAGGATATTTAATTTATATTGGAGTAGGACGTCAATTAGAACAATAATTTTTTTTTTATTTTATTTATATATATCATCTTAAATTTTATTTTGTCTAATTAACATTATTATATATAATTAGATTCATAATTCGCATTAGACGAAGATTTTTTTGATTGAAGAATTAGTTAGAGTACGGGGTATTGGGCCAACTGCAGCTGAAAGATTAATCAATGCTGGTGTAAAGTCAATAGAAGAGATTGCTAAGTCTAAGCCAGAGCAGTTAGCATGGATTAAAGGTATTGGAATGATTTCAGCTGATAAAATTATCCAAAATGCTAATGAATTATTAAATTTGGAAAAGGGAATACAAAAAGTTTTAAATTCAATCAAAGAAAATTTTGCTAAAAGTTGCCCAAAATGTGGTGGAGATATGAGTGAAAGATTGATAATCTTAGGACCAGAAAGAAGATTGAGGGCTAATCAATGTGTATTGTGCAAATTCTATTTACCAATATAATTATTGGTATTGCATTGTAAAGCTAGTATATTTATTAATACATATTGTTATAATTATATTGATTATATGTTTGATAAAGAATTATCAATTTGATTATTTTGTTAAAAAAAGACGAAATTTATGAAGAAGAAACGAAAGGTATTAAGTTATTTTGCCCTATATGTAAGGCGACAAAAATAGTAAAAGTATCGAAAGAAATTGTGAAAAACTCTGAATCTATTTTAACAATTTCTGTCCCTTCGAATTATATGTGCGAACATGGTTTTCAAGCATATATAGATAAATGGTATAGTGTACGAGGTTATCAACGTTCTGATCTTGAATTAAAAAATCTAGAAATTTATGAAACAGGACATAAAATTATTGATGATATTGCCACTTATGGTGTATCATTAGTTATTAAAAAAACGATTAATAAATTAAAGGATGATGTGAAAGATGGAGTAATTTTAGGAGGCGCTCTTTTTAATCAAAAAGGACATGTCTTGTATTATTCCTTACCTGATGAAATTTTTCTTAATATAATACGCCAGTTTGAACTTCAACGAGAAGAGCATGAGGTTAAACTGAAAAAAATGATTTTTGAACTGAAAAATAATCAAATAATTTACTCCGAATTTCTAAACGTGGAAGATACTATATTAACAATAGTTATTCTTTTTCCTGGTATTTTTGGTATTAGTAATGCAGAATCAAATTTTAATGATTTTAAAGAATCCGTTATGGAATATGAAGATCCTATAGAATTGAAAAAGAAAGAACAATTAAGAATGAAAAAAATTGAAGAAGCCCAAAAACGAAAGGTAAAAAAAAAAGGACCATCAAATTTTTGGGTTTATTCTAAAATTACTAGTGAAATACCAATTGAAGAATTAGAAAATATTTACATTGATAAGTTGGGTATTGAAATTAATAAGAAGAACATATTGAATTTGGAAGAAATCATAACTATCAGTAAAAGTAAACCATTTGAAGGTAAAATTTACTTCTCTGATAAATTTATTAATTTGATGGAAGGTTTAGCTTTAACTATGAAAGACGCATCAACTCTTTTAAGTAAATTAAATAAAAAGCCTTAATAAAAACTAATTTTTTATTAACTTTTTAAATTCTTAGTCAGAATGTAAAAATAATAAAATATAATAAGAAAAAATGTGAAACAAATAACAGTCCTGCTTTTTTTCAATTTTTCCTCTTGATGCAATTGTTGTAAAAATCATGAATTTTATATTATTCTAGAAAAAAAGGTATTCGATAAATTAGAATATATTAAAGAATACAACGGAATTAAGAATATCACAGAAATAATTAGATTTTTAATTACAAAAGAACAAAATGAAATTAGAAAATCCGAATAAACTAAAATAAGTCAGTTTTAAAATAAGTATTAAGTTTTTATTACTTTTAGCAATTCTGCAAAAATTTCGCCAGCGCTACCTTTCAAAAATACATCAGCCAAATCATCCATAATTGTGTTTTCTCTATTTATAAATATAATCTGAGCACCATACTGCTTGGCAATTGAAGGCATAAAATTAGCAGGTGAAACTAATAGAGAACTTCCTACAACAATCAGACAATCTGCATTTGTACATTCGCTCATCGCTCCTTCTAATACACCATGAGGAAGAGATTCACCAAACAAAATAACTTTAGGTTTTATATATCCTGAACAATCACATACGGGATAATCTACATTCTTAGTGTCTATTTCTTCATATTCAAATTCTTTATGACATTTAACACACTGTAATTTTCCATATTCTCCATGTAACTGGTAGATTTTAGCACCGAATCTACCAGTTCCTGCTTTTTGATGAAGCATATCGATATTCTGAGTAATTACAGCTTTTACCTTTCCCATCTTTTCTAATTCAGCAATAACTAAATGTGATTGATTTGGTTCCACTGTATCTACTAGATCTTCTATTTCTTTATGCATTTTCCAAAAAAGAGAAGGATCCTTTAGGAAATATTGGTAATTCGCATAAATACCAGGATCGTAACGACTCCAGAGCCCATGGGGACTACGAAAATCATCAATTCCAGATTCTGTAGAAATTCCTGCTCCAGAAAACACTACGATATACTCTGAATTTTTAATTATTAGAGCTGCATCGTATATTTTTTCTTTATCAATCATGTATTGAATATAGATTTATTATTAGAAAAATTTTGTTAAGTTTTTTTAAAATATCTTTATATTTTATATTGGAAAAAGCCAATATTCTTATTATTAAAGTCCATAAAAACACGGGCAATTTGAAATGCTAGGAGTGATGCTATAATAATCAGAACTCCAATTATGTAGAAATAAGAATACAGAATCATATAAACTATAATAATAAAAAAAAACCAATAATTAATTAGGTAATCCTTTTTTCTTTTTATTTTTATAGTGAAAATCTGATTATTTGAATTTTGAATATAAGTTCCTAATAATTCGTTAATTCTTTTAATTCCTAAAACTGATAAATAGATTACTGGATAATAAGCTATATATAAGAATCTAGCTCTAAAATCAGTTTTTCCAATAATTAATTGTAGATATGCACAAAAGATAAAGATACCATAAATTCTAATCCATTTCCATATATCTTCTGTCTTATTAAGTAAGAGAAAAATAGGAAGAATACCCCATACTTTAAATATATACCAATAAAATCCATCTTCAATAAAAAAAAAAGAAATTTCACGGTTTATCATCATTTTGAAATAATCTAAAGATAAATAATCAGTTTCATTATACCCCATGTACCAAACATAATGTTCTGGTATCGGTAATGGAACTACAACCAATCTTACAATCAATACAGAAATTATTGCAGGTAAAATAAATTTAAAATTTCTTAATAATGATTTTAATCCCTTTTTTAATTTTAGTTTATTATTATCTACATAATAATTATAAAGAAAAAATACAGGAATGGTAAATAATATACTCTCTTTTGTTAATACCCCTAAAACAAGAAAGATGGCGTATAATATATTTTTTCTTTTTAAAATCGCATAAAAACAACAAATAAAGAATAAGTAAGTCAATCCATCAACATTGTATACTGCAGAAAATTCTACATAGAGAAAATTTATTGAACATTCTATAAAGATTATAAATAATAACATCCCTAGTAGTGAATAAATCTTATCAAAATGAATTCTAAGTGTATAATAAAGCACAATTCCCAATAAATAATAAGAAATAAAACCTATTACAGTAAAACTCAATTTTATATCAAAGGGTAATATGTATATTATAAATGGTTGAAAAACTCTATAACAGAATGGGGATATGATTATTCTATCAAAAATACAACTAATGTTTTCCGCCATCATATAATAGAATTCATTATCTGATTCATACCCTAGTTTCCATAATACCCACTCATTTGGAATTATAATTCTGATAAGAATTAAAAGAATCAAATAACATGTGAAAAAGATAATTTCTACATAATTTTTTAACCAAAAATTTTTAAATTTTAATAACTCTCTTTTCATGGAAAATCTTTGATAAGATTCAGTTTATTATGAAAATATTTAGTTAATACATTTAAATTTTTTGAAAGCTAAAAAAATAGAGACTGAACTGTAATAACGAGAACATGCAAATAGTCTTTAATATATCAAAAATCGTGAATTAAATTTTAAAGAAAAAAATTCCAATTACAAACTTAATCTGGTATTAAAAAAGTTAAATGAAGTTACAAATTTCAAAATTTATTCGATCTTTTGACATATTTTATCTATTTTTTGAATTGTTTCGTCAATTATTTCATTAGTATGTAGCATACACGTATAAAATCTACTTCCCGCAACTGATATAAGCTCTTGGTCGACTAGAGCTGCTCCCATTTCACCCATAAAATCTTTCCTTTTTGGAAGTTCTCCAGCTTGTTGAGAATCACCTAAATCAAGTCCAAATAAGCAACTCGTATGAAAATGGACTGTTGCTCCATAATTATAAGAAAACCAAGGTAAATTATAATCTTCAAATAATTTATTCAATCCTGTAGAAAGCCTTGTAGCTGCTTTAATAGCTTTTTCTGATGCATTTGTTTCTTCAACATATTTCATTGCATAATAAGCTGCTGCGCAAGTTAATGGATTTGCCGCTAAAGTTCCTCCAGAATATGCTTTTTTACCTCCACTTACACCTCCAGCACACACACTCATAACATCAGCCCTCCCTCCAATTGCTGCTGCTGAAGGAAAGCCATGACCCACAATTTTTCCAAATACTGAAATATCGGGAGTATAGTCAAAATAACCTTGCCCTCCTTGCATAGATAATCTAAAAGCACATACTACTTCATCCGAAATCATCAATGTTTTATTTTCATGACATAATTCTTCTACTTCTTTGTTGAAACCCGGTTTTACAGGGATACTTCCAGATTCACCTCCCATGGGTTCTATAATAACTGCGGCTACTTTCCTTTTTTCTTTAAACATTTGCTTAAGAGTTTCGATATCGTTCGGAGGACTTGAGTCTGTCCACTTAAACACATTTTTTGGTATACCATGAGACTCTAATAATTTTGTCCCTGGAACATGCATATCATATACAAGTTGATCTGACCAACCATGATAAGAACCTCCGATTTTAATTATCCATTTACGATTTGTAAAGGTTCTGGCAATTCTAATTGCTAGCATATCTGCTTCAGTTCCTGATTGTAGCCATCTAATTATTTTGCATGAGGGAAAATATTTTTGTAATTGTTCAGCTGCCATATATTCATATTCATTTGTTATTCCATGACAAGGACCTAATTCTTGAATTACTTCAATAACTTTATCTATTAAAGGTTTATATTGATGTCCTAAAATAATAGGTCCACCACACATTAAGTAATCTGTTAAAACAATATTATCTATAGTTTCCATATAGCACTCATAGACTCTCTTACTTGTTAGAGGAAATGGATGATTAAAGGCAAGATTATGTTCTACTCCGCCAGGGATAATCTTTTTCGCTCTTTCATACGCTGCCTTAGATTTTGGATGATTTTTATGATACCTATTAATTATCCCCTTTAATTCCTCTGTTTTAAATTTTCTAATTGGCTGATTTACAATATTTTCAATTTTTGCTCTCATGTCTTCATATTTCATGCTAGACATATTAATCAAAGCTTAGTTTTTATAATAAAATAGAATACTATGTAAATTGTTACGTTAAAAATTAATTTTTTTTTAATATATTGAATGAAGAGTTTTTAATAGATAAAATTTAAAGAATCCTTATTTATTTTCACATCATTTATATACAATATGTCTAATTCACAAACTAAATATATATTAGCTATTGATCATGGTACTGGGGGTCCTAAATCGGCAATAGTATCTACTGAAGGAGAAATTCTTGAATGGGCTTTTAAAGAAGTTCCATTATATGTACAAAAAGGTGGAGCTGCAGAACAAGATCCTGATGACTGGTGGAATGCAATTTTGAAAACTTCCAAGCAAGTTATTGATAGTGGTATAGTCTCTGTTGATGATATTATAGGTATATGTAATACAAGTCAATGGAGTGGAACTGTCGCAGTTGATAAAGATGGAAACCATTTAATGAATTCAATAATTTGGATGGACACAAGAGGATCAAAATATATCGAAAAATTTCATAAAAGTTTAATTCAAGTTTCAGGATATTCCTTATTCAAAATTTTAAAATGGATAAAACGAACTGGAGGAGGTCCTAGCAAAAATGGAAAAGATACTATTGCTCACATATTGTGGATTAAGAATGAACTTCCAGATATCTACAATAAGACTTATAAATTCTTAGAACCACAAGATTTTATTAACTTAAAACTTACAGGAAAATTTGCTACATCAACAGTTTCGGTTCATCTTCATTGGATAACAGATATTAGAGATATTAATAATATAAAATACTCAAAAAAACTTATTAAAGGTTTGAAAATTGCACCAGAGAAATTTCCTGAAATTAAATCCTCAATTGATATACTAGGCACATTGAAAAATGATGTTGCTGAAGAATTAGGTTTGAATCGAAGCGTAAAAGTTATAGTAGGTGCACCAGATGTACCATCAGCATCTGTAGGATCTGGTGCTGTTAATAATTATGAAACACATATCTATGCGGGGACTTCAGATTGGGTGTCATGTCCAGTTCCATATAAAAAAACAGATATTTTTCATAATATAGCGAGTGTTCCCTCAGCAATTCCTGGAAAATATATTATTGCTAATGAACAAGAAATTGCAGGAGGCGCTTTAACCTTTCTTAGAGATAAGATTCTATATCATAAAGATGAATTATTAAAAGAAGAAGCTGTTCCAGATGTATACAAAATATTCGACAAAATTGTGGAGCATATTCCCGCTGGTTCAAATAATCTTATTTTTACTCCATGGTTAATTGGAGAAAGAGCACCAGTTGATGATTATACTGTTCGAGGTGGATTATATAATTTATCGCTAGAAATGTCACGAGAACATATAATCCGCGCAGTCTTTGAAGGGATAGCATACAATATTCGATGGTTATTCATATCTATAGAACAATTTATCAAAAAATGGAAAATAAAAGAAAATCCAAATATAAAAAAGCAGGATTTTATAATTCCTGAGTTAAATATTATTGGTGGAGGTGCTCAAAGTAATGTGTGGTGTCAGATTTTTGCTGATGTTCTTAATAGAAATATTAAACAAGTTTCGAATCCAATTCAAGCAAATGCTCGAGGAGCCGCATTCATTGCCTCTGTAGGACTAGGCTATCTTAGATGGAATGAGATTCAAAGATGTTGTGAGATTTCAAAGATTTTTAAGCCCAATCCAGATAACAGAGAAATCTATGATAAGCTTTTCAAAGAGTATTTAAATATATATAAGATTATGAGAAAAACATATAAAAGATTAAATAAGTAACCGAAAGTGGTTATTTTTATCTTGATTATAATGACTTTTTATTATTTTATTCACTATATAGGTTAATCTACAGATTTTTTCTCTGGCGGTTCAAATTCAGTTATAGATGATACAGATAGATCAACAGTTTCATATCCAATAACTTTTCCATTAATATTTAGAAATACAATAAATACATGTTCTTGACAAACAACTCCTTTAGGGACTCGTATTTTAATATGCCCCGTTTTTTTTTGAGAAAATAGACTATTAGGAACTGGCACCTCTTTTTCTGCACCACAGCGTGGACATACTACTTTAATTAATTTATATTGTAGTTGCATATAGTACCCCTTAAAAAGATAGAGTTTTCACAAAAGTCCATTAAACATATGATTTTTTACAAATATAAATGTTTCTAATTTTAATATATGAGCATAATATTCACACAATATAAAAAAAATATTATATTTAAATATAGAATTTTTCTAAAAACTTTTAAAAAAAAATTAGTTTTTATCGATTTTCTTCTTTTTCATGATGGAGCATTAAGACAATTCCTAATACTAGCATAGCTGAATCATCATCTAAATCAGGATTCACCCTTATTCCATACGTTCCCTTAATTAAGCTCTTGAAAAGTTTCTTATGAATTTCAGCAACCACTTTATTATCTTTTAGTATTTTATATTTTAAGGTAAAAATATTTCCCTTCATTGTAAACACTTTATTTTCACCTGGATCCTCAAACCAGTAACTTGGTTTAACAGCAACAAGCTTTCTTTTCAGTTTCCCAATGTACATATCTTCATCTTGTTCGCCACCTTTATAAAACTTATATGTAGAGCGCATTGAAATTACTTTTTCATGAACTGTTAATATAGGATTCTCATCAAGATCTCTTATTCGGTAAGTATTGCCAATTTTTATTATTTTACCCCCAAATGTACCAAGAACTTCTTTATTTAAGTTCATTATTTTTCCTTTATCTTTCAAAGAGATCATTTTTTCCTGAAGTATAAATTCCCGAGTTTTTTGAAGTGACATTTTCTATTTGCCTTATTATTTATATGATTTATATAATAATTTAGATGCCACTTTAGCCTTAAAAATTTATTGAATATTATCTGGTGGATTTTTTGTGTAGGATATTAATAACGAAAAAAACTAATAAGAGAATTCAATATATTAATTCAATTTAAAAGAAAAAAATTAGTCTTTCATGTCGTTACTTTTTAATTTAGAAGGATATTTCTGTGAAGGAGAAGTGGAGAGGGATTGGCAATTCAAAATGCAATTTGGAAAAATTTTACTAACAAATCAAGAATTAACACTTTTAAAAAAATCAAATATAAGCTTAACAGAAATAGACCCTATAATTGATAAATTCACTGATGGTTTTAAAATTCCCTTATTAAAAATTAATAAAGCATTTAACATAAAAATAGGAAAAATCTATGTTTTAAGAATTGAAACCACAGATGGTTTTATATTTTCTATTACAATGGCAGATAATAAGAGTTCTGGGAAGAAGAGAAACATGGAATTAAGTGAATTAATAAATAGGAATATATTATATTGAGAAATATTTAAAAAAAAGATCTCTAAAAGAGATATTAAAAAAAAGTTTAAAATAATAGAGACCTAACTGTTTAACCTTTAATGGATTTTCCTTTTTTAAGTTTAGTTATATCCTTTTCTTGAAGTTCACGTCTCTCAACCTTACCAGTCATGCTAACTGGCATACTTCGGACAAATTCTATATATTTGGGACTTTTCCACTTTGCCATATTTTCTCTTGACCATTCCTTCAATTGTTCACTTGTTATATCACGATCAGCTTTATATCCTTTTTTAAGTGTTACCCATGCTTTTACAGCTTCACCCATCATCTCATCTGGTATTCCTGCAACAGCAACTTCATCAACAAATTCATGGTGTCCGAGTAGCTCTTCTACTTCTTTGGGGAATACAGAATGACCTGAAACCTTAATTAAAGATTTTTTTCTGTCTCGAATCTCAATCCAGCCATGTTCATCCATAAATCCGATATCTCCAGTAAGAAGCCATCGCTTTCCGCCCCAGTATTTGAGGTTATCTTCTTGTTCTTTTTGTTCACCCAAGTAACCTAACATAATATGTGGTCCAGCAACACAGATTTCCCCAGTATTTTCAATTCCAAAACCGCCTCTTTCTTTTGTTCCATCACATATAGGTCCCTTCTCAAAGTTTTCTGAGTCAAATATTGCCCAATCACAACCAGGAATTGGTAATCCTAGTTTTCCAGTCTTCGTAGGACCCCAAAATGGAGCAATACTTACCATAGGAGATGTTTCAGTTAATCCGTAACCTGTACGTATTGGACTAAAAATTTCTTCAAAAGGTATCCGAACATAATCATGTAAAGGCCCCGCTCCTTGAGTAGCATATTTTATTTTTTTCCAAATATCATATTTTTTCTTAAACTCTTCTACTCCTATCTCATGTACAAAGTCAGTGAGCCTTTTAAATAACATTTCGACTCCTGTGTATATTATTCCTTCAGGTGCATCTATCTTATTTATTGCTTCACACAGAACATCATCAGTTGGTGGTTTTGGAAAAATAAGCATGACCATTCCTAAATTAAAAGCAGCACTCATAACACATGTTAACCCAAAACTATGAAAAAATGGAATCGAGCCAATTGTTATCATTCCAGCCTTTAATTGTGTCCAAGGTTTAGCCATATTAAGATTCGCGCATAAATTCGCATGTGAAAGCATTGCAACTTTGGGCAAACCTGTTGTTCCACCAGTCATAAGATACACTGCGGGGTCAGTCCAAGGATCAATATCTGTCTCAATTTCTTCTGGTTCTGTATTTTTAATTATTTCCTCCATCCATATAACCTTATAATCCTCAGTTTCATTGGGTATTACACTTTTTGCATTAGGGATTCCTAACTGTTCTATAATTCCTTTATCAGCAGTCAGAAAATCCACAAGATTCGATGGTATCAGATATTTTACACTTGACTTCGGAAGAATCTCTTTAGGCCCTATGGCATATAACATATCCATTAAAACAAGCACCTTAGCATTTGTCATAGTTAAAGAATGCAAAAGTTCCAATGGTCTATACTGAGGATTGATGCCTTGAACAATCGCACCAATATATTGACACCCTACATATGCAACAACAAAATTAATAGAATTTGGCAAATCAATTGCAACAACATCTCCTTTTCTAATTCCTAATTCTTTATAAAGGTATGTCCCAAATCGTTTACCGTAATCAAACAATAATTTTAATTTCACACGTTCTATATATGGTCCATAAACAAAAATACAAACATCTTTTTCCATAGTATCATATTTTTCTGCTGCTTTCAAAAACACTTTCCATAATGGTAAAATTTCTACATCTTCAATATCTTTTAATTGTTTTGGAACTCCTTCAGGCCAATAGCCTTCAGTAAACCAAACTTTGTTCTCATCCACCAGAAACTCAGGATCGCTTAAATCTGGCATTTTTACATCACTTCGTGTTATTTCCTCATTATTTTAAATATATTTATTCACTTTCTATCTATTTTTTTATAGAATTAGAATATAATATACTTTGTATATTATATTTGATTTATAATAATATAATAATTTAACTCAATTTAGAATTAATTTGTATCAATTCTATTATTATTTTTGAATAAATAAATGATTCAAATCGATTTATAAGTTTAAATTATAAAATTCTTTTTAAAAAAAAAGAAGACCCTTTTTTTAAGTGATTTGAGTTCTTTTTCTAAATTCATAATCCTTAATTAAAGCTTTTATTAAGAGGTTTGTTAATGTTAATTTAGAATCGACTCTATTCCCTGAGAGTATTTTTAATATTTTTTTCTCTAAGATATCTTCTACTTTAATTTCTTCAACATCTTCTTCTTCAAATTCCTCTTCAACAAGATATTTTTTTTGGGACCTTTTCACTCATTTTAGTCATCTATGACTTTACTGAAAAATATAATTTAATATTTCAAACTTTAAATAATTGATATACTTTTTTAGAATTGATAATTAATAAAGATGTATAGCTTTATTCAATTTTACATTAAGATTCAAAATCTAATTTTCTAATGGGTTTTAAAGATAAACTAAAGGAACAATTAAAAGGTAAATTATCTAGCGAAGAACTTTCTTTACTTCCACGAGGTTTTCAAACCTTGGGAAAGATCATAATTTTGAAACTTAATCCAAGGTTAAAGGAACGAGAAAAGGAAATTGGAAGTGCTTGCTTAAAGTTATTCCCTAGCATTAAATCTATATTTATTAATAGAGGAAAAATAGTTGGAACTTTCAGAGAACCTGAAAAAATTGAATGGATAGCTGGAGAAAATACTCCAATAGTAAGGCATAAAGAACATGATGTAATTTATCAATTTGATATCACAAAAATTATGTTCAGTAAAGGAAATCTTAATGAAAGGAAATTTCTTGCAACACTAGTTATGAATGGTGAAGTAATTGTGGACATGTTTGCGGGAATAGGATATTTTTCATTACCTATAGCAAAACATTCTAATGTAGAGAGAATATATAGTATTGAATTGAATCCTGTATCATATAAATATTTAGAGGAAAATATAAAATTAAATCATTTAGAAAAAAAAATTCTGCCAATTAATGGAGATTGTAAAGTTGAAGTTGCAAAACTTAGTAAATCTGGAGTAAGAGCTGATAGGATTATTATGGGTGTCTTTCCTGCACCTAAAGAATATATTAAGGACGCTTTATCTTTAGTGAAAGATAAAGGAACCATGGTTCACTACGAAGGAGTTATTGAAAAGGATAATTTTATATCTTTATTTGAAGAGTTCAAAGAAATTGCACTTAATGAAGGTTATAAATGTGAATTAAATTCACATAGATTTGTAAAAAGTTATGGTCCAAACTTATATCATATTGTTTTAGATATATTCATATTAAAAATTTAGATAATTTTATTTATAGAATAGAAGAACTATATCTTATATAGGAGTAAAGAGTGAACTAATTTTTATTTAAATTTAAAATTAATGAGTATGAATGTAGTTGAGTGGAAAAATAAGTATTGCTTTAGATTATAGTCATAATAACTTTTTAATCATAGAATCTTCAAGTTTTGGTGAATTTACACAGTTTTTATTCACATCTGGATATAAATTAGGTAAAATTGAAGCGGGATTTAATTCTTTAGATAATTTAGAGAAATATAATGTTATACTTTTATCAACTCCAAGAAATACAAATTTAAAACAGAATGAGATTAAAATACTTGAGAATTATGTGAAGAATGGAGGTAGTCTTTTAATCGTTAGTTCTAGTGGAGGAGATCATACAAATAATACAAATTTAAATGATTTAACAAAAAAATTTGGATTTGAATTTGTTTCTGATGAGATTTATGATTCAGTTAACTATGTTAATCTTCAGAAAAGACCAATCATAACCAGATTTCGCCCTCACGTTATAACAGAACAAATTAAGAAAATTGTCTATTCTAGTTCTTGTTCAATAAAAATTTTAGATTTTATTGAGGATGAAAAGAATATAAAAATACAATGGTTAATACAGTCTGGATTAAATAGTTGGCGTAAAAGATATGATGGTGAATATTGGATTGAAGAAGACAGTCCTAAGATTCCCTTAATGGTCGTTGTAGAATACTTTAAGGGTAAAGTGGTTGGTTTTGGAAACCTTAGTATTTTTTCATCACTTGCTCGTGAGTATGGCTTTTCTGCTTTTGAAAATAATCTTTTAATAGCTAATATTCTGAATTATTTAATAGGCGCTATAGAATCTGAAGGAAAACCGATAACAATTGAAGTAAATTTAGATTTATATTATTGGCTTGATGATATTATCAAAAGAGACAAATGGGATAGTGCAGGAGATCTTATTAATGTAAGTTTGAAGTATTTTAAGGATAATTACGAAACAATTATAAAAGAAATTAAAAAACTACGATTAGAGAGATTAGAAAAAAAGAAAGCATATAAAAAGAAGTTAAAAGAAGTAGAAAAACAGACAAAAGAAATCACTGAAGCGAAAGTGATAGATAAAGTTCCAGTCTTAGAAAGAAAAAAAGAAGATCTTGAAGATATTATGGATGCTTTAGGAGATATTACTGGTGAAAAATATGAGATTTCAATTGATATAGATGAGGAGGAGGAGGAGGAGGATTATGAAGAAGGTGATGAGGAAGAAGAATTAGCTAGTAAGAGTTTTTTGCTGGAATATACAGACGAAGATATTGATGAGTTTGAGAAGAGGTATCCTAAAAAAGCAATTTGGCATGGCAAGCCAACTAAAGCATTTAAACAATGGTTAAGAAAAAAAAATAAAAGATAATACTATTTTTATCCGAAAAATAGATATTAAATCTATTATTCAATTTCTTAGAGATATGGAAAGATTTTTATTTGTTTTAGGTTCTAATTTTCGAATGTCAATTGCAGAATTAGATAATTACCTTAAACATTCTCAAAATAAAGGAAAAATAATAGATTATTCCGCTAATATTGCGATAGTGGAATTTGAAAAACTACGCCAAGATAAACAATATATTAACAAACTAATGAAAATTCAATTTGTTTTAGGAGGATGTCAAAAGATCGCAGAAATATATGACTTTATTGATATTAAAACTATTCAAGAAGCCTTTCCACTACATATTAGCAAGTTTAAGTCAGTTGAAAAATCAAGGGATAAAGTAATTAGAATTCTTGACAATTTAATTATCGGAAAAGATGGAATTTTTCCTAAAATCTACGAGAGTATGTTTTTTGCTGTTTCAATTTATCCAAACCTATATGATGAGAAATATTACTCTGATGTATTGATTAAACACTTATTACCTTTTCTAAACAAAGAAATAATGGAAATTCTCAAAAGAAAAGGAGCAATTAAAGTACTCTATTATCAATATCCTGAGAAAAATATAAAATTAGGTAATCTAAATCCAATTTTTCCACATCATATAATTAAATATGAACTCCTCAAAGAAAATCGAGCGGAAATAATTTTTGGTTTCACTGAAGAGGGTGTATATATTGCACGAACATTTACAACTGATGATCCAAATTTTAAAAGAAAGATTGATGAAGAGAGACCATTTAAAGAATATAAAAGTGCTATTTCTCCAAAATTAGCAAAAATAATGCTAAATTTCTTAAATTTATTCATGAATAGAGAAACTAAAAAAATTCTTGATCCATTTATTGGAAATGGAACAATAGGTTTGTTTGCAATACTACATGATTTTCAAATATATGGGGTAGATATTGATGCAAAGAAAGTAAAAAATACACTCCGTAATATCTATTGGTTAATAGAATTATTGGAAGAGGAACTACCTCCTTTACTAGATAAAAAAGTTTTAAATTATGATGCTAGAAACTTATCTAATGTATTTGAACCATTCTTCTTTGATGGTATATGTACTGAACCTGATTTAGGCCCTTTTTATAAAAAAAAGCCTTATTATACTCAGGTAAAAGAATTAATAGAAATGAAATTGGAACCTTTATATGATAAATTTTTTAGAGAAGCATATCAAATTCTCAAACCAAAATGTAGACTATGTTTTATATCTCCAATTATTAATACTATTGATGGAAATGATATCCATGTAAATATTGAAAAATTGGCAATTAAAAATAACTTTATAGTAGTTCCATTAATAGATCTTACCAGAATAAACAATAAATCCAATCAGAAACTCAAATTTCGAAAAAAATATGTAAAAACATTAATAGATGCTAAAAAAGGGCAAATAACCAAAAGAATATTATATGTATTAGAAAAAAAATGAAATATAATGGGATATAAAGAAATCTTAGATGAAATTGAAAAACAGTTAGAAGGAGATACTCACTTAGATGAATTAGCCAAAAAGAAGCAAGATCCATTTAAAATTTTAATCTCAACAATATTATCAGCACGAACAAAAGATACTAATACAAAAACAGCAACAGAAAGATTATTTTCGAAATATAATTCTCCAAAAAGCATAGCTGAAGCGAATATTGATGATATTGAGCAACTTATAAAACCAGCAGGTTTTTATAAAGTAAAAGCTGCTCGAATTAAAGAAGTTTCGAAATTATTAATCATTGACTACAATGGCGTCGTTCCCAATAATTATGAGGAATTATTAAGCTTACCAGGTGTAGGGAGTAAAACTGCTAATTGTGTATTAGTCTATGCTTTTAAAATACCTGCAATTCCCGTTGATACTCATGTACATAGAATCTCAAATAGATTAGGCTGGGTAAAGACTAAAAATCCGCTTAAAACAGAAGAAGAATTAAAAAATTCTATTCCAAAAGAATTGTGGTTAAGGATTAATAGATTATTTGTTAGATTTGGGCAACAAATATGTATTCCTTTAAGACCAAAGTGCAATGTATGTTTAATTAATAAAATTTGTCCAAAAGATTTTTCCATGGAATTAGCTATGAAAAAGAAAAAGAAAAAGGATTAAAATTAAAATCTGTTTTATTGAATTTCAGATAAAAATCATATTGCGCTTAATAAACAGGTTTAATTTTCATTTTACGAGTATAGAATAAATAACCAAATAAAATCCCTCCTAATAAGCCAAATATATGAGCCCATAAGTTTATGCCCTCCACTAGTGAACTAACCAGAAAAAATACGATATAAAATAAAGCAAAAAATATAAGAGAAGGATCATCGGTCGTAACTATAATAAAAGCTGTCCCAATTAAACCAAAAATAGCTCCAGATGCACCTAAACTTATTGAATTCAATTCAAGTAAAAATAAGGAAAATAAATTTCCAATTAAACCCGAAATAAAATAGATAATTAAAAATTGAATTTTAGAAATAATTTTGTTATTTTCTACGGTTGCCCCAAATAGAAGTAGAGCCAACATATTGGAAAATAAATGAATAGGATTAGCATGAAGAAACATTGAACTTAAAAGTCTCCAAATTTGATAGTCATAGATAATTTTTCTATTAATTTGTGCTAAAAAAAGTAATACTTCTTCTGGTGCAGCTAAATTAAAAACAATATAACTTAAAATATTTACAAAAATTAAAGTTAAGGTTATCCTAGCATCTTTTAAACTCTCAAAATCCAATATTAACATATAGGGTTACTACGATTAGAATAATTTAGATTTATTATAACAAAGTATAATAGTTTGTTTTTATATTATTTTTTTAATATAAAAAGGGACTGATAAAATTTGGACAGAAACGATAGATTTACAGATAAAATTAAAAATAAGAAAAAGCATTTATTAGACTCCTTAATTTTAAATGAAATCTTAAAAGATAAACGCCTTATAAAGGCTTTTATGGATGTTCCCTTAGAACAGTTCATTCCAAAAAGGTTCCTCAAAATAGTAAGACTTTATGAAGATGTACCAAATTTATTTTATTATGATGAGCAAAATCCTAATAATTATAGAACAATTTCTGCTCCACATATGATATCTATAATGCTACAAGGCCTCTCTTTGACTGATGATGATGATTTACTAATATTGGGAGCAAAAAGTGGATATATCGCAGCATTAGCACATAAATTAGCGCCGAAAGGAGAAATAATAATCCTTGAAGCTAATTCTGAAATCGCTAAAATAACATCTGAAAATCTAAAGAGATTAAAATTAGATGAAAATATTTCAATTATAGTTAAAAATCCTCTTAATGGAATGCCAGAGTTGAGTCCTTGGCAAAAAATTTTAGTAACTGGTGCAATTGAGCAATCTAGAATTAACCCTTTATTAAATCAACTTGATGAAAATGGAGGAGTCTTATTTGCACCTATTGGACCAGAAATTATCCAAATGTACACTCAAATTGTAAGACAAAACAAAGAATATTTCGGTAAAAAACAACTTCAAGTTAAATTTTCTCCTTTAATTACTCAACTGGAATTGGATGAGTTAGAATTAATAACTGATCTTGATGAATATGAACAATCAATCAACTCTGCCAACATAGAGAATAATCAATTAATTAATTCGAATAGAGTTCAAATCAAGTATACATCAGATATAATCGATGAAATCTCAACAGATTCTCATATTAAATTAGAATCGATAGATAAGGATCAACAGAATTTAGTAATAACGTACTTAGAGGAAATTGAATCCATTATTAAAAATTTGAAAAAAGAGGAAAATATTGATAGATGTTTTACAAATATTGAAACTATTGAACTGAGGCTCGAGGATTTAAAAAAATATAAAAAATTGTATCAAATTAAAATAAAAAGGATGCAAAATATCCTGAACCAAATTAGATCCTATAATATAATAAGAAAGGGATTAGAAAAAGAAGAAGGATCAGATCCAGAGATTATAGAACAAAAACTTGAAATATTAAATAAACAAATTGAAGAAGTAAATTTATTTTTAGAAATACTTAAAGAAAACATTCACAAGGTAAAAACATTATACTAGATATTCCAAATTTATCTTTGAATTTTTCTTATTGTTCCAAAAAATTTAACACTTCCTTCATAAAATCAGGTAAGTCACTTGGCATACGTGAAGTAATCAAATTATCATCTACTACTACTGAAGAGTCTTCGAATATAGTACCCGCATTTATCATATCATCTTTAATTGCGAAATAACTTGTAGCTCGACGTCCTTTTAGAATTTTAGCAGAGATTAGAACCCAACCAGCGTGACAGATAGCGCCTACTAGTTTTCCTTGTTCATTAATTTTATAAACAAATTCAAGAACATCTTTGTCTCGTCTAAGATAATCGGGATTTTTTGTACCTCCCGGAATAATTACACCATTATAATCATTAGGACTTATATCTCTTATTAATTTATCAGGTTTGATTGGATATCCATATTTTCCTTTAATTTCTCTACTATATAAACTAATTATTTCCGTTTCATGCCCTGCTTCAATCAATCTAAGGCGTGGGTAATGAAGTTCAAGCTCTTCATAACCATCTGTAACTAAAATTGCTATCTTAATTTATTCTCAACTCATCTCTTTATTAAATGTTAAAAAAATTTATTAATCCTATATAACCTACTAGAATTCCAATTATTATAAAAAGATAATTATAAGGAGGTGAAATTAACCGATATGGCGTTTTTTTTGTATATTGACTATAACTTTCCCTAAATTTTGGAAAAAGCAAATATTTTTCTTCTACAATGCAAAGTATTTCTGTAACCATAAATAAGATTGGAGAAAATAATATACCGATAAATGAATCAAATATAAATGTAATACCTAAATTGATTATGAACCATGAAAAATATTGAGGATGTCTCACAATTTCAAATACACCCTTTCTTATTAATTCTGAAGTCTTTTCTCCACTATTTGTCGTTTTTAATAATTTTATTGCTAAAGAATTAATTTTAATTCCAAAAATAATTATGATCAGACCCATTAAAGCGAACCATAGCCAATATTGATGGAAATAACTGATATTTGTATTAAAAAATGGTTTAAAAAAGCTCGAATTTATAAATGGGATAAAATTAACACAGGCAATCCAAATTATGGGGAAAATCTTTTTATACAACTCACTAGATTCACTCTTGGGCAATTTTAGATTTAAACAAATTATCCAATAAGCAAGAAAATTTAATAAAAAAACTAAAATTAGAACTATGATAACTATCAACATAAATTTTTTTAACCTATTTTATTGTATATTCAAATTATAAGACAAAATTCTCAATTTGTAATTAATTTTTATAGTTTTTAATGATTTAAAACAAATTTTTTTATATTTTTTATAATTTTAATAGGCTAATTTTAATTAAAATCAATTAAATTTATTTCTTACTTTAATATTATTATATAAAACCCTAGGTAGTACACAATGGTGGAAGAAGAAGAAAATTTAAGTAAAGAAGAGCAAGAATTATTCTATGAAGTATTGTTTAAAAGAATATTAGATATGATGAGAAAACCTGAGACAGAATTAGATCCTTTTGGAGAAATGTTAAATAGGCTTAGTATATTAGCAGGTATTTTTAGTTTCAGAGCTATGGTTTCTCTAATTCCTGAATTAGTTGCCTTTGCTATTAGGTATGGAATGGAACTAGAAAAAGCATATGAACAAGAACAATTGACATTAGATGAGGATATACAAGGATTCGATGAGGAAGGACAAGAAAAGCGTATCTCAAGGATTCAAAAAGATATTGATAAGCTAAATATCTATCTATAAATTCAAACTTTTTTTTAATCCTTTTTTATATATTTATAAAAACGGAGATTATTAAAAAATAGAAAAAAAATTAAAGTATTGTTTTAAAAAATTAACTATATTTGCTTTTAAAATCTTTTAACTTATTCATTACATCATCATATAATGACCCTACGATAATCTTCTCGCCAAGAGCTTTTAATTCCTTTGCAAATGCGATTATTTGATGTAAAACTGGACCTGGTGGAAATTCATCTTTTCTCCTCTCCAGTAAACTTCCAAAAACCTCTCCTGTTGGAGCACGATCTACAACTTTATATAAATCGATAAAAAGATCATGTAACTTTCCCGCTTGAGAATCAGCTACATGAGCTTTTGGTGTTTCTGTGCCTGCAGGAGGTGCTCCTGAAGTACTTAATGACTCAACACCACCTCTACCTAAAACTATAATAACAGGTTCTGATCGAGGATAATCACCAGAACCAAAGCAGTTATAATTAATACTAACAGAAGATCCTCCTTTTATTTCAACCACCTTTACGTGAAGTTCTGATAAATCACCAACTTGCACCACTTCATGAGTTGCACCTTCGGGAGGTGTAAATTCAGTTAAGCTAAAACCAGTAGGGATGATATCTTTTACTAGAACATTCTCTAATTCTACATCTCCTTTATTTTGGACTCTTACACCTATACTAAATTCTCCTTCAGTAATTCCAGGTTTAATACTTTTAAGTGTTTTCAATTTTCGTTTGACATATTTTACTTTCAATTCTGGTTCCTCATCAGGTACTCTAACAAAGGAAGGTCCTTCTACAGGAGAATTAATTTCAATTTTAACAGGAGTCATATACTTTGTTTCAGTTGGAGGTCTAGGATTTCTTGCTAATAGTGGGTAGGAAATAACCAGTTGTCGTCCTGAAAGAAATTCTTTCGCGAGATTAAATAATTCAACAAAAATCTGATGTTTTTTAGAAAAATCTTGGTCACTCGGATCAATTAATATTTTCTGGACATATTCTTCCCTTGAACTAATATCAATTCCTTCTAACTCGATTTTCACATCTTTAACTAAAGGAGGAATAAAGTCTGGTGGGATTTCGTCTGCCAAGAAAAATTTATCTATATTTGAGGATCCATCATTTATAATCATATTAATTATTGACATCTCTGTATTAGCATATGCATCTACTTCTGGAGGATTTATGGCTTTGTCAATAGTAGCACTTAATACATTATAAACTGTAGATTCTTTAATGATTTCACCAATAACTCTTGGAATAACTACAAACAGTGGTGTAAATCCAATTTCAGAACTAAGTTCTGGTACATCTTTAGCTTCAACTTGAAAATTAAAATCCCAAGATTCATCAGGATTTAGGACTCTATCAGGAGTTTGAGACACCACCGTTTCAACTCCTGTTGCTATTGTTTGAGATACTTTTACATCTTCGAGTTTCACTTGAAAACTAGATTCATTAATGAATTCAACATTACAATCCCACATACCAGGTTGAGAGCTCTCGTCCCTATCTATTCCACTCATCGAATCCGTTAGCCCTCTTATTTCAGGATTCATCAATGTTAATTTATAATTATTAATTAAATAATTCACAGACAAACTTCCTAGCTCTTGAGAGCCTAATTCTTTTATATTCACTGTAAAGAAAATCTCAAGTTCTGCTTTATTTTCTGCATCTAGAGACGTTAACTCCCAAGAAATTATTCGCTTACCATCTTCTTCCTTCAAAGATGCATCACCAACAGATGGACTTCTCATTTCAATTTCTTGAATAAATGCTGGCATTTCCCTTTTAACTTTTATATCTAGAATAGGTATATTTAAAGGATTTGAAAGAATGAGTTTTAAACTGCATTTATTATCAAATTTATAGAGAAATGCATTGTTCACTTTACCAGAATCAGATTTATCAGTATCAAAAATTTCTTGGATTTTTATAGAAGCTTCTTTAAGATCTTTTATTTCATATTCTTGAGGAAAATTTTGAGCGGGATTTAGCGTTCCAACATTGAGTTCTTTTGAATCCAAAGATGTGTTTATATTTTCTTTAACATTACAAATCAAATTCCATAATCTGCTTCTTTGAGTTGGATTTTTCACGAGCAACGTTCCTTTGCCTGAGATTTCTTTAATATTTTGTGAACCGTCGAAAACAATGTGTTCTTCATCAGTAATATCTATGACTATAAGATTTTCTGACATTCGATACTCTTCTCGTATTTTTATTATTTAAATTAAGAAAATTTTTATACAAATTTTGTTGTCAAAATTTTACATAATAATAAAGTAAGAAAATATAAAGTTTACTTAAACCACAATGTTTTTAAAATAATTTTATAATTGATAATCAATATTGATGTCTAAGAAACATAATTATATTAATTTATATCATTGTGGTTAACGACAAATTTTGGCAAATTGTTAGGAGATTTAATGACCTAATGAGTTCAGCAATTGAGGGTCCAGATTGTTTATCAATTTGTCATAGTGATTGTTGTTCAATTAAAATTGATGTTCCTAAAATTTTAGCACAAAAGTATATTGAGAAAGGATATGCTTCTAAAGAAGATTTCAATAGAGGTGATATCTTCAGTTTTAAATTAAGATTTGATGATATAACGGGAAAATGTTTTTTATATAATAAAAAAATTAATGGATGTACAGTTCATACTTCAGGGATTAAACCCCCTCAATGTTGGATATATCCTACGAAATTTTCTAATCCAGATAATAAACAGATAAGTTGTAAAAAAGCGAATGGCTGGAAGATAATTGATTCTGAAAAAACAAAAGAAGCTGAAAGATTACTCAATTATTATACTTTTCTTTGTCAACTCGAAGCAAAGAAAGAACTTAAGGGAATTATAAAACGGTTT
The DNA here is from genome assembly GCA_019058245.1 of Promethearchaeota archaeon. Classification (GTDB taxonomy): domain Archaea; phylum Asgardarchaeota; class Lokiarchaeia; order Sigyniarchaeales; family SOKP01; genus Loki-b32. Next base: position 70,174 of record JAHPZJ010000022.1, on the reverse strand, counting down.
AATGATAATTCTTCTAGAACGCACTTAATAGGATTACTAAAAAAAATACCTCCCAGTCAGATGGCAGGCTTTAAGGATACTTGGGATTCGATAATCCCTTTACCAGCTCAAGGTATTTCATTACATATGAAAAAATTTTGTGAAAAATTTAATGAAAATTGTGGATTCAATTATTTGGAATGTAATTCTATTTGTAATGAAGTAATTCAAGGTTTATTAGAATTTATACAACACAACTTGTACAAGTTTGTACAGAAGAATGGTCCTGATAATGAGGGCGCTTATCCGTTTTATAAGTTGAATGCTTTCCGTATAAATTTCTAATTTTATTAAATTTATTACAAATAATGCTTATAATAAGATATTTTTGTCGTATATTTTTCTTTCGATTGAATAGAACATAAGAAAACGTGTTACAGAGGTAACATATTATCTTAAATAATATTTGGTTAAATATTGATATAATACATATATAATATAGAAAATTAGTGTTTCTTGTGTCATTAGGGAATAAGCCTTTAGTTAATTTGGTTAAAAATGTTTTTTCTGAAAAATATGAGTTTATAGAAGGTCCAGTACAAAATAAAGGAAAATCTGGTAAATCATGGACTTTTGATGCACTAGTAAAAAATAATCTTAGTACATTTGGAGTGTTCATAAGAGATTGGAAAAGAGAAATCTCAATTACTCAACTAAGACAGCTACATAAAGCGTGTATTGACACCAATATCCAAGGGGGAATTATGATTTGTAATATTATTACTGACTTTTCTCGGGAATATAGTTCACAGTTTGGAATTCAACTTCTTTCCAGAGGCCATCTTATCTCAACCTTACGAAGAAGAAAATTCCAAAATGATTTTTAATTATCTACTTAGTTATCTACTATATCTTTAGTAAAACATTACAAAAAAATAATTATTAAATCTCTTCATTTATACTATGTCGTATTTAGAAAATTAAACTCTTTTAAAGTATACATCATTTTCTAATGTAGTTGATCCTTAATATTGAAAGTTTATAAATGAATATGATAAAGAATATAATATAAAAACGAAAGAAATTCAAGCGATTAAATTTTGATAGATATTTATCAATTAAACGAAGAATTAGAAGATTTTGAACAAATTGAAGTGAAGGAAAATATTCCATTGTTTGAACTATTAGATTCAAATAAAATTCTGCTTTTTATTGACCAGCATGATGGTAAAGTATGGATTTGGGAGGGAAAAAACACGAATACCAGAATGAAATTTATTTCCGCACAAGCAGCACCTCATATAAGAGATAAATATGATATTACTTATCCTATTTCATCTGTTGATGAGAAAGATGAGACTATTGCTTTCAAAATATTAGTTGGTCTTACATAGAGAAATTTAATAAATTCCCTCACATGAACTATTTTTTAGCTTTCTATTATTATATCAATTATAAAGGAGAAAGTTTCAAAAATGTCTAGCAATTTAGATATATTTTATGATACTTTTAATTTGAAATACACGTTTATTAAAAGAAATAAATGTATATTAATAAAGAGTTAAAATTTGAACGACAAGAAACAGAAAATTGAAGAAGAATATATATTTGAGTTCTACGATGAAGATTTTGCAGAATCTTTAAAAGAGGAATTAACTGAATATAAAGAACAGTTTAAAGAAATCAATTTTGAAGATAATTTAAACGAAGAACAACTTGAGATTATCAATAATATTAATGGTCCAATATTAGTAATAGCTGGGGCTGGTAGTGGAAAAACAAGAACAATAGTATATTCTGTTGCTAAATTATTATCCTCCGGTGTAAAACCAAGTGAGATCATGTTAGTCACGTTTACAAATAAGGCTGCTAATGAAATGATTAAGCGAGTAGAGACTCTTTTGGGCAAACGTCCTAAAGGAATTTGGGCTGGAACATTTCATTCTATAGCAAATCGTTTCATTCGGAGATATGCAAAAATGTTAGGTTTAAAACCAAGTTATATTATAATGGACGAAACTGATGCTAGAATTTTAATGAAGCTTTCAATAGAAAAAGCTAATGTGAAAGAAATCAAAGAACGTTTTCCTACTTCTACAATGGCAAAAAATATTTTATCTTATTCTTTCAATTGCCACAAATCGATTAAAGATGTAATATTATGGAAATATAATCAATTTGATAGTGAAACTATTATTCAGAAGTTAGAAGAAGTATTCAAAATTTATAAAACTAAAAAAGCAAAAGACAATTTAGTAGATTTTGATGATCTCTTAATATATTGGAATCAGTTATTAGATGAAAGAAGTATTGCTCAACTAATTGCTAAGAATATTAAATTCATTCTTGTTGATGAATATCAAGATACAAACTACATTCAAGATGAAATTATACATAAAATAGTCAATTGTAACCCAGAACATAATATCATGGCGGTAGGCGATGATGCTCAAAGTATTTATGCATTTAGAGGTGCTAATTTTCAAAATATCTTGAATTTTGAAAAAAAAAATAAGAAATGTAAGAGATTGACAATAACCTACAACTATAGAAGCGTTCCTGAAATTCTCAATTTGGCAAATAATTCAATAAAAAACAATAAAAATCAGTTTAAGAAAAGTATGCGCACCACTCGACCTAAAGGAGTTCTACCATTTCAAGTGAATTTAGGAGATGATAGTGATCAAGCACGATTTATAGCAAACCAAATCTTAAAACTACGTTCAGAGGGATTTGATTTAAAAGATATGGCAATACTAGTTCGAGCAGCATCACATTCACTTAAAATTGAGCTTGAATTAAGAGCTAAGAATATTCCTTATGAAGTTCGAGCAGGTATTGCTTTTTTTGAAAGAGCTCACATTAAGGATATGTTAGCTCATTTACGAATTATCGAGAATGCTTATGATGAAGTTTCTTGGGCTAAAATCTTTTCAATTATTCAAGGGATTGGAACAACTTCTGGTTCGAAGATTTTCGAAGCAATTTCAAACATAGAACATCCAATTGATGCTTTAATTAATAAGATGTTCTATGCTGAAAAGCTGAAAGGAGCTCGTATATCTAAAGAAGGTATAAGAAATTTAATCTCATATATAAAAAACTTAATAGATTTTAGTCCAGAAGAAAACCCCTCAGAAGTTATTAAAGATTTAATTAAAGTCCTTGAAGAACACTTAAAATCCAAATATGATAATTGGCAAGAAAGAATAGAAGATTTAAAGCAGTTAAGTTTGTATGCAAAAAATTTTCTAACTATTAGAAAATTTTTAGAAAATTTAAGTTTAAATTTATCTAATCTAGAAGCTAAAACTGTTAAAGCTGGAGAACAAGCAGAGGAAGAAAATCCTTTGATTTTATCTACAATACATAGAGCAAAAGGCCTTGAATGGCGAGTAGTATTTATGCCTATGCTTTGCGAAGATTCTTTTCCATCTAGTAGAAGTATAGGAGATCCGGATGCGTTTGAAGAAGAACGCAGAGTATTCTATGTTGCTGTTACTAGAGCTAAAGATCAATTATATCTTATCTCTCCTTCGATTAAAGCTACTTACCGAGGACCTCAGATCGTAAAGCCTTCCCAATTTATTTCTGAATTAAATAACAAGGTTTATAAGAAGTCTTCGGTCGAATTTAAATCGCTAAATGAAAAAGAGAAAATTGATAAAAAAGATCTATTTAAATCAGCAATAGATCTTTTATAGTTTACTAAATTTGGTATGTCTTTGGACTTTATATATCAAAACAAATATTACATTTAAAACCCATAAATAAATTTATGTTTGAATTAATACAATTTTTTATTTATTTAGATTCAATAATAGTATTATTTAATAAGAGATAGGATCAAGATAAAAATGATAATTAGAATAAACCCTCTCGAAAGTACAATTGAAATTTTCTACGAAAAATATATTCATCTTCATGGATTTGTTAAACTTGAAGCTGAAGATGAAGCTGATAAAAAAGATTATACAATAATAATCCAAATTCTAAAAGAATATACTATTCAAGATTATATATTAACACGACAAAAATTGAAAAATGTTAAAATGACACCTTATATCACCGCTGAACTTGAAACAGAATTACAATATGTGATTCAAGGACGTCCAATAATTCTTACGGAGAGAGACAAGAAATCTAAAAAAGAAAAAAATTTCACTACGAATGTTTTCTTTCTTATTGAGGATATTATGGAAAAGGGAGTATTAAAGCCCCATTCCATGGATATCTCTGAAATTCAAGATGACAAAGCTGATTATTTAGAGAAAATATTTACTCCTGATGGTGTATATATGGGTTCATTGGCATCCGAAGCTAATGTAAATGTTTACTTCCCTTATAAATATCTGATGTATCACTTTTTCATTGCTGGAGCAACAGGTACTGGAAAATCGAATTTAAACCAAGTATTTCTTGATGGTCTTATGCAGCATAATGCAAATGTTATTTTAAATGGAAAAGGAATAAAAATATCTATGTTAGCAATTGATATGCATGATGAATATGCTTTAGGATGTTTAAATTATGGATTCAATGATATTTGTAAAGCTGTAGATTATAATAAAAAACTTATTGGAGATTGGTTTTATCTTTATCCTAATAAGGGAGTACCTCCAGCTCCAATAAAAAGCATGGCTCAACCTTGTATTATAAATTATCAAGAAATAAAACCAGTTGACTTATATGCTACAGGAACTTTTAATGACTTACAAGTTGGAGCTGTTCATTCTGCATATAATGAGACCCGTAATGATTATATTGAAAATCTTTTAACAGAGGGATATTCTCCTCTTCGTGGAGGTCATAGTGATGCTACTATGGCAGCAGTAAGAAGGAGGCTTACTTGGTTAGAATATTCTGAGATGTTTCGATCGAATGCAAGTAGTAAATTACCAGATATTGTAAAAAAGTTAGAACAGGGGGGTATAATAATATTTAATGTATCCATGATTTCGGATTTAGAACAATTTCTGTTTAATAGTGTGTTAGCTAGGACACTATTTGATATTAGAAAAGCGTTAAAATCATCTACGGATATTAACACCTTAAAAACAAAACTTAAACAATCTTTACCCGAAAATTTCTATAAAAACTATGAAAATTCAATTGATAAATTATACATCAAAAGTGGAAAAGAAGTTAAAGAACCAACTGATTTACCAATAATTATATTTACAATTGAAGAAGCACCTAGTATCTTGCGACCAGAAATGATGAGATTCAGTAATGTGTTTAAGGATATTTCGCGACAAGGAAGAAAGTTCAATTTAGCTCTTGAAATTATCTCACAACAATACTCTCCTATAGATGATACAATTTTATCAAATATGAATACTGTAATTAATTTACCTTTGAGATCCGACAAAGAAAAACAGGTAGCCACCCGTAGTATTGGTGGTGGAGTCCAACAAAGTGATCTAGAATCTCTTACTGGTACAGTTGGAATTGCATTAATCTCAGGGATTTGGCTCACTAACTTTCAAAAGCTTAAAATTCCTCTATATGATGATTATTTTATAAATACTTCAAAAACCTTTTATGAAGATTTTACTAGAAAAATGAAAGATATAGATACAAGTCCTCCTCCTACAGGACTTCCTTGATTTTTATAAATATATTTGGTGATATTAATTTCATTCGATTTTGAATTAATTTCATTGGAAGAGTCGATGAATTATCGACCTGAAGAATCTTTTAATTCCGATATTAAGGAATTTATGGAATTTATTAAGTCTAATAAGATTACGTGGACCGAAGAAGAAAAAAAAGAGTTAGAGGATCCTGATCCTACTAGTAGCGCAGAAGAAAAACTCAGAAATATGGGGACTCACTTTAGTAAAATGCCATATATAATAATTGAAAAGCATTTAAATGATTATGTAGATAAGGCATTTAAAATTATTGGGTTTGATGAGAGTTCAAATACATTACCTGGAACTTATGCTAAATTAGGAGCTTTTAAATTTGGAGAAGGTCAAATTACTCTAATAGATGGAAAATATTATATTAAAAAAATAATGTATAAACCAATCACTACTTATATTGAAGATAACGAACATAAATTAATCATTTATCAAACTGTGATTGAAAATTTCGTGAAAACAATAAAGAAATACTTCTATATTGGAGATTTAAAAAACTTCATTGATGAATTAGAAGAATGGTATGAAACTACATTCAGTAATAAAATAAAGAGTGCCATAGATAACCATGCATTTTATTATCCTTCTATAGCACATGTAATTGATAGAATAAGAACTGCTGATGAAATTTTGAAATCACTTATAAGAATAAAAGAGGAGAGTAATTGGGGGAAAATTCAAAATATTGTCTTCTTAGGTGATGGAATTCAAATGTTTCGACATCATATTTTTCCACCAGAGGCTTTTACTAAGTTCTTTTTTAAATTTGTTGAATTTTTTAATTTAAATTATTATACAATATCTAAAACTTGTAGATTAAGAGATGCCCAAGGCAATTTTATTTTACCAATATGGTCAGAAATTATGAAAGAAAAGACTTTTTTAGTCGAAATGCCTGATCTTTCAGCATACACTAAAAGTAAGGCATACATCACTAAAATACAAAAAAATAGTGCAGCTCTAAGATTTGATATACCAGACTTCTTAGATACAAAAGATGCTAAATATATATTACAGAATTTAATGCCTTATTCTCCCAGAGGTTATCCTTTATGCTTAAAAGGAGCTCATGAAGCAAGTACATTATTAGTATCGGAATATAACAAATTAGATAGTAAATTTATGGAATTAAAAATTAATGAAAGGACAAAAAAATATACCGAATCATGGAGAAAAAAAGTATTAGATGAATAGAGAAGTGATAAAAAAATGGTTAGAATAATACATATAGCAGATACTCATTTAGGATATAAAGCAAGAAGAGGCACAAACAATAAATGGGCAATTGATAATTATACTAAACCTTATGAACAAGAACTTTATGATACATTTTTAAAAGTAATCACTAATATTTCTAAAGTAGATAACCTTGATTTTTTGATTCATTGTGGAGATATGTTTCATCAACCTAGTATTTATAGCTCATATCCCCCTCCAGAACCCGCGAGAAGGATATTAAAAAAAGGTTTGGAGCTTTTTTTTATCAATACTAAAAATAAAGTTCCTTTGATATATATAGAAGGTAACCATGGTATATTTAGAGCGTATGATTATACCCCATTTGAATCGCATATTAATAAAGATCAATATCCAAACTTATATTACTTTAAAGAAAGAGATCTAATAGAGGCAATTAAATCAAATAAATCACTATGTCTAGAATTTCTTGATAAGAAAGTAAGATTTTATTTGTTTCCATATTTTGAATTTAAAACCCACAAAACCTATAAAGAGGCTTATAATAATTGGATAACAAAACAATGCCCTCCTAAAAATGATTCTTTTATTAATATTGCTATAGCTCATGGGTCATTAACCATGAAATATAATGAAGGTGAGACAGTTCATAAAAAAATAATGCAAGACGATTTTCAATATGATTATATTGCATTAGGACACGAACATGGATATAGAAAAGTAACTAGGAATAGATATTATTCGGGTGGTTTATTACCATTGAACTTCAAGGAGAGATATGAAAATCAGAGTTATCTAATTGTTGATATTGACAATAACACTAAAGAATTATCTATCAGCCCTGTTTTCACAGATAAAGATTTAAAAAGAGTATTTGAAGTTGTGAAAATTATAGTTTCTCCACAAGATTCTTCAGAACAATTGAAAGATAAAATTATGAAAGAAATAGAAAAATATGGATTAAATACAGCTTTTAATTACCTTACGGCTGCAAGATTAAAATTTATATTCGAAGGAGAAATTACGGTTGAAAAAAATTGGCAAATAAATGAATTAATGGCAAAGTTCAGAAGAGATTTATTTTCTCTTACTGAAGAATATAATGTCTTACAATTAGTATGGAAAATTTCAGATATATCAGGTTATGTTGAGGATGATATCAGTGCTGCTAAAATTCAAGATTATATCCTTGAAAAACCAGATGAGGAATTTAAAAAATTTGTTAATGAAAAACTAAGTGAAGATAAAACTGAATATAATATTGAAAAATTAACCGAATTTGGAATAAGTGCTTTAAAAAGAGCCTTAAGAATAATGGAAAAAGAAAAAGAGGTATAGAAGATCGATGTTAATAACTAAATTAAATTTTAAGAACTTTATGGGTTATAAACAATTAATTTTACCGAAAGGGGATGAAGAATTACCAAATGGGTTGATCCTGATTAGTGGAAAAAATTCATATGGAAAATCCACTATCTTAGAGGGAATTCTTTTTGCCTTTTTTGGACCTAGGATCTTTAAAGGTAGAAATGCTGAATCGTTTATATGCTATGGTACACAAAAATCAAAAATCTATGTTTATTTTACCCTTCATAAAAGAAAATATTATATTTATCGAAAATGGGGAAGAACAGGTAATATCACTACAAAATTATTTGAAATGTCTGAAGATAAGAAAATTTACCAAGAAATTAAAGGATTTAAAGCTGAAAAATTCTTTGAGTTATCTTCAGAGCAAGCAATGAGTACTGTTTTCGTCCGCCAAGGTGAAGTAGAAGAATTAGCTAATAAAAAAGGAGCAGAATTAAGAGAAATGCTAATCGATTTATTTCGATTAAACATAATTGATGATGCTCTTTCATTTTTGGATAATGAAGTTAAAGGAAAAAAATATGAAAAAGAAAATCTTGAGAAATTAAGAGTTCCTATTGAAAGAATAAATGAAGATATAACCAATATTAAAGCAGAAAATAACCAATTAAGAAAAAAAATTGGAGAAGAAGAAAATACTATAGAGAAATACAATGAAAAAATAAAAATTCTTCCATCAGATGAACTAATCTCCCGGTTAGAAAATATATATAATAAACAGAAAAGTATATTGGATAAGTTTCAATTATATGAGAATGATTTTAAGGAAAAAATCAAAAAAACAGATTTACGGTTAGAGGATCTAGATTCTCAAAACATTATTAATGAGAAGATTGAATCTCTTTCCAAAAATAAATTAAAAATACAAAGAGAAAAAGATGAACTCGATAAGAAGAAAGAAGCTACTGTTAAAGGACTAGGAAAAACAAGGGGAAGAATGGAAGATATAAAAAAATCTATTGATAAAATGGAAAAAAGTCTAAAATTTACGAAAATAAAGGAAGGAAAGGAAATTGCTAAATGTCCTACTTGTCAAAATGAATTAACGAAAGAACATTATAACGAAATTATTCACAATTACACTGAAAATATAGAGAAAAATCAGAAAAAAGCTAACTCTATTTCAAGTTTATTAAGCAAATTTGATGAAGAGATCGCTTCATTTCAGACTAAGTTAGATAAAGCTAAAGAAAAGATCATGATTTATGAAGGTCTTAAAGAAGATTTTAAGAATTATAAAAAATATGAATCAGAATTAAGAGAAGTTAATAATGGTTTAGAGAATATTCTTTTAAAAAATAGAACTAAACTTAAAGATTCAAGTATAGAAGCTATAAGAAAAATAGCAATTGAAAAGGAAAAAATTACTGTGGAATTAAAAGCACTAGTGAACAATTTAAATGAGAGGAATACTCAAGTTAAAGCTAATAAAGAAAGGATTGGAAAACTTCAAAATGAAATTAAAAAGATGAATGAATTAGCTAAAAAAATTGGAGAATTTGAAATTGATATTGATCATATAGGCAAAGCAAAAGAATTTGTTCGTAGATTTGTAACTGAATATATGGTTGTCAAACGTTTAGTAAAAAACATTGCGTTAACTACTGATAAATATATTAAGGATTTTACATCTGGGCAATATAGTGATTTATTGCTTGATTTGAGTGGTACAAGAAAAACAGGGCTATCTCTTAAAATTAGAGATAATTATAATGGTGAATATGAATCCACAGAGGTTCTTTCAGGAGGAGATCGTACTGCTTTAGGAATTGCGCTACGATTAGCAATTTCAGAATTAATGAGTACTGTTCGTCCCACTAAAGACTCTCCAAGAAGAAATCCTAAAGTTGATTTTCTTTTACTAGATGAGCCTTTAGCAGCTTTAGATGAGACTCGAAGAGAAAGGATTTTACAACATTTAATAAAATCTAATTCTTTTTCTCAAATTTTTCTTATTACTCATACTACCATTCCTCAAGAGATATCTACATTTAAAATAATAGTTGAGAAGGATTTATCTTCTGGAATAAGTCAAGCAAAATTTGAAAAACCTTCAATTATTTTTTAAACAATATCATGTTCATATAAAAATAGAATAGAAAAAAAAAGATTTTTTTTGGCAAGTGAATTTATAAATCTCTTGCCTTTACTGTCTTTCTATTATTCGCTTGTGCTCGTTTAACAGCAGCGTCAAGCATTTCCATAACGATATTATTTAAAGTATCCCCATCAAGGACACCACTGCTAGTATTGCACCCTTTCCCTTTGATAAACTCTCTTACCTTTGATTTTACAAATAAAGGTTCTACCTTGGCTGAAGCGTTTTTTTTTGCCATTTTTAATTTCCTCTTTAAGAATTTTTGTGTTGATTTTATATAAAAACGGATTTAAAATTATACTAAATAATTTTTATGTTAATTATTTATTTCCTAACCGTGTTTTTAAATGTTTGTGAATTTTACCCTAAATTTGCTATCTCCTTTTTAAATTGGGAAAATATGGGATAGACTCAAGAAGAACGAATAATTAGGAGAGTTATTAACGAGGGAATATCATATGAATTAATAACGGATTAATATTTAACCTACATCTCTTCCATTTTAAGCACATCTAAAGTGATAATCTACTATAATTATTGATTTCTAACCACAAAAATTAGAATTAAAAAAAAAACTTAAACAAGAATATTAAGTAAAATAATAAAAAAAAAGATATGTTGTGTTATTTTGATTCAGCGAAGAATTGATTATTTCACTGTTTATTTTGGAGGAGCAAGTACAATTTCAATGCTAGAAACATTGTTATTTTGTCCATTTTCTCCTTCTAGTTGCTCAGTGCTAAGTTTGATGTCCTTATATTCTGTACCTTTTAAGAATCTATTTCTTAAAATCTCACAAACATCAACAGCATGAGAGATCGCTCTACCTCTGGCTTTAACTGTGCATTCTTCTCCTTTATTAAGAATCATCATAGTAGCCATAACGTAGTTCATTGTTGGTCTTCGCCCAACAAATACCGCATTTTCCTCTTTGCTTGGCATCTTTAATTTCCTCTTTTGTTTTTCTTATTGTATAAATTTCTTCATTTGTTAATAATATTTTATTGTATTATTTCCTTTTTTTGTTTTATTGCGTTTATGTATTGCGTATTGTAGTCTTCTCGTAATTTAATACTAAATTACGACAATAACATTCTTTTGAAATTTTAGAAATATTTTAAATTTTATTGTCAGATTAATAAGAATTTTAGATATTTTTAAAAAAAATGGGAAATAAGATATGTTTCCTATTAAAATAGAAAAAAAAGAGATATCCCAGTAAATCTCGATTCTACTGATGATTGAGTATATTTTTTATTATTGACGGTTTTACAGAATTTTGAAATTTAAATATGAATTGGACAAAAATCTAACTTATATAACTCTGAATGTTTAAGAATACACTTTTTTCTCAATGAAAATTAGTTAATCAAATTTTACTCTTTTTTTGAATCTCCTTTTTGATATTTTGGGATTTTACATTATTGTCAATTAAAAATAAATAGTTGATAAAATGTGTGATACTTATTAATCTATAATAAATCTAATAAAAAAAGTATAAAATTAAAGTGAATTTCAATGAAAAAACAAAATAAATCGTTAATATCAATACTACTGATATCTTTTATGGTTTTCGCTTTTCTACCAAGCTTTATTATCATTCCATCGACTATTCAAACTACGATTAATTTTGAAACCCTAGATGACCAAGAACCTAATCCAGAGACATCCCAATTCATACCAAGAACTATTCGAGTTGCAGTTTATGATTCATCTAACACAACTATGCCCCCATATGGGGCAGGAGATTGCAAGGATAACTTAACAGACACACTAGCAGCATTGAATAGTGCAGGATATCAAGTAACCCAACTTACAACAATGGATATCTCTAATCATGAGTTAAAAACAGCCTCTTATGACGTATTTATTATGGTAGATAATCTTCCACTAATGAATAATAGTAATTATATAAAAGAATTTTGGTTAGGGGGAGGTGGTATCTTGAGTTTTGATAGTGATATTAATTTTCTCTGTTATTATGGTATTTTACCTCCAGAATCTCTAGGAAATAATGGTAGTACAACATTATGGAGTTATGAAGGAGGAGTTAATGAAATTTACCAACGTCACCCAATTTCAAAACATTATTCAGTAGGTGATACATTCATACCCTATATTAATTGGGCAACGTTAAACTGGACTGCATTACAAGATACTTCAATAGCTTCAGATCTCGTTAGAATAGCAACTTTAGTTGGTGATTCCAATAATGTAACTGTGTTAGGATATGATCCAAGTGATGGAGGTGGACGTATAGTTCAAATGCCTTGGACTTATGGAGAAATTCCAAGCAATATGACGGATTTAGTAAATGATGCGGTTGATTGGGCCTGCCCACGACCTAAAGGGCGAATCCTCTTCGATATGTCCCACAAAGCAAATTATGGATTTGATCCATGGGATACACCATATGTGGTCGAGACTGGTTATAAAGATCGTTTTAGCGAATTACGCAATAACCTTGTAAATCACTCTTATACTGTTGATAAACTTTATCCTTCTGCATCAGGAAATTTAACTATGAATAACCTTGCTCCATATGACTTACTAATTGAAGCTTTACCTGGCATAAATTTTACTGCAGCTGAAGTCTCAAATGTTCAAAATTGGATTAACACAGGAGGAAACTTTCTTGCCCTAGGTGATTATTTAGGCCTTCCCAGAACTGGAAATATAAATTATTTAGTATCATCCTTTCTTGATCTTTCAATTGTAGGTGGTTCAGGAGGAAATTCGCTTAGTATATTAAATCAAACTCCTACTACTGAAGCGTGTACGCAAATGACTGGTGGAACAGTCGGTATTATTAATTATACTGGTGATGCCGCTCCAATTTGGGGGAGTAGTCCAACTGTACCTGTCGTTGGATATCAAGAATATGGTAATGGACGAGTAATTCTTACTGCAGATATAAATATATTTGATAATGCGAGAATATATTCAACAGATAATCTTCAGTTTGCTATTAATGCGGCTAACTGGCTTACAGCAAGCCAAGCTAAAATTCTTCTTTGTGTAAATGAGTTAAGTAGTGCAAATTATTACATATCTCCAGTAGCTCGAGCTTTAAACGAACTTAGGCTCCCTTTTGCTTTAACTTTTAATAATGATTATCTTAATCTCTCTCTTTACAAATATAGCTGGGAATTGGTTATTATTGATATGCCATCAACTGCACCAGTTATTGATAATTTTATCGATTATATTGATTCTGGTGGACGATTAATAATGTCAAGTTATGTAGTTGATAATAATCCTTCACATCCCCTTTGGGCAAAACTTGGTTTCAGCTATTCTGATGATGAGACTGATCCTGTTCCTATTTATATATGGGAGTCTAGTCATAGAATATTTACAACTCCAATACCTTATGGTGCTAATAATTTTACAGCTATATCAGATTATAGTGATGAAGGAGATTATCTTACAGTTTATCCAAATGCTACAGCTTTAGCAGGATTTACTAACACAACAGAAACAGGCAATGCCTCAATTGTATTACGAAACGATGGAAAAACCTTATATAATAGTTATATTATTGATGAGTTTTCAGGTGATGTAGATGATTCAACTTATGAAGATCGGTTTGAACTCTGGTTGAATGAAATTGCGTACATGATATATCAAAGCCTTTTGGTAAACATTCTAAATCCGCATACTGATGATATTTTTGATGCTACTGCTCCAAGTTATTCGATAACTACAGATGGTATCATAATTGATGAAATATATTACACGCTTAACGATGCGGGTCATTATCCAATTACATCCACAAGTGGTACGATAAATCAAGGCGCTTGGGATGCTTTATCTGATGGTGCTGTCTCGCTTAAAGTTTATGTGGAGGATACAGCAGGAAGTTCTAAATACGCCGCAGTGAGTATAGACAAAGATACCCAAGCTCCGATAATCGAGATTTTGTCACCTACTAACGGACAAACCTTTAATGATACTGCTCCTGAATTTATAGTGAACATTACAGATCCTCATTTGGATAAAATGTGGTATACTGTTAATGCGAGTCTTGCGAATTTTACCTTTACTACAAATGGGACGATTAACCAAGCTGCGTGGGAAGCCTTATCGGAGGGAACAGTAACCGTAACTTTCTATGCCAATGATACCTTAGGGCA
>JAHPZJ010000022.1:0-55645 GCA_019058245.1 Promethearchaeota archaeon | reverse complement strand
TTAATTTTTACATTATTGTCAGTTAAAAATAAATAATTGTTAAAAGAACTAATACTTATTACTCTATATATAAATATAATAAAAAGTATAATTTCGAAGTGATATTTGATGAAAAAAATAAAAACTCACGCAAGAACAAAAATTAGCGCCTCAGTATTTATGATAATCATATTTACTTTAGGTTTTCTTTCAATAAATCTTAGTTTATACACAAATAAACAAAATTTCTTGAATGATGATCCAGCGTCTAAAGATTTTACTAAAAATTTGAAGTTATCAGGTTCGTATAGTGATATCATGATAAATGATCTACCAGGTAATCTATTAAATTGGACATGGGCAAGAACCCAACAGTGGTGTACTCAAGGAACTGGAACTTCAGGGGATCCCTATATTATCGAGGGGCACACATTTAATTCTACTGGTGGTATTGGTCCTGGTATTTCAATTCTTAATTCAAGAAAGCATTTTATTATTAGAAATTGTATTTTCAGAGATGCGTGGCAAGTAGGACCAGCTTATTATGCAGGAATACATCTACAAAATACCACAAATGGTCTTATTTCAAACAATGATTTTTTCGATAATCCTGGTGGAGGAGTATATCTATTCAATAGTAGTATGAATACTGTTTCTGGAAATAGAATTTATGATAGTACGCTTGATGGAATTGGATTAAATGTTAATAGTTCCTATAATGTTATTTCAGGGAATACTATTTATAACAATTCACGCTATGGAATTAGAGTTATGACTGGGGAATTCAATGAACTTTCTGGAAACATAGTATATAATCATACTAGTAGCGGTATTTATTTAATGGGAAGTTATAATAATACTTTAATGAGTAATACTATTTATGATAGTAAGGAACACGGAATCTTATGTTATCGAAGTAATGATACTACTATTGAGTCTAACAACATCAATAATAATAAATTGTATGGTATACTCTTAAATGATTCTAATTATGCGGAAAGTTATGAAAATTGGATATATGATAATGGAGAAATTGGGATAAATTGTACTTCAAGTTCTGGTAATAATCAATTTTATGAAAATGTATTTCTCAGAAATCAAAAGCATGCGGTTGATGATGGGTCAAATAATTTTTGGAATAGCACGACAATTGGAAATTACTGGGATAATCTTACTGGACCAGATGCTAATCCTGTAGATGGAATTGTGGATGCCCAATATGGACCATACAATATAAGTGGATCTGCTCAAAGTAAAGATTATTTACCAATAGCTGAAGATGGGGCACCACGGATAACTATCCTTTCACCTAATGATGATGTGTTTAACGAGACTGCACCAGATTTTACACTTACCATTGCTGAGGATTATTTAGTTTCCAGATGGTATAAAATTAATAATAGTGCTACAAACTATCCATTCACAAGTTTGAGTGGAATAATTGATCAAACTGCATGGGATGCTCTATCTGATGGTAATATTACACTCACATTTTACGCAAGCGACTTACCAGGAAATATAGGGAATGCTCAGGTTGTTGTACAAAAAGACACCCTTGCTCCAGTAATTACAATATATTCCCCTGTATCTGGAGATGTATTCGGTACTACTCCACCCACTTTCAATATGACAATTACAGACCCCAATTTAGAAACTGTCTGGTATACTATTGAAGATCGGACTCCTGTGATTATAGTAGATGTAGTAAATTTTACTATTCCCTCGCAAATATGGAACTTCGTACCCGAAGGTACTGCAAATGTAACATTTTATGCGAATGACACCTTAGGACATCTTTCCTTTCAATGGTTAATTTTATCAAAGAATATAACTGGGAGTGTTCCAGATTTTTGGATAGGTTTAGATTACTTCATTATGGGACTTTTTATTACTCTATTTTCCGGGATAGCTATTAGTAGTATTATTATTAAAATATATCATAAGAAACAGATATTCAAGTAAGAACATCTTAAATCTTTTTTTTTACTTCTTTTATTTTAACAGAAAATTATACTTAATCTATTTTCAGAATAACTTAAGAGAGAATTATAAAATAAATAGTATAAATTGAATAGATTTCTAAAATAAATAAAAAAAAAGGATTTGGAGATTTAAATACCTTTTAACTTTACACCAAGGAAAAATAGAAACCACGTGAGAAAAAACAGTATCAGTATAAGAAGATCCCATAAACTTATATTGAAAATTTCAATCGTAGGTAAAAGACTATCCCAGAAGGTCATATATACATCTATAAAGATAAAGATCCCGAATACCATTAAAATAAGGGTTAGTATTACAATAAGTTTGCTTGGAGGAGTCCATGCCATTTATTTTTCACCTATTTTCCTAAAAGACTTTTAATTTTTAATTTTAGTTTAGTTAAATTTAAAGTAAGATAAGATATACTCCTATTTAAATGGATTATTTTAAAAGTTAGGTACTAAGTTTTCAAATCATCATATTTAGTATAATCAAATTCGAGTTCTCTCACTGAATCATCTTTTTTAGCCTTAGGTTTAAAGGTTAGATTTTTATTTTCTTTATATTTACCTTTAACATCATCATCTTCTTTTCTTACAATATCCCAAACAATGCTAATTATTAGTAAAACGGATACAACAACTAAAAGTGGAATTAATAAGCCAGAATCAGTAAGTATGATTTTTACCCATCCAAGATAAGGAATTCTGCCACAAACAACTCCTAAAATATGGCTCTCTGGCACCCATCCAGGATCAGGAATTGGATTAGCATCCCCTTTGGTTAGAAAAAAAAATCCGCTATCATTATACTTATCAATAACTCGATGGACAATAGGATCATTAGGGTAACTTTCAAAACCAGGTAAATTTTGAGTATAAAAAACAATTATATCACCTTCTTTTCCTTCAATTGTTCCACTCTTTATTGTAGCAGGATCTTTTCCTTTTAAAAACAATAAATCCCCCTTATGCAGATTCGGTTCCATAGATCCCGAGACTACAACAACCATGGGATTGTTAGTATTTAGAGTAATTTGCATTATAAAATAAATTAAAAATGAGCCCGAAAACGCAAAAACTATTAACACTACAGCAATAATTATTTTTTTTATTGACCGATTTCCCTTCTTTTTAGAGATTCTATCGTTAAAAGCTGCTCGTAAACCGTTTTTTTCCATATTAAAAAAACCAGGTATCCTTTGGTCAAAATAAATAAAAATATCAATATAAATCTTCTTAGGATAATAATATAAATTATTATTATTGAAATTTTTTAATTAGTAATAGTAAGAATGACTTATAACAAAAGATTAACATTATAAATTAAAAAATCTAGATTAAAAATATCCCAATCAGATGAATAGAAATGTTCTAAATAGGGTTAAGAACGTTAAAATGCAAGAAAGAAGCCACTTATTTAATATAAGAGATAAGAATCATGATGAGATCCAAAGGATATTAGTAAATATATTGGAAAAAGATCTATCCTTTTCAACTAAATCAAAAAGATTGGGGAGTTCTTTATTCAGAATTAACTATTTTGACAATAATGTAGATATAGAAAGCCAAAAAGATAATAGGATCACAATTTTATATGAACAAGAAAAAAAAATTTACGTGCAAATAAACGGAAAATTGAATGATTCACAAATCAGTCAATTATGGGAGGAATTCGAAAAAAATTTGAATAATACAATTAATATAGAAAAAATTGAGAAATTAAAATCCACAAAAGATGAAATTATTGAGAAAATTAGTGGTCTTATTGAGGAGAGAGGATATACTGTTAAAATTGAAGACGTCCAAGAATTTGTTGAGAATTTTGTAGAAAAATATCACCGATTTCCAAAAAAGGATGAAATTTATTCCATTGTCAAAGGTTATATTATAATAGTAAACGAGCAAAAACTGACTCAAAATAACGACGTAGAATTAATAGAAGAAGAGAAGAATAATGAAAGTTCAGATTCATCTTTAGAATCAAATCAAAAAGATCTATCATTAACCTCGAATGACAATACTGTCTTGATAATACCTGATAAATTTGAACGTAGAATATGTCCTAATTGTGGAAATAAGGGTTTAATCCATGAAATGATTGATAAGAGTGTGATAATTCTAGATTATCCTAAAATATATGGAAAAAAAAACTGCTGCGCTGAGTGTGGTCACGAGTGGAGGGTACGCTAAGATATTGTTTAAATATACTTCCCTAAATTAAATTACTATAAATTAAAAAAAGCAATATTTTCTAAAGTTTAAATTCAATTCTTAGAGCTTTGAATATAAATATAATTTTAAATAGTTCATAATTTAACATAATGATTAAAGAATCTTCAACTTATTAAAAAAAATCATAAAAATTAGGTTGGATAATAATGGAAGATTATGCGATTATTTATAATCCCGAAGCAGGTAAAGGGAAAGGGGGATTAAAAGATATCAATTTCATGGAAAAATGTCTTAAAGAATTAAATATTTCATATAAATTATTTAAAACTGAATATATAGGACATGCTGTAGAATTAGGGCAACAATTAGCAAAAGATGGATACATAGTAATCGGAGCTGGAGGAGACGGCACTTGTAATGAGGTTATGAATGGAGTAATAATTTCCAATACCAATACTTTATGTGGATTTATTCCTATGGGATCTGGTAATGATATACCTGCCGCTATTGGAATCCTTCCTGATATTAAAAGAGCTTGTGAAATAATAGCTGAAAACAATATAAGTAAATCTGACATTGGTTTTGCAAAAACGGATACAGGTATAGAACGTTACTTTTTAGGAATTGGAAGTCAGGGATTTGATAGTGAAGTAACACGAAGATTTAATGAAGCTAAAAGGGGAAAAAGTTATGTTACACAAACTCTCAAGGCTCTACTACCTTGGAAAAATAGAAAGATTAAAGCAATAATGGATGACGATGTTTATGAAGGATATGCTAATTGTTTAGCTTGTGCAAATGGACCAAGTTATGGTGGATTTATGTATATCTGTCAACGAGCTCAAGTAAATGATGGTCTTTTTCATATCAATATAGTGAATATTGGGAAATTTAAATTGCTTAAACATTTTAATCGAATGTATAAAGCAACTCTATTACCCCATCCAGACATCTATGAATATACAAGTAAGAAATTAAGAGTTGAAATGTTGGATTCCGATGATCCTGATCCTTATATTTGTCAAGTAGATGGGGAAATACTAGATAAAATACCTGTAAATTATGAATGTATAAAAGATGGATGTGAATTTATTAGACCAGTGGTAAATGAAGTGGCAGAAGCCTTTAAGAAAGAGCATGGAAGATATTTTTGGGAATGTAATTATGAATGAAACTATTTTTAGTTTTTGGATGTAGAATTTGACCATACATTTTATTTTTTAAGTTCTATATTATCCACGGTCTCATCTCTTATAATAATAAATAATTCGATAATTATACATATAAAAATGATAATTAAGATAATAGTTATCAACATATCAATTGATAAAATGTTCTTATCCTTAATCCATGGAAAATTCCCTTGATATGAGTTTTCCGGGTTTTTTATATAATTATTATAGATAAACTGCTCTACAGTTTTACCAGTAACATCAAGACTAATATTTGAGATGTGATTTATATTATCTTGAATTGTATGATGATAAGACCATCCGGGATTATCCCAGAAATTAATTATCAAATCCGCCGAAGAAATACCTATATTCAAAAAGGCTCTATGGTCATCAATTATAGACGCGGTTTCAGGATTCGATGAAAATTGATTATTATACCCAAGCTGTCTTCCTACTGCAAATAATTCATTCAAAAGGGAAGAAGTAGAGTATTGTTCATTAATAAATTGCAAATTATCTCCACCAACCATATCTAATAATATCATGCATTCAAAACTCTCTTTTGTTGAATTATAATAATTATCTATCTCAGAGGCAAATTCTCGAGATCCTATACACCAATCCCATCCATCAAGTCCATAATCATTGTCTTTTCCTTGATCTTCAGCATCAAAAAATAAAAACCATATTTGACATGATAAATTCTCTCTTCGATTGTACAAAACTTTAGCAATTTCTAAAAGAACTGCACTACCACTTGCCCCATCATTAGCACCTGGAACGGGGCTATCTCTATTTGTTATATCTGGATCTTTTGTAGCTTTTGCACGAGAATCATAATGTGTTCCTAAAATGATAATATTCGGTTTATCTTCGTTTAATTTAAAAAGTACATTTTGACAATCAACTAAATGTGTTGTGAAGTTATGAAGATGATATATAAAATTATTATCGATCTCTTGAAATTTGGATATGAAATAATTAGCACAATCTACCCGTTCCTGTGTACCAGGTATTCGAAAACCAATATCAAGCTGATCTTGAATATAAGAATAAGCATTATCCCCATTAAATTGCAAATTTTCTTCATAATTTTGGATATTTAAGTTGTTTGAGGGAATATTAAAAATAATGAGTGAAAAAATAATTATTGATGAAATTACGATTGGGATTAAGATTTGATATAATTTTTTTATCCAAAATCACCTTAAATTAAATATTTAATATGAATATGATTTTATCATCATTTGAAATAAAAAAATAAAAAAATAGAAGGCTATCTAGGTTCAAACCCTAAATCTACCCTTGTTTCACCCTTAATATCTGTTTCAATAAACGTCGCTTTAACAGGCATTCCAATATTAATTGTTTCTGGTTTACTTTCATCTACTCTAATTAATTGTCCACTTACCATCGGACCTTCATCTAGTTTTATTACTGAAAAGCAATAAGGTTTATTTCTATTATACCCTTTTTCTACGAAAAATGGAGTTCCTACTGTAATACTTGTAAAAGCTGCAATTTCTCCATTTCCTGACATTTCCGTCCATTCCATATTTGCTTTATTACATTTAATACACAATTTTCTCACAGGAACATATATTTCTCCACATTCTTTACATTTTGATCCCATTAATTTCTTTTCAGCTAAATAATCTATATAACTTTTTATTGTAAAATCTCTCTCACTTTCAACCATTTTTTTCCACCTCTATTTTTCAAAAATTGTTACCACACATGTAGCTCCTGATCCACCTAAATTATGAGTCATCATTCGTTCTATATCAAATTTTACTTGTCTATTCCTTTCAGCTATACCTCTCATTTGTTTGAATACTTCCACACAAAATGCTGCGCCAGTAGCACCTACAGGATGACCCTTACTCTTCAATCCTCCGCTAGTATTTATAGGTAATAACCCATCTCGCTTTGTTTCTCCATTCTTTATTGCATCAACAGCTTTGCCCTTCTCATAAAATCCTAAATCTTCTAATGCCACAATTTCCGCAATAGTAAAACAATCATGCACCTCAGCTACCTGAATATCTTTAGGTTTCAACCCTGACATTTCATAAGCTTGTCGAGCCGCTTCTTTTGTAGCAATAAAACTAGTTAATTCATTTCTATCATGTAAGGATAAAGCTGCACTGCCCTGACCTGTGCCAGTAATCCAAATTGGGGTATCTGTAAAGTTTTTTGTCATATTTTCAGCTGCTAAAAAGACACATGCTGCACCATCAGTAATTAAACTACAATCGAATAACCTTAAAGGATAAGCAATCATTGGATTTGAACTACTTTTTAGATAATCAAACTCATCCTTCCAATCTGGAACATCTCCCCCCGACTTTTCAATTTTTGCTATTTTATTTTTCATTAAATCTCTAATAGAGCTTTGCATTTGTGCGTATGGATTTTCCGCCCC
Organism: Promethearchaeota archaeon; assembly: GCA_019058245.1. GTDB lineage: Archaea > Asgardarchaeota > Lokiarchaeia > Sigyniarchaeales > SOKP01 > Loki-b32. The sequence goes on along the minus strand of JAHPZJ010000022.1, from coordinate 47,909 downwards.
ATTTTCATGGTTTTTTATTCCAACTCTCATTAAATCTTCTACTGTTGTTCCATATTTATGGAAATGTGCTGATGCCAATGTCGCATACAATCCTGGAAATGTAGCTCCTGCAGGATATTCAAATAAACTATCTGATGCTGTTGCTAACACATCAGTTACATTTACTGTTGGTTGTTCTGTCATGCATTCGACTCCCGCTACTGCAATAACATCATGGACTCCTGAGGCAATTGCTATAATTGCTTGACGAAGTGCTATTCCACTGCTGGCACACGCACCTTCAAATCGGCTGGCAGGTTTTGGGGTTAATCCAACTAAATCTGCTATCTGTGGTCCAAGATGTCCTTGATGATTAAATAACTCTGAATTAAAATTACCAACATAGCAAGCATCAATATCTTTAGGTTCAATACCATTATCAACCCTACTACTAGCATCTAACCATGCATCTACCCATAAATCTGGATTTCTTTTATGAGGAAAATGTGCACCAAATTTACTCATTCCTGCTCCAACCATAGCTACTTTTCTTGCTAATTTTCCCATATTATCATCATTTTATTGTTTTATTTCTTATTATTTTATAATACTAAAATCTTGAATTTTCTACAAATTATATTTCTTATTATTTTCAAAAATAATTGAAAAAAGTAATTATTCACATAGAAAAATCTATTTTTTAAAGATTAAGAATTTGTATTTTTTATTCATTATCTTACTCTAATATTCTATCCCGTATCTAGCAATAATTCCTTGAGAAGAATAATAATGTTTAATCATTCTCATTTCAGTTACCAAATCTGCTGCTTCTTTTATCTTAGGATGCATATTTGGTCCACCTGTTAAAATAAGCTCTACTTTTTCTGGTTTTATTTTTATAAGTTCCAATACAGGATCAACAGGGATAACGTTCATAGATATTGCCACTCCAACTTCATCAAGAATTACAATATCATATTCATCACTAGTAATAATTTCTTTAGCGTAATTTAGAGCCTTTTGACCCTCTTCCAAGTCAAATTTTCCTGGTTCTGCTATCAACTCAGGGTTACCAAATTGCTTTAGTTCAAAGTTGGGTATATTTTTTATAGCTTCAATTTCACCATATTTATAACTACCTTTCATAAATTGAACCATATATACTTTAAATCCATGTCCAATGGCACGTATACCTTGCCCTATTGCAGCAGTGGTTTTACCTCTAGGCATTCCTGTCTAAATCACAGCAATATTACCCCTTCCAAAATATACCTGCACCAGACCAAGTTTAAGTCTATTTTTTTCATTCAAATTTATCAAAATTTTTTATTATTTTTATAATAGTTAAAAGAATGAATTTTTTCATTTTAATTTTTTTAAATAATAAATTAGCAATCTCAAACCGATTATGAATTTAAAAACGATAAATATTTTTATATATTCAATGAATCCTATGGAATTGATTGAAAGTTTAAAGATTGAACTGCAAAACTTCGGAGAAAAACTGGCAGAAATCTTTCCTGAGAGAGTAAAAAGATTATCAGATCCAAAATTTTCTAAATTATGGGGGATGGATGTTAATAAATTAAAGGTTAGATTAAGGAAAGGTTCTGAAATAACTAGGACAGCCATGGAGAAATTAAAAAATAATATAAATGTTATTTTAGGGGCAAAATCAGATACTTGTCTGAAATTAATAAAGAGATTCATTAATAAAGATATTCAGTCTCTTGACTTCATTGAATCATTGAGAATGGAAATTGGGCGTTATTCTGGGTTAATCGAAGTTTTGGATGAAGAAATCTCTATTCTTTTATTTGGAAATCCGAGATATATTGCTTTTTTAAAGCAATGTTTAAATAACCCAAATTTTCCTCAATTTAATCCAAATAAGAAATTATCAATTCGAAAATTAAATAAATTCAAGGTTATTTTCTATCAGATTCTTGGATGTAAAGCAAAAAATTTCATTTTAATGATTGATGATTATATTTCAAGTAATTCAGATTTACCAGAATATTCTCATCAACAATATTCTATAAAGAATCCCTATATATTTGACGAAATTGATACAGTAGAAAAAGCATATTGGCTTGGATTCCTATGTGCAGATGCGAGTTTATATGTCCGACCTACTAACAAATATGAAATTTCATTAGAAATTTCAAGTAAAGATAAATCAGAACTTTATAAGCTTGCGAAATTTGTTGGAATAAGTGAAGAGAATATAAAGGATCGTTTAAGGTTAGTTAAATTAAAGGATGGGAGTATCTCGTTATCAGAGATGTCATATTTGAGATTTACATGCCTTCCAATGGGAGAAGCTTTAGTCAATAATAGTAAATTCGGATCAGGTTCATCAGATGATAAGAAAAGAGTTCCAAAAGTTATTAAGAAATTAATGGATTTTAACCAGAAACAATCATTATCTAATTCTGAAGAAAGGAAAATTGGTCTAGCTTGGTTATTAGGCTACTTCGATGGTGATGGTACCGTTTATTATAATAGAAAAGGATTAAAATTTTCAGGGGAAATAATATCATCGAGTAAAGCACTACTTCAAGATATAAAGAATGTTTATAGAATTTATAATAAAATTGGATTTAAGGATAAGAATCAAGGAACTTATAGATTAGCAATTGGACCGGAAATCTATAAAAAAATGATGTCAGTTTATTCTAATAGCTTACAACGAAAAAGACCTGAATAATACCAAAATATTCTTGAACTAGCCCTTGTTTTAATCTTTTTCTATCGTTATTCATTGTTTATTAATCTAATAATTTATTATATTTTGAAATACTCTATTACTTAATTAGTTTTTAATGCGAGATAGATGTGATTTTATGAGGGGATTCTAGATTAGGGAAAGTAAATTAATATCAATAGACGAAGCTATATCAACTTATATCAATGATGGAGATCTTGTAGGTTTTGGAGGTCTTTCTTTCTGGAGAAAACCAATTAGTGCTTGTAGAGAGATAGTAAGACAGAAAAAGAAAAAGTTGAGATTATGTACATTCGTAGGTGGAATTGAAATAGATATGCTTATAGCTGGAAATTGTACTGCGGAAGTAAGAAGTTGCTTTGTAGGAATGGAAATGTTTGGAATGGCTCCACATTATAGAAAATCAGTAGAAAACGGTTCGATTAAAATATCTGAGGAAAGCGAAGCGACCATTGCTTTAGGGTTAAGGGCATCCTATTTAAAAGTGCCTTTCATGCCCTTAAAAGGTATAATAGGGACAGATATGCCAAAAGTAAGGGATGACATTAGACAAATTGAAGATCCTTTAGGTTCTGGAACAAAAATAATGGCTGTGCCTAAGATAGATCTAGATGTTGCAATTATCCACGTACCATATGCAGATGAATTTGGAAATTGCAACATTGCCGGAGCAGTTTGGATGGACGCGGACATGGCTAAAACAGCAAAAAATACAATAATTACTTGTGAAAAATTAGTAGAAACTGAAGATATAAGATATTTACCAGGGAAGGCACAGTTACCTATGCAAACGACCAACGCTGTCGTGAAAGTACCTTTTGGGGCCCATCCGACTTCAGTCTACCCTCTTTATACATTTGATGCGTTACATATTCAGACATATTTAAAAATGAATTTTAATGATTATAAAGAGGAATATATTGAGGTTAATTCTCATGCTGAATATCTAGATAAAGCGGGAGGGGCTCAAATGATACTAAATATCTTATTATGATTTCAATTTAGGTAAAATCTTTATAGATACCCTTCAAAATAGTTAATTCTCTATATTATTAATTTTCAATTTTAATTTATGGTTCGAAAAATTAAAATGGATACAATGATGTACTATTCGTAAAACAGATAAATTATTATTAATAACCTTAGCTATTAAATAAAATTTTTATAGAAATTAGAAGATTTTTTCAAAATGATTTATTTAGAAGTTAAATTACCAGACATTCCGGGAAGTTTAATAGAAATGATGAAGCCAATCTCCCAAAATGGTGGAAATATTTATGGGATTTTACATAATCACGACAAAAAAATAAATAATATGATTCCTGTTACTGTTTGGTTTGATTTAAAGGAGGAATCTCTTGATTTATCAGTAGATAAGATTCAGAAAGATCTAATTAAAAAAAATATAGAAATTATTAATATTTCTATAGATTCAAAAAAAAATAAGATGACTTTTATCTTATCTGGACATGTTTTTGATACTGATATAACAGATACTCTAAGACGTTTAGATAAAAAAGAAATTAAAGTATTTGAATTAACAGCAAAATTTGCGGGATTTGATGAGATAAGTAATGTTAAAATCAGTGTAGAATTCCCCGAATCTATGACAAAATTCGAATTAATTCATGAAATTGAAAAAATTTGTAAGGAAAAAAACCTTTTCTTGATACGATCATAATAAGCTAAAGTAGTGTGCTGAGATGGAACTAAAAATATGTTTAATAGGTAAAGGTAATGTAGGAACTCGCTTTTTAGAATTATTAAAAAAGAAAAGTCATAATATTAAAGAGAATTATAACTGTAATTGTAAATTAGTTGCAATTTTTGAATATGATGGTGCGTTAATTAATAATAATGGACTTGATTTAGAAGAAATTTTAGTTAATAACAACAATTTTAAGGAAAATAAATTTTGGAAAAAAAATGTGAAAGCAACAGATCTTATTTCTAAACTAGATATAGATATTTGCATTGAAACAACTCCTACTGAACCAAAAACTGGAGAACCCGCATTAACGCATATTATTGAAGCCTTGAGTAATAATATTGATGTAATTTCGGCAAATAAAGCCCCATTCTATTTACATTATAATAAAATTAAAAATTTAGCTCAGAAAATGAACTGTTTTGTAAAGTATGAAGCAACAGTTGCAAGTTGTGTCCCTGCTTTATCGGTAAAAAGAAATTTATTAGGTAATGACATTACTCGTATTGAAGCAATATTAAATGGAACAAATAACTATATTTTAAGTCGAATGACAACTGAAGGAATACCTTTTGCAGTAGTGTTAAAAGAAGCTCAAGAATTAGGATATGCTGAAGCAGATCCAAGTTTGGATATTGATGGATATGATGCGGCTGGGAAATTGGTAATCTTGGCAAATGAACTACTTAATTGGTCAAAAAATATTGATGATGTAAAAGTTGAAGGTATCACTAAAATAACACTAGAAGCTATGGATTTAGCAAAATCAGATGGATATATTATAAAACATCTGGCTATTGCAGAAAATAATGATTTAATAGTGGAACCAAGGCTGGTAAAGAGGGATTCTCCGTTAAATATTAGTGGAATATTGAATCTTATTAAACTTCAGACTAAAGAAGCAGGACCCATAATATTTATCGGGAGAGGCGCTGGTGGTTTTGAAGCAGCTTCAGCGATCCTTAACGATTTAATTAGCATTATCAAAGAGAGAAAAAAAAAAAACGATAATTTTAATAATTAAGTAATTGAGGCTTTTCAAATGAAATTTCACTCTACAAATTACAACTCCGCCGATGTAGATTTTAAAACTGCTATTTTACAAGGTCAAGCTTCAGATTATGGATTATACATGCTAAATAAAATTCCGAAATTAAATGACAATACTCTTGAATCTTTTAAAAATATGGATTTCATTGAAATGGCATTAATTGTAATTTCAAAATTCATTGGAGATATTATCTCGGAAGCAAAACTCAATAAAATAGTTAATTCTGCCTTGAATTTTAAAATTCCTGTTGAAAAGATTACTAATAATGATTATATATGTTATTTAGATCGTGGTCCCACGTGTAGCTTCAAAGATTTTGGTGCTAGAATGCTAGCTAGAATAATGCAACATTTTCTTGAAATTGAAAATAAGGATTTAGTTATATTAACCGCAACTTCTGGAGATACAGGTGGAGCCGTCGCTCAGGCTTTCTATGAAATGCCAAGAATTAAAGTTGTAGTATTATACCCTAAGGATGAAATTAGTGATTTGCAAAGAAAACAAATGACAACTTTAGGTAAAAATGTTATTGCGATAGGGATAAATGGAAAGTTTGATGATTGTCAAAGTTTAGTAAAAGCTGCTTTTGCAGATAAAGAGTTAAAAGAGATCAATTTATCTTCAGCAAATTCTATAAATTTCGGGAGATTAATGCCTCAAACTCTATATTATTTTTGGAGTTATTCACGTATTACAAAAAAAACTGGAGAAGAAGTTATTTTTTCTGTTCCTTCAGGTAATTTTGGAAATCTTACTGGAGGCCTTATTACAGAAAAAATGGGACTTCCTGTTAAGATTTTTATTTCAGCTGTTAATGAGAATGATGAATTTCCAACATTTTTACAAACGGGTGTGTATAAAAAAGTTGAACCCTCAAAAAAGTGTATTTCTAATGCCATGAATGTAGGGCATCCCTCAAATTTAGCTAGAATAATTGATCTTTACGGAGGACAATTAGATGAGAGTGGAAATATCTATAAAATACCAAATATGGAAGAACTTCGTAAAGATATTACTTCCTATTCAATAAGTGATGAGGTTACTAAAGATACAATTATAGATTTTTATGAAAAGCAAAAAAAAATAATAGAACCTCATGGAGCTGTAGGATGGGCTGCTATTAAATCTTATCGTAATGATTTTCCTGAGAATAAGAATGTTAAATCAATAACATTCGAAACTGCTCATCCATCAAAATTTCCAGATGAGATAATTTCATTAATAAAAATTACTCCGGAAATGCCAATTTCATTACAAAAGATAAGAGATAAAAAAGAATTACCTAATCCTATAGAACTTAATAATTACCAAGATTTTAAGAGTTTTTTACTTAAAGAATTTAGCAATTAAAATTCATCCTATAATTTAATCAGATAGATCTAAATAATTAGAAATTAAAGTTTTTAATTCAGAATATTCATTAACTACAGGGAATTGAGGGAATTCTTCAATAACATTTTGAGGAGGCCTAAATAAAATACCATGTTTCGCTTCTACAAGCATTTTAGTATCATTATATGAGTCTCCAGCAGCTATAATATCATAATTCAAATTTTTAAAAGCTATAACAGTGTTTTTTTTCATATCTTTGATACGGATTTTATAATCTTTTATTATCCCATCTTCATCAGTTTCAAGATTATGACAACAACAAAAAGGATAATCTAGCTTTTTCATGAAAGGAACTACAAATTCGATAAAACTATCAGTTAATATTATAATTTGTGCTTGAGAACGAATCCAATCTAAAAATTTTTTGGCACCAGGTAATAATTCCATGTTTGAAATTATTTTTTGAATATCTTTTAATGTAATTCTATTTTCTTTAAGTATAGCAAGTCTTTTTTTCATAAGAACATCATAATCAGAAATATCTCTTGTAGTTAAATTAAGTTCATCTATTCCAGTCGATTTACTTACTGCAATCCATACTTCTGGTGTAAATACACCTTCTAAATCAAAACAAACAAGAAACATAATAATATCTATTTATCAATTTTTTTATGAATTAGCATTAAATCCTGAATACTATGGATTATATTAAAAATGAATTCTTATAATATCTTAAACCTTTTGTATTTAAGCATAAGGAACAATATGGAATTATTAAAATAAAATATTGGCATAATCTTAGATTTAATATATATTTAGGGAGAAAAAAGATGAGTAAATATTCAAAAGATTATACTATTGATGAGATGATGACTGTCTTAATGGCAAGGGAAGTTAGAAATGATGATATAATGATAGTCGGTGTTGCGACTCCGATGGTCTGGACAGCATTTACATTAGCAAAAGTAACTCATGCGCCAGATGCGATCTATCACTACATAATGGGGAATACATTTGTACAAGAAGCTCGACAGGTGAGTTTACTATATCTTGAAATGAATACAGCAAGAGCATACAGATTTCAAAATAGTGTAGAATGTACTTTGGAATCTCTTCCTTCAGATAAACTAACCACCATTGAATTTTTTCGCCCTGCTCAGATAGACCAATATGGAAATACAAATAATATATGTATCGGGGATTGGAATAAACCAAAAGTTAGGCTTCCAGGAGCAGCAGGAATCCTTGATTTTAGTATGTTTTATGCTCGTGGTTCCTTTCTTTACACCCCCCGTCATGATAAAAGAACATTTGTTCCTACGGAAAAATTTGATTTTATTTCAGGAGTTGGTTTTCCTAATGGTAAATCTTCTATATGTGGTGGCTCAGGACCTCAGTGTATTATTACAAATCTGGCTTATTTGGATTTTGATGATGAGAGTAAAAAAATGAGATTAAATTCAATTCATCCTAACAAAGATTTAGATACAATAATAAAATCGACTGGATTTGAATTGATAATTCCAAAGGATATACAGCAGACTAAACCTCCCACTATAAAAGAAATTAAACTATTAAGAGAGAAGGTTGATCCACTAGAAATAAGAAAATTAGAAGTTGTTTCAGGAAATGAACGTGAAGAGTTATTAAATGATATAATTCAAAAAGAACTTGCTAAGCAAAATAAATATCCAAAATTAATTACTATTTAATTCTTTATTTAAAATAAATTAAAAGAAAAAAAGGTATTTTATTAAGATTTAGCTTAATTAAAGGAATTATTTATTCTTTTTTTATTCTCCTGATTATAAAAAGACTTATAGCAATGATACCGCCAATTATACTCCAGATAATAGCAGTCCACATCCAAACTAAAACATTATCACCAGGGAAATAAGGATAGAAAATCCATAGAAGTACCAAAATAATAGCCCAGATTGTTGCTATTATTTTCTCATTCTTTTTACTCTCCATCATGAAAAATATGGTACCTATGACACCACCAATTATGCTCCAGATAATTGCTAACCACATCCAGAAAAATATATCCCCAGGATAGAAAGGATAAGTGACCCATAAAAATATCAAAATGATTAACCAAATTATACCGAATATTTTTTTTATTTTTTCAATATCAACCATTTTATTATTCACCGTTTTTTTTAATAATTTAATATTGAACTTCTTTTTATATAAATTTGAAATCTTTATGTTAATTCTTTAATTATCAAAACCTAATTACTAAAATTATTTTCATAATAATCAATATTAGAATAGAAAAAGTTCCTTGTGTCTGAGCGATACTAATATATGAATTTTGATAAGAAACTAGAATTACTCTATATCCCCACAACGTATTGGAATGAACCATCCAGTGGTTTTGAATTATTATCTAAAGGAAAAAATCTTCCTCAAAACACAAACTTTTTCCTTTTATGGATTCCTTTAAATGAATCTGAAAAAAAGCTAGTTGAACAAATTAAACTTATTTTACCAAGTATTCCCCCAGATAAGCTTTTATCCTGCAAAATTAACCTCGCAATTCCTAGCAACTTAAAAAATGCAAAAGAAATGGGTAAATCCTCAGAAAAGTTTTTTGAAATTATTACACATTTCGGAAAAATCATTCCGATTTCACCAGCAACCAAATTACTTTATCAATTGGAAATAATTGAAAATCCTGATAGGACTAAAGTACCATTTAGCAATTCTATAAAAACATGGGCTTTTCTAACCAAATTAGTATTTGAATTATTAAATAAAGGACAGTTTGTACCTGTTTTAGAACCAACTACAGAAAAATTATATACGAGTAAATGGCAATTAATTTTAAAGTCTCAGTATGATAGGGATCGTTTTAATTTTATTTTAAAAAATAGTTCTTGGTCATCTTTTTGTCTTCCGAATAATTTTTTCCATGAAGAAGGAGTACTTAAAACTAATGGGCTTTGGCATCCGTCTTACATTTTTTCAGCATTTATGGATAGTGTTGGAGATTTTCTTATACGTTCTATATTACATAAAGGAAATTTTCAGACTTTTGAAGAATTTTATAGCAGTGAAATTAAAAAAGAGACTAATCCTGATTTTAGATTAAGCTGGGATTATAAATTACTTAAAGGACTTATCAAAAAAGACCCAATTTTTAAAGTAGATGAATTTTATGAAACAATTCTTCCTATTATAATTAAGAATTGGACTCAATCTGCTCATGGATTTCAATTAAAAAGTAATTTTACTTTGACTTTAGAATTGAAATATCCAGAACAAATTGAGGATGATTGGTTATTAACTTTTTCACTTTTATTTCAGAATAATCCTAAGAAGATTCCATTAAATGAAATTTGGGAAGGAAGTGATCGATTTAAAAAAGAAATTTCTAAAGTATTTAAAAATGATGAACACTATTTAGAGATAATTTTACGCACTTTAGGAACAGCAGCAAAAATATTTCCACCCATTAAGAGAATTTTTATGGACAAAATGAAAGATGAAATTAATCTTACTTCAAGCGAGGTACTAGATTTTTTAAAATATCCAAAAGATTTATTAATTCAGAATGGATTTAATCTTGTTCTACCAGAAGTATTTTCAATGGGTGGAAGGCAACGTTTAACAGCAAAAATAATAATTCGTTCAAAAGACAAAGCAGAAAAAACAAGTGGAAAAGTTAAAGCATTATCCTCACTTTTTGATGTTGGTTCATTATTAGAAACTAAATGGGACGTCAGAATTGAGGGAAAACAAATAACTGAGGATGAATTAAATAATATAATTAACTCTAATGAGCCCTTAGTTAATTTAAGAGGAAAATGGATATTAGTGGATCAAAATGACCTTGAAGATTTGAGAAATAGTAAAGATTTTGAAATAAAAGGTTATTTGGATGCATTAAGACTTGGATTGATAGGAAAAGTTCAATTACAAGAAAATGGTACTAAATATGAGGTAATTATTGAGGGCGAATTAAGGGAGATTGTCAATAAACTACAGTCAATAGATTCTTTTGAAGATATTTCATGTCCTTCATCTTTTAATGGTAAACTACGTCATTATCAAGAAGAAGCACTTCAATGGATGGGTAATATGACCAAATTTAATTTTGGATTATGCTTAGCTGATGATATGGGGCTTGGAAAAACGATTCAAGTAATCGCTTTTTTACTTTATTTAAAAGAAGAGTATCCAAATAATCCAGGAAGTGTTTTAATTGTATGTCCCACTTCAGTTCTTTTCAATTGGTATCGTGAATTCAAGAGATTTGCTCCTGATTTAGAAGTGATATTCCATCATGGGACAAAACGATATACAAAAGCGTCAGATCTTCCAGAATTTTTAAAATCCCATCGAATCTTTCTAACATCCTACGGTACTATTAGAAATGATATTTCTTTCTTAGAATCAATTCAATTCAATGGAGTTATCATTGACGAGAGTCAAAATATGAAAAATTACAATTCTAAACAAACGCAAGCGTTATATAAATTAAAAAGTCAATATAGAATTTGTTTAAGTGGTACTCCAATAGAAAATCGTTTATTAGAACTATGGTCCCTTTTTAATTTTTTAAATCCTGGTCTTTTAGGAAATAGAACGGAATTTCAACAAAAGTATGTCTTACCAATTGAAAGATTTCAAAATCAAGAAGCGATTGAAAATTTGAAATTAATTATAGCTCCTTTTATTATGCGTCGAGTCAAATCAGATAAATCTATAATACAAGATTTACCTGAAAAAAATGAGATGAAAATTATTGTCGAATTAACCGAAGATCAAATTAGTCTATATAAAAATCTTACAGAAGAGATATTGGAAAAGATCGGAGATAAATCGGTTGATAATAGGCAAAAGAGGGGATTAATACTAGCATTGTTAGTTAAACTAAAACAAATTTGTAATCATCCATTTCAATATCTAAAAAAGGATATAAAATCATTAAGAACAGATAAAGAAATAAATATAGTTATCTCTCAATCAAATAAACTGGAGAGATTATTAGAAATGACTGATGAGGTCATATCAAATGGGGAGAAAGTTTTGATTTTTACTCAATTTACACAAATGGGATCATTATTAAAAAAAATACTTGAATGGAAGTATAATTTTAAAATACTTTACTTTCATGGTGGTGTTCCAGAAAATAAAAGAAGAAAAATAGTAGATGAATTTCAATCGGAAGATATCGAAAGTCCACCAATTTTGGTTTTATCCTTAAAAGCTGGTGGAACAGGATTAAATCTAACTCAAGGAACAACAGTAATCCATTTTGACCGATGGTGGAATCCTGCGGTTGAAGATCAAGCTACAGATAGAGCTTATCGAATTGGTCAGAAATCAATAGTAAATGTATATAAATTTGTTACAAGTGGTTCAATTGAAGAGAAAATTGACTTACTTTTGGAGGAAAAACGAGATTTATCTGATAAAATTGTAGTTTCCTCCGGAGAATCGTGGATTTCTGATTTAGATGAAGAAAAACTCAAGGAATTATTAGTATTAAGCACTTAAAAAATGAAGGTGATAAAAATAAATAACCGTAAAAAACAATTCATGGAAAGTAGAAGATCTAAGGGAAAAAAACCTAATTTACCTCAAAAAAAGACACAATATGAGAGACAACGTACTCATGATGAAGTCGATCAAATTAAAAAGAATCTTTTAAATTATGCCAATACATCATGGGGAAAACAATGGATTAAATCAAATCTAAAAATAGGGCGTCCCTTTCGAATGCAAAGGGGAATTGAATATGTAAAAGATAAAAGACGAATTGATAATCTTTCAATTACTCCAGGTCAGATTTTCGCAACTGTGCAAGGTACTGCTCCAACTCCCTATCGTGTAAAAATAAAATTTGAAACAATCCTTGAAAAAGAATGGAAAACTATTTTAAATAAACTTATAAATAAACCAGTTAACCTTTTAGAATTAATAGAAGGTTCCTTACCAGAAGGTATTACATCTATTTTTAATGAGAGTGAATATTCATTATTTCCTGATGCATCAAAAGGCCTAAACGCTACCTGCTCCTGTCCGGATAAAGCAATTCCATGTAAACATATTGCTGCTGTAATTTTGTATATCGCCCGAGTTATAGATTTTAATCCATTTTTGTTATTAGAATTGCGAGGAAAATCTAAGAATGATATACTTACAGAATTAAGCTTAGGTCAATCATTAAAAAGTAAGAAGGAGTTAGAAAAAAAATCTATAAATCAAGAATTTGATTTCCAATTTAATATACCTAAAATTACTATTCAAGAATTATCTGAAACAAATAAAGAGATCCGAGAACGAGATTTCAAAATTAACTTTGAAATAAGAAATCCAGGAAAAATTATAGAAACTGTAGAGAATTTAGGAATTCCTCAAAATATTGAAAATAAGGCTTTTGAAATTGTCTTAAGAGCAATTTATAAAAAGGTTACTTCTGAAATATATTCCTCGTCTTCTGAACTTGTTAATTGAAGAGTTATTTCTTCGTTTAGTAATTTTAAATTTTATTTTAGGAAAGCCAGGAAGTATTTATTCTACATATTTGGATATAATTCAATTTTTCGTCCTTTTTCTTCAAGAAGTATTAAGTTATTTTCTGATAATTTATCAATATGATACTTAATTGTATTACGTGAGAGGTTTAAAATTCGAGAGATTTTTGAAGAATTAATTCCTGGATTCTTTCGAATAATATCTAAAATATTTTCAGTAGTTTCTGACTTTTTAGGGAGATTCTTGTATTTTTCAATTGATTCCATGGAGGAAGTAATTGGAAAGTATATGGTATATTGTCCAAATTTTTCTTTTTTTATCATACCATTCTTTATTAAAATAGCTAAATGCCATTGTAACTGTCCTTTTTGGAGAGCACAGTTTCTTAGTAATTCATTTTGATGAATTCCAGGATTCTTGAGAATTTCCATCAATATATTCAAACGATTTTCATTTTCAAGTATCTCTGTTAGACTTAAATTAGATTTTCCATTTAATATATATGCCCTCCTTGCTAAACACTTTTTATATTCTTGTAAAGTGAGAACAGCAAAAATAGAAATAAAGGAAATTATAACTAGTAAAATGGTAATTGAAATTAAATGATACGTAGAAGTTCCATATCCATAGAGGTGTCCAGCTGCTTTTTGAGTAATAATGAACGAGAATATGAAATTGAAGCCAATTACTAAAAAAGAAATTATCAGAGCACATTCTAATAATAAAAAAAATTTAAACTTTTTAGATAGTTCAAGGCTTTCCATTATCTGGAGCTCTTTTGATGCTTATTCTTTTTGAAATTTATTTCTATTTAATTTTAAGCATGAAATTTTAACATAGACTTCTCTTACATTATAAATATTTATTAAAATATTTAGTTTTTAGGTTTTATTTATAGATTAAAAAATAAATCTGTTTATAAACATTTGAGGTGCACTTATAGAACAATCTATAAATTTTTTTCATTTTAATAAAATAAAGCATAATTCAAAATCCTTTATGTTAATATTAGAGGATGATTAAATCAGAATTATTTACTCTTTTTTTTTAATTCAAAATTCATATCTTCAAATTTGTTATGGATAATTCTGTAGATTTTAAATTTCCCATCAGCAAGTGCATGATTTATTATTTCCTCAATCTCATTTTCGTTGATTAATCTTTCTGAGATTATTCTTTCAATTTTAGAATAAATTAGTTCCTTTATCTTAAATGAGAATCTATTTTTCTTTTTTTGGATAATTGCTTCTGATAGTTCAAGATGTTCCTTATGATCCCATATATTTTGGATAAGTTCTTCAATTCCTTCACCTGTAATTGCATCAGTCATAGAAACAGGTGGTCTCCAACCGCTATGAAATACCGTATCATCAAGCATCATTTCAACTTGAACAGCTATATCTTCTCCACCTAAATCTTTTTTATTTATGTTGTACATGTCACCAATCTCAATAATACCTGCTTTTTGCATTTGAATAGCATCCCCATAACCAGGAACTAAAACAACAATAACAGAATAAGCAAGATTATAAATATCAAATTCTGCTTGTCCAACACCAACCGTTTCAATGATAATTATATCCATTCCGTATGCTTCATATAATAAACCTATATCAAAAACAGCTCTTGATATACCTCCTTTATAGCCTCTTGAAGCAAGACTTCTTAAAAAAACGTTCGGATGTAATGATATATTAGTCATACGAACTCTATCTCCTAAAAAGGCACCCCCACTAAAAGGAGATGTGGGATCAACGCAAATAATACCAACGGATTTACCATTTTCTAAAATTTTTTTACATATAGCCCCTGTTAATGTGCTTTTTCCCACTCCTGGTGAACCTGTAATGCCAATAATATAGGAATCATGAGATATATCTTCAAAGTATTTGAATATCTCATGTGCTTTTTCTGGTTCATTTTCTAAAATTGTAATTAATTTTGCTAAAGCAATTTTATCTTTCTTCTTAAAGTTATTGATTAAAGTATCAAGATCATAAGATGCTTTCAATGAAATACATTCCTCAATAGAAAAATAGCAGTTAAATTATAATTTGATGAAAAGAATACAGCATGTTATTTTTATTTTTGGACATTTGTTTTAATAAACTCTACAATATCTGAATTCAATTATGATCTATTAATTATATGATATTATAAGAGAACCTGATATGATTGAAAAAATTTAAATTCTTTTCCTTAATCTTATTTTTTTGGTCTTATATTAATGAGTTTAAACAAAACTTTTTGATAGAGAGATTTGAAGCCATTTCTAAGATTATACCTTTTTTGTTTATATTAAATCCAAGATTTCATCATGCCGTACATGATTAAAATTATTTTGTATAAATAGCGCTTCTAAATTAGTAAGAACTTCAGTTTTCAGTTTTTTAATATTTTTGAAGAAACTCTGCCTTAAATTATATATTTCATTATTAATAACTAAAGTAGGATTTACAGTACTATATAATCCATTTGCTGCTATAACCCATTCACGTTGATTTAGTTTTTGAAGTGCGTTTCTAACCTCGGGTTCCTCTGTCTTCATAATCTTACTTAATATTGATACACTTGCATTCCCTAATGACATTAGAGTCATATAAGTTTTTATTTCGAAATCAGAAATCTTTAATAACTTTATAGCGCTTAGTATTTGTTTATCAATTTGGGTAACTCTTATTTTTTTTCTAAGTGTTTCTTTCTCGATTTTAAATAGATCAATCTTATTGGAAGATATTATTTTCTTAGCTTTTATTGCATCATTAAATAATTTTGCACCTATATCCGTCCGTAATAATACACTATTCCAGTCATTCCTGGAAGCTCCCACACTTCCAACAGAAATATCTGCAAATTCAGCACAATAGTCTTTGCAATATTGACAACTTGGCCAATTATATTTCTTAATTTCTTTTATTGGAGCTACTATTAATCCGTCATTTAAATAAACATAAAACTTTCCCCGTGAAATATCGATCTTCTTAACCTTATTTAGTGAGACTCCGAGTTCTCCTTGAACAAATAACTTCATTAAATCATATGAATAATTCGAGAAACAGTAAAGTCCTATAATTAATGTGAATTTTCCATATTCTTCTGAGAGAGGAGAGAACAATTGTAATTTCCTTACTGCTTGGATTTGACAAGGCATCCCCACAAAAGCCAATTTTTCTAGTTTTAAATCCTCTATCGCGTCTTTGTAAATACTTAAGGTCGGAGCAATTGTATATTTAGAACCACTACATGATAATATTTCATTAGAAGTTCGTGCTATTTTAGGTTTTGGATACCATTTTTCATCTCTATCAGTAAGAAGAACTCCATCTATTAGTCCTGTATCTAAAGCATGTATAAGTAATGAGGAAACTACTCCTCCATTTTGAGCGACCGTCAATATCTCATCATCATTGCTTTTAGCAACGACACCCTTTTTATAAAATCCTAGTGTATTACTTTTGTTCATACAATCATGGAATAATTCTTTTTCAAACATATCTTTAGGAAAGTATGTTCTTGGACAATACCTGAAACAGGTAGAACATTCCGGATCATATTCTAATAGTCTGATTTCTTTTTCATTTATACCAATACGAGGGCATAATGAGGCACAAGTACCACAAAAAACACAATTGTTTTTATCTATTACAAGTTCTTTTAAATCTTGAAATCCAATACCAAGAAAATATGATTGCAAGTATTCAATTACCTCATGTTTCGTTTCCCTATTTTTATATTTCATTTTCATTTCTCTTCTTTATTTATTCTAATAATAATTATTCTGTTCTTTTTAAAAACGAAATGAACCCCCCAATTACCTTTTCAAATAAAAATCATACTCGAAGCGAACAAATCCGTAAGAAATTTAAAAGAAAAAGATAAGGTGGATTTATTTCGCTTAGATAATTAATACTACTAAGAGAATAATACTTAAGGATAATAATACCCTTACCATTGTTCTTGTAGCAGTACTAATTAAAATCATTGTTACAAGATAATATATTCATCTAATATTTAAACTTTTATCCCCAAACTCAAAAAGTTCTCTATTTTCTAATATATATTTTTTTATTTTCTTATGTGAGTCTTAATAAAATCAACAATTTCAGATGTCATTGAACCTGGACCATAGACATTAGCAACCCCCATTTCTTTTAACTTAGGGAAGTCTTTTGCTGGTACAACTCCACCAACTAGAATCATAATATCTTCAAGGACACCACGCTCTTTTAATAAATCAATAACCTGTTGTGTATAAGCAAAATGAGCTCCAGAATGAATACTTAACCCTATGACATCTACATCTTCTTGTATAGCAGCTTCAACAATTTCTTTGACATTTTGAAATCCTCCAAAAATGAGTTCCATACCAGCATCTCTAATTGCTCTTGATACAACAATTCCACCTCGCCAATGTCCATCTATACCAGGTTTAGACATCAATACTCTTATTTTTTTCTTACTCATAATCAGCACCTTATTAATTAAATTGCTAATGGTGGATCCCAAGTTCCCCATATTTCTCTATATACATTACAAACTTCCCCAACAGTAGCACCTTCTCTTGTAGCTTTCATAACAGTAGGCATAACGTTTTCTTCTTTCTCACAAACATCTCTAAGTTGATCTAAAATAGTTTCTAATTTTTTATTATCTCTTCGAGCTTTTAGCTTTTCAATACGATTAACTTCAATATCAATTGCGTTTTTATTAGTTCTAAAAACATCTGTAACTGTATCATAAGGGACGGGATATTTATTAACACCAAGCATTATCTCATCACCATTTTCGATTTTCATTCGTCGTTTATGAAAGGCATCTCTCATTTCTTTGTATAGAAATCCTGTAGAGAGAGCCTTATCAATAGATCCAACTTTTTGGATTTTATCTATATATTTCCATACCCTATCTTCAACTTCATCTGTTAACCATTCTATAAAGTATGATCCAGCTAGAGGATCAATGGTATTATGGATTCTAGTTTCATCAGAAATTACTTGCTGAGTCCTTAACGCTATTAAAGCTGCTTCCTCAGAAGGTAAACAAATTGCTTCATCATAAGAATTTGTATGTAAAGACTGACAGCCACCCAAATTTGCTTCTAACGCTTGAATTGCTGTTCTAATTATATTAATTTTAGGTGATTGTGCAGTTAAGGAAGATCCGGCTGTTTGTACATGGAATCGAAACCCTAAGTTTCTAGGATCTTGAACTTCATACTTATCTTTCATTAATTTATACCAAATTCTTCTAGCAGCTCTGAATTTCGCAATCTCTTCAAAGAAATCCTTATGAGCTGCTAAATGAAATGCTAAACGCCCTACAAAATCATCTGCTTTCCATCCTCTTTCAATTAAATTATCAATATGTGAACAGGCACTTGCAAATACAAAACTTAATTCCTGTACAGCATCAATTCCCCCTTCTCTATAATTATATCCTGTGAAATTTATTGGATGCCATTTAGGGACATTCTTCATTGCCACAGTCCATTCAATCAAATCACACGCTAAACGAAGTATATGATTAGGAGGAGAATTTTTATACGGAATATAACCTACTGTCATAGTTAAAATATCATTTTGAGTTGTTCCAATCAGTTCTTTTATGTCATAACCTCGCATCTGAGCCATATTAAAATACATAGAACAAACAGGAGCAGAAGTAAAAGGTTCTACTACTAATGCTACGCTGATTTTATCGATGGGAATATCTTCAGTTAATGCAAAAAAACTATCAATACAATAAAGAGGTACACCTGAGGTGCCAACTTCAGGTGCACCGTCGGGTTCGGTAGGGTCAATTCCATTAAAGGTTAGGTTATCTACGGCTGCGCTAAATCCACTTTCACCATTTTCATAAAGGAATTTCCACCTTTTATTGGTCTCTTCAGGAGTTCCATGACCTGAAAACAATCGCATAGTCCAAAGTCTTCCTCTGTACATGCTTGGATAAACACCTCGAGTGTAAGGAGGTACCCCTGGAAAACTGATATCATTTATATAATCTTTATCGTTTATATCTAAAGGAGTATAAAGTTGTTTGATAGGGATTTCTGAGTCTGTAACAAACTTCATATCTCGTTCTTTCTGAGTCTTATATAATTCTTCCCACTTTTCTTTTTCTTCTCTAATTTTCTCTAAATATTCATTATCAAACAATATTTAAACCTCGATTTATTTTACAATTTAAACATAAATTTTCCTTTAATGTAAAGTAAATTTTTGAAATAAAAAAGAATTTCGTTAAATTTAAGATCGAGATATAAAGTATCTAAATTTCTCATCATCAATCTGCCATGCATTAAAGAAATCAAAAGGTTTTTTAGTATTCCATAGATTATCGATATTTTCAATTCCTTTATAAAGATCTGTTAATAGAGTTATATCACATGGATATTGTCTGTGTGAGGGATAAAGCTCAAGATCTTTTTGTTTTTCACATAACCTAATCAATTTAGAAAGACTATTAAGAACTTCTGGAAATTTTTCTCTTTTTGGCAAAAATTGATCTCCATAATAAGCTACATCACTTGTAAAGAGTTCTCCTGTATTTGTAAGTAAACATATTGAACCAGGTGAATGTCCTGGACAGTGTATAACTTCCACCTTGATTTTCCCTAAATCAAATTTATCTCCTTCTTTCAATGGATTAACTTTTTTTGCAGGAGGGATTAAATAATTCTTTTCTGCGTATATCTTTACAATCTCATTTGGAGAATCCATAAAATAAGAAACATCATAAGGCTTCGAAATAATATCAACTTCTTTTTCATGAATATAAACCTCTCCAAATTCTACATTACCTAAAGGATGATCCCAATGGTAATGAGTATTGAATACTAAAAGTTCTCTTTTTCCTATCAAATCAGCTATAATTGATTTCAGAGGATACAATCCACAACCAGTATCAAGTAAAAGAGCTGTATGATTTCCTAAAAGTAAATAGATATTAAGAGGATCATTCGTATAAACAGGACTAACAAGTGAAATATTTTCTTTAATTACATGCAAATATTCTTTATGTTTCGAAATATCAAAATGTTGATTTTCACTCTTCATAATTAGAGTAATGTTTATTACAGATTTAATTTTATCAGTATTATGAATTTGTGGAAAGATATTCCGCCTGGAGATAATCCTCCACTAATTTTAAACGCAGTAGTAGAGGTTATTACTGGTTCCAGAGATAAATATGAATATAAACAAGAATGGGAAGCATTTGTTTTAGATCGAATAATTCCTTCCTCAGTTATTTTTCCTGTAGAGTATGGTTTTGTCCCACAGACTTGGGCAGATGATAATGATCCTCTTGATATAATGATCTTAAGTTATGAACCACTTGAAGTGGGGTGTATTGTAAATGTTAGAGTTATCGGTGCTTTAATTATAGAGGATGAACATGGAGATGATCCAAAAATACTTTCAGTTTTAATAAATGATGCTAGATTTAGTGGGTATCATGATATTAAAGATGTACATGAACATAAACTAAAGGAAATTCAAGAATTCTATGAAACTTATAAAAGATTAGAACCACATAAATGGGTAAAATTTAAAGAATGGAAAAATGCTTCGGAAGCTAAGGAAATTGTGAAATATTCAATCAATTTATTCAAATCTGAAAAACTCCATGAACTATGAGTATTTTGTTTTAATTCTTTTTCTTTTTATATTTGATTTTTAATAAAATATAATTAGGATGCTTAATTAGTTTTTAAAAACAGACTATTTAAAAAACAGAAAATTATTTGTTGATGTTATTATGGATTTTTCGTTAACTGAAAAACAAAAAATGTTAAGAAAAATAACTAGGAAATTTGCTGAGGAATATCTTGTACCTGTAGCAAAGGAAAGTGATGAAAAACAAGAATTAAATAAAACTGCTTTTAAAAAAATGCAGGAAATGAATTATTTTGGAGCTTGTCTTCCAGTTAAATATGGAGGTGCAGGACTTGAAAATGATACTATTGGTTTTTGTATAGTTATTGAAGAAATTTCACGTGCAGATGCAGGTTGGGGGATTACTATAGCAGTACATAATGGAGTTGCAGCGTATCCAATTTATAAATATGGTACTGAAGAACAAAAACAAACTTTTTTAGAAGATCTCGCAAATGGTAACAAGGTAGGATCTTTTTGTTTAACTGAACCAAATGCAGGTTCAGATGCTGCGGGGGTTCAATTAACAGCAGTTAAAGATGGTGATGAATATATTTTAAACGGCACAAAGATATTCTCTACCTCTGGTGGTATAGCTGGAACATTATTAGTTGTTGCGAAAACGGGAGATAAAGATAGTAGACGAGAAATGACTGTTTTTATTGTAGATAGTAAAACTCCTGGTTATTCTGTAGGAGTAAAAGAGGATAAATTAGGAGTAAGAGCATCAAATACTTCAGAACTTGTATTTGAAGATGTTAGGGTACCCCAAGAAAATATTTTAGGTCAATACGGGGATGGATTTAAAATGGCAATGAGAATCTTAGATTTCGGGAGAATTGGTATTGCTGCCCAATGTTTAGGATTAGGACAAGCTGCATTAGAAGCATCAGTCAAATATTCAAATGAAAGAGTCCAATTTGGAAAACCTATAGGAAGATTTCAGGGAATACAATGGAAATTAGCAGATATGGCATGTGCTGTGGAATCCGCTCGGTTATTTACATATAAAGCAGCATTTATACATGATAAGGGAGAGGATTTTGGAACGGCTAGCTCAATGGCAAAACTAGTAGCTTCTGAAGCGGCAATGCAAGCAGCTCATGATGCCGTTCAAATCCATGGAGGTTATGGATTAATGAAAGCTTATCCTGTAGAAAGATATTTCCGCGACGCTAAGATGGGTGAAATTTATGAAGGAACTAGTGAAGTTCAAAGAATGGTAATTGCGGGTAACCTTTTAAGAAAAGGAGTATAAAAAAGATCCATAAATAACGTTTGTATAATCCGATATAATTAAAGATTTTTATTTCAACATCATTAAATTATAATCTTTCAGGATTTTTTTTACTTTCAAAAAAAAAATAGATAATTTTTGAGATAAGATAATAAGGTCATGAGATTAGATTGAAAATATTCGTATGTACTAAACAAGTACCAGGAATTTCAGAGGTTAAAATTGACCCAAAGACAAATACCCTAATAAGAGAAGGCGTTGAGTCGATTCTTAATCCAAATGATCGAAATGCACTTGAAATGGCTTTAGTACTTAAAGAAGAACAAAAAGCAGAAGTTATAGCTTTGACTATGGGACCTCCTCAGGCAGAAGAGATATTACGTGAAGCTTTAGCAATGGGAGTTGATAAGGTAGTTTTATTAAGTGATAGAGCTTTTGCAGGGGCCGATACTTTAGCAACCTCATATACTCTAGCCTTGGCAATTAAAAAAATTCTAAAAGAATCTGATTCTGAAGAAAATTATCTTATCATTTGCGGATCTCAAGCAGTCGATGGAGATACTGGACAAGTGCCTCCAGAATTGGCAGAAGAATTAGGAATTCCGCAAATTACTTATGTTCAAAAACTTGAATTAAGTGAAGATAAAATTGTAGTTGAGAGAAAATTTAGAGCTACTGAGATTGTAGTTATTGAGACAAAATTACCTGCATTAATTTCAGTATTAACTGATATAAATAAGCCGAGATTCCCAACTATGATGGGAATTATGAAAGCATATGAAAACTCAAACGTAATATATTTTGATTCTAAGAATTTAAATGCAGATATCTCTAAAATTGGATTAAATGGTTCTATGACTGAGGTTAAAAAAATTTTTTTTCCTGAAAGAAATGGAAAACGTATTATTTTAGAAGGTTCTCCTGAAGAAGTAGTAAAAAAATTATGTCATCATCTACAAGAGGATAAAATTCTCTAAGAGGAAATTTTCATTGAGTATAAAAATAGATCATGAACTATGCACTGGATGCGCAAGCTGTGTGGAAAGCTGTATGTATGGAGCTATTGAATTAAATAATAATATTGCAAAAGTTTTACCAAATTGTACTCTATGTGGAGCATGTATAGAAGCATGTCCTGAAGAAGCAATTTCATTGGAACGAGGCGACATCAAAACAAAAAAAATAGATATTAGCCAATACAAAGGAGTTTGGGTTATCGCAGAACATTATAAGAATAAAATTCATAATGTAGCATTCCAATTATTACGGAAAGGACGAGAATTAGCAGATCTATTACAGGTAAATTTAACTCTTGTTATATTAGGAGCGAATTTCGATGATAAATTAGAGGAATTTAGCCAATATGGTATGGATGAGATATTATATGTTAGAGCACCAATATTGAAAGATTACTATTCAGATTTGTATGTGAAAGTGATTTCCGAACTTGTAGTACAGAACAACCCCGAAATTATATTAATAGGAGCTACTCCTACGGGAAGGGATTTTGCCCCCAGAATTGCAAAAAGACTTAATGCTGGATTAACTGCAGACTGTACAGGATTAGAAATAAATCCAGAAACTAAAAATTTGCTTCAAACGCGTCCTACATATGGCGGAAATATTTTAGCAACCATTCAAACACCTTCTAGTAGACCTCAAATGGCCACTGTAAGACCCGGTATTTTCAAAATACCTGAAAAAGTGCAAAAAGATGTAAAAATTAGAACTATTGAATATCAATTTAAAGAAAAGGATTCTGTAACAAAAATAGTAAAAGTAATAAGTAAAACAAAAAATACTGTGAATCTTGAGGACGCTAAATATATTGTTGCTGGAGGTCGCGGAGTTGGATCGAAAGAGAATTTTAAACTTTTAAAGGATTTAGCTAATGTTTTAGGTGCTGAATTGGGAGGATCCCGAATAACAATTGAATTGAACTGGTTAGATCCAGATAGACAAATTGGTCAGACAGGAAAAACTGTCAATCCAAAATTATATATTGCTTGTGGAATTTCAGGAGCAATTCAACATATTGTGGGTATGCAAAATTCTGATATTATAGTTGCAATAAATAAAGATCCAAATGCACCAATCTTTCATTGGGCTCATTATGGTATAATTGGTGATCTTAATGAAATTATTCCAATCCTTATTCAGGAATTTAAAAAATTAAAATCTGAAGAATAGATTAACCAAATTTAAATCCGATCTTCCTTTTTTCTCATATTTGATTTATTCACTAAAGAGATTTAAAACTTGGAATTTAAAAAAGCCAAAATCATCAATTTTAGGAAAAAAAAAGGAAGTAATGGAATGATTTTTAGTTTTATTCGTGGAGGAATAAAATTATGGGCTAAAAAACAAACATTCCACTACTAGAAAAAAAATATTTTTTTCTAGTATGTATTTAGTCACCCATCCTAATAAATGTTTCGTCAATTTTATGAACGTTCTGTTCCATTATTGCGTGAATAGTATTGTTATGATATTATTATGAGATTAGGGTATTGATTTTTATATAATACTTCCTTATTTTAAAAATAAAAGCTAAATCAGTTCATAATTTTAATTGAAAAAAAAAATTTTTCGTAAAAATTACGGAAAAGAAATCACTTTTTATGAAAAAGGTTATCCAATTTTTTTTGTAAATTTTTTATTTACTTCATTTTAATAAAAATAATTTTGAATTTTATTAAGAAATTAATAAGAATGAATTCTGTTCTACAAATCTAAGAAGATTAACTCTTTAATTAAAGTAATTATTTTTAGTTATTGGTTCATTTATTCCACCAAAAATAAATCAAAATTTAGTGATTTTTCAATTTTTATAAATAAATTTAAAATAGTTTATGATTGTGAAATTATAACATTAAAGAAATAAGTAAGTATTAAAAATATTAAAAAAAAAAAGAAAATTTGAGTATTAAAATTATTTTACGGTGTTTTTGATCCAATTCTACCTTTCTTCTTCAAGACATAAATGAGAACAATAACTCCTGCAGCTACAGGGATTCCAATAGCTAAGCCCAAAACGAGGGGTCCAGAAAGTCCTTTGGATGGCGGTGAGTATGAGCCAACTGGTACACTTGTAGTCAGAAGAGTGGTATTATATTGAGTTAAATCAATTCTGAAAGTCACCGAATCAGTAGCTGCTGTAACTACAAATATCAAATAGAAATGGCCTGTAAGTACTCCAAATTCATAGGTAGTATTTAGTGGAGCGCTCCCTGAATCATAAATTGTCGCAACTTCCATATTCGGTCCATTATTAGTAATCCAAGGAAGATCTTGCATCAAGTAGAGGTTATAATCAGAAACATTATTAGTTGAAAGAACTAATTGCGTCCACATATAGGGATCACCATAGCAGTCTAGTACAAAATAACTACCCATTCCACCTAGAGATGCTTCAGTATCATTATAGGTTGTAGTTAATCCATAACTAAACGTTGTGATATTATTTGGGCCATACCAGCCATCAGTATAATTGTTTATTTGATATGGATAAAGATTTGGTTCCTCTGTTATGTTATACATCCGCTCTTGTCTATAAGAATAAAAGTTCCCAATACCAAAATCAATATGAAGTTGTCCTTGATAACCCCATCCGTATGGAATAATAAGTAATTTATAGTGTCCAGGTTCAATCCCCTTCATAAATGGTGGTGAATCTTCGAATAAAAGAGTTGATGCTGAATCATTTTCATTTCCAACCTCTTGATTAATTAATAGATCATCCAATGTTGTATCAATCCCAGGTTCCCAGAAATTGCAATATGTATAGCCACTCTCACCGATAAGAGCAAGATTTATATCTCCTTCCATAGTAATATTTGACAAAGTTATTGTTTGAATATAAGGAAGTTGTAAATCATAACTGTCCGTAGGAGCAGTATCATGATCAATCGCTAACCAATAATATTGATCTTCATCGATATTTGGTAAGTCAAAATCAGCACCCATAATCCAATTGTTAAAATAAGTAGCAGTCAGACTAGGGATTACTATTGTACCATTTTGGGTAAAAGCAGCGGTACCATCATTGTTAGGTATTGTAATACTGTTTTCTGCCCAAGTTGCACCATTCCAAAAGAAAGCATCTATATCAGGTGTACCTGAGGAGGATCCTGGAGTAGAAAAATTGAAATGCATATCATGCCATTTAGAAGTATATGCAATATAGACTCTATCTTCATATGTATCAAGAGGATCGTCTGTTGAGAATGCAGAGAAATTCCTTGAAGGATCTAAAGCTAAATCTGTAACATCAATATATGTATTTGCACTGGAATTCCAAGTAACAACTTTAAGTGGATTTGCTTCTAATGGTAGAGCTCCAATATTATCTGAAGCATAAATTGTAGCATTCAGGAAATATTGCCCTGGTTCTGTAATATCTATATTAACATATTGAGCCTTATGAATACCAGGATAATAGTCATCTGGTTCGAAGTCTATTGTTGAAAATTGTGAGAGATAGAGTTCTGGATAAGATAGCGAAGTAATCGGAATTGAACCATTAAGAAGGTTAACATATTGTGAACTTATCTGAATTACTCCTTCAGATTGTACATCGTTGTTTTTAAGCAAAGCCTTGTATGTTCCAGCGGGCATATAATAATAGTAGAAAGTTTCATTACCCACAACCTTACTATCAAGTGGTCCTATATCTTCATAACACCGTATCTTTTTTGCATCTTCAAAGATAAATCCATATTGTGTGCCATCTAATGAATATATTGTTGGATTTCCTTCAGGTTGTTCAAATAGCGTATAATTAAACCGTACAAAAGAATCTTGTTCAACTTTAAATTCAATAGCTTTTCTCTGATCTCTAGAGAGATGTATAGTATATAAATCATGTCCAACAGTATAGTTTAAAGTTTTAAATTTCTCTAGATATAATGAATAACTATATGTATCACCATAAAGGGTATCTATAAACGAAATATAGGCTGTTCCTTTTGTTGGAAAATATATATCATAAACACCTGGAGTTAACTGATTCCTAATATATCCATTTCCACATGGTACCCAAGAATCAATTCGTTGAGTAGCTACACTTTCATAATCCAATCCAAGATCTAATCTGTATAAATCTCCTTTTTCCCCATTAATCCTATACCATTTATGCTGAGCTTTTATATCCATTGCTTCTACTACAGTAGGCAACTCATCAGCATTAGTTACAATTTCTAATGAATCTGATTTTAATGTTGATACAGAAGTATCCATAAACTCTAAAGATAACTGAGTGGGTTTATCATCACTTGGTAACATTAATAAGCGATAAGTTCCTTTTTCATGAGCTACAAAAGGGATAGCATTATAAAGTTCCTTATTACCAGCAAATAAAGCCCTCCAATTCATCGCCGTGTAAAATGCTCCACTTACTAGTTTACCTGAAGGGGATATTAAATTCCACATTCCTCCTAATGGATCGGGAAAAGTAGTAGTAGGAAGATCCGGATTTAACCAATCAATTTTTAGCATTTTTGGACCAACACTAGATATCATAAGATCTATTTGTATTGGAATTGAGCTGTTTAATGGCATGGTCAACTTATTATTTTCGGTTAATACATGATAATTGAAGATAGAATTAATTGTATAATTTGAAAGTTCAATATCGTAAGGATTCATCATTGTAACATTTATCCAATCAATTAACCAAGGATTAGTAAAATTGTTATTTGATGTAGTATCTTTTAAATATGTATCGAAATACCAAGGATATACTTCGGAAATATCTTGTCCTGGATAATCTACTAGTTCATTATGCCATTCTGTCCCAAACCAATCCATTATTGTGTAATTACCTTGATTTGATGCATCAATTAACATTGTACTATACGTATCTGGTTCTGGAATGTAAACACCATATTGGGTAGGATGATCATCATCAGGGATAAAGACTGCACCATCCCCAGGCCAAGAAATTGCTGATACAGAATTCAAGTTAAAAATACCGAGTATAAGCAAAGTTAGGACTACTGCTAAAGAAATTATTTTTTTTTTATGTAAAGTCGATTTCGTCATATTCAACCTTTATTTTTTTATTTAAAAAGATCTATAAAATGATCTGTAACCTACAAAGGTAATTTAAAGTATATAAATTTGAGTTCCAGATTCTTCATTAATTTGTCAAATAAAAGGAACAAAGTTTTGTTACTAAAATTTATAAAATAGTTGTACTCTTGTATTATTAAGTAATTTGTTCAAAAAAAAATTAGAAATGTGATGTGAGATTTAAAATGTCAAGTGAAGAATCTGGAGAAAAGCATTATGTTCCTTTTGTTGGTCTTCTTGAGGATTATGTAGGTCGTTCACCTTGGGATTATTATAGTTGGGGTCATATTGCCTTTGGAATCGCCGCATTTTCGATTTTTTCATTAATAATCACAATCTGGGAGTGGCTTATCGGTCCTGCAACAATGCCATGGTATTATATCATTATTTTTGTGTTAATTGTTGCTGTTTGCTGGGAATTAATAGAAAATACAATTTTATGGAAATTGGGCTTAAAATATGAAAATAGGAAGGATTCATTGATTAACTCCTTGTTTGATATTATTTTTGTTATTTTCGGAGGTGCTTCTACATGGTTACTTAAATGGATAATAATGGATGTAATGGGGCATTTAGGACGGTGGTTTTATTTAACTGCATTAATCTACTTTTTACTTGTTTTACTTGCTTATTTTATTGGATTTTTAATCACAAATGATGAAACTAAAAAAGCTAGAAAAGATTTAGGAAAATTGTTAAGCTAAAAAACCTCAAAGAATTCAAAAATTCTTTATTTTTTTATAATTTATTACTGTGATTTTACTTCATATTTTTCTAGGGCAAATAGTGCTGCTCCAAAAGCTCCTATTAACTGTGGATGAGGAGGAATTAAAATATCAGTATTTAATTCTTTTTTCAAAATATCTCCAATAATACTATTATGAGCAATTAATCCACCAGTAAGAACAACTGAATCCTCTATTTTGGTCATTTCAATTATTCTTTTTATTACTGAGCCAAAAGCACTTTTTATCATGTCTTCCACCTTTTCACCCTCTTTAATACGGGTTAAAATTTCTGTTTTAGCAAAAACTGTACAAAAACTTGCAAGGGGTGTATTTGATGTAGATTTTAATGCTAATGTATTTAATTCATTAAGAGGAATATCTAAACGATATGCAATCTCTTCAATGAACGCTCCTGTGCCTGCAGCACATTTTCTATTCATTTTGAAGCGAAGTATTTTACCCTCCTTATCAAGCTTGATAACTTTAGTATCTTGTCCTCCAATATCGATAATAGTATTTTTTTTTGGAAAATAGTAATAAGCTCCTTTTGCATGACAGCTAATTTCAGTTTTATAACTATCAGCAAAAGTAACTTTATTTTTTCCATAACCAGTTGCCACGATGTGCTTTATTGAGGATTTTTTCAATGATCCTTTATTAATTACTTCTTCAAGAGCAGTTTTACTTGAAATCTCAATTGAAGTACCTGTACGCTTAATAAATGAGCTTATTAATTCTTTATTATTATTTATGATTACTGATTTTATATATGAAGTTCCTACATCAATACCTATAACAAAGATTTTATTAGTCATAATTTTATAGTAAATAAATTATAATTAAGGAGGACATTAAGGAGCAAATTCACATACTTTTATTAAAGAAACAAATAATTTATTATAAATTGTTTCTATACCTTTGATCCTCCCATATTCTACAAGTTTTCCATTGAGAAAATCGATTTCGGATGGTTTTCCGTTATAGATATCTTGCGCCATTGAAACTCTATGATGTCCTAAATGTTCCAAATAGTCTATGCCTTTATCTATAAAATCTGGTTCTAAAGATATACCATACGCTTTTGCAACCTCTACTCCTTCACGCAATAATTTTCTACTAATTTCTCTCGTTCCACTAAAATCCATTATCTCCTTCATTGTAGTATGGGTTAATACACAAAGAGGGGCAACTGTATTAAGAATACATTTTATCCATACTTCTTTTTTGATGTCTTTAGTGAAAATCGTTTCTAATCCTGAGGAATTAATTATTTCTGCTATTTTTTTTGCTTTTTCTTCAGCTTTTTTAGTTAATACTCCCAAATAATTTGGAGGATTAAAATATGACATTCTTATTACTCCATTGTCTATAATATAACCACCAAAATTAACAATCATACGCAAAGAATTTTCTTCTCCAACAAATTCTGCAATTATTTCTTCTGTGTCAAATCCATTTTGCAAACTAACTAAGATTGTTTTTGATTTCACAACTTTTGTAACCTGAGGCAAAATTATTTTAAGATACGGTGCTTTTACCGCAATAAACAAAACATTTACATCTTTATTTTGAAGATCATTTACGGAATTTAATATATTTTCTTTTGGAAAGGTGACCATAAATTGTTTAAGATATCTAATTTTCAATCCATAATTTTTTATAGCATTCATATGGTTTTTATTAATATCAACAAGAACAACCTCATAGCCAGCCTTTACTAAATGAGCGGCTAAAATCCCTCCTGATGGTCCTACTCCAATGATTCCAAATTTAAAATTCTGTGCCATAATTATTTCAATACGTAAAATTTTAAATTTTTTGTATTAAATCAATAGTGAAGTGAATTTTTATCATATCAAACAATCTTTTATTTTTTAATTCTAATATATAGTATTTTATAGTTTTTCATCAATAATATTAAAATCAGAAAACAAGTTATTCAAAAATAAAATTTCTATTATAGAATATAATTTCATTATGAATTTTATTTATAAAATAAGTAAATTAATCCAATCTGCAATAACCGCAGGCTTGGTTTGACCTCTAATTTCAATTACATGGTGAGAAGTAAATTTCATTCCTCTTTTAACTAATTCAACTTTAGAAATTTGGGTTACATCTCTAATATATGAGCCAACCGGAACAGGGGAGATAAATCTTATTTTATCAAATCCATAATTAATTATTGATTTGGCATCTTTTACATAAAATTGCATTGATTCTTGCTTTCCATCTTGTAATGTAAAGAAACCCAGCATAGATAAAACAAAAAAACCATGAGCAACTGTTTGCCCATACATTGAATTTTTTGCTAATTCAGGATTGATGTGAATAAACTGATGATCACGAGTTAGATCCGCAAATATATTTATTGCTTTTTGAGTAACTTGATACCATTTTGTATGAAACTCCTTCCCAATATAATTCTTTATCTCAATTGCGTTTATCTTATCAACCATATTTTTAACCACTCTTTTATTCAAATTATTATATTTTTGATTACTTAAAATTATTATAATATTAATATTGATTAATTCTCATTTAACTCTGTTCTAATTGTTCAATAAAAGCTTCTATACTTGTTCTTGATTGTTCATCGGAAAGACATCTCAAGTCATTCAAATCTCCATTTATAATCAAATTGGGAATTCCAATAACTTGTTCGAGTCTTTGGGGCATACCATATCTACTATTTGTATTATGAGGGCAAGTTTTAGCATCATGAAATATGATCCCATCTATACTAAAAAATTCAGCCATTTTTCTAAGATATTTTTCTTTATATTCATCTGAACGAACAATAAACAATTTAGTATAAGCTTTTGCCATACTGTTAAATGGATTAGTTTCATCAAAAGCGGAAAAAATCCAACTATTACAATATGTTGAGGCTACTACACATGCATTTAAAGATGCAAATAATTCTGAATAATGTCTTAATCTTCCCCAAATAGGCATACCTTCCCAATAAAGTCTAAATTTCTCATTCTCTACAGCTCCAATGTGATTTTTAACTCGGTCTTTTAATTCTGCTAATAAAGTCTTATAATAATCTACTGCTTGATTTGTTCCTCTTAAAACTACAGCAGGTCCCATATGAATAGTTCCATCAAAAAATGTTAAGGGTGAAGGTTTGTTAGTTGCTGTATTTAACACTTTTTTCCAAAGTTCAGAGCATTCCCGCGAAAGTGATAATACAGCTTTAAGTTTTTTTATATCAAATGAAATTTTAGAAATTTTCTCTAACACCTCAACAAGATTTTCCATCTGTTGTGATATAAATGTAATATGTTCTTTGGTAACTTCACCAATAGTCCTAGGCGTAGAAATACCAACTACAGGAACGTTATATTCATTAGCATACCAATCAAACCAATCTTGAACTTCTCTACATTGATTGGTGTTAAACACAAGCACATCTGGTTTTGGAATACTTTTAATATCGGGGTATGCTTTTGTTAGGGGAGTCACTTTTTTTAAGTATGCCCCAATATCTGCAGTAAGGTAAGAACATATTTCTGGAGAATATCCTATTGCATTAGCATAGGGAATTAATTCTGTAGCCATTCTGGAAGAACCTAACATAGCACTATGGTTTTCTGGAAAAAAGACTTTAAAATCTAAACTCCTTAAAATTTCAGCAGGACCTACACTAGAACACCAAGCAACTTTCTTTTCACTACTATTGGAAGCATGGTCTAATTCATGATAATAATCAGACATTACTTGGGTTAATTTTTTTGATGCTTGTATTTTTTTTCTAAGCATTAATCATGCCCTTATAATTAATTTCTTTTAAATTTGAAAAAATAAATTTTAAAATAATAAATTAATCTACTTTTACTTCTATCAGGAGAGCGGCTCCTGTATCTCCAGCCGCACAGCCATCAGCAAGACCGAATCCTCCCCCTTTTTCTACCAATTCTTCAATCAATTCTATAATTATCCGCATCATTGTGGGCGCTTGAGGATGTCCATATATGAGTGAACTACCATAGTTATTCATATCCTTCCAATCAATATCCATTTCCATACAGAAATAAATATCATTAACTGCAAAAGGATTATGAGTTTTAATTACAGATACATCTTGTATAGAAATATCTCCTCTTTTTAGAGCTTTATTTGCTGCTGGAACTATGGCCATTGCCATATATCCTTTTTTAGTCTTATATTCTCCATAAGATATGATTCTTATCTCAATATCTTCTCGTTTTCTTAATTGATTTGCCTTTTCTTTTGTTGTAATAATTATTCCACAATTTCCATCTGCTGGATGAGTTTGAGTTCCATAAGTAACTGTACCTCCTGAAAGAACAGGTTTAAGCTTCGATAGACCCTCCATTGTAGTAGGATATATACCTTCATCTCCTTCTACAACTGAAATTACTTTTTGACCCTTATGATCTTTAACTTTAATTGGTTCTATCATATATCTCTTTTGAAATGCACTATTATTCTTTAAAGAATTCTGATATTGATTATATCGCATAAGTGTAATTTTGTCTTGGTCCTTTCTGGAAATATTCGCTTCTTTAGCTACATTTTCAGCTGTTTGAATCATTGAGTTTTCAGCAAAAGGATCCCTTCCAAAGTTGTCCCAAACCCAATTTTCTGCTTCCAATGTGCTTCCAGGAGCTTGAGGATTGGGATAGACTAAGTGAGGTCCATTTGAACATCGATCTGCGGTTATTACAAGTACATTTTTATTTATTCCCGTCTCAACATTTTGAGCAGCAATAGAAATTGCGTGTGTTCCTGTGGCACATGCTTGACTAATCATAGGTCCAGTCACATGTTCTATTCCAATCATACTTGCTAACCAAGGTCCTCCATAAAAACTATAAAGTTGGGGAATTGTAATACCAAATATGAGTTCATCAAAGATATTAGGTGAAATTCCCCTTATATCCAAAAAACGTTTAGAAATATCTGCCGCAAATCTTATGGCATGAAGATTTTGGAAACTCATTTGCCACCTTGAAAAAGGAGTGCTCCAATACTGTCCATAAGGGATATATACTTTTTTAAAAGTCATTTTCTAATAGACCATTAAATTTTTTAATCGCTATTTTGATGATATTTTATATATCATTTATTTGCTTATCAAACTTTTCTCTTAATTTTCGATGAATAATTTTTCCAGAACTAGTTCTAGGAATTTCTTTAGCATCCACACATATAAATTTTTTTGGAATCTTAAATCCAGTTAATTTATCTTCACAATATTGGTGCATTTCCTTATTAAAGGTATCTAAGTCAACTTTCTCGTTTAAAACACACACACCAGTAACACACTCCCCCCATTTGTAATCACTCAACCCAATAACTGCACATTCTTTAACTGAAGGATGCGAAATGATCACTTTTTCAACTTCGGAGGGATAAACATGTTCTCCACCACTAATTATCATATTAGCTTTTCTATCTACTAAATAGTAAAAACCTTGTCCATCTTTTGTTGCCATATCACCTGCAGTAAAATATTCTCCTTTAAATGATTCTTTAGTTTTTTCAGGCAACTTGTAATATTCATTAAACATTTGTGGACTACGGGAAAATAGCTCACCAATTTCTCCAATTGCTACAGGATTTCCTTCTTTGTCTAATAGTTTTATATTATCACTTCCAATACATTCTTTACCAATAGAACCTAATTTATTCATCTGGTCTTCAGGTCTTAGAAGTGTTACTAAACCTGCTTCAGTTGATCCATATGCCTCAAAAAGCCGCACCTTGCTAAAAAGTTTCATAACATTTAATTTCATTTGTTTAGTTGCTGGCGCGGATGAAGTTAATAACGATTTTATGCTATTAAGGTCATATTTTTGTTTAATTTCTTCTGGCAAACTCAATATTAGATTAAAATGAGTAGGTATCATCGAAGTAAATGTTATTTTCTCCTGATGTATTATTTTTAACACTTCTTCAGGATCAAATTTATATTCTATATGTATAAAAACAGGAGCTCCTAAATATATGAAGACAAATGAATGAAAAATAGAGTTTATGTGTGACAACGGCATCAATATCATTCCATAATCTTGAGGTGTAAAGGAAAATTCTACTTCATTGATTAAAAAAAAAGCAATAAAAGAACGATGCGAACGAATAACGCCCTTTGGCCTACCTGTTGTTCCAGAAGTATAAAGTATTATCCATTTGTCTTCTGGATCAACTTTTATTGATGGATATTTATTTTCCCCAATTTCAACAAGATCTTCATAGAATTTCCAGCCTTTAGCAGGATTATCGGCAATTAGAACGCGTTCTATATTTTCGAATCCTAACTCTTTAGCGTCTTCCCATATTTTTTTTGTAGTAGCATAGAATCGGGATTCTACAAACAACCATTTCGCATCTGAGTTATTAATTATAAAATTTATATCGTCAGGATGTAATCGAAAATTTAAGGGAACTACGATAAATCCTCCTTTAGCCGCTGCAACGAATAGTTCCATAAATTCAATGCAATTATTTGATAAAATAGCTACTTTATCACCTTTTTTTATACCAGACTTAAGAATTCCATTAGCAAGTCTATTAGTTCTTTCATTTAGATCTTTAAATGATAATCGTTTTCTTGTATCTTTTAGGGCTAATTTATCTGGATATTTTTTAGCATTAACATTAACTATTTCACCAATATTAAGCCATGGCATACAATTATCCTTCTATTGCGTATTTGTTTAGTTAAATAAATAATTTCACAGTTTTAATAGTTCAGATCAAATTTAATGATCTTTTAATCTTATTTTAAACAGTAAGATTAGATAAAAAATTTTACTTTTTACTTTATTTAGGGAAAAATTTATTAAATTTTAAAAATCATAAATTTTATTTGAAGTAAATATTAAGATTTCATCTAATTAAATAAAAGAAATGATATAAACATGAGCTTGCAAGGATGCTTGTCAAGTCGCAAAGACTGTTCAGGAAAAGGTAGAGTACTATCACTAACACAGATTTTAGATATTTGCAGATCAACCAATCAAGCGGCATCATCAAAAAATTTATTTGTTGTCCTGCCCGAAGGTGAGAATTATTCTGGAGGAATATATTTGTATAAGGATAATGAGCTAAAATTAATTACAGATAAAGAAAATACTCAATATTCAATGGAACTCTATCCAGAAATGATTTGGAACGACCCACTTGAATTAGTGGAGTTAATTGAAATGGGACTTATTTGGCAATACCTTTCATTAAAAGCGGAAAGCATAGGGCTTGGAGTATCTCAACGTGCTAGATCTCCAAAAAAATATAATAAACTAATTAATAATATACTAAATCGTGATTATGTTTTTCTATATTCTGTGGCTGTTCGTGAAAGAGATCGGGACGTTTTACTAGAAGATACTTTAGAACCCCTTCGAAAAACAGAAATGCAGGGAATAATATTGCTAGACATACCAGCATGTTATAAAGAGCGTTCAATTTACAAAAAACAATATAATGGAATTCCGTTAGACAATGCCATCTTTAAAAAAGTGGATAAAAAGCCACCAAATTATACAAATTTACATGAAATCTCTCAATTATTATGGGCTTGCCAAGGAGAAACTGACCATGCTACTCATGGAAATAGAGATGTTTTGGAGAAGAACGGTTATGGTAGAGTTCATGCTTCTGGATGTGCAGGTTATTCAGTTTATCCAATAGTTATTGTGGATGAACTTATTCAAGTACCAAAAGGATCATATATATATAATCCTGTTGGATATTCTGCATTAAATAGATGGGTTAAGGTGAATAATCGTAAGATTTATGATCATTTTCTTAAATGTTATACATCAGATATTCATAAAGATGAAATAGAAAGTCAATTTGATGTGGATTTTTCTCATTATGCTATTTTATTATGTATTGATAGAAAGAAACCATGCTCAGGTTTTATGCATAGTACTATTGGAAAAACATTTATGAATACGAAATATTGGGCAGAGATTGAAGCAGGTATGGCACTTGCAGGATTGCAACTTCAAGCCAATGCTTTGGGTCTTCAATGGCAGAAAACAATTATCTCAAATCCTGATGATCCTAAATTCAGAGTCTTATTCAATCTTGATGATACTGAAAAATCTATTAATCAATTGGCATTTAATTTAGTGAATCGAGGTAAAAATGAGAGACTGTCGCTTAAAGGAAATTTAGTACCATTAGTTTTGTTTTTCCTTAAAAATAAATAATTATATAATTTAATTTCTATTTGGGAGAATTAATCATGGATTTAGAAATTGTAGATATAATATTATATGTGATTAATATCATTTTATCACTACTCTTTGCAACACTTATAATCGACAAACTATATATTTCAAAGAAATTTTCTAAAGAAAAAAATTTTCACTTCTATAATGACATATTTTCTTGGGAAATGTTTTATATTTTTATTAGTATTGAGAATATCCTACAAATATTATCATTATTTTTCTTAGATAATGTTCAAATTTCTTTTTTTCTTTTAAGAATTAGGATTTTAATCATGATTTTTCCATTTTGGACAAAAAT
Source organism: Promethearchaeota archaeon (assembly GCA_019058245.1). Classification (GTDB taxonomy): domain Archaea; phylum Asgardarchaeota; class Lokiarchaeia; order Sigyniarchaeales; family SOKP01; genus Loki-b32. The sequence continues at coordinate 10,416 of JAHPZJ010000022.1, read as the reverse complement.
AATTCATTTAGAAAAAGTTATGAATATAATATCATATGAAAGACATTATTTTGCAGGTGTTATTCCCCTTATTTTAATATTAGTGCTAGGATTTACTTCTTTATCAAATATTTTTCTAATTTATCTGTTCTTCTTTACAACTTTTATTCCCTTTTTAATCTTTTTTATATTCTTTAATAACACTGGAACTTCAAGAAATAAAACTCTATTGATAGTGTTTGGTGCTTGTTTTATTATTTTCGGATATATTTTTGGACCAGATATTTTAGATATATATAGTGGATTTTCTGAAACTTTGGATATAATAATAGAATTGACTAAAATTATAGCACCTATTTCATTCATAATAGGTACATTGTTAATATTTAATAGTTTCAGAAAAGATTTGTAAAATCTTTATTTTGTGCACTTTCCTTACTAAAATTATTCAATACTATACTTATAAAAAGTTAAAATATACTTTTTAAATTCAAAGAAATAATAAATTCTGCTGCAAAAATGAAAATAATTAAAAATATATAAAATCTTAAAAGAAGTTAATGCCCGAAATGGTTTAGATTATACAATTTAGCTTCCAATTATATGAAGAAAAAAGAAGAAAAGAATTACTTTAAAACTAATATAGTACCTTCTCCAGATGTTACTACTTCACCATTTTGGTTTTTTACAATAGTCTCACAATCAATAAATTTTAATTTACCTTCTTTTTTAGTATATTTTTCCTTTACTGTGGCAATAGCAGTTAGAGTATCACCAAAAAATACTGGTTTTTCAAACCTTACTGTCTGTCCTCCATATAATATACCCGGTCCAAATAATTTTGTGCCTAAAACGGCCGATATTAAACCAGAACTCAAAGCTCCATGTGCCACTTGTTTTCCAAACATTTGAGTTGCAGCATATTGAGGATTTACATGAATTGGATTGTAATCTCCAGTTACTTCAGCAAATTTCATGACATCTTCTTCTGTTATCGTTTTAGTAAATGATGCTGACTGCCCAATTTCGTAATCATCCCATTTGACAGGATCTAATTCTGACATACAATAAAGTAATGAAAAAATAGATAAAATATTAACTATTATTTTAATTTCATTTCTCTATCCTTTAGTCTGACATAAATTGTCTTTAAATTATCAAAATCAGCTTTAAAGCATATTTCACAGTCTTCCATTTCATTATGAGTAGAATTTTCAACATACACTTCAAAACCCATTGATTTATACAATTCTACATACTCAGTAACCCTACTTTCTTCAACATTGAATCTTCTTTCCCAATCTTTTCCTCTAGAACGTCTTTGTTGAACTTTTTCGTCTTTAATTAATTCTTTATTTGATTTCACAGTTTTTATTATATTTTTTATTGTTCTTTCACGATTTTACAATGCATATTAAGTTAATATTTGCTTAAATATTCCTCTTTTTTTCATATTTCTCTTTAAATATATCATCAAGAGAATTCTATTCTTAATGAAGCTTTTTTTTTAACGAATATTAAATTAATTTGAAAAATTAATTAAGAATAATGTGAAAATAAAACGTAGGAAATTAACTTGAAAGCAGCGGTTTTTGAAAAAGTTAAGGAACCTTTAAAAGTAGATGAAGATTATCCTGATCCTACTATTTCTGGAGAATTAGGTAAAACAATTATAGAGATAGAAGCATGTGGAGTTTGTCATACTGATTTTAGCTATCTAGAATATGGTGTACCAACAGTTAAAAAGCCACCTCTTATATTAGGTCATGAAATATCAGGACGTATAAAAGAAATAAGTAAGGATGTAAAAAATTTCAAGGTAGGGGATCACGTAATTATTCCTGCTGTGCTTTCTTGTGGATATTGTTTTAATTGTAGAATAGGAAGAGAAAATATTTGTCTTAATCAAATAATGCTTGGGAACCATATTGATGGGGGATTTGCAGAACAAATAAAAGTTCCTATAAAAGATGTAATCCCTTTACCTCCTGAATTGTCATTAGAAGAAAGTTGTATCATTTCGGATGCTATTTCAACACCATACCACGCAGTAAAAAATAGAGCTCAAGTAAGACCTGGTGATTGGGTGGTGATAATTGGATGTGGTGGAATAGGGTTAAATGTTGTTCAAAACGTTAGAGTTGCTGGTGGCTTAGCTATTGCTGTTGATACTGTTCCAAAAAAGCTTGAAATTGCTAAAGAGATTGGTGCTTATGAAACTATTTTAGCAAAGGATAAAACTGAAAGAGAAATAGTTGGAGATATTCGAAAAATAACAGGAGGAGGTGCAGATATTGCTTTTGAAGTAATTGGGCACCCTGCAACAATGAAACAAGCGTTTAATAGCTTACGAACTGGAGGTCGTTTAGTGGCTGTTGGATATTCTCCTAAGCGCTGGGATGGATTCGACATAGGTCGTGTGATGTTTCGAGAAATGGAAGTAATAGGAAGCCTTGGTTGCCGTCCTGTGGATTATCCAAATATTATTAATTTAGTAAAGAATGGTTCACTTCAGCTTAAACCGATAATTACCCATAAATTCCCACTCTCAAAAATTAATGAAGCTTTTGAAGTTAAGCGACAGGGGGAAGGAATAAGAATTATTATATTATGTCAAAAATAGTATTATTCGAAAGACTATTAAAAAGAAATGTGTGTTGGAATAAATTCTCATGAAACGATCTATATCCATTATAATCATTATCTTCACAATCTTAGTAGTTTTCTTTCTTCCATTTGGTATCCATATAGACTTAGGTCCTGGACCAAATTCTATTATTTCAATGATATGGGAAGTTCCTATTAACCCTGCCTGGTATTCAATAAGATTTTTTAGCGCATTTCAGTATTATTTTCAATTTTGTTTTTTTCTATTGGTTTTTGTACTTAGTATTTTTCTATTAATAATTGGAAAATATAATAAGAAATTGTTTATATTAAGTGGTGCTATTAGTGAACTAATCCCTTTATCATTATCCCTACCTGCATTGTTTATATTAAATTCTCAAGGAGAGAATTTATTTCCAATTATCTTTCCTATCCCACTTTTGATGATTTTTAATTTAATTATATTATTTGTAATAAATCGATTAAATTTGATTAAAATGATGTGAAATAGAATGGATATACCCGAGTATATAAAAAATAGATATTGGAAAAATTATTTACCTGAGGGAGTTCCTTTAGAAGTAGAAATACCTGAAGATATGTCTTTATGTGATTTATTCAAAAAATATACTGAAGAGTATAAGAATAAAACTTTCATAGTGTATGAGAACAAAGATTATACCTATAAACGTATACAAGAACTAACATTTAGATTTAGCAATGCTCTTTTAAAATTAGGGGTAAAGAAAGGAGATGTAATAGCATTATGGTTAACAAATTGTCCACATTTTATTATAAGCTACTTTGCTGTATTGAATATAGGAGGAACTGTAACTGCTATTAGTCCATTATATATAGCGAGAGAGGTAGCTTATCAAATTAGAGATTCAGGTGCAAAATATCTCATAATGAATGATAATCTTTTTAATGAATTTAAAAAAGTAGAAGATCAATTAACCTTGAAAAAAGTAATTTTAGTTAATTTAGAGGATGGAGCTCCAATTAAAACTAAAACAGATAAAATAATTTATTTTAATACTTTAATGGATCAAAATCTTGAACCATTTTCTACACCAGAATTTAAAATTAATCCAAAAAAAGATATTGCTGTTATTCAATACACTGGTGGAACTACAGGTCATCCAAAGGGTGCATGCTTATCGCATTATAATTTAGTTGCTATTATTTTAGAATTCAAAGAAGTTAACGATTATCTAAAAGATAAATTTCTTAAGGAAGATTTGGTTTCAATCTTTATACTCCCATGGTATCATATTTTCGGCCAAATTGTGGAATTAGTTTCTGCTCTTTTTCTTGGTTCAAAAGCATTCGTCTTAAAAGGTTTTAATGTAGAACAAATACTTGAAATAATAAAAAAATTTAAGCCAAATTCATTGTTTGGTGTACCTACTATGTTTATTACTCTCTTAAGTTCATCTTTTAGGGAAAAGATTGATATCTCTTGTTTGAAATCCACTCATGTGGGAGGAACTCCAATGCCAATTGAGGCCGCAAAAGAATGGGAGAATAGAACAGGATTTGCTATGGGTGAAGGTTATGGACTCACTGAGGCTAGCCCTGGTGTAGCCATTTCTCCGCCTTGGTCAAAGAAGAAAACAGGAAGTTGTGGTCATCCAATGTCTAATACTTTAGTAGGTATAATAAATGATAAATTGGAATTTTTACCGATTGAAAATGCTGGTGAAATAGTTGTTTCTGGACCTCAAGTAATGATTGGTTATCATAATAGGCCTGAAGAGAACAAAAGAGTACTTTTTGAGGCAGGTGGTTATAGATGGTTAAGAACTGGTGATTTTGGTAAAATTGATGAAGAGGGATATATCTATATTTTAGATCGAATCAAAGATATGATAAAATATAAAGGACACAGTGTTTATCCTAGAGAAGTTGAAAAAGTTTTGCATGAACATCCCGCAGTCTTAGATTGTGCTGTAATTGGTGTAAAACATCCAATCAAAAGTGAAGATATAAAAGCTTTTATTGTTCTTCGAGATAAATACAAAGAGAAAGTAAATGAACAGGAAATTATTAATTGGACTAAAAAAAATATAGCTGCGTATATGTATCCAAGAATAATTGAATTCGTAGACAATTTACCAAAAAGTCCAGCAGGAAAGGTTTTAAAAAGAAAACTCAAATAGTAGTTAAAGAAAAAAGAATATATTATAAAAATGGATAATTTTAAGAAGATACGGACTGTTTGTAGAAGCTGTCATGGTGGATGTGGTGTCATTGTTCACGTGAAAAATGATAAAGTGATAAAAGTAGAAGGTGATCCTAAATCACCTATAAGTCATGGTACAATGTGTAGCAAAGGCTTAGCTATTACCCAACTAGTTTATCATCCAGATAGAATAATTTATCCAATGAAAAAAAAAGGAAATAATTGGCAGAGGATTTCTTGGGAAGAAGCCTTAGATACAATAACTAAAAAATTCAGAGAAGTTATCAAGAACTATGGACCAGAAGCAATTATTATCGGTCAAGGGACTGGACGAGATTATGAGAGTCATTTTTCAAGGTTTGGTAACTTGCTAGGTACGCCAAATTTGCTTACTGCAGGACATATGTGTTATCTTTCACGTGTTGGAGCCAGTTTAATTACATGTGGAAGACATCCTGTGTGTGATTATGTAAATAATCCCAAGTGTATTATATTATGGGCTTGTAATCCTCTCTGGACGAATCCAGATGAATATAAGGGAGTTAATTTCTGGCATGCCTATGAAAAGGATGCAAAATTGATTGTAATCGACCCAAGAAAAGGTTTCTTAGCAAAAAAAGCAGATTATTGGCTCCAATTGAGACCAGGAACTGATGCAGCACTAGCTTTAGGATTTTTTAGAGTGATTATTGAAGAAGAGCTATACGATAAGGAGTTTGTAACACACTTTATTCACGGTTGGGATGATTTTGTTGAAAGAGTCATGAAGGATTACCCTCTCAACCGTGTAGAAAAAATAACTTGGATCGATCAAGAGTTAATCCAAAATGCAGCTAGATTGTATGCTACTACAAAACCAGCTGGGATCCATTGGGGTGTACCAACAGAACAGAATATCAATTGCACTGATTTTACTAGAACAGCCATAGGTCTCATGGCAGCTACCGGAAACCTTGATGTTCCTGGTGGGAATGTTTTTTACCAACCACCCCCAGTTAGAAGAATTTCTGAATTTTCTGCTAATAGTGCCTTACCTCCCGAACAAAAAAAGAAACGCCTCGGAGGAAATCAATATAAGCTGGCTGATAGAATGACCATCATTACACCTAAATGTGCATGGGATGCCATTTTAAACGAAAAACCTTATCCTGTAAAAGCAGGATATCTTGTGGGGACTAATCCTGTGGTATCAAGAGCAAACGCAAATGAAGTCTATAAAGCATTAGAGAATCTTGACTTTCTTGCTGTATCAGATTTCTTCCTAACACCAACTGCAGAACTGGCAGACATTTTTCTTCCAGCTGGTACATGGCTTGAACAGGATCACGTTTCAGAAAACTGGAAATATCACGGATATATCATAGCAAGACAAAAGGCTGTGGAAATTGGTGAATGTTGGCAGGATCATAAGATTTTCATGGAATTGGGTAAGAAATTAGGTCAAAAATGGTGGAATAATGTGGAAGATTCCTTGAACTGGTTACTAGAACCATCAGGTATAACATGGGACGAATTTAAAAAGATCGGTTATCTTCAAGGGGATATGACATATTACAAATACAAAGAAAAAGGTTTTTCCACTCCTACAAGAAAAGTTGAGCTATACTCGACTATTCTCGAAAAATGGGGTTTTGATCCCTTACCAAAATATAAGGAGATACCAGAAAGCCCTATATCTACTCCAGATTTAGCTAAAAAGTACCCATATATCCTAAATGCTGGATTAAGGACACCTACTTATTTTCATTCTGAAAACAGGATGATCCCATGGCTTAGGGAGATAAGACCTGATCCAATTGTTGAGATTCATCCTAAAACAGCAAGAAAGCATGAAATACGGGAAGGGGATTGGGTTTGGATTGAATCACCACGGGGACGTGTTAAGCAACGGGCAAAATTGAATAGTGGGATAGATCCCAAAGTGATCGTAGCAGAACATGGTTGGTGGTATCCAGAGGTCAAAAGCTCTGATCATGGGTGGAAAACTTCAAATATAAACTTACTGACAGATAACTCCTATGAGTCGATGGATCCAGTAATGGGGGCAACAAATTTAAGAGTCCTCTTATGTAATATAATTCGCTGCGAAGATGAATGAGATGAACAAGATGGAAAAAATATCACTAATAATTGATAAGGATAACTGTATGGGTTGTCATGCTTGTGAAATTGCATGCAAGCAGGAGCATAACCTTGGTCTCGGTCCAAGATTAGTGCGAGTGATTGAGCAATCTCCTGATTTCATTCCTATATATTGCCATCATTGTGAAAACCCTCCTTGTAAGGAATTTTGTTCTGTAAAGGCTATATCTATAAATGACCAAGGTATCGTTTTAATCGATAGCGAATTGTGCATTGGATGTAAAGAATGCATCAAGGCATGCAATTATGAAGCTATGCAATTTGACGATAATCAAGAGGTAGCTGTAAAGTGCGATCTATGTATCAAAAGATTAGAAAAGAAAAAAAAACCTTCATGTATGATTGTCTGTCCTACAGGATCTATCCGTCTCGTTAATAGATAATTTATAAATATAATTTTTTCTTGATATAAAGATCTTAATAAAAGTTTGTATAAATATTAATTTTCATTTAATTTATCTTCCAAGGCTTTTGTTAATAAAGGTAAAATTTCACAAAGATCACCAACAATTCCGTAGTTAGCAAATTGGAAGATTGCAGCTTCAGGATCTTTATTAATTGCAATTATAATGTCGCTACTTTTCATTCCAACTAAATGTTGGATTGTTCCTGATATACCACAGGCAATATAAAGCCTTGGAGATACGGTGTTTCCACTTTGTCCTACCTGTTGTGATTTTGGAATCCACCCCAAATCGACAGCAGCTCTACTTGCTCCTACAGCAGCATTTAAAACATTAGCAAGATCTTCAATTAATTTAAAATTCTCTTTACTTCCAACTCCTCTTCCACCAGATACTATGGTATCTGCTTCACAAACAGGAATTCCACATGCAGCAGCAGTTTCATTGATAACTTCTTTTGTTTTTACTTTTAATCCTTGAAGATCTACTTTTATAGACAACTCAATGATTTCTGCGTCGCCATTATTTTGAATTGCTGCTTGTTCCATAACATTTGGTCTGACTGTTGCCATTTGGGGACGTGAAGTACGACATATAATATCAGCCATAATATTACCACCAAATGCGGGTCTTGTTTGCAATAACAATCCATCTTGGATAGATAATCCAGTACAGTCAGCAGTAAGTCCTAAGTGAAGATTTGCTGCTATTCTTGGAGCAATATCCCTTCCATTGATAGTTGCTGGATACAATACAATATTAGGATTATATTTTGAAATTACACCAATAATAACTGCTGAATATGTTCCCGTATAATATTCCTTAAGAGCTTCATGTTCAGCAACATAGATCCTGTCAGCACCTCTTCTTGTGAATTCCTCAGAGAATCTTTTTACATTATCCCCCAATAGCAAGACACAAGTTTTTTGATTCAATTCTTTTGCTAATTCCTTTGCTTTTCCTAGCAATTCAAAAGATACATTTCTTATGTGGCTATCTTTTATCTCAGCAACAATCCATACATCTTGAAATTTTGATAAGTCAACGTCTTCAATTTTTTTCCTTTGAATTGTAATTGCTCCCATATTACATTGATCGACACAGGCACCACAAAGAGTGCATTCGTCTCCTATTTCTGCAAGTTTATCTATAATGGTAATCGCTCCAAATGGACATGCTTTTTCACATAGTCCACATCCAGTACATTTTTCCTTATCTACATTTATCAGATTAAATCACCTTATCTTTAGATAATAATTCAATTAATTTCTGAACGGCTGCTTCAGAAGTTTCCTCCTTAATAACAACTCCTTGCTGTCGTGCTGGAGGGGAATAAACTTTAATAACTTCGGTTAATGAACCATTTAATCCATAATCATCTTTATTTCCTCCAAGATCATCAGCATTCCAGGTAGAAAAAGGTTTTTTATTCGCTTTCATTATACTCATCATGGGAGGATTTGTTGGCTCAAACGAAGAAGGGGTTATTCCAGTTATGAGTACAGGAAGTCTAGCTTCTACGATTTTATAGCCCTCATCTGTTTGGACTTTTGCAGTTAATTTCTTTCCCTCTACTTTTTCAACACTCTCAACATAAGTAATCTGAGGAATACCTAATTGAGCGGCAATTTCAGGTCCTACTTGGGCCGTATCTCCGTCAATAGCTTGCAAACCACAAAAAATGATATTAAATTCACCAATCTTCTTGATACACTGATTTAAAGTATAAGAGGTTGCCCATGTATCTGCTCCAGCAAAGGCTCTATCACTTAGTAAAATAGCTTCATCTGCTCCTAACGCAAGACATTTCAATAAAGCTTTTTTAGCTTGAGGTGGTCCCATGGAAATAACAACAATTTTGTCACCTTCTTGTCTGATTTTAATAGCTTCTTCAAGTGCAAATTGATCAAATGGATTCAGAATGCTAGGGACTCCCTCTCTTATCAAGGTATTAGTCTCTGGATCGATTTTAACCTCGGTTGTATCTGGTACCTGTTTTACACATACTATAAATTTCATAGTTTTACAACTAATCTTTAAAGAATTAAGTATGGATATTAAAAATTGAAAAAAAAGTTAATTATTATTATTTTTATATACTCCGATATAAAGCCCTAAATCACTAAAAATTATATATTAAATAAACTTAAAAATAATCTAATTATCAATAATTTACAAAAATGTAATTTTAAATTGAAGTGAATTTGATATGCCAACAATAAAAGTAAATGATATCAATGTGTATTACGAAATTCATGGAGAAGGGTTCCCACTTATTATGATTTTGGGTCTATCTTGTGATGTTAATTGGTGGCCTTTAGACACTATAAACGAAATTGCAAAAAACTTTAAAACTATTGTCTTTGATAATAGAGGAGTAGGACGAACTGATAAACCCGAAATTGATTATTCAATTAAAATGTTTGCCGATGATACCATAGGATTAATGGATGCATTAAAAATCCAAAAAGCACATATTTTAGGATATTCTATGGGGGGATTTATAGCACAAGAAATGATACTCAATTATCCTGAGAGAGTTGAGAAATTAATTCTCTGTAGTACACATTGTGGTGGTATTAAAAGTATAGCCCCTTCAAATGAAGCAATGAATTTTCTTATAAATCCACCTGAAGATGTTATAGAACTTATTAATGGATTTATACCTCTATTATTTACTAAAAGTTTCATTGAAAATAATCCTAAATTCATAGAATCATATAAACAACAAATGCTTAAAATACCCATTGAAATAAGCTCATATCGCCGTCAATTAAAAGCAATGAGTTTCAATTCAGGTAGGAGACTCAAGCAAATTAAAAACCCTACATTAATCCTTCATGGTAAAGAAGATATTTTAGTACCATCTGGAAATGCTGAAGTTTTAGCAAAAAATATAGCTGATGCAAAAATGATTATACTCGATAACGCTGCTCATTTTTTCTTTCAACCAAATCCTGAGAAGGTAATTAATGTGATAACTGAGTTCTTAACAAAAAAAATTGAATTAGAAGCTCAATAATAAAAAATTTTTTTACTTTTTATATAAAAGATAATTTTTGAAAAATACCATTTCTTTATTATTCTTTATAATAATAA
>JAHPZJ010000021.1 GCA_019058245.1 Promethearchaeota archaeon | reverse complement strand
GTTTAGAGATGTCAAGTATGTGGTCCCGGATGAAATAAAAAATATATATTTTAAGTCGAAATCCAATTTTGAATATTTCGTGTCTAGTATTGAAAAACCAATATCAATAGTTTTAACAATGCTGAATCCATCAAAGAAATTAGATGTTGGATTCACCATTAAGAATGGACTCGAGTTTTTTTCAAGAAATTCGTTTTTTGATATCGGATCTCTTTTTAACCTTTGAGAGGCTATTTTGTTATGAAAGTTTCTTTTCCAAATATGGGCAATTCGTAGTCGACGTTCAAGACTTTCTTCGAGTGTATGGGTGCCGAGGTGATTCTGTCAGATCCCACGAATCGTGACAATTTGAAGATTGGCGTGAAACACAGCCCTGAGTTCGTCTGTTTTCCCTTCAAAACTACCTTGGGAGATTTCGTGAACGCTATCGAGAACATAGTGGAGAACGGGAATGATTACTCATATCGAGGTGTTCGTTGAAATGGCTCGTAGAAAGAAAAAGAAATTAGCTATAGAATCAGAAAAGTTAAGATCTGTAAAAACTTTATGACTGAACCGCGGTTCAATTTCTTCTAATTCTTAAGAATAAACTAAAAAGTCCCCTATTCTTTTTTTATTAAAATTAAATAGATTTTTTAATAATTTATTTTATTTAAAAATGAATAACCAATAAACAAAAATTTTTTACTTAATTAGGGTAAAATAATGAATTATTTAATGAGCTTCATTGAATAATATCAGTCATCATATTTTTTGTGGTATAATATTTAAATTAGATTATATTCTTATTCTTGTATTTATTTAAATCGATCGATATCTAAGTAAAAATAAAAAAATGCCAGATAGGAGTCTTGCTAGCGCAACTAATAGGGAACTTCAATATTTTGAAGGTTTAGAAATTGGAGCAGTCTCTGTAAAGTGGGTTCGTAAAAGTACCAATGGCGTAATAGCGAGTGAGGTAATACGTCATGAAGGGTATCCTAAAAAGAAGATATTAGAGATATTTAAAAAATATAATGTTGATGAAAATTCAAAAATTGTTATAACGGGACAAGCTACAGGGAGTTTTCTTAATTTTCCATATATTTCAGAGATAGAATGCTTAGAAAAAGTACTCTCATTTTACAATTTACAACCGGATATTCTATTATCTCTTGGTGGAGAGACTTTTAGTGTTTATCCAATAAAAAATGGAATAATAAAAAATATTATCTCTACTTCAAAATGCGCTGCAGGTACTGGTGAATTCATTGTACAACAACTTCAAAGAATGGGATTATCCATAGAAGAAGGAATTAAAATTAGTAAAGAGGGTGAGTTTACTCAGTTAGCGACTAGATGTTCTGTTCATTGTAAATCAGATGCTACTCATAAACTTAACAAGGGTGAATGTGAACCCAAAGATATTGTTAAAACGTTAATAAACGATTTAGCAAGAAAAGTTAGTGAAATGATACAAACCGCTCAATGGCCTACAAAGTTAGTAGTGGTTTCAGGTGGAGTAACTCAAAATAAAGTATTCATTGAAAATTTATCCAGGTTTTTACCCAATTCAGAAATTAAGGTATTGCCTGAAAGTCCATACTTAGAAGCATTTGGTGCCTCTATATTTGCATCTGAATTACAAAAAAATTCCAAAAATGCTAAAGATTGGCTTAAACCTTTAAAAATTGAATTTCAGACTCATGAACCCCTCACACAATCCGAATCTCTTTTAGATTATCGGGTTAATGTAGATAATGAGAGGAGAGTAAAAGAGGGAGTTAAATATATTCTTGGAATAGATGCTGGTTCTACCACAACCAAAGCTGTATTGTTTAACACATCAACTTGTTCAGTAGATGCAAGTGTTTATTTAAGAACGTTAGGAAATCCCATTTTAGCAACTAAACAATGTATCGATAGTCTTATAAAACAAGTAGGTAATAGATCTATCAAATTAATTCAATGCGGGGTAAGTGGGTCCGCCAGAGAGATGGTTTCTGTTTATCTAGATAACTGTAGGAGTTTTAATGAAATTTTAACACACGCTAGAGCTGCTACTGAAGAGGTTTCAAATGTTGATACTGTGTTTGAAATTGGAGGTCAAGATTCAAAATTCATCTCATTTCTTAAAGGCGTTCCTATTGATTATGCGATGAACGAGGGATGTTCTGCGGGTACAGGAAGTTTTCTTGAAGAATCTGCATCAGTTGATATGGGTATAAAGGTAGAGGATATAAGTGATATTGCTATAAATAGCACTCACCCAATTGCATTTGGAGAGCGATGTGCTGCTTTTATTAATACCGATTTGAGAAATGCCCTTCAGCAAGGAGCTAAAATAGGAGATGTGGTTGCTGGTTTAGTTTATTCAATTGCAGATAATTATATTTCTCGTATTGTAGGCCCCCGTCACATAGGAGAGAATCTTCTTTTTCTTGGAGGTGTTGCTCTTAATAAATCAGTCGCATTAGCTATAGCAGCTCGTTCACAGCGAAAAGTGATAGTGCCAGCACATCCTGAACTTATGGGGGCAGTAGGTACAGCACTTATGACAAAAGATCTACTGAAAAATAATATCATTTCTGAAAGAGATTATAATCTTAAAAACTTAATAAAAGGAGAAATACAAATTAAAGATACTTTTAGATGTAAGGCGTGTGAAAATAATTGTGAAATTGAAAGAATCTTAATTAGAGGAAAAGTTTATCCTTTTGGTGGTTTATGCTCTAAATATAAATTACTGCGTCAAAAAGGTGTGGAAATAGAGGAAGGTCAGGATATCATAGAAGTAAGAAATAAGATAATGTTTGAGGAATTTAGTGCTATTACTTTAAAGAATGCTCGAGGAACAATAGGTTTACCAATGGCTTTAACATCTCATATTCTTTTCCCATTATATACTAAATTCATCAATGAGCTTGGATACAATGTTATTTTATCAAATCCTTCGAAATTAGGAAATACAAAGACAATTGCACCTATTTGTTATCCAGGTGAACTAGTTCATGGGGCTGTAAATGATCTAATTAATCAAAATGTAGATTATATTTTCTTGCCTTATGTAGTTGAATTGGAAATCCCATCAGGATATATTCATGGTTACACTTGTCCTTCCACAGCAAGTATTCCTGACATTATCCGTGCAGCCTTTGAAAATGAAAGTGAAAAGATATTGTCCCCTCATATAGGACTTACGGACGACCTTATAGAAACAACCTTAAAAGAATTTGGAAAAATTGCTTGCTTATTAGGATTAGAAGAAGAAGTAGGTATTAATGCCGGAAAAGCGGCGTTATCTCATTATAAAAAGTATAAAGAAAGATATTATGAGTATGGGAAAAATACATTAAAAGATTTATTAAAAAAACCATCAGTAATTATTGCAGGTAGACCTTATGTTGTTTATCCTACAGATATAAATATAGCACTTCCCCGTAAAATTGTGAGTAGAGGATATAATGCAATTCCATCTGATTTGTTACCTTTATTAAATAAAGGACAATCAATTTCAAGGAATGTATGGAATCTTACCCAACAAATTGAGAATGCGGTTAAGCATGTGAAAGAAAATCCTAATTTATATATTTGTTTTGTATCTTGCTTTTCGTGTGGTCCTGATGGCACAATGTATCATTATTTTCGACAACAATTAGAAGGCCATGTATTTTGTTATCTTGAAATAGATTCTCATACAGCCCATGCGGGTTTTGAAACCAGAGTTGGTGCTTTTTTAGATATCATTGAAGAACGACATCGAAATTCTAATAAGAATGTTAAAAAAATATTAATGCAGAATATTGCGATGTAAAAATGACTGAAATAAAACAAGTAGAAAAATTAAAAGAGTTTAGACAAGCTCAATTTTCAGAAGATTTTAGATTTATTATTGACAGTGATGGTCAGAAAGTTGATTTTAATGACCCTAGAATAGTATATGTAAATCCAGAACCTCGAAACTATTATGGACGGCGACTTGTAATAGATTTATTTAAAAAATATAATAGAAATATCAGAATAAGCAGAGAAACTGATGCATCAATTTTACAATATGCTAAAAATATGTGTTCTGGACGAGAATGTCTTCCAAGTTTTGCTATAGCAGGAGCTGTTTTAAAGGATATAAATGATTATAGAGATGAAAATGAAATAACTATTTATCGAATTCCTATAGATCAACATGGTCCATGCCAAAATGGGGCATGGCCCGTTCTTTGGGAAACATTTGCAAAGAGATTAAATTTAAATAACGCTATATTTGGCGTATTCCCAAAATATACGAATAAATACTTGGGATTAAATTCTGATTTAATAGCGTGGGAAAATGTATATTTTGTATTAGGGGAATATATAACCGAAGCAAGAAATGCCTTACAATGCGTTGCTGAGAATAAAAACGAAGCTTTAGAAAAATTTGAGGAATTGACAAATAGTTTATTTGAAAACATAAGAGAAGGGAAGAAGACAATAAATACATCTTTATTAAAATGGGCTAGAGAAATTAGTAAAATCCCTCTTAAATCAACAGTTGAAGAAACACCAAAAGTTCTAATTTTTGGTGGTTTAAATTTGATGTTTGATCATTATCCAGTAGAGGAATTTTTCCTTGAAAGAGGAATTATTACAAAAGTTGTAGATATTGTGGAAACTATGAGTTTAATATTAGCTGAAAGTACTATACGGTTTGGATTTAAAAAAGGATACATTAATCCAAAAGATCAATTTAAAGATGAATTACTCAAAACTGATGGTTTGAGTGAAATTGAGCGAAAGGAAGTAATTCGAGTAAAAAGAAATAAGAATACTTTCAATTTTCTAATTTCACAATTAAAGATGTTTAGAAGGCTCATGAAAAAATCAAAATTGTTATTTGATCCTTTTATCGACATTATCGATCTATTTCATGAAGGAAATAAATATGTCTCTTTAAGCAGTTGTACTGAAACTCCTTTAGTAACTGGGAGATATGTACATTCGATCAAAGAGGGGATTTATGACGGTTTAATTAATTTAGGAACTTTCAATTGCCAACCCGCTATGAACTCTCAAGCTATAATACGACCTCTAGCCAATAAAAGTGAGATTCCTTATGCTGCAATTGATTGTGAAGGCCCTTGGATATCAACAAATCAACGTAGGCTTCTTGAAACCATTGCTATTCAAGCAAAAAGGCTTCGCAATGAGAAAAACAGTCAATTAATTCAAAAAAATTTGAATTTAGATATAAAACTTAAATAAAGCTTTCAGCTTATTTTATACTTAATTCTGTCTTTTAACCAACCAATCTTATGTGTTTTTACGTTATCAAACTCAGATACAAAAGGTTTGATATCCAAGATGGGAGTATAATCTAGAATATCAACATTATTAACTTCAATTTTATTCTCTTCAACATTTAAAATTTGAAGAATTGAAATACCTATAGGATTTGGACGAAATGGTGTTCGAATAGCAAAAACTCCTTTTATTTTGTTGTCCAAAAAAGGTTTTGATTGAAGTGGAACAGGCAATTTTACCATATCAAAAAAATAGAGGCAATAAAGATGAGAAAACTCGAACAAATCTTTTAAACCAGATTTATATTCTGGAAAAATTTCAATAGTACCCTTTTGATTTGACATTGATGACTGAATAGGAATACCTTTAATAGTTTTAAATGGAGTATGTATTATACCAATTGGTTTAAAACATATTTGTTTAGGGAAATTCCTATCCTTAAAATTAATTAATTCTCTTTTTGTAATTTCCATATTGATCTAGAGAATTGGAACAAAAAAAAATTTATTACTTTTAGAGAAAGGGGTAAAAATACTTTATTATGAAATCTTTTTCTGGAACATCTCTTAACTTATAGTCATCTTTTAATTTTGAGGTATCGTAAGGAATATTTTTAAATTCTAAATTTATGTTATTTGAAGAATTGATTTCCATTAGACAAAATGAAATCTTTGGTTTCCAAGTAATACTGATCGAACCAGGATTTATGATTATTTTCCCTTTCCATGAGATATACAATTGTTCATGGGAATGACCAACTAAAACAATACTAACTTCTTTAGGATAGTCATCCAGAAATTCGTTCAAAGTTTTCCCTTCGTAGAGTAAGAGATTGTCTTGAATTGAACGTCCTGGAGTATCATAAAAATGTGAATGAATCATCAAAATTTTTTGCCCTTCGATTGTAAGTGTTTTTGAAATTGGAATATTCTGAATTTCTTTAAGAAGTTTATCTCCAAGCTGATCTTTTGTCCATTTAATATGGAGTTCTGCTCCTTTATTTTGTTCATGTCTTCCTAATAGAATCATTTCATTATTACCAATAATATTTTCAAATCGTATATCATTGAATATTATTTTTGCAACTTCCTTTGGGTGTGGTCCAATGTGAACAAAGTCTCCTAGATTTAAGATTTTATCCGCATTAAAATTTTCTTCGATGTAGTTAAGAAATTCTTCTAGAGCATATTTATTTGCATGAATATCTGAAATAATGGCTATTTTTAAACTATTTTCCATTTTATTACCTCTATAATTACTTTAAATTTTGAAGTAAATATATTAGAAAATTCCAAGCTTTTTCAACTGATTTAATCTTTAGGCGCTCATCTGGGGAATGAGGTGCTTCTAAGTAGGCTCCAAATGCTATTGCATCAATTTTAGGAATTTTATTTATTAATAGTGTGGCTTCCAATCCTCCATGAACTATTTTAATATCTATTTCTTCTTTATACAATTTCCTATTACAGTCTTTGGCGATTTTCAAGAGTTTAGAATTAAAATTTGGTTCCCATGGAGGATAACTATTACGAAATGTATTTTCTTTTTTAAGACCAGATAATTCTAATAAGCTTAAAATTTGTTCGTAAATATCATAGTTATAATACTCACTTAGGCTTCTGTGTAACCATCTTAGTTTAATATGATCCTCTTTAGTTCTTATTTTTCCTAAATTTGTTGAAGTAAACATCAAATCTTTTATCTTTGGATGATAGGCAATAGGACCATTAGGAAAAATATATAAAAGATTTAGTAATTTATCTTGAACACTTTTGGGAAAAACCTTATTACTTGAGAATCCTTCTAATTTCTTTATACTAATTTCCATATTTTTTTCGATTCCATCAAAAAGAGTTTTAATTTCGCTGAAAATTTTACAGATGTACATTCTTATTTGTTCGAAATGGTTCTGCTCAATAAATATAATTGAATACGCTTCTCTAGGAATAGCATTTGCCGCATCACCTCCATGTATTTTACTAATAAAAATTGGATATTTCTTATTCAAATTCCATAGAATTTGACTCAGAATAATAATTGCATGTGCTTGACCCCTATTGCATCCTCCTGAGTGTCCACCAACTAATCCAAAAATGGAAATATTAATAGGGATAAGAGTTAATTGATCTCGATTTATGAAGATACTTTCACATTTAATCCTAGTATGAAATCCAATACCTCCTGCACATCCTATTGTCAATGCTTGTCGAGCTGAATCGAGATTTATTAAATAATTCCCATTAACAAATCTTGAATTCACATTTTGTGCTCCAGCCATATCATATTCTTCACGAACAGTGAATAATAGATCTAATCCTAATGAATTGAACTTTAATTCATCCTGATGAATTTTTTTCATTATAGTTAATAAATAGCACACTCCTACTCCATTATCCGCACCTAATGTTGTACCTTCAGCAGTAATCCATTTTTCATTATCAATATCAATGATTTTTAACTTTAATGAATTTTTTGAAAAATCATGTATTGTTGCTTCATTTTTCTCACAAACCATATCCATGTGGCTTTGTAAAATACATTTTAATTTTTGATTTGCAGCTGGAATTTTTACTACAATATTTCCTATTTCATCAATTTTTTTTTCAAATCCATATTTTTCTGCTTCCTCTTTAATAAAATTTCTAAGTTTTTCTTCATGCTTAGAACATCTTGGAATTTTTGAGATCTGATAAAAATACTCCCAAAATTCATGTGGAGCTCCTAAATTTGTAAAGTCAATCAAAAATATACCACTTGATGTAAATATAATGTTTATTTAAAATGTAAAGTAAGATATGAATAAATACATTTATACACTTAGTTAATTAAGAGGGAATAAAATATAAAACCATATTTTTTATTCAAAAAAAGATTCTTTATTAAAGCCAAGAATTCAGGAGAGGAATATAAAAAAATAAAGATCAGTCATTTTCTTTCTCATAATTTTTTAGTTCTTCAAACATCTGCTGTTCCCACTTAAATAATTTTTTTTGTTCTCCAAATTGTTCTTGTTCTTGTTTGAGCTTAATTTTTTCCTCCTCGAAGTTCAACCAATTTTCTTCAAATATTTTTTTCTGTTCTTCAAGGTTTAATTTTTCTTCTTTAAACTTTTCTCGTTCTTCTTCAAAATTAAGTTTTTTTTCATTCAAAATTTCTTTTTCTTCTTCAAATTTAGCTACTTTTTGATCAAATACTTTTTTCTCTTCTTCAAATTTCATCCTTAATTGCTTAAATTGTTCACCCATTACTAAAAAATTTTTTTTCTCTTGTTCAAGTAACTTTTTCTGTTCTCCAATTATTAGTTTTTCTTCCCTATCCTTCTCTATATTTTCATTCATAGTTGATTCTGAATCCAGTTTAATTTCTCCGACTATCTCATTGTCTTTTAATTTATCCTGTTCAAATCTAAGCTTTACTTCTTCAATCATCTGTCTTTCCCATTTTAATAACTCTTTTTCTTCTTGAAATTTTAGCTTTTCCTCTTCAAATTTTAGCTTTTCTTCTTCAAATTCATCTTTTACTGCTTTAAACTCTTTAGTTATAACTTCAGACTTTTGTTTTGAGTTTGTTGTAATATTATTACTAACAAGCTTTTTGTTATCGAATTCAATATTAGCTTTTTCCTCTACAATATCTTGATTTATTTGACTCTGCTTAGCAATTTTAAGTTTAAGAGCTTCTAATCTATTGAGTTCAGAAGTTTGTGCCTCAATTTTATCTTGCATTAAAGATAACCATTTTTCTTCTTCCTTTTTAATTGCAATCAAACTGTCTTTTATAGCTAAATCTATTATTTGTTTTGATACTAATATGGCGTTGTCGTATCGTTCTTGAGTATAATGATTATGTCTTATTTTTTTTAGATTATCAATATTTTCCCTAATAAGCTTCGTTGAAGAATCATTGATTTTATTTTGCAATTGATCAAAAAATTTCTTCTCTTCAGTAGCTGCAAATGCCATATTATGTTTAGTAGCAAGATCTATGATTTTTTTGCTTATTTCTAAGGTTTTGTCGTTTTCACCATTGTCATAATATTTTTGTTTGATATCCTTTAGTTTTTCTATTTCATTTTTTATGTTACTAATATTTATCTCAATTTTCTTGGAATCCTCTTCAGTTTCCGTCGATTTACTTTCTGTTAATCCTTTTCTTAAAATTTCTTCAGTAGCACGAGTTTCTTCTTCACTAAAACTATCTAATTCATCTAATTTAGAAAGAATGTCAGATTTGTTTGGTTTCTGTTGATCCTTAGCATCTTTCTTTTCTTTTTTTACCAATAAATTTTTCTTTTTGTCTTTTTTCTTTTCTTTTTTTGGCTTTGAACTCAATTTATTACATCATTCTTTTATTTCGACAAGATTTAACAATTCCAATCTATTAATCTAATGGAACAATTTGAATAAAAAAGTTTGTTTTAGGAAAAATAAGACTAAACTAGTAATGAAAAAAAAAATACTTTAATCATGGAGTAATTGTTTCAGGATTTCTTCTTTTTTATAAATCCATTGCTTAATATTCAAGAGAGCATTTTTATTATAGAATATTGCGAAATATCCAATATTCTTCATAATTCGTTTATAAAACAGAATTGAATCGCTATAATTAATTATAAAATCCCGTAATATTCTTTCATTCGCTAATTTATCGAGAGGTCCAATTACTTCATATAATCTTGCTGAGAATTGTTTCAAATCAGTATCATCTTCACATACATAAATTAATGGTAATCCTTTTAATCTTCCTCCAATTCCAAAAATAGCAATCATTTCAGCATTAATTTTTTTCTTTAATTTTGCCATATCTGATTCTATTTCTTGGATGCTTGCCTGTTCTTTTTTTCCAAATATTTTTGATAAAATTCCCATTATTATTTTTTCAAACTCTTTCCTATTTTACATTCTAATTAACTTTTGCAATAATATTGGAAGTTTCTTCAACCATGTATGTTGCTAATCCGATTGGTGTGTTTCTCCTAATAAGTGCTGATAAAACAAAATTATCATTTATTTTATACAAAATTAAATGACGTGTCTCATAGGTGAGAATAATTTGATCTAATACATAATGTTTTGATTTCCAAAATGCATCTATGATTCTTAGGCAGAGATCCAAAAATTCCTTGTTCCATTCTTTTGTTAAAGGAACTCCAGAACTTGTTATTAGATCACAATCTAAAATTTCTGCATTTGAACGAAAACTATCCAAAATATTTTTATATTGTAATTTTAATTGCTCTGTAATATCAATTTCAGAAGATTCTGTGATTATTCTATCAATTATCTCGTTTAATCCTTCAAAATCTTCATGACTACAGATCTTATTTTTTAATACATTATCATATTTTGAATAGATAATTTCTT
Source organism: Promethearchaeota archaeon (assembly GCA_019058245.1). Classification (GTDB taxonomy): domain Archaea; phylum Asgardarchaeota; class Lokiarchaeia; order Sigyniarchaeales; family SOKP01; genus Loki-b32. The sequence continues at coordinate 6,608 of JAHPZJ010000021.1, read as the reverse complement.
TTAATTCATTCAATTTCTTCTTAATATTAATAATACTATCAGTTTTTTCATAGAAAGCAACAATAATAATATCCTCAGTAGGTTCAAATAATAATCGATATGGTCCTAATTCAATATCATTAATTTCAGAACCGAATGTCTGTTGAGTAAAGTTAAAAGTCGCAGAAATAAATCCACTTGTTAATGTTTCACTCCACTTTTCAGTTCCAAAAGTTCTGCTGCAGAGATTTTCACCGGTTCTTTTTAAGATTAGGATTGAAAGAATCATTATCAAACAAAATATTAAATAATACATTAAAAAAAATTATTTAATAAAGATTTATTGTTAAAGTATAAAAATTTTTATACTTTTAGAAGGAAGCTACAATCACAATTATCTACAGCTCGTAATTTTATACTCTTAAATTCATTAATATTTAGTGCTTTTTTTGCAAAAGTTTCAATTAATCCCTCGGTGTAAGTACAATAAAATTTATTACTTATTTTTATTCCAGCTCTTTTAAATGGACAATCTTTAACTATAACTGATAATTCATTGCCATTAATTTTTATTTCTGAAGTCCCTGTTCCTACTGCTGCATCAATTACATCTTTTGTTAGTTTCTCAGCGAATAGTTCCGAAGTCCAATTATCAATTCCATATTTGTTACGTAATCTTTCTTCCATTGCTTCTCCTTGACGCTCTCCAATTAACCGGAAAATCGTTTGAATTGTCTCTGGACCCATCACATTATCAAATTCATCCATTGCCATATTAAACATTGAAGAGATGAATTTTAATTGTTTTAACCTTTGTTTCAATCTTTCACTCAATATATTCTCACTCCTCAACTTTGAAAATATCATCTATCTTTTTACTTGTGTCCTCCATTTCTAAAGTAACTAACCCAATATTGGGTTCTTTTTGTGTAATTGCCACTAATATTACACGTCCAGCACCGATTAAGAACATATTTCCTTTATCTAATTCTAAGTTTAGACTTTTAAAACTTCCATTAAAAAGCGCTTCTGCAGACCTTTTAGATGTACCTAAGAGAGCTGCTGACATTGCTGCAATCATTCTTTCATTTGATTCACCTGGCAATGCGGAAGCAATTACTAATCCATTTGTTCGGATAACTGCTGAACCTATAATATCAGATACTTTATCTTCAAGTTCTTGAAGTATTTTTGTTACTTCTTCGATTTTGCTCATAATCTATACAACCCTTAACTTAACGATTAATTATAAGTTGAATTTCAGAATTATTGAAAATTATTACTTAATTTATTGATATTCTCAAAAAAATTCTTACTTTTATATTTTAGTAATTAATATAAATTGAGAACTAATTAAAACTAATTCTGTTTATACTATTTTTTTATATAATTATTTAAGAAATCTTAAATAAGTAATTGGAATAATGTTAGTTATAGATCTAATTACGAAAAGGTTGAATTAATTCATTGAAAGAAAAAAAAGTAAGAGTTCTTAATATATATTTGGGAATTATACTCATAATATTATCTGGTTCGCTTATCATCTTATTTTCATTTGAAGTGAATAAACAAAAGGAAATAATGGCGGAACAAAAACAAATTATTGATGAAAATAGACAATGGGTTGAAAAAATTACTTTTTGGGAAGTCACCGGAGGATTAGGGAAGAATATCATCGAGGGTGAAAAATTGTATTATGAAGCACTGGCAAAATATTCAACAGCACTTCAAGCACAAATCTTAGCAATATTTCTAATAATTTTGTTAAGTATTATTATTACTTTCATAGGAGGTTTTCTTTATCTTAAAATATCCCAGATCTTATTAGTCAGAATTGATTAGAATTTAATCAGAGATTAATAAATCTTTTATTTATTATAGATTTGAATATAATTATGCCCAAAGTTATTGACAACTTAAAAAATAAACTTAAGAAATTACCAAATCTATTCGCAAAACGTTTGGTACATGTCTCAATTGAAGGAGACTATTTAGAAATAACTTTTCCTTCATTAACACAAAAGCGAAATGTTAAAGATCTTCTTGAAGATATAATTGTCAAAATAGATAATGTTAGTATTTATAATGTAAAAGAGTACTCAAACGATTTTGATGTGAAATTAAATGACATATTCTACCCTAATCAATATTTAACAGAAATTTACGATAACTCTTTAAAAATTGGAGATAAATTAACACTTATAGTACCCAATAGAATAAGTATTACTGATGGAAATCATAAAATTGAAGTTAGAACTCATAGTGCTGGTACTAAAGCGAAATTTGAAACAATTATATCTCGCTTTCCTAAAAAACCTGTAAAAATTAGTTCTCAACCTCCTAAAAGAGAAATTATCCGTCAATGCCAAAACTGTGGTAAAATAACGACAGATCCAAATCAAATTATTTGTGAGGTTTGTGGTTCTGAAATTAAAAAGGAATAATTTAACTTAAATTTATTAATCATCTTAGAGTTTTTTAATAAAACCATTCATACTTTTGATAGTTTGTTTATAATGGGTAATTTTTTATTGTTTGCTTTGTTATTTAAACAAAAGTTTATTTAAGTAAACCTGAATATTAATCTTACAATACATTAATCATAGATTTGAGAAGATTAGAGGAGTTCTAAAATACATGATTCTCTCATTCCCAAATATGGGTCGCAGTATTTATGCCTTCAAAACACTGTTTGAACAACTTGATATAAAAGTAGTATTAGCTGATCCTACTAATCGGGAAGCTATCAAAATCGGAGTAAAATATAGCCCAGAATTTGTTTGTTTTCCATTTAAAGCTACTCTTGGAGATTTTGTAAGTGCTATTAAGAAGGGAGCCGACACACTCGTAATGGCAATAGATTGTGGTCCATGTCGTTTTGGGTTTTATCATGCTGTGCAAGAACGCATTTTACATGATATGGGTTATAAGAATGTACGTGTAATCCCCTTGGACCAGGCAGATCTTCTCGAGTTTCGATGGCTCGAGACACTTCAAGAAGTTAGTGGTAAACATGGATTATTTGCTTATTCAAAATATGTGAAAGCAGTTATATTTTTCTTGAAAAAAGCAAAATTATTAAATGATATTCAAACTGCAGAAGGTTTATTTCGTGCATATGAACGAAATCAAGGAGATACCACAATTATAGTCAAAAATTTATTAGATAAACTTGATCAAACAAATAATCTCAAAGGATTAAGAAATTTTAAAAACGTTATAAAAGAAGATTTTAATAATCTTGATATGGATAAAACTATAAGTCCTTTACGAGTTGGTCTTTCTGGTGAAATTCATGTTAGTTTAGAACCATATGTAAATCTTGATATTCGACGTAAATTAGGTGAAATGGGGATCGAAATTCATCAATCTTTAAGTCTATACGACTGGGTGGTTCATAAATTTCACTTGAATTATCATAGAAAATGGTTAGAACATTTATCCCATCCTTATGTCCCTATGGATATTGGAGGGGAATGTGTGTGGGTACTAGGTGAATACATCGATAAAGCTAAAGCAGGGTTCGACGGGTTTGTTCATTCGTACCCTTTCACCTGTATGCCTGAGGTAACGGCACGAACAATCATTACCAATAAACTAAAACGAATATATGATCTTCCAATTATATATTTCTCATTCGATGAGCAATCTGGTATGGAAGGATTTCGTACACGCTTAGAAGCTTTTGTTGACCTTATAAATGATAGGCGTAAGCAAGAAATTAAAAATAATGCAGAATTTCAAGCTAATGGCAATAAAAAAATATATCCTCATTATGGAGATAATTTCTATAATGAATGTATTCAATTATTACAGGTAAAATGAAGGTGAAAAAAGATAGTACAAGTCTCAGATAAAGTAGCAAATGAAGATGGGAAGCGGGATGCTTTTCTTGGAATTGATATTGGAAGTGTTACCTGTAAATTTGTTTTAATGGATACTGATGGTAGTGTTCTTACCAGTGTTTTTTTACGTAATAGAGGATCTCCTATTGAATCGGCTAAAGCTGGTATGGAAGATTTAAGAATAAAGATTGAACAGAATGAGGAACTCCAAGAATATGCCATACGGTGTTGTGGAACTACGGGATCAGCAAGATACTTAACAAAAGCGATTGTCGGAGGAGATCTAGCTAAAACAGAAATTATCGCTCATGCTGTAGCGACACAATCTTTATATCCAGATGTAAGTACAATTTTAGAGATTGGCGGACAAGATTCAAAAATTATTATTTTAAGAGATGGGATAATTGTTGATTTTGCAATGAATTCTGTATGCGCTGCAGGTACCGGATCATTTCTTGATCACCAAGCTTCAAGATTAGGAATACCAATTGAACAATTTGGAGATTATGCTATAAGGTCAAAAAATCCTGTAAGTATTGCTGGAAGATGTACTGTATTTGCAGAATCAGACATGATTCATAAACAAAATGCGGGATATTCCAGAGAAGACATTATTGCGGGGTTATGTGACTCATTAGTTAGAAATTATATGAACAATTTATCAAAAGGAAAGGAATTAAATGAACCAGTTGTTTTTCAAGGTGGAGTATCATATAATAAAGGGATAATTCAGGCTTTTGAAAGACATCTAGGTTGTAAAGTAATTGTACCGAAATATAATGTTCTGATGGGAGCATTAGGAATGGCAATATTAGTTAGAGATTATTACTTAGATAATGCAACAGAGACATTATTCCGTGGACTTCACGTAGGAGATATAGAATTTAAAACTTCAACATTTCATTGTGGAGATTGTCCAAATAATTGTGAAATTGTTCAAGTTAAAATGCCTCAAGATGAAAATAAAGTAATTGCTCGTTGGGGCAGTAGATGTGGAAAGTGGGAGGTATTTTAGACAAATGACCGAATTTTTAAAACAACTTAAAGAATTAGGAGAAGAATTTTTTGAAACCCTTAAACACAAAACCAAGTTAAGTACGATTTTTGATCTCTATACAGAAAAAGTAATACCCACTTTTGTTTCAGAAAAAGATTTAAAAGAATATTATGAAAAAAGAATGGAAGAAGTTAACGATTTTATAGATAAATTATAATTTAAGCTCAAATTTCAAACACAACCATAAAACCACTTTTCATATTCGGGAGAGGTTAATATACGAATATCGGAAGGTATATGGATATGGTTCCCTTTAACATCCTCAAAATCCCAATCACCCTCTTCATAAACGAATCCACACCTTCCCTCTAGATGAGATCCATTAATGTATAGCACAAAATAACTATTAAATTCAGCTGTACCTATTTTATCGCACCAATATATTCCATATGATATTAATCCCGCATCTGCTAAAGTCAAGATCACATCTAACGCAGTAATTACATCATCTTGGAATGTATCGTTTCTTAAATTATAGGGAACCACTTTAACATCATAAAAATACATACGATCTCTTTCTGTTTTTATTATTACTTCGGGTATTATTATATCTCCATTATTTGAATGTAATCTTGTTATTTCTTTGCGAAAACTATTATAGATATTTTGTAAATGTGATTCACTTGTTTGATAAAGCTGAATTCTCATTTTTGGCTTATAAGGATAATGATCCATTCGAAATACATTGGGTTCAGGCCATCCTTCATGGTACCAAGCATAATACCACCAATTCTTTATTCCATTTATAGCATCAATCACATAAGTATCCATATCGGACGCAAAATGATATCGCATATCAATTTTTCCTTTTCTATCAAAATCTACTAATATATCAAATACAGAAAAACTACCGTTTTTAAACAAATCTGGTCTATTTGATTCAATCTCATCAGCATTGAAATCGAGATTATCAATTTCTTCAAAACCTATATAAATTGTTGGCTCATTTGGTGTAGGAATAAAGATTCCATAGGGAAATACAAGACTTATAATTATTACATTTGAAAGTGTAACTATTATTAACTTTGGAGCATTTTTTTTAGAAAATATTCTTTTTGTCATAACCGTCATCCATTTTAAATGTAGTAGAATATGAAAAATTATGAAAATTAAAAGAACTAATCCACTCCAGTCATGTAAAATCATTATCCGGGAAGAATAGGTGTAATTTAATGTTCTGATAATGTTAAATGAAGGAATTTTTAAGATTCCAGTAATTAGAACTATAGCAAATGATATTAACATACCAATGTCAATAGAATAATTTAATTTTCTTCGATTAAAATGCTTGGACTTAAAAAGATTCCGTGTACTTTTCAAAATCCATTTCCGGTGAAGAAATAAATGAAGAACAATTAAAAAGACCAGGATGATGCCTGACCAATCATGCAAATCTGATAAGAGTGCTGCAATATAATTTAAATTATCATTAATTGAATATATCTCAATAAATTTGAGCAGACCTGTTAATAGAAGTATTAATGATAATATGAGAATATTAATATTAATAAGATAATTTATATACTTCTTATTTTTTCTCCAACTTGACCTTCTTAACTGTTCTCCGACTTCAAAAGATTTTTTAGGTTCAATTTTAGGTTCTATAATTTGGAGTCAACTTAATTATCTAATTTTAATCATTAATAATCGTCTCTTTTTTATTCTTTTATTTATTTTTCTTTTATTAAATAACCTCATTTAAAACTATAGTTATTTAAAATAAATTT
>JAHPZJ010000020.1 GCA_019058245.1 Promethearchaeota archaeon | reverse complement strand
TTATATCTTGCTTCAAGAACACCATATGAGAAATTTTGACCACTTCCCACAGCACAGTATTTCTCTGGTAGTATAGAACCATAAGCACTAATGTCGAAAAGAACAGGACCTTCATCTTCTGTAACACCACCTAAAATGAGTCCTACTTCAAAAGGAAACATTTTATTTTGATATAAGATATTTGACAATAATTTGGCAGCTGATTTTATTAATATAGGTTTCCCATCATGTGCTAATTGATATATTGTGGTTTCAGCCCGTAAAATATCCACCAAGTATAATGCGTCCGCGACACCTCCAGCAATTGTCATCCAAAGGTGATTCTGGATCATATGGAGTTTTTCAGCTGTTTTACTTGCCACAAAGTATGCCATTGAAGCTCTTTTATCTGTTCCTAAAACAATAGTATCCTTGCATGTTAATCCAACTGTTGTAGTACCAGTTTTTACTGTCTGAGCATCGATCTGATAATTTTTTGATACTTTAATTTCAGATTTTTTCATAAATTCAGAAGCCATTGGCTTTAAAAAATCTTCTTTTCTCATAATTTCATTAAAGAACTCTTGTTTTTATAATTTTTTTTAATTTTTTATTAATTTTTGATAACGATGTCTATATTAAAAAGATATTAATATGAAATCTTGAATTAAATCATATATATTTGGTTAAAAACAATACTTTTAAAATAATTTTAAATATAAATTTTTTAAATGGCTGATTTACTACTTTGGTATATTTTAGTCTTTGATGTTATATTCACTTGGGCTATAGCTTCACTTGTATATAAAAGAGGTTTGGAAAAGACACAGCCGAAAGGTAATTTATTTTTCAGATTGTGTTGTACTAGCCTAGGAACCTTTATATTCTCTTTAATTTTTGGAAATTATATTATTTTAGAAAATTTCTCCAATAGAGAATTGGTTTCTTATTTAATAGCTTGTGCTATATCAGGTTTGAGTGTTACAATTGGAGATTTATTATATTATATGTCGTTAAAAAAAATAGATGTCTCACGGACTTATCCTCTCGTCCAAACTTCACTAATTTTTGTGATTTTTTTCTCAATCTTGTTTCTTAATGAAGAAATCACCTACTCCATCTTAATAGGTAGTGCTTTAATATTTTCAAGTGTTTTTATCTTAAGTTCCAAAGATAAATCTGAAAAAGTAGATACTGAAAGAAGTCTAAGGGAAAAAGTATCAGAAAATTTAATAATAGGTGTCTTATTAGCAATTGGAACTGCATTTTTTTGGGCATTAGCATATGTCTCATTAAATCAAGCAAGAATTATTTCTGGAGATGTGTTTATCTCTAATTTTTTAAGAATATGTTTTGGAATGATCGCAATAGCAATATTAGGAATATTTCAGCGTGAATATTATTCAGGTTTTAAAAAAGAAAATCGTAAAAATTTAAAATATTTTATTTATATAGGAATTGCTGGAATCTTATCTTTAGGTTTTGCAGATGCTTTATATATAAAAGCAGCTGAGATCAATGGATTGATATTAACATCAGTGTTTACAATTAATACGCCAATGGTTCAACAAATACTTTCAATTCTTATTTTAAAAGAAAAGTTCCGTAAGAGATTCATAATCGCTGTTATTCTCATTATTATTGGTAATTATATAATTTTGTTTTTATAGAGGATTCTAATTATTATTGAGATTATATCATGTTAGAATATTTTAACATGATAATTAAAAATAAAGAAAATAATTTTATTACTAATAAAGTAAAACAAATTTTTCTGTTTAAAATAGGGATTCATGTCGATTGAAGATTTAATGAGTAAAAATAAGATAAAGGCCGATGATTATATTCTTATATCACTGATAGTTGGTTTTTTACTCTTCGCATTAATTTTCAGATTAGCAGCATTAGTAAGTGTTATAATTTATCCTTTAGCGTCTTTAGGGATTATGGGTACTATAAAAATTGTCAATGCTTTTAATAAAAGAAAGCATGATGGTCATGTAAATGGTGATATGATAATAAGGGGTATTATTTATATTATATTCTCAGTTATATTTATAACTTTTATATTATCACTGCCCAATATTACTTCATATATCATAATTTCGATAATTACATTTCCAATATTTGTTGTTGGATGTGCCGGGATTATTAAAGGAATGTTAATTGAGATATATTCAATTAAGTATAGAATCATTAATATTTTAATAGGTTTAACAACAATTACTATATGTTTTTTTATCTTATTCTCTGTAATGAACGTTTTTTTAATAAATATTATTATATATTCTATACTATTATTTATGAATGTTTTAAGTAGAGCTGCATTATATTTGAGTGAGTATGGTGTATCTCTTTTTCATAAAACAAATTATAAGCTCTTTTTCTACATTATCTCTGACTATTTCATATATATAGAAGTAGATGGAAACGTTGTATTAAGGAAAATGCAGATAGATTAATTTATTTCCAACGGTACATCTTTATAATACATATTTATTCATTAATTATAATAAAATGGTCGTTCTATGATAGATCTTTTAGAACTTAGAATCCAAAAATACATTTAAAAAAACAAAAATTATATCTAATCCTCTTTCTTAATTTAGTTTACTAAATTAAAATTTTTAAACTAGACTAAAAAATATTCCTATTATGACAGATGTTCATTTTAATAAAGAAAAAGGTTCACAGCTTAAGTTATTTACTCCAGGTCCTGTATATGTTCCTGAAAGAGTCCTAAAGGAAATAGCTAAGCCAAATGATACTCATAGATCTAAAGCCTACTCAGAAATGCATCAAATGGCGGCAGAAGGACTTCAAAAGTTATTATATACAAAAAATGAGTGTTTAATTTTTACATCAAGTGCAACAGGTATAATGGAAGCTTGTGTGAGAAATCTCGTTGAAGAGGATGAAAAAGGATTATTTTTTTCAATTGGAGCTTTTGGAGATCGATGGTATGAGATAGGAGTATCAAATGGTAAAACATCTATTAAAGAAGGAGTTGAATGGGGTAAAGCAATAACTTCTGAGTTTTCTCAAGAAGCTTTAAGCAAAGATAAATATTCAGTTGTATTTATTCAAGCTAATGAAACTTCAACTGGTGTATATAACCCTATTGAAGAATTAGCTCCAATAATCAAAGATTCAGGAGCTTTATTATGTGTAGATGCTACTTCATCAATGGCTGGGGTGAAATTAGAAGTTGATAAATTAGGAATTGATATTGCTTTAGCATCTGTTCAAAAATGCTTTGCTTTGCCACCAGGACTTGCGGTTTGTTCTGTTTCCACTGCTGCTTTTGAAAAAGCGGAGAATGTGAAAAATAGAGGACTATACTTTGATTTGATTACTATGAAAAAGAGCCATGTTGCCAAATATCAGACTCCAACTACGCCACCTATACCACAAATAAGAGGTTTAACAGCTCAATTAGATTTTATATTGAATGAGGAAGGTTTAGAGAAGAGATTTGAAAGACATGAACGACTTGCAAAACAAACTCGAAAATGGGTTCATGAAAATGATCTTGAAATGTTCCCTGAGAAAAATTATGAATCAAATACAGTTTCCACTATAAAAAATTCATTAAATCTAGATATTCCAAAAATGGTTTCCATGCTTTTAGATAAAGGATATCGAATTGTTAATGGTTATGGACAACTTGCAAATAAAACATTTAGAATTGGTCATATGGGAGAAATTCAAATTAAAGATATAGATAAGATGCTAAAAGTACTAGCAGATATTATTAAAGAACTAAAATAACCAAGAAATATCTATAAAATATTTTGTTTATTAATTTTTTTCATTATTTTCAGTATTTTTATTATATTATAAAAATCCTTAAAATTGATTGGTTTATTTTTTAATTAAGAAAAACTCATTGAAAAATTAAGACCAAAAAATGGAATGATATAACTAAATTCATCTTTGTGATATATATGAAAATATTAATTACTGATAAAATGGAAGAGATAGGCATTAAAATATTTGAAGATAATGACTTTGAAGTTACAAAAAATTTTATGATTACTAAAGAAGAATTGAAACAGAAAATTGGGGACTATAATGCTGTTGTAGTACGTTCAAGAACAAAATTAACAGCGGATGTATTAGAAAACGCCAAGAATTTAAAAGTGATTGGGAGGGCTGGAGTGGGATTAGATAATATTGATCAAAAAAAAGCTGCTGAATTGAATATAGAAATCTTTAATACACCAGAAGCGCCAGCTGTTTCAGTTGGAGAATTAACATTAGGTTTAATGCTAACTTTAGCAAGAAGAATATCTTATGCTGATCGTACGACCCATGAGGGGCAATGGAATAAAAATGAGTGCTTAGGGTATACTTTAGAAGGAAAAAAACTTGGATTAGTAGGTTTTGGAAATACTGCGAAATATTTAGCAAAAATTACAATTGCCTTGGGAATGAGTGTTGGAGTATATTCTAGATTTAGTAAAGGACAAGTTGCTATTGAGGAAGCTAAGGATATTGGTTGTTTAATCTATCCCACCATTGATGAATTATTAACCAGTGCTCAAATTATCTCACTACATCTCCCTTCTTCACCCCAAACTGAAAATATAATAAATGAAGAAAGGATAAAAATAATGAGAAAAGATGCTATAATTATAAACACAGCAAGAGGTAACCTAATTGATAATAAAGCTTTATTAAAAGCCTTAAAAAATAGAGATATTGCTGGTGCTGCTCTTGATGTTTATCGAAAAGAACCTCTTGATGATCAAGATTTAATTGATTGGAATGAAAATCTCATTCTTACACCTCATATAGCTAGTCAAACTATTGAAAGTCAAACTGCTGCAGCCACTATAATTGCACAAAAAATCTCAAATTTTTTAAAAAAGAAATAAATTCATATTTTATTTAATTTTCTCCTAAATCGTAGAAGATAAATCATAAAAAAGTCGATTTCAATTTAAAAAACAAATAGTAGGAAATAAGATTTTTATAAATACTATTCTATAATTCTCTATCCAAAAATAAATTCGTTCCTATTAATATTTCTCTTGATTATATTCTGAATTTAACTTTCACTTTTAACTTCTTAGATCATGCAATAATAATCCAGACAAAAGCTTTGGTGAGAAATATGTGCTTTTTGGGGGCATAATTTCACCTTCATCTGCGATTAATTCTAAATCTTTAATATCTACAGGATATAAATTAATAAGTAAATCATTTCCTTTCTCTATTACGTATTTTTCCATTTCTTTAGGATCTTGTATACCTCCTACAAAGAAAATATTTTCATCAGAACGAGGATCACTAATCCCTAAAATTGGTTCTAAGATGAGTTTTTGAAGAATTGAAACATCTAAGCTTTCTGGTTTCGTTTTGAATTTCTTATTTTTTACATTAAGCTTATACCAATTACCTTTCAAACAAATTGATATTTCATTTTTTTTCTTTGGATTAAATGCCTGTTCTATAGGAATGACTTTAAAATCTTTTTCCAACTTCTTTAAAAAATCTTTTTGTTCTAAAGATAGTCTTCTGATGACGCGATTATATGATAATATACGAATTTGATTATCTGACGCTACATAGCATAATAAATATTGCCAAGGTGCTTTAAAATCTTCATTTACAGCGAATTCTTTTAACTTTTTTTTACGATATTCTGCTGCACTAGCAGCTCTGTGATGCCCATCTGCGATGTAAATCTTTTTATTTTTAAATAGTTCTTTTAATTCTTGTATTACTTTTAGATCAGTTTCTTGCCATAATATATGACGATATCCATATTTATTAAAGTCAAATTTTGGGTCTTTTTTTTTTATGGTTTCAATTAAAGCGTTTATTTCATTATCAAGTTGAAAAACAGTCCAAACTAAGCCTGCTGTAACATTTGATGCAACAATGTGATTAGTACGATCTTTAAGTGGTTTTTCTCTCGTATTTTCATGTTTTACTATATTTCCATCTTCATAATCCTGAAGAGCAACCCCCATTATTATTCCTTGATGACTAAAATCTACTGATTCCTGTCGATATATGAAAATACTTGGTTTTTCTTCCCTTTCTATGATTCTATTTTCTTTAAAATTATTATAAGTAATAGCAGCATTTTGATATATTTCATCACCCTCTCCATCTGGTAAAATAAGATGTATTAATGAATTTGAATTTTTTTTTAGTTCCAGCTCCTCTTTTTTACTTATAACATCATAAGGTTTTGTACAAAATTCTTTAGGATTAATAGGAATATAAGGTTTTAACGGAGATATCAATACCATGATATTATTTAAAATTATTAGAGAAATTTATTAATTTCCATAACACTTTCACTTTTTAGTATTATTTCCTACAATGAATAAAATTTGATTTATCAAAATTATTGTATTATTTTAAGAAACTTTATTGCTTTTTATTTCGAAAATTATTTAAAACTAAGCTATCTTAATAGATATAAGTTTTTTGTAAAAAAATTATTAAAAATTTTATCAATCTAAATATCATAAAATCTATTTTTAATTAAAATAAGGAATTAATTTTTATGCCGAATGACTTGAAAAAAGCTTTAGATGGTATTGAATCGAGTGAGAAGGAAATAGCTACATTTCAGGCGAAAATTGATAAATTTACAGCATTAGTGGAACGTCAAAAAAAAATAATTTCTGATCAAGAGGTCATTATTGAGCAGCAAAAAGTAAAAATTTCGCAAATGAGTGATGTACCCGCAGATGTACTTGAGTTAAAAGAACTGATAGGAGAGCAACGACAACTCCTAAATGAAAGAGATATTGAACTAGAATATGCAAAAGGCGAGATAGCCCAATCTAAAAGGGAGATGGAATTAATAAAAAAACAAATAGAACCTACACAAAAAAAATTAGAAGAAGCTTATGAAACCATGGGCAATTTAAGAACAGAATTAGCTGAAAAAAATTCAGAATTAATCCTAAAAAATGAAGCGCTTAAAAATCAAGAAAATAAAATACAAGAATTAGAAGCATTTACGGATAAATTCAAAGAAGAACAGGTTAAAATGATTAAAGAAATGGAAGAAAAACATCGAAATGAAACACAAGAATTAAAAGCAGAGGTTAGCAAACTTGATACAATTTTAATGGACAGTAAATTGACTTCAACAGAAAAATCTTTAACTGCAAAGGATGCAACTTCAAGACTCGAAAGTATGAAAGCAAAATTTGATGAATTAGTCAGTAAAGTAGAAGAATTAGGGGATAAAAATAGAGATGCTAATGAAGAAATTGAGCGGTTGAATAAAGAACTTAAGAAAATCAAGAATTTACAGAAAGATAATATAGATAAAATCAACTTTTTTGATAAATTGCATCCATTAATGGAAAAAGAACCCCTCTTTAAAACATTTTTAATAGTTGAAGAAGTTGGTGGGATTAACCTGGAAGATCTCAAAAATGCTTTAGGTATTCCTATTGTAACTGTAAAAAAGCATGTTGCTCAACTAGAAGAAATTGACCTTATCGAAACAGATGATAGAGGAAAAATAATAGTTAAAAGAGAAGAGTAAGTAAATTCTTTTATTTTATTTAAATATTAATCTCTTTAATTTCAAATATCATTTTACAATAAAAAACGTTAAAATTCTAGTTAAAAAGCTCTAAACTTTAGCTAATTGTTCATATAAGTTTGGTAATATATCTTTAAACTTGCCATCTTGAATTTTTTCCAATATTTCTGCTGCAATGGTTTTTAATATCTCACGATATCTTCCTGGTTTTTCATCTCTTCTAAGTAAAAGTGCGACAACATAATTTTCTACAGAAATAAAATCTTGTCCTACCCCAGAGAAAAAGGATACAACTTTATTGTTTTTGAGAGCTATAGATGCGAATCCCGGTTTAAGACTTTGGTAACGATGACTGGAATATACTTGAGTAAGCAAATTGTTTGTTATTTTTAACGTATCTGGATAAAACCCTTCATTAATTGGACCAATTTCATTATCCCAGCGAATTACTAGTATACCAACGGGCATGTTTTATACCATCAAATTTGTATTTTGATTATATTGAAGTAATTTTATATGTAGCGTTTATTCAATATAAGTTATTTTATATTTTTAATATCTTTCTTTTATTTATTTCTTTTTGTTTTTATATATTATGTGTTATCTAACCATTAATACAAATTTAATCCCTTATATAATTAAACGTAAGAAAAAATTTAAATTAAAATTATAACTTTGATTTATTATTGCCCTTAAAAGCTTAGAATTACACAGATTTTAAGAAAAAATCTGATTTCTACATGGAGGGGTTACCGAGTATGGTCAATATGACTACGTCAAAAGAAGCCATGTAATGTTCTTTAGTGGGTCAAGACTAAAGGTGCTGGACTTAAGATCCCGTGACAAAGGTCTTCGTGGGTTCAAATTGTGCGCAGAATTTCTGAGTACATGAAACTCCCACCCCCTCCACACTAAATATTTATTATAAATTATGAAAATCTCCTAATATTCGAAATTCTTAAATAAATAATAAGTAGATAAAATTAATTTCTATCAATATTATTTTTTAATTTTTATAAGAGCTATAAAATCATTTTTGAATAAAATTGATTTTATTGTTTTATCAATAGAGGAAAGTTATAAATAATAACTGTTCTATTCAATTTATATAGAAATCACAGTGATAAGTGTGGATTTTAATTTCTGAGTATCTTTCTTTAGCTGTATCAATTGAATATGTTATTATGATCCATAAAGAATCGGAGGAGATTATTTATTATAAAGCTATAGGAGATTTAAACCCAGAGATACTTGATATATTCCGAAATTCCGTTCATTATAAAATTTTAGAATTGCCACTAGAAGAAGGTTATACTGAACAGGCAACTCTTGAAGGAAAATATCTAATCACACGAGCAGGAAAATTAGTATGGATTACTTTAATACTAAAATACAAACCCATAGTATTTACAAGAGGAATTTTGAAGGCTTTTTGTAATTTGTTTGAAAATTTATATGAAAGAGAAATAAAAGAGTTATATTCAAAATTCAATGGAGATATATCAATCTTTCGAAAGGATCCTTACTCAAAACGGACTTTAAACAACATAATTGAGGATGTTTTTCATTTGTATTTGATTTATCCTTTTAAAATAAGTTCTCCAAGAGGAAAAAATATGTCTCTAAAATCAAAAGAAATCTTTCAGATTGCTAAGGTTCTTTCTCATAAAGCAAAAGGTCAAATTTTACTTGATAAATTATTTACTGAAATAAGTAATTCCTTTACATTAAGTAATGAAGAAGCTTCTAGCTTAATCTATGAATTAATAGATAAGAAAGTCTTAATACCAATCCAACTTGAAAAAATAAAATTCCAATTTAATTGAAATACATCTTTAAGACTCATTTTATCAAATACATATAATCTCTATATTTATTTCTTATAGAAAAAGAATTTAAACTAAAGAAATAATATTTTTACTAATCAAATTCAATTAAATTAAAAAAAAGGAAAAAAAGTTTTGAAGTTAACAGAGATTATTGGTTTGGAAGAGAACCATGCTAAACTTTTAGAAAAAGAGGGAATATCTAGTACTGAAGAATTAATTCCACTTACAAAAAGTCAAATTAGAAAACTTGCTAGAACAATAGGTGTTGCTGTAAAAACTCTTGATACCTGGCAAGAACACGCAGAATTGATGCAGATTCAAGGTGTAAATCCTGAAATTGCCAATGCTTTGAACCTTATTGGTATAGATTCTGTAAAGGAATTTGCACGCAGAAATCCAAAAAGCACACTAGAAAAATTAAAGCAATTAAAAAAAGCTAATCCTAAAGTGCTTACAAAAATGCCTCCCCCAAAAGATATTGAAAATTGGATTAAAGATGCTAAAGCTATTTCAGGAATTCCAGAGAAAAAACCTGCAAAAAAATCAGAGAAAAAAAAAGAACCCGCATCATCACCTATACCAACAATTGATTATAAGCCTATAGAAGAATTTAAAGGAGATTATGGAGAATACGGTCCAGATTATTGGAATAATAAGTGGGAGACTGCTCCGATAATCTATACAGGGAGAGCACTCCGGGCAGAAGCATATAAAAAACAAATTGACGTAGATGTTAAAGCATTCATTAAAAAAAATGATGCAATATTATGGCATGTTATAACCCATGTAGGATTAAGGAGAGAAACTCCTAATAAAACTGCTTTTGTTATTCAGAATTTCGTTTGTAATTTCTTGAAATATAAATTCGATGATTTAACTGCTGAAGTTCCTGAATTTTGGTTATTCCCTTTCGAGAGTATACAAGCAGAGGTCGGAGATTGTGAGGATGGGGCAATTTTGATTGCTTCTTTATTAATTAATGCGGGTATCCCTAGTTGGCGAGTAAAAGTAGCTGCAGCAGAAGTGATAGCTGATCCTATTTTTGCTCCATCAAATACTGAAGTAGGAGGGCATGCTTATTGTCTTTATCTTGCTGATAGAACTGATTCCAAAAGGAAATTGGAATGGGTAATCCTTGATTGGTGTTATTTACAAGACCCAGAGGTGCCAATTGAACAAAAACCATTGGCTAGAGACGGTGGAACGGAGGGTGCATATAAGGATGTCCTCTTTACATTTAATGATGAATTTAGTTGGGCTCAAACGGCATTAGAAGTAAAAGGAGGGAGGATTAGTAAAAATCGAACTACCAAAACAGATGAGATAATTGCCCCTATGGAGGATATTCTAAAACATCTTGCAGACGAAGAACTTAAAAAGATATTCAGAAAATATGGTATCTATATTGAGTGAGTAAATCTTTTAAAAATCTATTAGATTAGGTTTTTAACCAGTAATTTACACTTTGAGAAAGAAATTAAATCTCGGTGCATTTTTTCAAAATTAATTACGTCGTTATAAATAATAATCCTAAAAAAATTATTAAATATCAAAATCCACTATGTAGCTTAGTTCTTTATCTTTCGATGAGGAAAATATTTAAATATGATTTGGGATATAAAAACATGAATCCCAAGGTATTTTCAATGAAAAAAATCAAAATCTTAACAGTAATCTTAGTATTCTTAATTTTTTTGCCATTAGGATGTAAAGAAGCTAAAGCCGATCCTTTTCCAAATGTATTTTGGTTTTACAGGGATACTCTTCATTTAAATAAGAATATTGAATGGAATTCCACAAGAACATTAGATAATCGGTATTGGTCAATACTACCAATCAATGATCTCTTGGATTATTATTTTCTTTTAAATATTACAATTATTAGTAATACAACTATCGATGTTTTCTTATTCGGAGACGGTGGTGCTTCAAACGAAATAGATATACCAGTAGGAACCAAAATTGGTATCCAACAATTCTCGTTTGAATATAGTTTAAAGCCTAGTCCGCGTGAAGGTACATCCGCTGTTTATTTGTATCTCGATAATTCCGATGATGATGGAAGAGGGACATGCTATAACGGAGATACATTAGTACAAATAAAGATCATAGCAGAGAAAACCAAGTCCCCTATAATAGATAGATTCATTCTCATCTTCATAGCAATTGTTATTCCTTGTGTTGTTATAATAGGTATTGCAATGATAATTTATATCCTGAAAAAACACAGAAAAATTTAATAATAGCTTTATAGCCTTTCTAAATGGAACCTTTTTAAAAATAATTTTCACTTATTATATGAGAATCTATAATGCTAATAAAATGTATTAGGTACATAGAATTACGAGTTTATTTCTAATTTTAGTAGAGCAGCAGGATTACTAAATGATGGAAAGAAACCTATTTTTACGTTTGATGAGTCAGATGTTTATAAAATCATTGAAGGCGTCGTTCATTCATTAATTATAAACTTTGATCCTCAGCTCGAGGATTATACAGATAGATTAATTGAAAGGATTGGTAAAGCTCAAGAGGAGGATGGATATTTATATATTACACGTACAATTTCTCTTGATAATCCTCATAAATGGGTTAGTAAGAAACGGTGGGAATTAGTCTCAGCATTAAGTAATGAATTATATAATTAACCACTAATCTGCTCACTGCGGAAATAGGAATGGCTTTATTAGTTGTAATTGTCCGCTTATAATTGCTGGTGATTCAACTCTTGTATTACATCAACTAATAAAAAAAAATTAGATTCAATAAGATGTGTTATGAAGGGGAATCTGAACATTACACAAAATCCTTCTGTCACTTAGCCTTTAATGCGTTAATTCGTTTATCAATATATTTATTGACATTTTGCAAAAACATTTCCAAAGGTATAAGCTGATTACTGATAGATTTTAGTGTTTCTAGAGATATTCTGCCGTCTTCCATAAGCTGACGTCCAGCTTCTTTCGCTGCGTCTAAAATTACATTTACATTTAATCCCATCTCCATCATAGCTCTTAAAACAGGTCCATGTGGTCTCAGTAATGCACCTGCAAATTCCCATTGAGCATTTTTGCAAAATGCTTTTATGTGGGCTAGCATTGGATCAAAATTATCTAATTCCCAGAATCCACAATTGGATACCAAAACAACCTTTACTGGTTTAATTTCTTCACGTAATGGATGTCTACAGTGACCATCACGTAGCTCAAAATATGGTAAAACTGCTGGGATCAATCTATCCCAGAGATTTTTCATAGCCCCATTGATTCCATCACAATAGAGGGGAGTGGCAAATACAAGAACATCTGCCTTAAGAATTTTTGGTAAGAGTATTTGCATGTCGTCTTTTTGGAAACATTTGCCTGGAGACTTGTACCAGCAATTAAATTCACCTTGACATGGATTAATATTAAGTTTTTTAGTATAAAATAGTTCAACCTCCGCTCCGACTTCTTGCATACCTTTAAGAAAGGGTTTAAGGATTAAGGCGGTATTACCTTTATCCATATTTGGACTACTATTGATTGCTATAACTTTCATTGTTTATTTTATATCCCCTATTAAAAGATTATTTAATATATAGTTTATAATAGTTCTTATGCTATTATATTTTTGGATATATTAAAGCAATTTTCTAATTAGTCTTTAAACAGAGGATACACTAATAAATCAAGTATTCAAATCTCTAATTTAGAAAAAAGAAAGATATAGCAAAAAAAAATGAATAAATAAATAGAACTATATGGGGTTCAATTTCTTTTTAATTAATTTTTTTCTATTTCCTCTTCAGTAGCACCCATTACTGGAGCATCAGACCTCGAAAATACAATATTCATCTTTTTTATTGCATGATATGGCGCGAGGACTTCTTCTGATAAATCTTTGATGGTAACTCGTGCTCCTTGTTTACGAAGAGTATCCTGTAGTAATTTAATGTCCAACTCTTTTGGAGTTATATTATTAATTGCAGCTAGCGCAGCAGCTGTACCTGCAGCTTGACCTTGACATATACTAGGTGTACAATATCTTAATCCACCACCAGCAAAGGTTCCGCATGAAAGTGTAGTACCTGCTGCCATAAGATTATCGATATCTTTAGAAACTAAACATCGATATGGAACATCATGAGGTAAGATATCATAAGCAAATCTCCCAACTACCTCATAGATATCCGGAGGCATATTATTTATTGCAACAGAGTCCTCAAATGCTTTACCTTTACGCATATCTCCTACTGTTAGGATATAATCACCCATTAATTTATGTCCAATCCCTGTACATGGCAGGTTAGGTGTACTTTCAATATAAGAATTCTCAAAACCCGGTACATTATCCTTAAGCATTTTATAGACGGCCCATACTTGCTTTCTAAGATCAAATTCGCAATTAGTCAACTCCTCAACCTCCCAACTCTTTGCACCAGGTTTAATTTTATGGATAGCATTCATTACATATATCCGTCCCGCATTATATACATCTTGAATTTCAGAAAGAACAACAGCTTCACCTCTAATGTAAGCACCTTCTTCTTTCGCTTTCTTAATCAGATTTTTGCCAGAATACATTTGACCCCATTCTTTACGATTTTCTCTTTTAAAGGCTCTGAATTTTTCGATATCTACTCCACCAATGAAAAATGCATTTAAATAACCTCCAGCTCTACCCTTATTTCGTCCAATGGGGATTCCCTGATCACCCATGCTTGCTGCTCCTGATTTCCATATGATATCTCCTTCTCCTGAAGTATCTATTATAACTTTCGCTAAAATTGCTTTCCTTCCTTCCTTGGATTCAATGAAAATTCCTTTAAGTAAATTATCTTCCCTTATAACCTCAGCCGCAAAAGTATGATATAAGATCTTAACACCAGCCTCTTCCATCATGGTTTCAAGAAGAAATTTGTAATGCTCCATATCAAAACAAATGCCCCAAATTCCCCAATAACCTACTTCTGTTTCAACCAATCGTTTAGGAAGATTCTCTACCCCAACAGCTTTAATTATTAGATCTTTCAACCTGTTTTTCACACTTCTAGGAACATCATCCACATTTTTTAGACCTCCACCTTCCTTTAGGCGCCTAAGAATTTCTTGCATAATCCCACCATGCAACTCTGGATCGACAAAAGAAAATATAGGATTATTTCCTTGTACTTGTAACCCTCCCATGCTTCCAAATCTTTCTACTAAAAGAGTTTTAGCGCCATTTCTTCCAGAAGCAATGGCGGCACCTATACCTGCTGGTCCAGCACCAACCACAATAACGTCTACTTCATCCATTACTTCAATTTTTTTTTGAGGTTCAATAATCTCTTTCAAAAAAATCACTATTTATGATAAATCCTTAATTACTAATTAAATCATAATAAGATGTATAGAACTTAAATTTTTTTTAAAAAGTTATACTTACTTATCATCTTAATTCTCCTGGAATAAGGATTCTCCACAGTTTGGGCAGTAAGCAACTTCTCGACCTATTTCAGATCCACATTTAGTACACATAATTTTAAAATCTAAAGTCGGAGGAATATTTTGCATAACATTTTTAAAAGTTTCACCAAGAGCATGCTGTATATCTATAATTTTTTTGCTTTTTTCTTGATCCGGGAAAGAATGTATAAAAATAGAAGAAAGTTCAACTAGAAAATTTTCAACAAATTTGAGTTGTTCATAATAATTTTTATTTACCTTATATTTTAATAATTGTTCTCCTACTTCAGTTAGAGAATATACTTTTCTTAAAGGTCCTATTGGACTTTTTACTTGCTTAGCTTTTAAAAATCCATCTTTTTCTAATTTTCTTAATATTGGGTATACTGTTCCAGAACGTGCTTCCCACGTTCCTGCAAAATGTCTATTCAAATTTTTAATTAAATCATACCCTGAAAGTTGTTGACTATTAAAAATAGTCTCAATAATAGTAAATTCAAGTGGAGTAAGTTTATTCTTTTGAAGGCTTTTAAGTAATTCTTTCTTTATCAAAGAACTGAGTTCTTCAATGTCATCCTCAAGATTCAGAAATTTGCCCAACCACATTTTATACCTAATCTAAATATTTCTACGTTGTTTTTTTCTCATCTTTTCTAATTCTTTTTCAATCGCTCGCTCTTTTTTTGATAATTGTTTTCCGGTTTTTTCAACTTTTTTACTAAAAAATTGTAAATATAAAACTAAATGTATAATAACAGCTATACCCCAGAAAATTGCAGGAAAATTCGCCCAATAAAGGCCCTCTAGAGTAAAAATATTTATAATATATAAAAATAATATTACAGAAATAAAGGACACAATATGTAAAATCACCCCTCGCTTAGCCATTGGATAAACTCCTCGTGCATATAAAATATAACCTGTAACGTGCATACTAACTCCTATTAACCACGAAAATAATGGAAAAATAAACCAATAAAATAAAGGTGTATAAAGAACATTTATTAGAATAAGTAATAAGTTAATTGTAATATAAATAATAACATGCATCTTAACAGAAAACCTATAACTCACTTTTTGTGCGGCAATTTTTCTTAAATTTTCATCAGAAAACCCAGAATTTTCAATCATTAATATCACCTTGAAATAATTAAATTTTTAGAAAGATGAATTAACTTTATTTTTATTAAATAAATACTCATATATATATGTATTGTTGATTCTACCTAGCGGTTGAATATCTAAAGACATTATGAAATCTTTAAAATTAAAAAATCAGCATTTTATTGACTTATGATATTTTATGAATGATCTTTCTATTACTCATTTGCTTTTTATTGTTTTTCAAATTCGCATTAACTTTAAAAATAATACTAATAAGATTATGAATAATAAAATCTTCCAATAAGATTAGGAGTAGCAAAAACTATAAATATCAAATTATGATCTTTATCTAAATCCTGCCTCAAATAAGATTAACAATTTAAAAATGTCAAGTTTATCAGAATATCTTGAAAAATTAGAAGCTTGGGATAAAAGAGCTTTTTTAAGTGTCTATGAAAGTGATTTTAGTAGGAGAACTAAAAAATTTGCTATTGTGTATGGTTTTTTCGGTTCATTATATTTTTGGGGGATTGTTTGGTTAAGTTGGTTTATTTATGGATATATTACAAAAGATTATTACTTATTAGTATTCTTTACAGGAGGTTTTGAACAAAGCGTTATAATCCATAGTCTTATTCGCTACAAAATAATAAAGAGAAACCGCCCATTCATTACGCTTAAAGAAAATGGGGTGAAAAAACATGATGATTTCATCAGAATTCCGTACATAATGAAAGAATCCGAAAAACAATCATTTCCCTCTGGTCATGTAACATTTTTGTTATTTTTTGGGTTTGTTTTTGCATATTATTTTTCTCAATTTTTTTGGGTTATTCTATCTATTTTTATCCTATTGGATATTTTAATGGCAATTACAAGATTAATACTCGGTGTCCATTTCCCGATTGATGTTATCTTCGGATTTATTTTTGCCATACTTTATGCGTTTTTATATTTAGGATTTACTTATATTTATTGGATAAGATTTTTCTATTGGTTGGGAGAAACTTTTTCACCAATAATCCACTTTTGGTTATGACACAAAGACTATTTTATTAATTATAAGATTATCCTATTATTATGATATTTTCTAAATAATTGTTAGAATATATGTAAATGAATATGTGGGACGCTTTTCCAACATTTGAAGTGAAGAAAATAGGAAGTATATAATAAAAATAGCATTAGATAAATTTATCACAAGATCAGATTATTAACAAGCTTTTTTTGCTATTGACTATTTATCTTATTAATATTATGAGTTTAATTTTGAAAAAAAGAAAAAAGTTAATAGTTCCAGATCATCACAAATTCACTTCAGATTTCAACTCAGTAATATTTATTGTTTTATGGAATTCTCTTGGTTTCTTTTTCATAGAGTTTATAATGAATTATTATATTTATTTAGTTTTAGGATATCCTGCTTATAATGTAGGACTATTCTTTTCGGCTATTACATTTGGAGGATTAATTAGTTCAAGTTTCATTGGATATTTGACAGATCGCTTTTCTAAGCGAATTTTAGTTATGATTGGTTCATTTGGAAGAGGTTTTTCATATTTTGTATTATATATATCTATAATTTTACAGTCTCTAATAGGTATGTATATAAGTGCGTTTCTTTTAGGTTTCGGAGCCTATATTTTCTGGCCTCCGTTAGATGCTATAATCTCAGAAAAATCTTCGAAATATCATCGATCTTCTGCTTTTGGAAAGAGGAGATTTTTTTTAGGTATTGGTATGTTACTTGGAACAATAATTGGATTTTCAGTTTTTAGCTTATCAAATTATTTAGCTCCAAATAATACTTTTTTAATTTATGGAGCGATTCCTTTATTTGGATTCTCTAATATTTATGCGGGTATTCAATTTTCAAGAAAAGTAGATGAAAATCAAAAATTTGAATATCCACAGGAAGAAATTAATGGAACAATTAAACCTGTATTAGAAAACATTAAGAAATCTTCAAAAAAACCAATAAATTTATTATACTTTTTAGGAATTTTTTTATTATTCACGGGATTTCTTTTATCCTCAATTAATTCTGGATTATACCGTCCATATATTCAGACTTATGTACTTGAAAATATTAATAGAAATGCAGAATTAGTGGCATGGTTCTACTTGCCAACATCATTACTCGGTGCTTTACTTGCTCCCAAATTGGGAACATTAGCAGATAAATTGAATACTTTTCTGACTATTGCGATAGCAAGTTTCTTAGGAGGTGTAGTAACATGGTTAATTATAAATTCTGGAAATTTATGGATTTTTGCTATTTTACTTATCATTGATAATACAATAATGCTAACTGTTAGTTTCGTTTTTGTGAATTTTTTAAGTCGGGTCTCTATTAAACATCGTGGAAAGATTTTTGGCTTTATTACCCTTTTTGAATCACTCGGAATGATTATAGGCCCATTGATAGGTGGAATTATGTGGGAATCAATCAGTCCTCAAGCGCCTTTTATAATATCAATTATAGTTGAATGGTCTTTAATACTTTTCTTTATAATAGGAATTAAGCTTCTAAATCCTTATCTTAGCGAAACTATAGATATTAAAGTAACAAGGAAGGAGAAATAAAATTATCGTTTAAATGTACAATTAATACCAATCAATAAAATCATCTAAAGGACGTCTATTCCTTTCTTTTGCGTGTGCTTTTTCTCTTGCTTCATCGATGTGTCCAAAAACAATAAGTCCCATCAATTCAAACTTATCTGTAGGAAATTTAAATATCTCATTAACTTCTTCTTTCTGATTTAAAATTTCTCCAATCCAAACGCCCCCTAAGTCTTCCTGTGCATATATACCCAAAAGAATATTTTGCATAAAAGCTCCAATTGCTTGTATATCTTTAACTCTATCATATCCCCTTTCAAGATCCAGAAATATAACTAAATTAACATAAGCTTCTTCAATAATACCACCATATTTAGAAAGCTCTGAAAGCATTCTTTTAACAGTGGGATGGGTTACCACACAAACTCGCCATGGTTGGCTATTATTTCCAGATGGGGCCCATTGAGCACATTCCAAAATATTAATTATTGTTTGTTTATCAATTTTTTGATAAATAAAGCTCCTAATACTTTTCCTTTTTTTTATAAAATCTATGAAATCATTTTTCACTAATTCCATATTTAAAAAAATGGTAAATATAATAATAAAAACTTTTCCTAAAATGCAAGGTGTTCTATGTATTATCCCGATATACATCCCAATATTTCTTCTATTTATGTTTCTTAGAGATTAATTATACACAGGATAGAAGAACTTTAGACGAATATTATAAAAAATGTGTGGTAGCATATATGGGTAGACTATGGGGAAAAAAGGAAGATTATGAGCTTTTAGGCACACCACAAGAAACAATGGGTTTTTCTAAAGAATATTCTTCATTACTTCAAAATTTTATAGTAAGAAAATATGATTTTACTAATCTTAATCAAATAGAAGATATTAAAA
The DNA here is from genome assembly GCA_019058245.1 of Promethearchaeota archaeon. Lineage (GTDB taxonomy): Archaea > Asgardarchaeota > Lokiarchaeia > Sigyniarchaeales > SOKP01 > Loki-b32. The sequence goes on along the minus strand of JAHPZJ010000020.1, from coordinate 85,598 downwards.
ACCAATTATTAAAGAGAAAAATATTGATTATAAATGCGAAGGAAATTCTTGAAACTGTTGATCTTTCAGAACTTAAAAAAGGTATAGAAGAATTAAAATCATTTTTGAGAGAAAATGGGGGGAGTATGGGAAGACTTGGTGAAAATTATTTAATAGTTACTCCTAATGCTCACGTAAAAATTGCTAATTGAATAATCATCTTTTTTTTCTTTTTCGGAGAATTTCCATAAAACTTTCAATTTGATTGAGTACTTGAGTCTCATTCATTTTACGTGGATCATTCATATCGCTTGTTATAACAAGTGAAGGAATATCGGATTCTTCCATTAATTTTCGTTTTAAATCATACATTCCACAGGCATTAGGACGACATGAAAGGTTATCATGCATTATAATGCCATCTATTTTCCAATCCTTCACTGTTTCTTTAAGTTTTTCGAATCTTGTTTTCAGATCATAAATGTACCAAAAACTTAAAGCTAATTCAGCCATCGTTTCTATAGGATAATTGATCACTATTTCCTTTGTTATATTTGGATTAGCAAATTTACTAAATGCATAAACATAGGTTTCAAAAACTATAATAGCATTCCATTTTTCTAAATTTGAAAAAAAACGAAGATTATACCAAAAGGGAATTCCCATGAATGCTAATCTAAAATCTTCTTGTTTTAGCGCCCCTATTCCATTATCAACACGTTCTTTCGCTTCTTCATACATTTTTTTATATAATCTGATCGGAGATTTTAAACCAGGCATAGTGAATAGTGGAAATAAACCTCCAAACGTGTCTCTGGTAGAAACAGGACAAGGGATATTTTTTCTTAACTCATAAATATCTTGCCATATCTTTCCAAGTTCATATGAATTGAGTGCAATTTTATATCCTTTTTCTGGGTTGTATTCCGTACCTGTTAATTCAGTTATAAAATCTAACAATTCCCAAAGCTGTTCTGCTATATATTTTTTGAAATAATCCCTCTGTCGATTGGTTGTATTACTCACAACGTGTGGAACATCAATGGTAAAATGAGGAACATTTAATCTTTCCGCTTGAACTTGAAACCAATTAACATGGGTATCACAAATTACATCACTGGATAACATAAAAGTAGGTTTTCTAGTCCCACCTACATTCATCTCTGCATTACTTAATACAGCTCCAACATTCGTCTTAAAATATGAACATAAATCATAAGAGAATCCTTCATCCTCCGCTAATTCGATAAAATTTTGAGATTTACTCAAAGCAGCTGAAACAGTAGCTGAATTTTCAGGTAACATCGGTTGTACGTCCATAGCATATAATAATTCCACAGGTGTCCCTGCTGTAGCCCATGCAGTAGGTTTACCCTCTCTATAGGCTTGTTCAATAGCTAAATAATGTCTCCCCATTTCATTCTTTAATTTATTTGTAGCATTCAACATCTTACCATCAGTTTTAACTTTTGACATTTTTCTTTTCCTCCTTTAAATCATTTCTGCGAATGCTTCAAACCTGGTTGTTAATTGTCTATAAGATTCACGATTATATTCCATCTCAACGAATAAATAGGGAATTCCTAATTCCCTAAACTTTTTACTAAAATAAGGATGTGAATATAAAACGGGTTCACAAAACTTTTGAGCTATATTTATTATACCATCAACATTGTACTGTTCAGCTAAGGTTTTGAGTGTTTTGAATCGTTCATAAGATGGAAATTTAGTTGAATATATTGGTTTATTTAAATGATATTTCGCTAGTGCTCTAATAGGATCATCTGTCTCATCTACATTATTCCAGAAGTATTTTGTTCCAATACAGAGATCATCAATAATTATATGATATTTAAGGTTTTCAAGAAATTTAATGAATTCTGTATCATCTATTACTGATCCTGTCAATAGAATCTTTTTCATCTTTTTATCTAAAGATGATTTTGTTGTTTTTAACTCATTAAGTTTTGATTCTAACATTTCTTTAGCTTTATCCTTTTCCATTTGTTGCACATTTTTAACAAGATCATGAAAAATTGAACTTGATAAAATCATTCTTTCTCTATATTTCGAGATTTCTCTTAGTAAATCTCTAATATAGTTCATTTCTTTTATAGCTCTATTAATTTTTTCGGTAGTTATATTCACATTAAATTTATCCTCTAATTGAATGATTAATTCTTTAATATCATCCATAAAAAATTTTAAAGCTGCATTATCTCGCTTTAAAGGAGCGTTTAGGAAATAGAAAAATTCCAAATTTACAGACTCTAACCAAATATCAAATTCACGATTGGTACAATCGCATCCATGGGTTGCAATAATACCTTTAATATCTTGACTAAGTCCTTTTAATGCTTGCTGAAGAATATTTCTTGCCCAAACACAATGATTTGGAGGAATATGCTCATTTGCTTCGTCAATTCCAATCATTGGATTGCCAAAGAGTCTAATAGGAGTTATATCTGCAGCAACCAAAATCTCTTCTGGAGTTTCTATGCAAGCGTCAAAATAAGCAATTTTTACCATATATATGCCACGTGAAATAAATTTTTATGTAAAACTCTTATTTTTCTAAATTCTTAAATATTTAAAAAAATATTTATTTAATCCTTCTATTTAATCCTTATATTAAGAATTATTTTAAGATGTTTTATTTCAATGTCTCAACCCGCGATTTCTCGTACTTTAAGTAAAGCTATTTTAAAAGATAAAGTTCGAATCAAATTAAAAATATGGAATACATACTTAACAGGGAAGTTAGTTAAATTTGATAATTACATGAATTTAATTGTTGAAGAAGCAAAAGAAATTTATTTTGGTCGAGGCGGGAAAAGGAGTAAGGATTTAGGAACTGTTATGATTCGGGGTGCCTCAATAATATTCATAGGTCAAGATCGGGAAAAACTTATATTTGCCCATAATGATGAAGAAAAACTAATGTATCGAGAAGAATTTGAAGATATATAAATAAGAGGAGATAGTTAAAAATGGGAAAGGGTACACCAAGTAAGGGAAAAAAAAATAAAGCATCATCTCATAAAACTTGTAGAAGATGTGGGAAACATTCTTATCATCGACGTAAAAAGTTTTGTGCTAGTTGTGGTTTTGGGCATACAGCAAAATTACGACAACCAAGTTGGCGTAATAGATACCGTGCTTTTAATGGAAAGAAATCTTTTTATAGATAAGTATATCACTTCTAAAGTAATAAACAAAAGTGTTTAATTTTCTAATTTCAACTTTTTTATATTGAATTGTATTTTTATCATATTGATAAGAAAATTATAATCTAAATTTGAACTTAGTTGAATAACTTAATAATCAAAAACCTCACAAAAGAATTAGAGAGATTAAAAAATTTTAATGAAATTATAGGTAATGCCATAGTACATCGAAACGGTTTATTAGTCTCATCAAATTTACCAAGAGATATTGATGAGAGAAAAATTGGAGCTCTAGCTGCAACCATGTTTGAAGCGATTGAAACGGTTACATCAAGTTTTGAACAAAACCAGATCAAGAATCTGACAGTAGATTATCAGGATTTTAAGTTAATAATCGTAGGAATAGATGATAAAATGATTAATGTTTCCTTAATTGAAAATGATACAAATTTAGGGTTAATTTTTATCGAAATTGAAGAAAGTATTAAAAATATAAAAAATATCATAACAGGTGATAATAAATCTTAACTGAAAAACAAAAGGAAAGATATTCAAGGCAGATAATATCTCCCTTTATTGGAGAGAAAGGACAAGAAAAAATTTCTAAGTTAAATATCCTTCAAATTGGATGTGGAGGTTTAGGTAGTCCATTTGCATTATACCTTGTAGCCGCAGGAATAAATCAACTTACTATTATAGATGATGATATTTTAGATATCTCTAATCTGCAACGACAAATTCTTTATAATGAAACTCAAATTGGAATAGAAAAAGTCAAATCCGCAAAAGAAGTTTTAACAAAACTCAATTCTGAAGTCATAATTAACATCTATAAAGATTACATTGATGATAATTCCATCAAGAATTACCTAAAGGAAAAAAAATATGATTTTATTGTGGATTGCAGTGATAATTTTAAAACTAAATTTTTAGTTAATAAAATTGCTGTGGAGAATAACATAAAATGTGTAATTGCGGGAATAAAAGATTTTTATGGTCAAATCATAACTATTAATCCAAAAGTTTCTGCTTGTTATCAATGTGTTTTTTCATCTATGGAAACACCTCCCAATATAGGGCCCTTACCAGTGATTGGGGTAACACCTGGAATCTTAGGAACATTAGAAGCCTTAGAAGTAATAAAAACAACATTAGGACTTCCTAATTTGGAAAATAAACTTCTTATGGTTAACCTAATAGATTTAAGGTTTAATATTATTGATATTGTAAAGAATGAGGATTGCATATGTTCACTATAATTTTATGATAAAACTAAAAAAAAAATTAAAATTTAGCGAACTCTGGATTCTTTCTAAAAAATTCCCTATAAGCTTGTCCGTTGATGATGTAATCATTAGCCGTTTTTTGCGCAATAAATTCTTCATTTTCTGGAAAATCTTTCAGGAACTTCGCTGGAACTCCCGCCCATAATTGTCTGGGGGGAACTTCTTTATTAGTAATTACAGCCCCAGAAGCGATCATTGATCCTTCATTCATTTTAGTATTATGGAGTACATTACTCCCAATTCCAACTAAACATCCATCCATTATTTCTGTTGGTCCATGAATCATTGCATGGTGTCCAATTACGCAATTTGAGCCAATAGTAACATATGTTCCCATTTCAATATGAATTGTAACATTTTCTTGGATACTTGTATTTTTACCAATCTTAATTTGCCCCCAATCACCTCGTAGAACTGCTCCAAACCATATATTTGAATGTTCCCCTATTGTAACATCTCCTATAATTACTGAGGTAGGAGCAATATAGGCAGACTCATGAATTATTGGTTTTTTCCCTGTTTTAGGACTTGGTATTATTATAGGTATAATCTTCACCTTTATTGATAATTTTTAAGGTTGCAAAATAAAGCTAGAAATAATAAAGTTATGTTGATAAATTAAAAAAAGAAATATTGGGAATTACCAGATTTTAAGACTATTTTTTGTTGCAAACTTTATTCCGTTTGTACTCATTTTTTTCAATGAATTTGTTATATTTCCAGGCGGTTCATCAATACCTTTAGTTAGATCTATCATAAAGAAAGTTTCAAAATTAAAGTTTACACCATCCATAGCAGTATTATAACAACAATAATCTAATGCCAAACCACATATGAAAATTCTCTTTATGTTAAAGGAATTAAGATATTCCCTTAGACCCGTTTCAGTTTTTTTATCATTTTCAAGAAAAGCGGAATAACTATCTATTTCTGGATTCATGCCTTTTTGGATTATTTTATTAATCATTTTTGTATTAACTTTTTTATGAAACCGTGCACCGTATGTATTCTCAACGCAATGATCAGGCCATAAAATTGGTCCTATTGCCCCATCTTTAGAATTGAATTCATCTCCTGGATTTTTATTCGGATGATTACTTGCAAAGGACAGATGATTTGGAGGATGCCAATCTTGAGAGTGTACTACAATACCATCAACGAATATTTCAATTACATCATTAATATCCTTTATTATTGAATCACCTCCTTCTACGGGCATAGATCCCCCAGGGAGAAAATCATTCTGCATATCAATAACTAAAAGTGCATCATATTTATTTAGAACAATATTTTTTTCAGTCTTTAATTCAACACCATAAAAATTTACCATATTAATCTCCAATCTTTTTATCTAATTAGAATATTTCGCAGACCTTTAAAACTGAATGAAAAGTAACATAATCAATAATTTTTGATAATATTTATTTTAATATCCTAAAGAAGAAAAAGTCAAAAAAAATCAATTAAAAATTTTGCATCATTAACCATTGAGCATATAGCTGGGATATTTGCATCATAAAATTTGCATCATCTAAGGCGCCACTTTTTAATTGGGTTATAAGACTTGCAATTTCTTTCTTTTTACTTGAATGAAATATCCTTATTCGATCAGAATCTACGATTTCTTCTAGCATGTTCATAAATGTGTCCCAATCTATTTCTGTTGGAACAGCAATAGGACTTTCTTTCTCCTCCGCTTTTTTGATCTTAAATATCCGTTGCTGTGCGTAGAATTGCTTAACATATTCATAAATCTGCTCACACACTTTTTCAAAATCCTGTGGATTATATTCAATACTAGGAGGTTGTGAGAGATCTATTGTAGCTATATCTTGCCATGAAACATCTGTTCCTTTCATGGGTAACACGGGAACATTATATTTTCTAGAAAGTTCTAACTCATGAGCACAATCTATTGAATTGAATACCGCCTTATTAGTACCTAAGAAAAATACAACATCACTAATAGGGACATTCTGATCCATAAATTCATCTATATTTCCCGATAAATCTTGTTCACAGAGAAGTACATCATATACTTCGGGTTTAGATTCTAAATATTCGCCTAATGCTGCTAATTTATAAGGTTCATAGTCAACAACTGCATGTGATATAAAAATTGCCATACATGCTCTTTGTTTGAGATAATCTCGTAATGTATCCATATCCCGTTTGATTATTTGTTTTTCTTCTTCTGATAATGGGTTATCTTCAATATCTAACTTCTCTAATGTTTCGAGTGGCCATATAATATATGGTAATGCTTTAAATTTATTACTCTTCAAAGAGATAATGCGAATATTTGAACTACCAATACTCTCTGGTAAGCTTTCTATTTGATTTTTATCAAAACTGATACTTGTTAGATTTTCACATCGTCCTATTGAGGATGGGATAGAGGTTAAATTATTCCTGTTGGCAAATAATCCACTGAGGGAGGTCATTCTATCAAAACAATCAGGTAATGATACTAATAGATTGTCGTTAATATTTAAAATTGTTAATGATGATAAATTACATATTTCAGACGGTAAATTGGTTAATTGGTTTTTATTTAGTGTCAATTTTTCAAGACTTTTTAAATCTCCTATCTCAATAGGCAATCTCTCAATTTCATTTCCTTCTAAATTTAGTTCTTTTAATTTCTCTAACTTTCCAATAGTTTTAGGTAATTTTTTTAACTTTCCATTTGATACTACAAGATACCATAACTCCTTTAATGAGCCAATTGATTCAGGAAGCACACTTATGGGAGTATTTCTAATATCAAGATAAGATAATTTTTCAAGTTCACCAAAGTTTGCTGGTAAATTACTAATCTTACAATCTTGAATATTAAGACGCTCTAATCCTTTCATGAGAGCAAATGAATTGGGTAAACTTGATATATCATTACCGCTTAGATCTAATCCAAAGACTTTATCCAAATTTCCTATTGATTCAGGAAGGGCTTCTAATTGATTATTTCCCAAATTTATAGCATTCAAATTTCTTAATTTACCTATTGATTCTGGAATCCGTTTAACTTGATTATTCTCAAAACGAAAGATCTTCAATGATACCAAATCACCAATGCTTTCAGGTAAGGCTTCAAGGTTATTATCTTTTACAAGAAGGGTTTGTAGATTTGATAATTTGCCAATGGAGTCGGGTAGAATTCGCAGTTCCATTGAACTAATCTCCAAACTCTCAAGAGAAGTAAGTTCACCTATAGAGTCGGGTAATTGAGAGATTCGAGTTACTCCTAAATCAAGAGAAATAAGCGATTTAAGTTTTCCTATAGCAGAGGGTAAATCCTTGATATTATTATGTCTAAGTGATAATTTTTTAAGGGCAATTAGATTATAAATACTTTCTGGAACATGGGTAAGTCTATTATCACTTAAATCAAGCTCAGTTAAAGCAGTACAAGCTTCGATTTCCACAGGGATCTCCCTTATTTTATTAGTACGAAGATCCAATTTTTCAAGATTTTTTAAATTTGAAATCCACCTAGGTAATTCTTTCAATTCATTTACTCCCAAATCGAGTTGTTTAAGAGAACTACAGTTAGCTAAGCTAGATGGAAGCTTATAAAGGTTATTTTGTTGGGCAGCAAGCCATTCTAAACTCATTAATTCACCAATAGAATCTGGGATAGTTTCAATTTTATTACCATAAAAAAGTAATGAATGAAGTCTTTTGCAATTCCCAATGTTGTTAGGTAAACTAGTAAGAGTTCCTCGAGTAACTTCAATACGAGTAATATGGCTATCTTCAACCCTAAAATTATTAGAACTCCAATCTGATCCCATTTTTTGTTCTAAATCCTGAAGAACTTCTATCTCTTCTATGGGAAGTGTATAGTCCATGTATTGATCACTCACTGTTGCTCACCTCCATAAAATTGTGCCATAGCCTTCTTTTGTTGCATAAATCCCATGAATAAACCTGAAAGTTGAGTAAGAAACAATCCTTCTCCACCAATTTTTGCTGATTGTAAGCTATTGCATATTCCCGTTAATGATGGCTTGTTCTTTTCAAAAAATTCTTTCATTTCAGAAAGATGGATGATACGATAAAGTTCAGCTTTAAAAGTGCCAAAACCTGTAGGATCACTAACCTCCACAGCTTCTTCTTTTTTTAAGATTACAGATTTATCTTTAAAGATATTATGAGAACGTTTTAATTGTTGAACATAGCTATAGACATTTTCACAAAAACCAGTAAAATCCTCTGGAGTAAATTCATGACCCAACTCACGACTGAGATCTATGATTGCTAGATCGCCCCAACCAACATCTAAACCTTTTAAAGGGACTACTTCAATACCTTGACTTTTAGCTTTTCTTAAAATTTGAACCATATCTGGAGAATTAATAGACCCAGTAGTAGCAAGAAATAAAACTAAGTCTGTAGCATTAAGGTTAGCCTCTATAGGAGGAAGAATAGCAAATATTTCGCTTTTTTCTTCCAGAAACATTGCCAAGTCTGATATACGATGAGCTTCCGCATCCATTTCTGTATAAATTAGCATAATTGCAATACTTGCACGTTGACGACAATATTCTAAAATTGCGCTGGTATCTCTTTGAGCAATTTCTTGTTCTTCCTCTGAAAATTGATTTTCTTTTACGTCTAACTCCTTCAGAGATTCCATTGTATATATAAAATAGGGAAGATTTTTAAGTTGATTATTAGATATATTTAGAACTGTTAATGGAAGTTTCGTAATTACTTCTGGTATTTCTGTCAGCTGGTTTCCACCTAGATATAATCGTTCTAATGATCCCAAATTTGCTATTGAAAGGGGGATTTCTGTTATTTTATTATCTCCTATATAAAGCATATTTACTGATTTAAGCTGGTTAATGCAATCTGGAATTTTTTCAATAAGATTGTAAGAAAGATCTAATTGAAATACTTTTTCTAATCGACAAAGGGAAGGAGGAACATTTGAGATTCTATTCGATCTCAGGCTCAAAAAATTCAAATCAGTTAATTCTCCTATAGATTCTGGAATTTCGGGTATTCGATTTGTATCTATGAAAAGTTTTTGAAGAGATTTCAATTGTCCAATGTTATTCGGCAATGATCTCAATCCATTTTCCTTAATATTAAGGATTTTTAGGTTTTTCAAATTGCAAAACGAATCAGGAAGTTCCAAAATTCCATTGTATATTGCTTTATCATCATTTGTGGACCAAGAACCCTCTAAATCCAATTCTTCTAATTCTATCAGATTCCCAAAATTTTCAGGTAAAGCATCGATTTTATTCCACTTAAGTGTTAAGACTCGTAATTCTGATAAATTCCCAATTGTATCAGGTAAAATATCCAATTCTTTCATTACTAAATTTAGACCAATTATGCGTCTATTATCACACACGAAACCGAAATGGTCTACTTTTACTGGGCGTTCAGACACTTCTTTCCCATATTGTTTATTAATATCTTCAATATTTGGTTGGGGTGTCTGAGCTTGTAGACCATATTGCGCAAGCATGTTTTGTATATTTTGATATATAGATTTTGCATATTGTTTAGCCGATTGAATTGCCATTTCTTCACTCATTCCTAATAATGGGGTTAATCCCGCAAAAGTAGGATCATTTGCACCTAATTCTTGTATTCCAACATTTATAGTGGCTTTTAATTGAGCTTGGTATTCAGGTGTAATCATTGAATTATAATATTTGATACTTTCTTTTTCTAAATCTTCAAGTGATATTTGAGAATATATAATTTCATTTATTCTATTGATAGCTTCCTTATTTATAGATTGAAGTTTGAAATTTTCTTGCATAAACTTAGCCATTGCTTTTGCTTTTTGTTTTGCCTTAGCTTCATCCATTTCTAACATAGATTTCATTTGTTGGATAGAAGGATGATTTTCTCCCAACATTGGAATTAGAGAATTAAGCTGTGCTTTAATATTTGATTGCAGTACTGGATTTATTTGAGCCAGATATTGACTTTCATAGGTTTTTTCTAATTCTTCTAATGACAATTGTGCCAATCTTTCTTGTTCAGCTACTTGAGATTTAAGAGCTTGAGCCTGGGAATTTAGAATTGTCTGTGCATCCATCTGAGTCGTTTGAGGTTGAGGTGATTGATAAACTTCGGCAGATTTTCTTCTGGTTTCATCTCTATCTTCACGACATGGAATTGCTTCACCTATAAGTTTTTCTATCTGCTCGAGAAATTCAACTTCTGGAGATATTAAGGATACCCCATTATATTCTTTTAATTCTTCTATAACTATCACCTAATAGATTTGATTTTTGGAACTTTGTTTTTATTTTTCAATAAGTATTATAAATGAAGCTTAAGAATTTTTATATGTTTGCATTCATATAATAACAAATCTAATGAAATTAATTCAAAATATATCTTATTAAAAGTGATTAAGATGGAAAAACCATCTGTTGAAAGTGAGAATTCTAAGAAAGCAATTGATGAGCGAACTTCTACTGAAGCTAAAATTTCAAAAAAGGTAATTGAAACTGTATTATCATATCATAAACTTGAAGTAAGAGATATTGAAATTAGTCCTGATGGAAAATTCTTAATCTCCTGCTCTGAATATGAAGAAAATGAAAATCCTTATTTAGTTGTATGGAACCTTGATCGCCTTTTAGAGGGAGATACTACACCTGAAATTACACTCCAAGCAGAGAAAAAAGTGAATAAATACACTAAAATTACAAATTGGCTTTTATGCACTGATTCAACGGTTGTTGAAATAGGAGGTACTAAATGGTGGGTAATATGCTCTGGAAGTATTATTGGAGATATTTATATTTGGTGTTTTAGACTTGCTCAAGATTCAAGAAAATGGGATTTTAAGAATTATAAAACCGTAATCCTATCTGGAGGTAATGGAGATAATGAAAAATATCCAAAAGCAATATTTGATATTAAGATTCAAAAAGAAAAAAATCAAGAAAATCTACTTCATATCTATTTTGCATTAAATAATATTCATACAACAATATGGAAAGAAAAAACTAATGATAATACACTTAATAAAGTCGATATCTCTCTTGAAAGCTCTGGAATTATTTCAAAAATAGATGACATTAAGGTAATTGGCATAAATGATGTTTGGATAACAAAATTAATGATTAAAAGAGATTCGAAAGATAATATATTAGTTACCGGTTCTAAAGATGGAAAAGTGAACCTATGGAATATAGGAGTAAATAAAGAGTCAATATTGATTGGTGAGCATGATGGTGCGGTAACAGATATAAGTATCATCAATAATGGTAAAATGATTGCATCATCATCTAATGACACAAAAATAACTATCTGGCAACAAGATTATACTAATAAATATCATAAAAAGATAGATCTTCTTGGACATACTGAGTCTGTTTTATCAATTGATGTTCAGACTGATAATAATTATTTAATTTCTGCTTCTAAAGATAATACCATTAGAATTTGGGATTTAGCCAATTTTAATTGGATAAGAAGTATCGATATGCATCATTACTTTGAAGAATATGAAAAAAACAAAAGTGTTTTTAGTCAAGTTGTTAAAGTAAAGGGATTAGATTTTGTAAGGAATATCAAAATAACACCTGATAATCGTTATATCATTATCTCGAAGTATAATAAAATTATTATTCTGCGTAATTTTGGTAGCGTATGGCATTTTATTCAACAATTAAAATTTATTAAACTAAGAGATCCTGAGTTATATCGAAAGATTTATGGAAACAATTTAAAGCAGATTTCTAAATCTAGTCCAGAAAATGAAGAATCCCTCAAGAATTTATATAATATCTTAAAAAAACGCCTAATCAGAAATCGAAAAATTGAGTTAGAGGGGAAAACTGAACAAAAAATAGACTATTATAATATGCGTGAACTTGGTACTCTCTTTATACCTTTATTTATGAAATATGAACCAAAATTAAAATTCCAAAAGGAATATATGTTAGGAACAAAACAAAATTATGATCCATATTGGCACAGTATAAAAAATTCTATATTTAAACTACCAGACATCCCTTGGGGTTTTAAGTTATATATTACAACCTCAGAGATGGATGAAAGGATTGAGGGTTCCAATTTTGTTGAAATCACAGCAAAAACTGGAGAAATACCTTACATCATTTTGGATGATCGTTCTCAGACACAAATACGGTTTTTAATGGTATTAAATAATGTTCAAACCAGTTTTATTCCTTTAATAAACAATATTTCCATAGATATCGAAGATGATCGTGGAGATAAAGATACTTTAGTTTTTTCTGATTTCACTTATTCAAAAAATTTCCTACAAATTTTGACAAATCCTACATATTCTTTGAAGAAATTTAAAAAGATGAATGAGCCAGAGTATATTTATTATGCCGATTGTACTTTTCAGATTGATGAAGGTTATTGCGTTGAGAATTTTGCTAATATTTTTATAAGGAAAATAACAGTAGAATATACCGAGACTTTAGAACCCTCAGAATCAACAACAAGTGATGAAGAAGATTCTAAAATCTTTGAAGCATTTAGAAAGAATTTTATTTATCCATTAACTCCAAAAACAAAAATACAAATAGGAAAAGGTTTGAAATCAAAACTAGGTAAAATGATTGATGAATACTTTACTAAAATAATTATTATAGAATTTATTTTGAGTTTTTGGGGTATCATTTATACTGGATTAGAATCTATGAAACTTGATGCTAGTATGCTTGAAATGATTTCATCAATCGTGAATGTTGCATCAATTATTTTGATTGTAATTATTCTCATAATGATAATGGTGCAATCTCGTAGAGGAAAAAAAAGAGAGATTGATATAGAAGAATTAGATGACAAAATGAGAAAAAGGAGGAGAAGAAAATTTGGAAAATAAAAAATTAAATATTATCATAACTTGTTCGGTTCAGAATGACTTTATTGAACCGTTAAATATACACCCCACATCAGAAGATACGCTAAAATTAGGGTATGATCAAGTATCAAATAGATGGATGGAGTATTTTTTAAATCAGAATAGGAATGTAAGTGATGCAAATATCGATCAATTTATATCATGGTTGAAGAATAATGCCAGTAGTGAATTGATTGGAGGAGCTTTATCTTATCATCATATCCTAGAGCATTATAGGCATAGAGTTCATGTTGATTATGATGAGATTAGAAGAGTATGGGAAGGAGATAAACTAACCCAATTTATACGAGATTTAATGATAAAAGCATCTGAATCCAATTTAAATGAGATGAGCGGAGTTGAATATCAATGCATACATCTAAGGGATTGGCATGACCAAACAGATGAATCACAAAAGGGTGAAATGGATCTTTTTGGACCTCATTGTATTAAAGGTACTTATGGAGCGAAATTTATATCCCCCTTGGATGAATTAATACAAAAACATCATGAATTTAACGTTATATTAAATTCAAACAGTCTTAGTTCCTTCGATGAGACAGATCTCGAACATGTACTGGAGACCGTTATTAAAAATGCAGGGAGTTCCCATAAAGAAGTGAAAATTGGAGTTTTTGGAGTAATTACCAATGTAAAAGTTTTTCTTTTAACATTTGAGCTTATGGTTATCCATAAATTTAAAAATGTTTATGTCTGTGGTGATTTCTGTGCTGGTTTTAACAAACAAGGACATCAAGCAGGTATTAGCGCCATGGCTAATATCTTAGCGGCAAATATTGTTGATCAGAACAAATTTAGAGAAATCTTTAATATATAACTTTATTAATTTTTTTTTTCTATTTTTTTTTTTATTACAAAATAACTTATTTTAATTTGAACTTTTATTCATATTACATGTAATTATTTTTTTGACTATTAATATGAATACAATACAATTACAAGAAGATATTTTGGGCTTAAAGAAAGAAAATGATGTAACGATTCTAGCTCATTATTATCAACCAATAGAAATTCAAGAAATCGCGGATTATGTAGGAGATTCACTTGGTTTATCTCGTACAGCAAAAAAGAAGGCAAATAATTATATAGTATTCGCAGGGGTTGATTTTATGGCTGAAACTGCATCGATTGTAAATCAAGATAAACATATCTTAATCCCTAATTATGAATCTTGCTGTCCTATGGCGGCTTATCTCACACCTGAAATGGTTAGGGAATTTAGAAATAAATATCCAGATCTACCTGTTGTTGTATATGTTAATTCAACAGCAGCTGTAAAAGCTGAATCTGATATTTGTTGCACTTCATCAAATTCAATTATGATTGTCGAAAAAATTAGTCAAGAATTTAATGTTTCCTCAGTTTTATTCGGTCCCGATGCAAATTTAGCTGACTATACAGAACAAAAATCTGGGATAAAATGTATAAAAATGCCCGAAGAAGGTCATTGTTATGTGCACTCACAAATTAGACCAGAAGATATAGAAATAGCAAAAAAAAAATACTCTCATACAAAATTACTTGTTCATCCAGAATGTATTAGAGCTGTGAGAGAATTAGCAGATTTTGTAGGGTCAACTGCACAAATGTATAATAGGGTAAAAAATAGTTCTAATGATGAAAACAAGTTTCTTATTGGCACTGAGGAAGGTTTCAGAGTACGCTTAACTCAAGATTTTCAAAACAAGAATTTTTACTCAGTTAAAGACAAGTTGATTTGTTATAATATGAAAAAGCATAATCTCGAGCTTATTGAATATATCCTCAAGAACCTTGATGACCAAGCTTTTGAGGTCAAGGTTCCTTCTGATATAGCAAAAAAAGCCTTAATTCCAATTAATAAAATGTTAAATTATTCTTAATTTCAACTTATTTGATAAATTAAAAAAAAAAAAACAAGCTAGTTATTCTGTTTATTTTAATTCAAAATAAGAAACTTAATGGTAATCTAGTAGGATGTTCATTTTTTACTTTAACCAATTTAATTGCATTATTAGGACAATTCGCAGCACAAACTCCACATCCCACGCATAATTCTTCTCTAACTTTCATTGCCTCGTCTGATGAATCCGATTTACTGGGCCAGAGATGATATATTGCATTACTTTGACATTTATTCATACATGTTTCACATTTAGTGCAAAGATCCATATCAAATTCAGGAACAAAATTAGTTTCAACAACTCCCCTATAGCCATATAATTTTGCTGGATGAAGCACTCCACAATGACAACTACAACAATTACAAATAAACCGTGCTGTACTTTTACTAGTATCCGAGACTGCATTATGGATAAGTCCTCTTTTCTCGGTTTCTCTAATAAACTCAATCGCTTCTTCTCTAGTTAGGCTTCTTGCCGCACCTTCAGAGATCCACCGTTTTGCTGAATCCCCAACAACAAAACATCCCATTTCAGCAGGGGCGACTTTACAAGGTTCGCCAGTATATTCACCAATCAACCGACATTGACAAGGTATTACCCCAAAAGTGTCATTTTTATCAATCATATCTTTAACAACCTCAAATGGAAGAACTTGATTCTCAACCTCAAAAGACTCATCGACTTTTATTAGTTTTTCCTCAGAGTCATATGGAAGCAAAGGACGGAAACCTTTTCGTATACTCTTAGGATCCTCTAAATCTGGTGCTCGATTTTTAAAAATAAACCGATATATTTCTGCGGCTTTTTTTTGATTTTCTTCGGTATCTTTGCGTTTGATGAAATATAATTCAAATACACCGGGTAAAAGAGGGAGTAATCTATAATCAGAATTAGACTTAAATATAGTTCCATTTGTCACTGATCTTTCTAGGATTTTTTCTATTTCTTGTTCTGGAATACCAGTTTTCTCTTCCAATTCTTTTAATGTGACTTTTCCACCAATTTTCTTAAAATGTGTAAGAATTTTAATTTCATCTTCATTCCAGAAGATCTTCATCAATTTATATATTTTTTTATGCTTAGGAGCAAATATTCTTCCAATTTGCAGTTTTTGTCTTACAATTTCATAATTATCAACTTCTGTCATTATATAAGTAAAAACAATATTTTTAAAAAGTTTAATGATTTAATATACATTGTATATTGACAAGAATGTCAATAAGCACTTATAATATTACTTTTTTAGAAAAAAAACGTAATTTTCTTTTGGTACTTTTTGTCGTCTAACCATTTTTTAAAATCATTGGTGACTCTTCCCGACCATATTGCATTTTTTGAGGTTTCTTCATTAAATTGATTGATATCTTGATAAGAAAATTTATATTGATCCATTAGATTTTGTATTTTTAGTATCCACTCTACAAAATGTTTATATAGTTTATTATCAGATGAGGCTACTCTTCTGTATCTACTTTCATAAAATCTTTTATCATTTTCATTATAACCTGTGAAATATCTATAGTTTTGGTTCATCCAAAAGAATTTCTCTGTAGACTTAGAAAAATTCTTAATATTACAGTTCCATAATCTAACAGTCTTCAAATTTCCTAATTTATTTAGAACTTCAGGAATTTTTATTATCGTTGGATTGTCAGATAAATCAATGAGATTTAGATTACTAAACTTCTCAAGATTTATAATTTCTTTTATTTGATTATTTCTCAAGTATAGCATTTCTAAATTTTTGAGATTCTCATCTCCTTCAATTTCAATTAGTTTATTATTATTGAGTTTTAGTATGCGAATATTTGGAAATAACTCAATTCCTTCTAGAGTAGTTATTTGATTATTGCTTAAATCTAATTCTTTTACATCTTCGAATTCTCCGTTTATCACATCTAATCCGGATATTTTTCGAATATTTTGGTTATTTAAATATATCTCATTATTTCTAAAGATACCTACAATTTTGTCCTCATATTTTATAAAATTATAGTCAAACTTAAAGTCATCAAAATATTTAAAGTGTTTATTAAGATATTTAATCAATGGAAAATTATTTCTTGATCTTAAAATGTAGTAGACATTTTTAACGAAAACTTCTCTAAAATTACTTGGAATATTTTTTAGGATTTTAGAAGTGAGTAAAGAAATATGTTCAATTCCAAAATTCCCAATTAGTTGATTCACTATGTAATTAATTGGAATCATTATATTTCTTTGGTGATTTTGTTGAAATAACCGCTTTAGTTCGTTAATTAGTCCATTTAAAACATTTGGATTTATATCATCGAGAATACTCTCAAACTCATCTGGACTTAAATATTTTAAATAACCATTTTGAGTTAAATATTGAGTAACAGTTGGATGCTTACTGGCAAGTCTAATAGCTATTTCCTCGGAAAATACTTTTCTAGCTATAGGATCACCAACTTCACTTAGTCTCTTTAATAATGGAAAAGCAAGATTTCGATGCAAAATTCTTGTATCATAACCATTTTCTGCCCATGCTTGAATATTAGAACAATGACCTTGAAATTCCTCTTCAGGAGATATCCTTCTAAATGGCCTATGATGATCTCCTTCCATTGATCTATCTAATGATTCCGCAGCCTCATCAATAGATTCAATTTCATCATATTCTTCTATTCGATCAACGGGAATATTGAGCAATAAGTACATACATTGTTGAAATATATGTCCCTTCACGTAAATATTTGTTCTGCCGCTCTCAAGCTTTAATTTAAGATATTTATTGATCTCAAATTCTTTATTATGAATTTGTGATCTAAGTGAATTATAAGAAACAGTTAATAAAATAGCTAAGAATATAAGTACTTGATATTTGAACATGTATCAAATTGATCTGGATTATATTACCAAGTTTGAAGAAAAATTTGCTTTTCAATATAGGAACCCCTATGGTTTTAAAATTTTTGAAAATAATATTAAATTCTATTCTCAATATGGACTAATGTAAGCATATTATAATTCAAATTAACGTTAGAACTTTCTAAAATCGTTGTTTGTATCAGTCTTCCTTCTTCTGATTGCAGTAATTTTTTAGATTGCGCTACTCCTTCAATTAATTTTTCTCGTTCTATATCTAAAAATCCCATCTCTATGGTATTCTTAATTATTAAATTTAATACTAATAATTGAAAATGTTCTTGAATAGCATCCCATATTAAACCCATTTCCTTTAGTTGATTAACAATATCTTCCGCCATAATGTCAAGATCATATATCATATCATAAATGCCTTCTTGAAGATTAATAATTTCGTCAATTAACTTATCTTTAATGAGCCTAAGAGTTGTAGTCCCTATTAAATCTTCTTCATGGAAAAAGAAATCATTCATTTCACGTTTAATTAAATAAAAACCATAATCACTTTTTATCAATTTAGACCTTGCTAAATAGTTAATTGCTTCTCTTGAAACATTATAAACTTCACAATATTGATCTAAGTTTAATTTATAGCCTTCAAACTTTTGTGAACTAGATTTATCAAAGTGCCAGTAAATTTTTGCAAAGGCACCCTGACCAAGAATAGAGTTATAAAATATGTAAAAGAGAGATAAATAAAGATCTCGATCTTGGTGTAATTCAAAAAAATTATCTCCTATTTTGGAGATAATCCTTACAATATGAATTATAAATTTGTCTTCAACATTTATTTCCTTATAAAAATCTATTAGATCTTCAAGTTTCCTAACATTTTCTTTTAATTCATTAACAAAAAATATTTCGTCTTTAAGTTTTAAAGGAGCTTCTCCAAGTTTTTCAATTCCTTTATCTGTAATAACATAACTTCTATACTGTTTATTTGTTACTTTATCAGTTACTAATCTTTGTTCTATATTTTTGTTTCTTCTATGAAGATTAAGGTATTTAGAAACAGTAGATCTGCTTAAATTTGAATATTTAACTATATTAGTAAATCTTTGAGGTCCTAAATTTCTAAGAATAAATAATATTCTCCTACTATTATCTTCAATATTACTAGATTTTTTTAATAATTCAGTCTTTAATTTTTTGGATATATTCCACGATTCCATAATTCTATTATATATTCAATAATATAT
The DNA here is from genome assembly GCA_019058245.1 of Promethearchaeota archaeon. Classification (GTDB taxonomy): domain Archaea; phylum Asgardarchaeota; class Lokiarchaeia; order Sigyniarchaeales; family SOKP01; genus Loki-b32. The sequence goes on along the minus strand of JAHPZJ010000020.1, from coordinate 66,311 downwards.
AAGATTATACTTTTTTTCTGGACTTAGACTAAAATAAGACAGAAAAACAAATATATATAAATTTAGTATATTTACGTTCTAGCTATAAGTAAAATTATAAAAATTAGGAAATCAATGTTAGAAATTGGGAAATTATTAAAAAATCAATAAATTTATTGTGATAAAATGACAATAGAAGACCCCAACATATTAAAGAGGTTAAGGGTTATTGAAGAAAGGTTGGATAAAATAGAACAACGAATTTTAGGTTTAGAACACAAAATAGGGAGGTTTCCTTCTCCACCATTACCTAAACCCGGACCAATTCACCCTCCAGGCCCACCTGATAGACCAGGTCCCCCTCCAGAGCCATTTCGATTCTAAAAAAACTTCAAAAAATTGTTTAGAGTTGAAAAAGAGAGAATTACTCAATATTTAAACTAAAGTTCGGGATGTTGAACAAAAATCCTTAATATTGCATCTTGATAATTTATATCTAACCAATTTAATTGAATAAATAATAAAAAGTGTGTGATAAAAAATTACCCAATATAGATTTAGACTGACCGGAGTCCCTCCAGATCAAGCAATTAAACTTATTGAGCTTGATCCTAATAATTCAATCGCAGAGATCAAAAAAACTGTACAACGTGAATATAAATTAAATCCAATCCTCGCAATACAATTCATTTTTAAAGGTAAAGTATTGCCTGATCAATTAAAGTTTGCAAAGATAGGAATCCATCCAAAAAAAGATGTGATCACAGTAATGGCCACACAAGCAGGTGGATTTTAAGTAAAATATTAATGAGAAACGTATTTATCACGGGGTTTAAAGAGAAAAAAGCCGGCTTCTCTTTTCTCTTTTTTTTTAATATTTTTTTTTGCTTAAATATTAGTTTAGTCATTAAAATTGGTTGATAAATATTAATCTAAAAACTTAATTTTTTCTATTGCCTTTAGAACTTGCTTAGAATATTTTTTTAATAATTTTTCACATTTTTCTTTGATATATTTATCATGAATCTTTTTACTTATGAATTCCATAAAACTTAAGCTATAAATCATTCCAATATTAGGATCGCTTTTTCCATACAATGATTCAATCTTTTTTTTTACTTCTAATTTTTTTTCGGGCTTTAGGGATTTCTTTTCCATAATGAATTCGATTAAACTCGTAATAGTAGCGTTAAAACTTTTTGTTTGAATTTCACTTAAACAATCACCAATAATCACATTTAAAGTAATTTTATGGTCAAGTTCCGACCCCATTGCATCTTTATACTCTCTATATTTATTCAAAATGGCATCAATAGGGACGTTATGAATATTTTCATTAAAAAATTCCAGATATTGGCGAATTTTTCCCTTATCGATTAAATTTATCATTTCAGTAATTAACGAATAAAAATTTTCTATTGCTTTGCCAGCCCCCTTAATATGCTCAGATCGATCTTTAGTACGTCCATAAATACGATCATCCCCATAATAGAACTGTTGATACAATAAATACCGTACTACATCATCTGGGTCTATTTTGACTGTTGGTTTGATCCTCATGATAACTGATGTTATTTTTTATTCTCTTTTCTTTTTTAATTTTTCTTTTCAAATAACATAGCTTTTCATTTCATTCTGTTAATAAATTCTCAAATTTTATTACCAGATTTTTTTTAAAGTTTTTTTTTTGAATTTATTTATCAGTGATATTTAAAGGAGTATATACAAAAGGTTTTAAATATGATTATTCAGCAAAAAGGACATTCCTAAAACCTTTATATTGACTTCTGAGGATTTTAATGACTTGATTAGAAAAAGGTTTAAAATGAGAAATTTCACCATTAAAATCCTGTAGTATTGCTTTATATTCTTTTATAAATTCCTCAATAATCTTCTCAGAAATAGATTCGAATAATTCTTTATCAAATAATTTATTCTCACATTTAAGTACTAAATGATAATTTGATTTATGAGTATAAAAGAAAAAAATAAAACTGTCTAATTCTAAGATTTTCAAACTTTCTTTAAAACTTTGTTTTGTAAATCGACAAATCATATCAAAATAGCCTGCTAAGGATTGATCACCTTCAATCATTTCATTATCAATGAAATTATGATAAAATAAAGCTAGACCGGCTTGATTAATAATCATTAACTCTTGTATCATTTTAATTAGGGTACTATATTCTTGTCCAGAATTTTCATCTAAAAAATAGAAGAATTTGTTTTTAAACTTTTATTTAATAATTTATCAAGTCTATATATCTAAGTTCCTTGCTAATTAATGAACATATCTAATATATAAATGCATATTATTTGCTAAACCATAAGATGAGTATTTTTATTTTCAATGTTAGAGATAACTATGAGTTTTAAATAGAATTATACGTATGCATTATCATAATTATTTATAAATAATAATGGTGATGTTAATGGCATGGGGGGGTTCCTTGAATAAGGAAGGATCTGATTATTTAAGAAAGCTTAAAGAAGCAGAGAAAGTCATTGCATTTTTAGAAAACCTTAAAATCGATTTAAAACCTAAAGACCAAGAAAATATCAAAAGAACTATTGAATTAATAATTGATTTTATTACAAATATCTCAGAGAACAAAGAATAATTTACTATATTTTCTTGATAATCTTTTTAATGAGAATTATGAGTTGATCAGCTACTTTTTGAATAGTTGGTGTAAGATTTAATTTAAAAAAAGGAAGATCTTCATTTTCACTTCTCTCCTCAAGGGAATATTCATGTTCTTTATAGAGACTTAATTCTGTAAATCCTTCAAGACTTTCTGGTACAATTCCTATCATAAAAACTTTTAGATCAGGAAATTTTTCAAGCAATAAGTCGATAACAATATGAATAGGTATTGTATGGGAAGATATTGGCACCAATTCTTGAATATTTTCTCGTTCGATTATAGCAACTGATCCAGGGGGTTGATTTAAAGTGCATGTATCTATAAGAACAAGATGTGATACTTGAAAATCTATGACATCTTCAATTCTGCTCATCGGATCAATTCCAGCATTAATAAATAAACATTTTTCATTAGAATATGGTAAGAGCTCACTTATTATGTGTATGCCTACTGCGTCATCTCTAAGCTTTTCTTCACCAATCCCCATAAAGACAACCTTCGTAGCACCATTTAATTTAATTAAAAGTCTCTCAAGCATCTCTTTCATAACAACATAAATATTTGGTATTTTATAATCTCATTGTAAAATTTGGTAAATTGAAAAACTTTAAAATATAATACTCTATTATTAATTGAAAAGTAATAAATTCCAATTGATAAAAGGATATCTTACATTAAGGATGAGGAGGACATTTGTATATAAATAATGAAGAAGAGGTAATTTCTAAAGATAAATTTCAAGAAATAATAAATAATTTAGATATTGGTTATTTTAAAGGATTGTTTAAGGGGAAGTTACTGATTCATAATACAGCAATTAATAAGATTTTAGGGATAGATCCTCTAATAGATCTGACAGGATCTCATTCATCACAATTTTTTTCTGATCCTGAAGTCCAAAAATGCTACCATGATGAATTATCAAAAAATGGATATGTTAAAGATTTTGTTGCGAAAATAAGAACTCCAAAGGGTGAACCAATTTATATTCAAATTAATTCTCATCTAATTAAAGAAGAAGATAATGATAGGATCCTTATAGAGGGAACCGTTACTGATGTTACAGAAAAACACAAATTAGAACAAAATTTAAGAGAAACTGAAAAAAAATTCAATTTAATTGCGAATAACAGTAATGATCTAATTTCTATATTAGACCAAGATTTTAAACATATTTATGTCAATGAAAAAGCTTATTATTCTTTATTAGGATACAGAAAGGAGGAAATTCTTGGAAAAAAACCAAGAGATTTTACTCATCCAGATGATCTTAAGAAGGTTTCTACATCCACGAAAAAAGGATTATTAAAGGGAGAGTTGTCAGAAGAATTTAGAGTGAGACACAAGAATGGACATTATTTATGGATTGAGCTTAAAGGAAAATTCTTATTGGATAAAAATGAATCACGAGGGGCAATCTTAATTTCAAGAGATATTACTAAACGTAAAGAAACTGAGCAAAAATTAAGAAAATCAGAAGAGAAATATAGAAGTTTAATTGAAGATGCACAAGAGGGTGTTTGGGCTTTAGATGAAAATGAGATTACCATATTTGTAAATCAAAGAATATGTGAAATGCTGGGTTATACTAAAGATGAGATGATTGGTAAAAATCTTCCTTCTTTCATTCCTGAGTCAATGGAACCATTGATAGAAGGAAACCGATCAAAACGAGAAAATGGTATTAAAGAAACTTATGATTTCCAATTTTTAAAAAAGAATGGGGATATCATCTATACTGAAATAAAAGCGTCTCCTATTTTAGACGAAAATCAAAATTATAAAGGTTCTTTTGCCTATATTAATGATATTACAAGTAAAAAGATTGCAGAACAGAAACTGAAAGAATCAGAAAACAAATATAGAACTTTATTTGAATCAAGTACAGATGGAATTTATTCTACAGATATGGAAGGTCGTTTTATTGAGGTTAATGAAGCATTTCTTAAAATGATCGGATACTCAAGAGAAGAGGTTTTAGATCTTCATAATCGTCAGATTACTCCTCCAAAATGGTATGAACATGAAGATAATATGTTATTTACTCATTTTTCTGAAGGTGAAAGCAAAGTTTATGAAAAAGAATTTATACTTAAGAATGGTGATATCTTACCAGTTAGTATCAGATTCTGGATTTTACTTGATGAGCAGGGCGATCCATATAGAATATGGGCAATTGTAAGAGATATAACTGAAAGTAAAAAGTTGGAAAAAAAATTAAAAGAAATAAACAGAATTAAATCTGAATTTTTAAGTAGAGCGTCTCATGAATTAAAAACGCCACTCGTTTCGATCAAAGGTTTTACTGATCTTATTTTAACTATGCATTCAGAAGAGTTAAAGCCTGAGATAATTTCTAATTTAGAGGAAATTGATAAAGGATGTGCAAGATTACAAAAAATAATCAATGATCTTCTATACACTTCTAGATTAGAATCCCCTGATTTAAAACCTAGACTTGAAAAAGAAAATTTATCGTTTTTGATTAATTACTGCGCAAATGAATTGCATCCTTTGGCAGTTAAACGTGAACATTCAATTAATTTAGAAATTCATGAATCCATAATAACTCGATTTGAAAAGGAAGAAATTCATGAGGTTCTCTCAAATCTATTGTCAAATGCTATAAAATATACGCCTCCACGCGGCTGGATTGATATAAAAACGGATTTAACAGAGGAATTTGTGATTATATCTATAAAGGATAATGGAATAGGTTTTACAAAAGATGAAAAAGATAGAATTTTTAAACAATTTGGTAAAATTGAACGGTATGGGCAAGGATTTGATTTAGGAATTGATGGTACTGGTCTAGGGCTATATATTTCAAAAAAAATAGTAGAATCCCATGGTGGAGAAATATGGATGGAATCTGAGGGTAAAGATAAAGGAAGTACATTTTATTTCTCACTTCCGCTTATTAAAGATTAGACTTGTAAGTAATTACTATAAAATAGTTTATCAAATCAGTCATTTAATTTTGATTTTTTTTAATACTTTCAATTTTAAAAGAGAGAAAAGTTGAAGGATAAATTCTTTAATTATTATAAATTCATATTTAATGTTATATGACAGAAGATTCAACTGAAAAAGTCGAGAAAATTCAAGTAGAAGGAATAATCGAAAAGGATAAAGTAGTTATTACAGATAAAAAAGGTTTTGAGGAATTTTATTCAACATCTTATATTGGTACGAAAGTAAAAAAGAATGATGATCATGAAGTTTTAATCATTGATCCCGTTGAAGTTTTATTATTATGTGAAAGGAATCGAATATTATTATGGGAAGATAATGACTCAAATAAGAAATTATATGATTTTGAGAGTCTTTTAACATATTTTACTAAATTCGATGAAAGGTTATGGCAGAAATATATAATCTATATGGATTTAAGAAAAAGAGGATATATTGTTCGGACAGGTTATGGAGATGGTATAGATTTCCGAGTATATAAAAGAGGGGCTGATTTTGAAAAAGACTCAGCGAAATTTTTAATATTCCCTGTATTTGAAGGGGATCCTATTGAATTAAGAGATTTAGATAAGGTGTCAAGAGTTGCTATGGGTTCACGTAAAGATTTAATAGTTGCAACGGTTGATAGATTAAGTAAACCGATCTATTATAGCGTGAAAAAATTCCAAATATTGAATAGGGAAGAAAGTGCTGAATAATGAGGATTTTAAAAATAGATCCCGAGCTTTATTCTATTTATTTTTTCTATTTAGAATAGCACTTCAGAAAAATATATAAGAAAGGCAATTTTTCTTAAATTTCAATACATTTGGATTAATTTCATTCTATAGGAAAATAATTTAAAAAGGTTTGAATAAAAGATTATAGTTTATCATCAAATGATGAAAGTTTTATTTAGTTTCTAATTCAATTATCATAAAAGGTGAACTTTTTTGACATTTAAAACTAATATTACCGAAATGTTTGGAATTAAGCACCCGATCGCAAACGCTGCCATGGGGCCTTTTAGAACAACCGAATTGGCTGTAGCGGTCGCAGAGGCGGGTGGTTTAGGGATGATTTCTCACGCAAACCAATCTATGGATGGAAGGGAAGACAGTGCCCTAGTTGCATTAAAAAAAAATCTTGATTATGTTGTAGAACATACAGAGGGGATTTTTGGATTCAATATAAGGACTTCAAGACTCACTCCAGATTGTGAAGAGTTGATTTCCGGAGCTGCAAAGCATATAATGGCAAATCCTAAATTGAGAGAGCAATGTCTTTATGCGCTCACTAGTGCAGGTTCAGCATCAAGAATGCCTCAAAATAAGGATTTCCAGAAACTAAGGGAAAATTCACAGATTAAGCACTTCCATGTTGCCCCGGCACTCTGGTTGGCAGATAAGTGTGTTTCCGCGGGATGTGACGGGCTTGTTGTAACTGGATTTGAAGGTGGGGGACACCAATCATATGAAAAAGTTGGAGGTTTGGTATTGCTGCAGCAAGTACAGCAAAAACATCCAGATATCCCAAAAATTGCGTGTGGTGGATTTGCCACTGGTTATGGTCTTGCCGCCGCCTTATCTATTGGTGCAGGAGGAGTTGCTATGGGATCGAGATTTATAGCATCTAAAGACAGTGAATTCCATGAAAATTATAAGAATGTAGTTCCCCCCGCAAAAGCTCAAGATACTATTGTAAGAACAGGGGCTTTAGGGACCATTAGACTCTGGAAGAATAAATATGCGATGAAGAAAGGACTGGTAAAGACTAAAGAAGAAAAAATTGCTGAAGAAAAGATTAAAGATGATCACAGGGCTGAAATATCAAAAGAAGAACTTGCCGAAGAATTAAGAGAAGATTCAATTGCAGCTTTTGCAGCTTATGAAGGTGATATGCAGAATGGTTCTGTGTTATTAGGACAGAGCATTGGTATTATAAACCAAATCGAGAGTGTTACCGATATAATTGAAACTGTTATTAAAGACGCTGAAAAAGCGTTAAAGACAGCAATATCTTACGTGATATAATTCTCCTATTCTTTACTAATCAAAACCTTTTTTTTAATTTATTGATTTATAAGTTCGATTTTTTTATTGTCTGAATAATTTATTTTAGTAGAATTTTAACTAAAAACAGACACTGAATTTACCTTTCAAGGTTAAAACGAAATTTTATTGAGAATTCACAATAAAAATAATAGATTAAGTTTGGAGTTTAAAATGCGTGATAGCTAATTTTGGGAATAGGATGTATTTCTTGAATGGATTTTCTTTTATTAGATAAATATATTGATAAAAAAAAGCAAGAACTCTTTTTTTGAATAATTAATTTTGCAAATTTAGGATTTTCTATCAGTTCAATGTAACTTAAATAAAGTTCAATGGAAGCATTACTTTAAAGACCCAATTTGGCGAGTTCAGGATTTTTCATAATCGAATTATTTCTTCTTTTTTTTCTTTTTTTTCTCTTTCTTTTTCTTCTTATCTCCTGTGAGATTTTTAAATACATCTGTACCACTTGCATTCATCATTGCCTGGGTAAACATCTGGTCCATTGGTGATCCTCCCATAGGTGTCATACTCATCTGAACTTGTTGGTATAATTGTTGATATTGTGAAGCCATTTCCTTATTACCCTTTACCCCATAAAGCTCTGCAGCTATTGCAAACAATTCCCCTATGGTTTGAACATGTTGCATCTTGTATTGCATGTTTGTCTTTGAGATGTGTTGTATTTTTTGAACTACATCAGGTCTATCCATAAATCTTAATGCTAGTATACATTGTTCGAGAGCATTATCTTGATCATTCGATTGTAGATAAATACGAACTATATTTAGCCAAGTAGGAGGCACAGTTACGAGAGCATCGCCACCAAATTTCTCGGCAGCTTCTATAATATTCCTGAAGCAATTTATAGCACTTGCATGGTCCTTTTTCTCATTTAGATATATCTCTGCAGCAATTTTATTTAATTCCATGTAGACCATTGTATTTTCTTGTAATAGTTGAGGGTTATTAGTGATAAACTCTTGTACCTTATATTGAATAATGGGATTTTTATATGTTTTTATTCCTTGTAGACTATAATTAAATGCATTTTCTTTATCATTCAATCTTAAATAGAGACGAGAAATGGTATATAGTGAGGGTACTAAAGACAGTAAAGTGCGACCCTTAAATGAATGAGCAATCTTTATAATTTCCTTAAGATATTCAATTGCTTTTGCTGGATCATTTTTGTGCTGGTCATAAATCAATGCGAGATTAATATAAGCATCAGGAATCGCACTCTTAAATTCTTTAAAAATTCGTAGTGATTCTTCAAGTTTTAAAATAGCTTTGTCAATTTCACCTTTATTCATGTACATTGATCCCATTCCTTGTAAATTTCTTGCTCTTATCATAATGATTCCAGCTTCTTGGGCTTCTTTATTTGATTTTTCTAAGTACATAATTGCCTTATCAAAATCTCTTTGTTTATTGTATTTATTTGCTAATGTGGTATATAAATTAGTTAAGCCAACATGCATGGATTCTCTTTGAGCAATTGGCAAAACTTGGTCAGCATATTGTTGAGTAAGGTCATCTCGACCCATGGCATCAGATATCATGGCTAAACTTATCAAAATCCTTGCAGTTTCTTCATAATTATTTGTTTGTTTAAATTTTTCTAAGGCTTGCAGGTAATATTCTGCAGCTTTTTGATAATTAAATTTTGAAACATGAGCAAGAGCTATCATTGATAGTAAATATGCACTATGAGTTTCATTTGACTTGATTGACTCAATAGTTAAAGCCTTCTCAGCGCAACGTTGTAATGAATCATTTTTTTGGGATTCACTGAAAACATAACATGCAAATAAATATTTTTGTGCAAGATCAACATAAGAATAATGAGGTTTTATCCAATCTTCAAATTTTATATCATCTCCAGACGTGCTAAGTGAAGGTATAGGAATATTAGGGAAAAATGAGGGCCATAGAATTTTCTCCACTAAGTCATGGGTATTGCCTTGAACTTTAATTACTTCAAAATTCACGTCAGATCGGATTTCAGCAAGGAATTGATCAACCTTAAGTTCATTTTCCCATACTTTGGGATCGTTTACTTTATTCACTTTAATTATAGTAGGAATTTCAGTGAATGAATGGTTGATCCAGATCAGCCTTTTAAGATCAGGTATTTCTTTTAAGATTGGTCCTATATCAAAATCATCGCTTCCAGAGTAGCCCATTACTGTTAAACTTCGATTTTTTAGTAGACTATGAATTGCTGGTTTTTTAAATGTTTCTACAGAAAAGGTTTCACCCTCAACGCGATGTTTTCCTAAAGCTCGCTGTGTAGTCACCAAGGAATCTGCCGTATCTTCTTTAGTTATTAAATTCTTTTTTGCTCCATGAATTTTATATAGAGGATACTTACCTTCATCAATAAGCGATTGAGGATCCGGATATTTGATAAAATCTTCTTTAGTGATTATTGGAATGATTTTTGAGTGATCACTCTCAAGAATAACTCTCTTGAGTGCATATTCTATCATGTAATCAAAATTAGTAGTAAGTACATAATTTCCTTTTTTAATTTGTTTAGCCAAAAAAATATGGAGTAAATTAGGTGTAGTTTTATAGTCAAAAAAATCTAAAAACTTAAACTCTTTATCAATATGTTCTTGAATTGCTTCTACTAACCATTCATAGCGCAAATCATCAAGATTTTGCAATTCTTGCACTTCTTCTTCTGGAGCACAGAGGGAAATTAGATTATTAACAATTTTGACTGCAGATGGTAAACTAGAAGGAGCATTCATTGACACTCCTGCCCCTACCAAGAACGTATAATTATCTTCTTTGATAAATAAATCTTCCAAAGAGCGTCCATCTTTTTCAAATAGCATTTCTTGACTCATATTTAAATTCACGAAAATATTATTGTAATCTTCAATTTTAGAATATTTAAAGCTCTTATTTTTTGTAATCTAATAAACAGATAAATATAACTGGTTATCATTTAATTTAAATTACTTTTCTTATAAATTTTATTTAGAAAAGAAAAGACATCTGGATACACTCCAATAATAAATATTAAGCTTCATTATTGTATATATCCTTAACAAATAGAAGCTTTATACAAATAATTATTATATATATCAAAAAGTAATAAACGACATCATGCAAGACAAATTTTTATGTGATACATCGATTATTTTTAATGGTCAAATCCTTAATTTAATCGAAGATGGAGAATTGGGAGAAAAACCAGAAATTATCATATGTAATATCGTTATTGCTGAAGTTGAATATCGAACAAATGTGCAAAAAGAAATTGGATTTTTTGGACTAAATGTATTAAAAGAATTGCGAAAACTTCATGATGATAAAAAAGTTGAATTACTTATTGTAGGAAGACGCCCAACGAGAGAAGAAATAAAGCTAGCTCAAGGTGGTGAACTTGATGCATTGATTAGAGAGGAAGCTCGTAAGAATAATGCGATTCTAATAACAGCAGACAGAATACAAGGAGATGTTGGTGTATTTGAGGGTTTAGAAGTATTATTTGCTTGGGAAAAAAGAGCAGTAAAAGAAGAAGAAATGCTTTCTCTAAAATTATTTGAATATTTTGATGATGAGACTATGAGTGTTCATCTCAAGCGAAATAATCCTCCTTATGCTAAAAAGGGATCTCCAGGAAATTGGAGATTACACAAAATTAAAGAAGACTTAATCTCAAATGAATTGATTGAAGATATAGCAATGGAGATTGTAGAAGTTACAAGAGAAGATAAACATTCTTTTATTGAAATTGAAAAAGAAGGAGCTGTTGTTGCTCAAATGAGGGAATTTCGAATCGTTATAACACGTCCTCCCTTCTCTAGTGATGTTGAAATTACTGCTGTTAGACCTTTAGTTAGTTTAACCTTAGATGATTATTCTATTGATAGTCGGCTCAGAAAAAGAATTGAAAAAGCTGAAGGAATATTAGTATCTGGTTCTCCAGGTGCAGGTAAATCAACATTTTCTGCCGCATTAGCTAATTTCTATTTAGAACATGATAAAGTGGTTAAAACACTTGAAAGTGTGAGAGACTTACAAGTTAGACCCGAAATCACTCAATATACAAAACTTGAGGGTAATATCGAAAATTCAGCGGATATACTTTTACTAGTAAGACCAGATTTTACCATTTTTGACGAAGTAAGAACAACAAGAGATTTTGAAGTTTATGCTGATTTTCGATTATCTGGTGTTGGAATGGTTGGTGTGGTGCATTCATCATCTGCTATTGATGCCATTCAAAGATTTATTGGTCGAATCGAGCTTGGAATGCTCTCATCTATTATTGATACGATAATTTTTATCCAAGGTGGAGATATTTCGAGTGTTTTAATATTAAGAATGACTGTTAAGGTACCTCATGGTTTTAGAGATAAGGATTTAGCTAGACCTGTTGTAGAAGTTAGAGATTTTGAAAGTGATCGTTTAGAATTCGAGATTTATAATTTTGGAAATGATGTTGTGGTGAATCCTATCAGTTCTAAATACCCTTCAAGGGGAAAAGTGGTACCTTCTAGTGGAATGAAAAAGGAAAAAAAAATTCATTTGGATGTTGAAGTAAAAAAACAAAAAATCATCATTAAAGCTAATCCGAAATATGCAAGCCAAAATATTGAAATTTTTGCAGATAATCATCTGATTTTTACAGGGTCTTTAAGCCGTAATAGTGATATTTCTCTTTCGCTATCAAATAAGGAAGCAAAAAAGTTATTAACGAAATTAAATGATAATAGAGAAATTTATGCTAGACTTAAATAACAATAACTAAAGATTTTACTAATTCTTTATTAGTTTCTTTACTTTTTCCATAATTGGAGGTAAAATATCTTCAATCAAATTATCAAATTTTATATCCGCTACATGATCATAAGGTGTGTCACCTTTATTCAAAATGATTAATTTTGCACCATTTTGTTTTGCAATCCCCGGCATATTTGCAGCGGGAGTAACTACTAAGGATGACCCTATTACAAAAAAAGTATCCGCTTTTTGAGATCGTTTTATGGATTCTTCAAGTTCATCATAAGGTAAGGGATCTCCGAAATTTACTATACTTGATATTAATCTTCCCCCACAATGAGGACATGAAGGTTGTCCCTCTTGAACTGGTAGTGTTCTATATCCTTTACCCCATTTTTCTTTATCCCAACCTGCTTTTTCGAATAACATCTTTTTATTACATGACAAACACTTCATGAAGTATAAATTACCGTGGAGTTCACTGAGCATATCAAAAGGGATCCCTGATTTAGCATGAAGTCCATCTACATTTTGCGATATTAGATAATTTAACTTTCCCATTTCCATTAACTCCACAATTAGATAATGGTTAGGATTAGGTTTAACTTGATCCCAAGGAGGGCTTTTTGGAGGAGGAAGTCCCTTATCTCGTCTAGTCCAAACGCCATCTGGACCCCTATAATCAGGTAATCCACTAGCTGTTGAACATCCAGCACCTGTAAAAACTACTAACCTTTCTGATTCAGCTATCCATTGAGCGGCTAAATCAATTTTTTCTTCTAAATCCATAAAAAACATTAAAAAAAAAAAATTTAAAAAGATTTTTATAATACAAACTAATTTCTGAATAAAAATAACGTATTCTTTATTTCTAATGAATGGGAAAAATTTATACTTGAATTCGCAAAAATAAATCTGAAATTACAATTATCAAATCTCAATTTTTTTATAATTCTCCAGATTTTGAGAGTGTCCTATTTTCCAAATCCGAAAAAACATGTATTTTATAAAATTATTTTTAGATACTCAATCAAGATATATTAGGTATCAATAAAGATATCAAGCAATATTAAAACTTATATATTCTTGATCAATAATTAGGTTATATAAGAATTTTTTGATATCTCAATTTATTTAGCAGAGGTTAAGGACAATGTTATCTTATAATATTAATTTTAATTTAGAAGCTTTAAAGGACACTGAAGAAGTATATGAAAAAGTAAAACCTACAATAGAAGAAACCAAAATTATCAATGAAATCTCGAGATTTTTAAGTCAAAATATAATGCTTTCAAATTCTATTACAAAAGCCATAACTTGGAATGCTATAAGAGAGTGGCAAATTAGAAATAATAAGACTATAGCATATGTTAGAGAATTACCTATTGGAAAAAGACTGAATGCTATTAAAGAGATGTTTTCTATTGAAAATAAAATACTGAAAACTATGTTAAATCACCCAAAAGACAAAAGTGAGATAATTATTGATATTGCTTTTGAAAAGGCTTTCAAACTTTTTCTTAATTATATTTATAAAAATAATTATGATAGATAAGAGTTATTCATAATTCAAACTAATTTTTTAGTCTTTAGAGTTTTTATTAGAATATCAAGATTATTCTCAAGATTATAATAAACTATCATTTCAAATGGTTCTTCAATATCATTTAAATTGGAAAGATTATGAGAATCACACCCAATTCCAACTGGGATGTTATACTCTTTAAGTTTTTCAAAAAAAATTATGTATTGAGGAGAATAAAATGAAGGATAGCTAGAATTGAATTCAAAATAAATATAATAATCTTTCAGAAAATTCATAAAAGTATCAAGATTTCCCGAAATAAAAAAAGACGGATCAAAATGTGCGAGTCCCAAAATTGGAAAATTATTTAAATTTTCTATTGATTTTTTCCAAAAATTAATAATATTTTTCAAAAACGCAATTGATTCATAACTTTGAAGATATTCAAATAATACTAAATCGTATTTATCAATTTGAATAAATTTTTTAATGAATTGTTCAGAACTTCCTAAATCTAGTTCAATTCCTTTTAGAAGTTTCAATTGTCTATCATTTTTTTTTAAATATCTTTGAGTTTGTGATATTTCTACTAAATAGTTCGAGATCATTTCATGATTACTTAGAGTAGAGACCCAAGATTTCCATGAGTTAGTAAAATGATCTGTAATTGCAATATAATCTAAACCTAAGTTCAATGCTCTTTTAACAATTTGATTGATTGTTTGTTTTCCATCAGAATAATTCGAATGAATATGGAGATTTATTTTTGGGTAAAGATACATTTTAAATTTAAATCCTTTAAAGACCAAGAGTTTTAGTTTCTCTATTTAAATATAAACTATTAGAACCGCTAAATAAAAGAATTGTGGCGAGAAAAACTAAAATCGCTAAAAAAATAAATTCACATGTCTTTTGAGACACAATAGTGTTTCCAAAAGTAATACTTTCTATTGAAATAATATCCAATGGTATCAGTGATATGATAGTAAAAATAAAAACTGAACCAAAAATTTGTATAATATCTATAATATTATTTATATAGTAAATCATTCTAACCTTACTCTTTTTCAACTCAATTATCTGCCCGATTCCAATATTAATCGCAACTTCCGCTTTAGTGACTCTTTTTATAAAAAAATATATTACTTCTTTGAGTGGAACAACGTCAAAAAAAATAGTCCCTAGGGTAAAAATACAAAAAAATATCAATATTCGTAATAAGACATAAGAAAAAATAGAAGTAAATCCATCTATAGTGGAACTTATAATACTTAGATTATTTATTACCCAAATAAAAACACCAATTAGAATTATAGCAAAAAATTTTAAACCCGCTAAGGTTAAAGTAATAGAATTACGATCGGCTATTGTTAATAAATAATACGTAACTCCTATTAATAGAAAAATTAAACCAAGAAATACAGCATTGATATTTGTTGTACTCAATACAAAAGCTAAAATTAAACAGGTAGATCCAATTATAACCGGTAAATAAGGAAAGAATGGTGCTTTAAAAGGACGATCTAGTTCTTTTCTTTTATATCTTAGACTTACAGCAGCAAAATTAACAAATGCCAATGCAAAAAAATAAATAAATGTAGTGATGTTAGCAGTAAATCCAATGTCTGCAAACATAATAGCTAAAATTGTAAAAAGAATAGTTATTGCTGTTGTGATTATAATTACTAAGGTAGGAACTTGTGTTTTTTTACTTACTTTTAAAAATTTTTTTGATAAATAATGATCTCTTGCTAAGGCAAACATTACTGCGGCTGCAGAACCCAATGCTGCATTCATTGCAATAAAAGTTGAGATGGCTGCAGCTATTCCCATTAATATATATCCAGGAAAACCTAACACATTATTCATTACTTTTGCCAATAAAATAGGAGAATCTTCAGACCCCTTTATAGACCCAATATTAATAAGAACTACAACTGTTATGGCTAAATAAATGAGTAAGGTTATTAAAATAGCGAAAATGTTAGTTTTTGGGATATTTTTTGATGGATTTTTTATATCTGCATTTAAGTAGGCAATATTTGAAGTAATACTGGTAAAAAAAATAAATAATGATGAAAACTGTATTATAACAGCTAAAACGTTAATATTAGAAAATAAAAAACTTGGATCGTATCCCGTTACATTACTCATAGGAGCAATAAAAAGTCCTGAAAAAATAAAAATTCCAAAGATTATTAACAAGATGACTGTTAGTGTTATAAGTGTTCTTAAAGCTAATTTATGAGTTCTGAACACTACAATAGCAGTGAAAAGAATTAGTGTAATAGTTATTAGTATAGATATAATTGGAACATACTCAAAGGGGAAAAAAGCTTCAAATATATCAAAAAAGGCTTGAGCAGAAAATGAAAAGGTTGCAATATTTGCAATCCATAAAAAAAAACCAATTATAAAAGCTAAGAATCCTCCTAGGGCTTCTTTGCTAAAATTATAAGCACCCCCAGATACTGGTAAACTAGTTGATAACTCACTATAATTCAGAGCTGTAATAAAAATTAAAATACCACCCAGAATAAGACTTATTAAAACACCAGATTCAGCTGCGTGGATTGCTCTTCCTAAAAGGATAAATATAGAACCTCCAATACCAACACCAATTCCATAAACAACCCCAATAATTAATCCTACAGTCCTAGTAGGGAGAACTGTCTTTTCTTCTTTTTGAGTCAATTTTAACAGATAACTTTTATTTTAAGATTCAAGGATGGAAAGATGGGTTAATAATGCGAAAAATCAAGACTTTTCCAAATGAAAAATGCCTGAGATAATTGAGAAGATGGCTCCTATTAATAATAATGAACCCATTATAAAATCTGTGGCATCACCGAAATCAATAAAACTATAAAATATCCCTACAGACCATATTATGAAAAAAATTCCAATTCCAATTAAAATACCACCAAAAAATTTAGATGCTCTATAGATTGCTGATAACACCTCTAATCTATGAATTCTACTTTCCTTATCTCGAATTTCCTTCTCTTGATTTTCTAATTCTATTTTGAGTTTTTGTAGAATCGCTCTAGAATCATTAGTGCTGTTTTCAATAGCTTCTTTTGCTTTACTTAATTTTTCATGATCAGCTTCTACATGTTTCAATTTTTCAGTTAAAGATTCTAATCTTCCTTCTCGTTCAAGATATTCCCTATTTGAAGTTTCTATATCCAGTTTCAAATCATTAAATCTTTTTTCATTTGCTTCAATCAAATTATCTTTTGAAATTATTTGTTCTATTAATGAATTTGCTGTATCATTCAATTCTTGTATTCGAGATTCAATCTCTATCATTTGTTGTTGTTTGTCTGATAGCTGTAATTTATATTTAGAAAGAAGTTCTTCATACGTTTCCCTTTGCTTTTCCATTTCAGGAAAACCTTCTTTATATTCCTCGAGCTTTGATTCTATCTCTTTAATTCTTCTTTCCTTTTTATCAACTTGTTCAGTTAATAGGTTTTTTTCCTCTTCTTTTGCCTCAATTTCTGAATTGGAATGTTCTAATTCAATCTTATTTTTGCTAATACTTACTTTTAAAGTTTCATTTTCAGCTCTTTGACTTCTTAATTTTTTTTCTAATGCCTCCGATTCTTCTCTTATTTTATCCAGGATATCTTCTTTCTCTTGGATTTCTTGATTGTGTTTTGAAATTTTAGTACGTAATTCATCTTGATTTGCTACTTTTTCTTTTATTGAATCTGTAAGTACAATTAAGTCAACCTGCCTTGTTTCATATGCCTTAACTAATTGTTCATTATTCTTTAAAAGCTCCATATATTCTTCTTCTAAATTATCTTTGCTTTCTTTAGTTATAGTTAGTCTTTCTTCTAAATTAGTCATTTCTTCTGTCTTTCGATTATATTTTTCCTCGAGTTGTTTAGTAGTCTCTTCAATTGCAGCTAAATATTTTTCTTTATCATCTATTTTTTTTAAAATATTTTCTAACTTCTCTCTTGCTTCTTTTGTCTCTTCGTCAAATTTTTCTTTTGCTTTCTTTTCAATCTCTTTTTCTGTTGCTATTTCTCCGTTTGTAATAGTTTCTGATATATCTTCGATACTATTCTCAAATTTTCTTAATGTTTTATCAATCAAATCTCTTGAATTCTTAGCTTTAGATAAGAATTCTTTATCTACTCTATCAGTTTCCTTTTCCGATTTTGTTTCTTTTTCTTCTCCTTTAAATTCGTTCGTCATTATATTGGATTTATCATTATAAGATTATGATAATTTATACCTCATATAGAATTAGAATATGAAAATTTAATTAATTTTTGCAATATTTAATTTTATTGCAAAATTTTTTTTGTTCAAATAGATGTTGATATAATTAAACATTATTTTGCTCATCATATTTGGTTCTTAAGAAATAGAGAAAGTTCAGATATTTAAATGTTAATATTTACTCTTTTTTTTTTATGGAATAGGACCAAATAAATGGATAACTTTATAAATGAAAATGTTTTCAGTAGTAATTTGTAATTTTTTGAATCATTTTGTTTCCAAACATAGGGTTATTGTGTCTTTTGACCGGATTGAACGATATCGGTTAAACTTTATCAATGATTCGCGTTTGAACAGACATTCTAGTCTCTCCTCATTTTAATTTATTTTATAGGTTTTGCAAATCTATTTTTCTTTTCATCATAAAATAATATATAGTTTTTCCCCAATATTTTTTCAAGGTGGGAGTGATATTCTGGATTTTTATTTTTTATCCATCTCATCGCATGCTTCATTGTCCATATTAATCTTTTTTCTACCTGGTTAAGCCCAAGTTCAGATGCTAATTCATCATGAACTATAATCTGTGCTTTTTTTATCCAAGATTCTAATAAATTAAGGATTTTTTCAGGCATATATTTTGATAGATCTTTAAGATTATTTCCCACAGATTTCCTTACATAAAGAGATGGATCACTTCTTAATATCGTAAGAATATCTAAGATTTTATCATTTTTTGTAGGATCTCTGAGCCATTTTATAGAAGAATGGGGCCTAAGGCTTTCTGAGACTAGTCTTCTGAGATTTTCATTACTGCTTTTAGCCCATTTATTTAAAAAACTGAGAGTAATATCCATCTTTTTTTTAAGGCCTGCTAATATTGAATCAGCGATTGTCTCTCTAACGATCCAATTTCTATGACAAGCGTATTTTTTTATTAAGGGAAGCATTTTCTCAAAATCATTAGGAAATAATGATATGAATTCAGCAATAATATGTAATGCAAAAAGCTGAATTATTTGGCTTTCTATATTTTCTCCATAATTAAATCCAGTTTCTATAAATTCAATAATGAATTCTCTATCAATTTTTTCTTGATTGAATAAGTTTTGAAAAACACCTTTAGCCACGTGATTAGAAATATATTTTACACCTTTACCAACACGTTCTTTATCTGGTATCAAATTATATTCTTTTTTAAGAAATCTATTGATGCTTTCAAATAGTCGTATATTTATTTCCCAGTCCTTTATGCTATGACAGAATTCAAGTGTCCTTTTTTGTATTGACTTAGCCGAACTTATTGACATCTTTAATTTTCTTTATTTTCATGAAATTTATTACATCTTCATATGAAGTATCAGGCATTGGACCAATAGTTTCAACTTTTAATGCGCCTACTGCATTTGCAAACAAAGCCGCTTTTTCCAAATCCCAACCTGCTAAAAAACCTACAATGAATGCACCCCCAAAAGCATCTCCAGCCCCAGTAGGATCTCTTTCAATAACTTTAAAACTTTCGACTTTTAATCCTTTTTGGTTATCTTTGGTGAAAATAGTACATCCCTCTCTTCCTTGTTTTAAAATAATGATTTTAGGCCCCATTGCAAGTAGTTTACGACATGCAATTTTAAAATCATTAATTCCTGCAAGCATTTCAGCTTCTTCTTTACTTGGAAGTAAAATACTTGTAGTTTCCAAAATAGGTTTACTGATTTTTAGTATCTCTTCTAAACTAAGCATTTCCAATCTTAAATTTGGATCAAATGAGATTATTATATCTGGATTTATTGATTTTGCTAGATTTACAGCTTTATAACATGCTTTACAGGATGTTTTACTAATGTAAAGAGCACTTCCTGTAATATGAAGATTTTTTGCATTCTTTATATAATCCATATTAATATCTTCAGGGGATATTTTTCCAGCTGCTCCCTTTGCAAAGATAAATTTACGAGAACCATCTGAATTATATTGATTGAATGCAATTCCAGTAGTTAATCCTTTTAATACTCTAATTTGAGAAATATCTACATTATCCTTTTGTAATTTTTCAATAATACATTTTCCGAATTCGTCATCTCCTATTACTCCAATAAATCCCGTTTTTAATGAAAAAGTCGATCCCATTCGAGCTGCTGAATTAACATAATTTGCTGGTGCTCCACTTGGAAAGGGACCTCTATAAATTGCTCCAATTTCTTTATGGGGTGTATCTTTTTCGGTGCGTATTATATCAACTAATAACTCTCCTAAAGATATAATATCAGGACACATTTTTGAAATTATTTCAAGTTATTTTATAATTAAAAAGTTCTAATTAAATGTTTAAAAAAGATTTTCTTAGTATTCAAAATTATCTTATTGTTAAAATAAGTTAAAAAAAGATTTATTTTATAAACTTCTCTTTAAATGATTCAATAGTGCTTGAAATCTCATTTATATGAAGTTTTAATTCTTTAGGATGCATTTCCTTTAATTTATCTATGTTTGCAATAATTTCTTTCATCTCATCAATCCATAAATTCATCAAAATTTCTTTTTCTTTACCCTTACAAGCTAATTTTATTTCGTCATTAATCCATTCTTTAGCACTCTCATAAATCTGATTTTTCAGTATATCAACAGTAATTTTGACTAAATCTTGCTGTCTTTTAAGGTTTTCAATAACAGGTTTAATCTCTTTCTTAAATTCTATATTTTTTTTATCAAAACTTTTAATCATATCTGAAAGCCCTTCTTCCTTCGCTTTAATATCTTTTTTTACAGTTTTTAAGCTAGTAGAAAATTCTCCCTTATTTTTTTTTAGGTCATCATTTATAGTTTTTAAATCGCTTTTGAGACTACTTACATAGACATTCAATTGTTGGTCAATATTTTTGATTTTTTTTTCAATTTCGGAATTTAATAATTTATGGATTCCCTCAATTTTTAGTTCTAAACTTGCAAACTTTTCATTTAATTCTTTTCCAACCGTATTTGCTAGAGTTTCAATTTTTGTATCTATTTTTTCTTCTAGATCATCTATATTTTGAGCTAATGATGTATAATCGTCCTTTACTTTTTGTTCTAATTTGCTAATATTTTCGGTTGAATATTTTTTTATATCATCAACCTGAACTGTTAATTTCTTCTCAATATCATTAAATTGGTCAGTTGATTTTTGTTCAGATTTTTTAAATAAATCACTAAATTTTTGTTCAAATTTATTAAATTGATCCTTTAATTTTTGAAAATCTTTTAGAGATACTTCTTCGGGCATTTTATACACTTTGTAATGATAATGGTTTGTTAAATTTTATTTGTTTTAACCTTTAAACACATGATTATTATTGGTTTAGTAAAGATTGTTCTTCATCAAACTTGGAGATAACCTTTATTAATTCAAATTCTTCTGAATTTAATTTTATCATTAAATTAGCATTCTTTTTAAATTCTTTCTTAGCATTTATTAAAATTTTCTTTAAATCATCAATTAGTCCAATCACGGATGTGGTTTTTGATTTTTTAATATGTTTTATTGTATCATCTAATTCTGATAAACTTATTAAAAAACGATCTAGTACTTCTAATCTTTGTAATTCATTTTGATCTAATTCTTTTCTAAGAAATTCATAATATTTTACTTCTTTATCTTCCTTCGCTTCTTCCTCAATAACTTTCTCTTCTTTTACTGTTTTTGGTATCGGTTTTATTTTTTCTAGGACTGACTCAATCTCAGTTATTTTAATAAGTTTATTTTTTAATTTCTCCTCATCCTTGCCAATGAGATTATGAAACACACTAGAGGGATTATCAAGAATTAGATCTGGATTTAAAATTTCCTCTTTTCTTAAATAAGTTGATAATAACAATTCAAAACAATCAGCAACATTTTCTCCTGTTTTGGCGGATGTTAGCATTAGATGATCATTTTGAGTAAAGAACTCTTGAATTGCCATTTTTAAAGAATTATCTTTTTCAAGTAGATCTATTTTATTTCCAACATAAAGTAATAAGAAATCTTCAGAATTTTGATTTAAATTTTTTAAGAATTCTCTCTTTAAATTTTTTAAAGTCTCTTCTGGTCTAGTTAAATCAAAAACTAAAATAGCAATATCTGTATTAGTATATATTGAAGGATTAAATGGATTGAAAGATCTTTGACCACCTAAATCCCATATCGATATCAAAATTTTAAGTGATTTACCATTCTCCTTTAATAAATATTCTTTTTTATTAGTGACATTACCGATTGTTGGTAAGTATTGTTCAGGAACTTCATTACCTAAAAAAGCATCTATTATTGAAGTTTTCCCAACTTTTCCTTCACCACAAACAACTAGTTTAATATTAAACTTTATCTCCTCATCTAGAGTACTTTAGATTTTTTTATTTATTTAATAAATTATTGTAAAAGATTAAATTATTGATACTTATTCTATAAAATCAAAAAGAAACTAATATTTAAAGTTATTTTTCTACTATTTATTAATATCGTTTCGAATAAATCCCATAAACTTTTGGATTATTAATCTGGGAATTTTTTAAATTTATATAACTATATTAAATAATCTAATATTATTAAAATTAAATAAATCTTGAAAGATCTCTTTCAATAACGTTAAAACATTGTTGTAAGAAATTTTTTCAAAAAAAAATTTTCTATATTATCGGTTCGAAATTGATAATTTTATATTATTTTCTTATTTTTCTTTATCAATATTACAAGTAAGAAATATATTTAATAAGAATTAGAAAAGTACAGGAAAATGGTATTAAGAACAAATATAACTGAATTATTAGGCATCAAACATCCAATTATTGCAGCACCTATGGGTCCTTTCTACACAAAAGAATTGACAGTAGCAGTTTCAGAGGCTGGTGGATTGGGAGTTCTAAGCCATACAAATTTATTTGGAAAAAATAGTCTAGAAGAAATGAAGAAGGATATGGAATACGTAGTAGAACACACAGATAAGCCTTTTGGATTTAATATAAGAACTTCAAGATTGCAACTTGATGCACCAAGGCTCTGTCGAGGGATTTCAGAATTTATTATGAATAAACCAAAAATAAAGGAACAATGTGTGTATGCATTAACTAGTGCTGGCTCCCCTAGAACATTGCCAAAAACTAAAAACTATATAAAATTAAAGGAAAGCGGATCTAATATTAAGCATTTTCATGTTGCTCCTGCTTTATGGCTTGCTGATAAATGTATAGAATCGGGAGTTGATGGAGTTGTTGCTACTGGTTGGGAAGGAGGAGGACATCAGAGTTATGAAAAAATCAGTACATTAGTTCTATTACAGCAAGTTACACGAAAACATTCAAACGTTCCGATAATAGCATGTGGTGGTTTTGCTACTGGAGAGGGTTTAGCTTCAGCGCTAGCTATGGGTGCTGGTGCTATCGCTATGGGATCGAGATTTATCGCTTCAAATGAAAGTGAATTCCATGATAAATATAAAAATATCACACCTTCAGCAAAAGCAGATGATACTATATGGGTTACTGGAGTTCTTGGTCCAATTCGGCTCTGGAAAAATGAATATTCTTTGCATCATAGTGTTGTATCCAGCAAAGAAGAAAAAATGTCATTAGAAGCACAAATTACCCCTGAAATGGCAATGGAAGATCAAAAGCATTATGAAATGACTTATGAGGGAAATACAATTGATGGAGCTGTTCTTTTGGGTCAAAGTATTGGTTTAATTAATTCAATTAATAATGCTCAAAATATTATTGATGAGATCGTAAATGATGCTGAAAAAAGATTAAGGGATGCAAGTAGCTGTATTGCATAATTTTATGCAATACTTATATTATTTTTTGCCTTATTTTATTATATTTTAAACAAATCTTCCGATTAAAAATGAATATAAGTAAAATAATATAATTAATTTCAAAATAATTAGTAAACATGATGATAGAGTTTAATTTTATTATAGAATCATATTATATGGTGATTTAGAGGGAGATAATTTTGATATCGGTTATCCTGAGGTCTGATGCCATGAATGATCTGAAAATATTGCCACTGACGATGATTAGGAAGATGCATATTTAAGCGTATAAGAAAAAATAATTTATACTAAAAAATTTAAAACATAATCGAAATTTGTGAGAAAATTGGAATATTTAGAGACAAAAGTACTTTTAGAAGGATTAAAGTTTCCAGAGGGTCCTCGTTGGCATGAGGAGAGGCTTTGGTTTTCTGATATGAGGTCACGTAAGGTAACTGCTGTTGATCTAAATGGTAATCCAGAAATAATAACAGAGATACCAAATCGCCCTTCTGGGTTAGGATGGCTTCCAGATGGACATTTATTAATAGTTTCAATGGAAAATCGTCGTTTACTACGTCTTGATCCAGATGGTCTTACTGAATTAGCCGATTTAAGCAAACTTATATCATTCCCAATAAATGATATGGTTGTAGATAAAGAAGGTAGAGCCTATGTAGGAAATTTTGGTTTTGATTATATTAATAATAAATTATTTGAACCCGCTGAAGTAATTCTTGTATCTCCCCAAGGAGATGCCAAGATTGTTGCGGATAATATGAAATTCCCGAATGGAATGATAATTACCCCAGATGATAAAACACTTATAGTGGCAGAAACTTATGCATATCGACTAACAGCCTTTGACATAAATGATGATAGTTCTTTAACGAATCGAAGAGTTTGGGCAGATCTCAAATCATTGCCACCAGATGGTATATGTTTAGATGCTGAGGGGGCAATTTGGGTAGCTACGCCTAATTATAGTAGCGCTGTACGTGTTCTAGAAGGTGGTAAAATAACTGATAAAGTTAACGTCAATACAGATGCTTTTGCTTGTATGTTAGGTGGTCAAGATAGAGATATCCTCTTTATTTGTACTTCAACTCAAGAAAGAACAAATGGAAAGATAGAATATGTTAAAGTTGATGTACCTGGAGCGGGTCTTCCATAATATTTAAAGTATTTTGAAAATTTTTATTAGAATTAAAAAGTAAATGTAAGAAAATGTCTAACAATAGGAAAGAAATTGATCCCTATGATTATATTGAGTATTTCAAAAGAAATACGGGATTAATGGTATCAATGGATAAAAATGGAAAACCAAATGTTATGGCTCTAGATTGGAAAACTATTGAAGAATTTCAAGGGAATATTGTTATCAGGGCGCAAGTAGCATATACACGATATACATATGAATGTCTCACTGAGGGTGTGAATGAATTTTCTGTAAATATTCCCTCAGATAAAATCTATGACGCAATAGATATTGCTGGATCTTATTCTGGAAGAAATGTTGATAAATTCAAAAAAGCAGGTATTCAAACTATTCCAGGTATTAATATAAAAGTACCAACAATTAAAGATAGTTTATTAAGTTATGAATGCCAAATTATTCATTCCAGTAAATCAAATATGAGTAGCCATCATTATTTTTATGGAATAATTGTGATAGCATTTGCTTCTAATAAATTAATTAAGTGAACTATTATTTTTTTCTTCACAAAAACAGTCTATAGAGTTTAGTATCTCTTCTCCACAGGGACATTTTTTTGGATGGCCATATCTTTCACAAATTTTGTTTATTATTTCACATGAAAAAAGTAAATTGAATTTTTCGCACTCATTATGAGCTTTCTCTGCTTCTATTTCAAGCTCATTAACTAATAGCAATTCAAGAAGATGTGAATGACGCTTTAACTCAATGGTGAGATCTTTCCCTTTCTCCGATAAATACACTGATTTATATCTGTTATATACAACATATCCTTTTTTTTCTAATCGTTTTATACAACTACCAATAGTTGAATGAGGAGATTTAAGGTTCTTTGCTAATTCTCCCACTTTCAGAGGACCATATTTATATAACTTTTTTAATACTATATAATCGATATCTAACATGCGATAATCCTTTTAAATTTTAATTATGATGCCCTCCTAACGATAATATCAGGGTCATCAATAGTATTCCTATTAGAATTGTTACTAATTGACGGATAATATATTTAAAATCTGAATTTTTATGGAGATCAGGAGTTAAATCTGAAAGAGCTATATAAATGAAACTAGCAGCAGAAATTGCCAATAAAAATGGAATAACAAATTCAAGAGAATCTAATATGAAAAATGAGATAATAGAAGCCGGGATAGTTGTTAAACTTGAGATAGTATTGTACAAAAAAGCTTTTTTCTTTGAATATCCTGAATGCAGAAGTATACCAAAATCTGCAGTTTCCTGAGATATTTCATGAATTATAATCGTCAGTCCCGCAACAACTCCAAGATTTAGTCCAGCTAAAAATGATGCAGCTATTACAATCCCATCTGTAAAGTTATGGAAAGAATCACCCACAAGAACAATTGCTCCAGAAGCATGAGAGTGCACTTTACATGTTTTATCACGACAATTCCTCCATATCACCATCTTTTCCATTAAAAAGAAAAACAGGATTCCTCCTAATATGAAAGGCATAATTAAATGAGGTTCTCCAACTTCTTCAATCGCTTCTGGAATTAAACCTAAAAAAGCAACTGCTAATAATACCCCCGTTGCAAAAGCAATAAGGATAGGGATAAGTGTTTTTTGATAATTAACTCCCAAAAATACAAAAACTCCAGCAATAGTTAGGGCACCAACACTTCCTAATATACTAAATAAAATAATCCATATCAACATCTTGAATTATCTCCCCTTTTCCCTATAGTATGGATTTTAGCATAAATATCAATATCATAGTAATTATTCCTGCAAAAATTAAAATCAACTGCCTTACGCTATGCTTTAATCCTAATTTTTGATGAAGTTCTGGTGTTAAATCGGATAATGCAATGTAAATAAAACTTGCGGCTGAAATTATAAGAACATAAGGAATCGCCATAGAAATTATATCTAATATGAAATATCCTATTATTGCTGCTGGTATAGTGCTTAATCCTGAAAAAGTATTATATAAGAATGCTTTCTTTTTTGAATAATTCTTATCAATGAGAATTGCTAAATCTCCTATTTCCTGAGGAACTTCATGCGCAATAACAGAAAGACTAATAGCTATCCCAAAAGTAAAACTTGTTAAAAACGAGGCGGCAATAACAATACCATCTACAAAATTATGAAATGCATCTCCAATAAGAATAATTGGTCCTGTAGCTTCACCAGTTACAATACAATCTTTATCGTGACAATGCCGCCAAATTATCAATTTCTCAAGAATAAAGAAAAACATAAGTGCTCCTAAAAAAAATGCCATAATTAATTGTATTGCTTCTCCTGCTTTTGAGATTGCCGTAGGGATCATTCCTAGAGATGCGGCTGCTAGTAAAGTCCCTGTTGCATATGCTACCAAACATGTAACTAGTGATTTTTGAGAATTTTTATTTAAACTTATAAAACCAATAGCCAAAACTATCGCTCCAATACTGCCCAAAATACTAAATAATATTACCCATAGAAGAATTTCTAATCACTTTGATAAAAATATTAATCGAGTTTTTTAATTCTATATTGAATTTAAGATTTACGATACTTCGTAAAATTATACTATCAAAAATCTATAATATTCTCTGGCGAAAATAGAAAATTTGCTAAAAGAACTTAATAATAAGAAAAAACAAATAATAAGTAAATAAACATAAATTTCTATTTGAGAGGTAATCCCATTATAAAAAATCCACTAACTCTAACTTGTATTGAATGCGGCAAAAAATCTGAATTCCGCTCAATCCAACATAAGTGTCCTGAATGTGGAGGATTTTTATGGTTTGAATGCAAACTTGAAAAGTTTAAAGATAAATTTTCTAAAATTAAGATTAATAATAATTTCTGGGATTATAATTTCACATTTCCTTCAATAAAAAAAGATTTTATCATATCTTTAGGAGAAGGAGGAACTCCTTGTAGAGCTTCAAAAAGTTTTAGTGAAAAATTGAATATAAAAAATTTATTTTTTAAAGATGAAACGAAAAATCCAACGAATTCATTTAAGGATCGGGCAGCGGCATTATTAGTATCACATGCGAGGAGTTGGGATTTTAATAAAATAGTTTGTGCGTCGAATGGAAATCAAGGTGCTTCAATTGCAGCATATTCTTCTCTTGAGAGAATAGAATGTTTGAATATTATTCCTAATGAAATTGATTTGGGAAAAAAGGCTCAAATTATAGCATATGATTCTGATTTAAAAACTATTGGAAATACTGTTGATGACGCTATCGATTATGTAATAGATAATAATGAATTAAATGATTATTATCAATGTACCCCAGAATTAAATCCTCTAACTCTAGAAGCACAAAAAACCATCGCTTATGAAATCATTAATCAGATTGAATTACCCAATTGGATAATAATTCCAATGGGAAGTGGAGAACTTCTAGTAAGTCTTTGGAAAGGTTTTAATGAATTAAAAGAAATTGAAATTATTAAAGATATTCCAAAATTAATAGGTGTTCAATCTCAATCGTCATCTCCGATTATAAACGATTTTTTTAATAATCATAAACATAAAAAAGAATCTCCAAAAAATATTAAATCAATGGCATTAGGTATCTTAGTACAAAAACCGTTATATAAAAATTTAGCAATTAAGTGTATAAAAGATAGTAAAGGAACTGTAATTGCTATTCCTGAAAATTTTATATTCCCTTCAATTGAGCAACTTATAAGGGATGAGGGAATATTTGCAGAGCCTTCTTCAGCTTTAACTCTTGCTGCTATTCAATTATTAGAACAAAAACAAACGTTTGAATCTAAAGACTCTGTTGTGTGTCTCATTACAGGAAGTGGTTTAAAAGCCCCCTATATTTTAGAAGCAATTTCATCCCAAACCAAAACTACAGGAAAAGGTTCTATCATCATTACTAAGTTAAAAATACTTTCTCAAATCTCACTTTCGAGTATTAAAGGTATAACCGGAACAGATATTAAAGAAACTATGGGCACGATAAGCTTAGCTGCTATTTATCAGCATTTGAAAGAATTGGAAATAAAGGGTTTAATATCAAGAAAAAAGGAAGGAAAGAATGTTTTATATTTTATAACTAATAGCGGAAAGCGAGTATTAGATGCTTTGGATGTGTTAATTACCCTTCTTTAAAATTCCTATTCTCAATTTCTTCTAATTCTTCAATTTTAAATATCTTATCAAATACTTGAGGAAAATTTTGAATAATGTTTTTTCGAGCTACTAATACTAAAATTAGAGAAATTACACCAGCAAGGCCAAATTGTATAATCCCATTTAAAATTACTTCAAACAATGCAATTGCAAATCCCCAGAGTATAATCTCATAAATAAAATATCCAAATACCATAATTAACCCTCCAATTATAATCGCTAAAATATCTCGATAATTTAATTTTGTATAATTTTTCCTAGGATTCGCAATTATCCCTATTATTAATCCTTCTAATCCTTTAATAATTAATGTAGCTGGTGCGTATATAGTATAACCCAGAAAAATATCTGCTAAAGCAGAACCAATACCACCTGATAATCCTCCTATGAAAGGACCAAAGATTAATCCTGTAAACATAACACCAGCATCTCCAATATTAATAAAGCCCTGTGTTGCTGGAATTGGTATTGAAATTATCATTGTTAATATGCAAATTAATGCCGCAAAGATACCAATAATTGAAATAGATATTACATTATTTGGTATGAGATATCCTATTAGATTTTTAGGTTTATAGGATTTTTTAATTTTTTTTATTTTACTTTCTTCCTGCAAATTATCACTACTTTGAGATATATAAGTTTAAACTTATATGTAACCTATCCTCCTTTATTTTTAAATCTTTATATGTTTTAAATATATTTCATGATAAGAATGTATTTTTACAGTTTGTTTATTTTATTTGTATTTACTAGAATTACAATCTCATTATCAGTAATTTTTAAAAAATTCAAAAAAAAAAGAGAGGTTCCAGTATAATGAAATATTTTTTGTAATTTAAATTAAAAAAAATAATTTAAAAGTTTGAATAAATCATAAATTTATTACCAGAGCCAAGGGAATAAATTTCAAACTTGCTTCCACGTTTAGTCTCACAGAACATCTGAATCATTGGAAATAAGTAAATTTGAGATGTTATTTGAGCATCTTTATCTTTCTCATAAGTCCTATAATCACTTCTAGCAGCTCCAACAGTTTTACTAATATTTTTATTCATATATCCTAAGGAAGGCTCAACTTTCGACTCTAATTCTTTAAAGTCACTAAATCTAATCCCTTCGACATCTTCAATCATTTTATGAAGATCATCACCGATTTGCTTCTCATATCTTGTTTGAGCACTACTATGCAATATAGGAACTCCAGTAATTACCGTTTTGAAAGGAACAGGGAGAACCTCGTATTTATACATATTTTTATGCCCCCCACATTCTTTGCATGGTTCTTGTCTATTGCCAGTTCCATAACAGGCACCACAGGGATATGAAAAGATTTTCTTTTCCTTCTTTTGCTCTTCTCCAACTAATACTGTAAGTGTTTCCTCAATTTTTCCAGTTCCTTTACAAGTTTTGCATTTATTCTCCATATACCCCTTCCCCTTACAATTCTTGCAAGGGACCGCTTGAATTGATTCATAGTGAGGTACCATATCATTACTTTTCCAATTTTCTTTATTTATATTACCTGCTCCTTTGAAGGAATAATATTGCTCTCTACTTACTTTTGGAGCAAGCACTAAATTTTCTTCTTTGCCTTTGGGGGCGGGACCAAGAGATTTTTTCACAGCGAAATAAATAGCTGCTTCTTTCATTGTATCCTTAACATATTCCGCTGCACTTACAGCATCTAAAGAAAAAACTGCTCCTTTTGTTCCAAATTGCTTTTCCATCTTTTTTTTGTCTGTTCTTACTGCTTTCTGTTTCCATTTCTCAAAAATTTCATCTAAATTTGGAGTTTTAATTCTTACCGACATATTATATCATTTCAAAAATTTATTTTTATATTTTATATGTAAAATTAAATTGATTTGGAATTATAAAAATATAAAATAGAATAATTTATAATCTTTATATAGGTAGAAAATTAAAAATAAAAATAAATATAAGAGAAAAGTAAAAGAAAAAATGTCTGCTGAAGAACGCCAATCTGTTGAATATTTTCTTGAATGGATTAAAAATAATGGTCTAGCTGATTGGATTACCCATTTTATGAATCAAGGAGATGAGACAAAACTTAGGCAAATAAAAGAAGTCTATGATAAAATTAAACAAGTTTTTGGTTTCTAATTTTTAATTTATTTTTTATTTACCTAAATCTAAATCCTTACTTAAATGATTTTAGTTTTTTTAATATAGAAAAATTGAATTGTTGAGTTGCATACTAATTTATTATTATCCACTAATGGATTCAAATTGAGTGTTCCTTTAAGAAATTTTTTCATTGTTTTGGATAGAAATCGTGAGCATAGAAAAGAATTACTTTTTAATATTAATTTCTTTTACCTTAAATCATTCAAGAAAAAAAAATTCAAATTTACATATGTAAATGAACCATTCTTTAAAGGTACGGTAATTTTTGGGTTAGATTTTAAAAACAAGATGAGACCACTTTATTTTAATAAAATTGAGAATAATGGAAACTCAAAACCAGTTGATCCACGTTTACTTAAGAAATTTATGGTTTCAGATAAGAATAAATTTATTGCATTTTCAAACCAAACCAGATCTGAAGATATATTACCAGTTAAAGAGATGTTGAACAGTTTTCAATTTGATACAGAGAAAATCATCAATTTAACTATTTGTGATTCATGTTTAGATAAAAATAAGTTTACATTACTAAATAAGAACAATCAAATTAAATCTTTAAAAAATCAAATTATCTGTTCCGAATGCTCTTATGATATTGTTGTGAACAGAATAAAATTGACAGGGATGATTTCTAAAGAGAAAATCAGTCCTAAGTTAAAGAATTTTCTAATGCATATGATTCTTAAATTTAAAGATGTCAAAAAAATATTAGATGCTTTTAAGACCGATTTTAATCCTGTAAAAGACCGTGAAATAACGCTCTATGATGTTGAAAAGACACCTTCAATCAATAAAAAATATCTTAATCAAAAAATTGACAATCTGAATATTCCTACAGTGTTTAAAAAGATAATGAAAGAGCTAAATTTAACTACTTTATTACCAATACAAGCAATTTCTATAGAAAAAGGGTTATTATCAGAACATACTAATCAATTAATAATGGCCCCTACAAGTGGAGGTAAAACATTAGTAGGTGAATTAGCGGGAATATCAAAAGTTTTAAATCAGAGAAACGCTAAGATGTTATACTTAGTACCGATTGTGGCTTTGGCCAATATAAGAACAGAAGAATTTAAAGAAAAATATAAATCAATTAATTTGAAGGTAATAAAAAGAGTTGGAGAGTCTTTATTTGGAAAAAAAGAGGAAAACAATATTAAAGATTTAGTTAATGCTCATGTGATTATTGCAACTTATGAGGCAATTGATTATATTTTAAGAAGTGGGAATATAGCGCTTTTAGGAAATATTGGGACAATTATTATCGATGAAATTCAAACGTTGATAGATCAAGAGCGAGGATTTATATTAGATGGTTTAATATCCCGGTTAAAAACGCAATTTAATTCCCAGTTTCTATATTTGAGTGCAACATTAGGAGAACCAAAATTATTAGCAAAAAAACTAAACTGTGAATTAATTAGGTATGATAATCGCCCAGTCCCGGTCGAACGTCATTTATTAATGTGTCTGAATGAAACTCAAAAACAAAAATATATTTCTAACTTAATTAAAGCTGCCTTTTCTAAAAAATCCATTTATGGATTCAAAGGTCAATCAATAGTATTCACAAATACTCGTAAAAAGTGTGAATCAATATCCTTATATTTGCAACACAGAAATCTTCCAGTAGTTGCTTATCATTCTGGATTAACAAACGAAGAAAGAAAAAAAATTGAAGAAAATTTTCAATCTCAGCAAATAATGGGAGTAGTTGCAACTGCTGCTTTAGCTGCAGGAGTTGATCTTCCCGCAAGTCAAGTTATTTTTGAGTCTTTAGCAATGGGTATAAAGTGGTTAACAGTTGCTGAATTTGAACAAATGATTGGAAGATCGGGAAGATTAAAAAAGCATGAGAAAGGTTTAGCCTATATACTTGTTGAGCCTGGAAAAGTTTATTCTCCCAAAATGAAAATTACAGAAGAAAATATTGCGATTAAACTTTTAAATGGAAAGATCAAGGATTATGAACTTATTCCTAATGAAGATAAGTCACAAACAGAAATTCTTGCATTTATTGCTATGTTTAATGAATGGATTTCAAAGGAAATCATCTTTAAATTTTATGATAATTTAATCAATAATTATTTTGACCTAGAGGCGATTTTGAAGAAATTATTGTCCTTTAAATTAGTGCGAATTAGAGAAGACTTAAAATTAAAAAACACTCGTTTAGGAAGAGCAATTGCCAATTCCTTTTTATCTGTTGAAAAAAGTCTTGAGATAATTAAAGTAATGCAAGATAAAATTAAGAATCCTTTAGATATTGCTTTAGACTTAGAAAATCTTAGAAATGTTTATTTATCTAAAGATTTAGTTGCCGATTTATCAAAAAATGTTAATATGAAATATTTTTCCAACAATTTATTCAGTGCTAGTGTATTATCATTGATGAATGCTGATTATGTAAAAAAAAGAAAAACATTTTCACGTGATTTTATTGACTTTATTATGAAATTAACAAGTGATATATTTAATTGTACCTGTAAGGATAATCCATATTGCGATTGTGGACGATTAAGTTTGGAAAAATTAATATTAAATTTACGAGTTAAAGATAAAATGACAATTGAAGAAATTTCTAACTATTTGATTAAAGAATATAAGATATTAGTCTTTAAAGGAGATCTTATAACATACCTCGAGGAGTTAATTTACAGTTTAGAAAGTGTTAAAAATATTGGTGATGGTTTAGCTAATTTAGATAGTGATTACAGGAAAGAGATTTTAGAGATACCAAACTTAATAGAGAAGATCAAATATTAGGTTATATGTATTTCTACTACATCAAGATCTTTTAGAATATAATCTAGACCAACTTTCTTACGTTTCTGTCGTTCTCCTTCCCGTATAACTATTGCATGTTCGAATGATTCAAAAAAACTTCTATGAACTTTTAAAGCTACATCTTTAATAGTAGAATTCTCATCCATTATTAATGGTTGTTGAGCAATAATTCCACTACTCATAGTGTATATCCTGATTTTATTTAAGAATTTTAATATGATTTCACCAAAATCTTTAGGAAGTTTTTCTTTCATATAGCTTGTACCAATAATTATAGGAAACATATCTTTATAGTTTTCTTTTAAGCTTTCAAAAATATCTTGAGTATGAGATAGATCTCCTTTAGTTCCTAACAATATTACTTTTTTATATACAACGGAAGGAGTTAATGCATCCACAATATCATCAAGAGTAATCTGACCATAAACTTTTACAATCCCATTACGAATCCCATTTTCATAAACTAATTCTTTTATTTGATCTGTAAAATCTCCTAGTCCTTCAACATTTTTAGCTTCTTTAGTGAGATAAAGAACCTGAACCTTGTTGGCACCCGTTTTTTCAATTGTTAAAGGGGGCGGTGATTCATTTATTCGAATATCAGCCTTTGATAATTCAGACAATAATAAATTCATCTGGTCTTCTATATTTCTTGATAAATCTATGCATAAACATAATAAATCTGCTGCTCTAAGTTGTGAAAGTATTTCCTTTCCATTTCCTACACCATCAGAAGCGCCTTCCATAATAGCGGGCATTTCTACTATTTGAAACCGGATCTTCTGATATTTATATATTCCAATTTCTGGTAGTGCTGTAAATTTTCCAATGTTCTCTTTTGCTGCGCCTGTTAGGTAGTTTAGGATTGAAGTTTTTCCTGCCCCTGGTGTTTGGAAGCTACTAATTAATATTACTTGTATTCCTTCTTTTTTTATTGAAAAAGGACTAACAATTTTCTGAGTACTTTTTTGTTTTAATTTACGATCTTCTAGTTCACGCTTCATCTTAGCTAAGCGTGATTTATTAAGGGCAACAATCTTTTCTGTTGCTTTATGCTTAGGAACTAAGGATAGAAATTCCTCTAACTTTTTTATCCTATCTTCTAAAGCTCCAGCATCTAAATACTCTTGATATTTCGCTTTAGCTAAAGGTGGTAAATTAGAACTCAACTTAAAACACTACAGGATTAATTTAAAATAAAGAACGAAATCTATCCTCAGTTTTTAATCTTAAATCTCCTAAAATCTCATTAATTCTACTCTCAAATTGTCGAAAATATTTAGGTTTTTTTGAAAAAATATCATTTAAGGGATAACGATTGAGAAAGTATGAGATAATTTGACTCAACTGTTGTTTTACTACTGAGGCATCTGTTCCTTTTTCAATTATGGCATATGATAATAAGGGTTGTTTATTATTTAAATCATCACTAGGTAAAGTAATCATTTCGCAATAACAAACTAATTTAAAACTCGCAAGGCTGATTACATTTATATCATCGCCGAATACCTCTGATGTGAAGGATTCTAGAGCTGTTAGGAAACCAGCACGCAAATTTGGATCCAAGACATTATCCGAAGATGAATAATATTTAATTTCAACTAAATTTCTCATGCCGAGATTAATACCAATTTCTAAAATTGCCATCTTTCAAAAGGATTTGTTTACTGATTCAAAAATATTTAATTAATTAGAATATGTTTTTTATAGTAATAATCAAACTTTATATTTCTTTCTTTTTACCCTTTATCTAATATATGTTTAACTATTTTTTATCTGAAATACTAATATTTTAAGTTAAATTTAAATTTAGATTTAAAAATTATATTTATATTAAGAAATATTTACCTGTTTCTTATAGGCTGTGAAAGTATTATCACAAAGCATTGCCACTGTCATTGGTCCTATTCCACCAGGAACGGGGGTTATTTTTTGACATTTTTCTAAAACATTTTCAAAATCTACATCACCACATAATTTTCCTTCAACACGATTTGTACTAACATCTATTATAATTACCCCCTCCTTAATTTTGTCTTTAGTTATAAAATTTGGTTGTCTAACAGCAGTTATCAAGATATCTGCTTTTCGGATGTATTCATTAATATCTTTTGTTGAGGTATGACAGATTGTAACTGTTGCATTTCTTTTTAGCAACATAAAAATCAAGGGTTTTCCAACTAAATTTGATCGATTTATTATAACTACATCTTTTCCCTTAATTTCAATATCATAATGTTCTAATAATTTTATTATCCCTTTGGGAGTACAAGCAGCTAATTCTTCATTGTAATCAAAAAGTTTTCCACGATTAAAGGGATGTAAACCATCAGCATCTTTTGACGATGATATTTGTTCCAGAAAATCTGGAGTATATTCTCTTAATTTTTTAGGTAAAGGTAATTGTAGAAGTATAGCATGAGTAGTAGGATCATTGTTAAGTTTACTTATTTCATCCCTTAATTGTTCCTTTGATATGTTTTCATCCAGTTCTATTATTTTAGAATCTATTCCTATTTCTTGACATGTTTTTTGCTTGATATTAACGTAAGTTTTTGAAGCACTATCTTTACCTACTAAAATCGTTATTAATTTTGGTATAATACCTGTCTTTTTTACAGCCTTTGAAATTTTTTCTTTAAGTTCAGCATTTAACTCATATGCTAATTTTTTTCCGTCTAATATTTTATCTTCCATAATTATCTTTATGATTTATTTGATAATAATATAGAAATTAGATATATTATTGATATCAAATACTTAAATCAATATAATAATAATTAAGAATAGAATAGCTTTATAATCTTTTTTTTCGCCAGATGAATACTATTATACCAATAACAACTACTATACATATGAGAATTATAACTAAAATCCAATAATTAAACTCCACCATCCATATATCATTACTTAAACTAGAGAGGGAAGGATTCAGTATTTTTAGGATTTTAAAAGCAAAATATGAAGCTATTACTGATGATTTCTTTTGATTATCACCTTCAGTATTATCTGAAAATCCCCCGTCTTCAAAATTTTGAAGTGTTAATAACCATGAAATTGTTGAATCCTTATTTATTTCGCCAGGATCTATTAAAGACAGTGATTTCACACAAAAATACGAACTACTTAACATCGCATATTGTGTTGAATCATCTGGTAAATATCCTCCGTAATTATCAATATCTGCTGAATTATTAACATAAAACGATTTTATATAGGATATTGTTTGGTTGATGTCAACTAGATTAGTAATGTTCCAAAATTCATCTAATAGTGAAACTACAA
Source organism: Promethearchaeota archaeon (assembly GCA_019058245.1). Classification (GTDB taxonomy): domain Archaea; phylum Asgardarchaeota; class Lokiarchaeia; order Sigyniarchaeales; family SOKP01; genus Loki-b32. The sequence goes on along the minus strand of JAHPZJ010000020.1, from coordinate 28,841 downwards.
AATAAGTATTGAGCAAATTAGAAGATAGGCTTTGATTTCCTCCATATCCTCCATCTGTATTATAACAAGATAGAATCCAATTTTTATGAACTGTAAGATTATCAATAGGTTCATTGATTAATGAATATAGTTGAATAACATAATATGTAGAAGTTAAACTTGCTATGCTAGAGCTGTTTGAGAAAGAAAATCCACCCTCAATTTGTTCAGTTTCATTTAAATACTTATAAATCTCACTTCTTAAATTAAAATCAATTTCATGTTCTAAGATATCTAATGATTTCATTAAACAATATAAATCAAATAAATTAACTTGATTTATACTAAACATATCTCTTATTTTATCTTCAAGATTATCTTGGAGAGTGTCAATTTTATGGGGATTAGTTCCATAATCATCTAATATCTCTAACGCATGTGCTGTTGCTTCATAAGAAATCAAAGCATTACCATCATTTGCGTTAGTAAAGCCAATACCTTCAATTTCATTATTTTTAATAAAACTAACTAAATAAGATCCACGTGTCTTTCCTAGTACACTCGGAACTAAATTCAAAGTTATTAATAATAAAAAAAATACGGTAATTATATTCCGATATTTATACTTCATTTAATGATACCTAAATCTGAAATGTTAAATTTTAATTGTTTAAATCTATCTTGAAATTAAAAATTAACTATATGTTCAATCTAAATAAAGTATATTTTCAATTTTTTATAATTTAGTCTTGAAATTATTTAAAGACTAAGAGTTTTTTGTTGTTTAACTAAAGGATTTCACTTATATCTCGATATAAAAGATTAGGATTCGTTATAAACTGGTCATGTGTTATAAAAAGTTGCTGGAATGAAGGTAAACTTCCTAGTATTGCTGCACCATTAAAAGCAGCATACTGAAGATTGTCAGGAACAAAAAATTTTAGTACTTTATTAGCAGATTCCATAAATTCTGAAAATTCTTGTGCTGCTGTTTTCTCTATTTCTTTTTCTGGTAATATCGTTTGTTTTAGAGATTCAATTGGTTTTCCACAATATGGACAAAAAAGCGAATCCATATCAGGAAGTTCTTTTTTGCAATATGGACATTTACCTTCTTCTACTTTTTTTTGTCCATTTGTATTTAATGTTCCTATTTTTATTTCTGGTAAAATTAATAATTCACCACAGGAGGGACATACTTTTTTCCCATCATCAAGATTAATAAATGCACCACATTTTGGACATGTGTCTTCATTCTTTTTAGAGATTTCAACACTTTGAAGTTTAATTAGTTCACTCTTAACTGCAGAGAGCGGGGCTACTGGTTTAGGAATTGGACCTAATTGAGGTAAGAGAGGATCTAATTCAGACTCGAACCGTTCTTGAAAACCACTGTAAGATAGATTTCCTCCGGCAAAAACTATATGTGAAAGCAATTCATGCCAATAATTATTATCAATTACACGCAAACTCGCTATAACAGCTTGAGGGATATTCATTATATTTCCAGAACCTAACATACCTGGATTAAATAAAACTTCTGGAGCTTGATAAAGAATATAAGTAGGAACATTTATTTTTGTTCCGTCAGGCATAGGAACACTAAACATTTCTCCCGCTTTGGGAGGTATATTTGGATCCAAGGCAAAATAACAGTTTTTTTCTTTTATCTCTTGGATTATTTCATCTGCAGCACTAGAAGAAATACTTACTCCTTCTCTCATTAAGAGACCTTTCAAGTTTTGATTCACATCAATTCCTGCAATTGGAATTTTCTGAACCGCATGCTGAACAATTTGCCCATTAATTATTGGGACTATCCAAGTCATTCCTTCTCCACTTTCAATAACTAATCCTGTCGTCAATCCAACGCTAAATAAAGAAAGTAATGGTGTTGACATCATCACCAAACTCCCAACTCGATGAGTTTCAAAAAATACACGCCCTATATACTCTTTAGTATCTTTAAGCATAAAAGGAGGTTCACAATAGAATACAGGATACTGGGAAAGGTTATCAATTCTAAGCAATGAATAGAAAATATAATTTAAGATCTCATAATAACTATCCCAGTCCATAATTTCACCACGACTTAATGGATGGTTTATTTTAAGTACACCACGCATTCGAGATACGTCATTACCTACGTAGATGCTTCGAGCACTCACATCAACCATTATAGATTTATATTTTTCTGTCCCAGTGATGCAAGGAAAAACATATCTAGGACTTGGTTCTCCAGAAAATCCAATTTTTACATATGCTGAGCCAATATCAATGATAATTGGGGTTCCAGGTAGGGGTAGTGCCATTTTTTTTCAATAATTTAGATTTGTAATATTTATCTTATTAATAATCCAAAATTTATATTTTTTATATTTTCTTAGTAAACTTAATTCATTTAAAATTTTCACTTATTTTTTCATATATTCAAGAAGTTTTTGCATTATCTCATTTTGCATAACCAAACCAATTAATTCATTATTTTCATTTACAACAGGTAATCTTTGTATTTTTTTCCCAAACATCATCTCTATTATATACATTAGAGTATCATTTTTTCTAACAACAAATGGATCCAAAGTCATTAAATCCTTAACTAATGTATTGGGAGAATCAAGACTCATCGCAAATCTAGCTAATCGTATATCTCTTTGAGTGATGATTCCAATTAATTGCTTATTATTCCGATCTTTAACCACAGGAAGGCCACTAATATTTTTCCTTATCATAAGAAGCTCAGTAGCACTGATTTTTTCGTTTGGATATGTAAAAAGTGGATCATTTATCATAATACTTGATACTTTTATTTCACTAAACTCTTTTAAGCGGTCTTCCATATTTTGAATCTTTCCTCTAAAGCATTTTAAATAGACATACTTTCTAATTTCCTTACTGAAAATAATCAGTATTGAAATTAAAATGTATTTATTAGATGTTTATCATCTTTTCTGAAAGTGATTTTTCAATTTTTTTGATTTCTTCTAGATATTGTTGATAGACATTTAATAGAAACTTCCCCCATTCATTTAATTTTACCCAGCCACCTCCCCCACTACCTCCTTTACCAGTTATTACTATTGGATTACCAGTTCTTCTCTCAATTCTCTTTAAAATATTCCATGCATATTTATAGGAATAACTACACTCCTTTGCTGCCTGAGTTAATGAACCTTCTTCATTCTTTTCAATATTCTTTAGTAACTCTGCCCAACCTGAACCCAATATACTCTTACCTTCAAATTCTAGCCAAAATTTTATTCCAAATTTTATTTTCGATTTTAATCCTTCAATATTGGGTTGATTTTTCATAATATTATAATTTATTTTTAATTTTTTTAATAATTTTATAGTATAGAAAAGAAAAACATTAAAATTAAGCTTATTTTATCTTTTTAAAATTTTAACCTAAATATCCATTATGTTTTTTTCTAGTAGAGAATCTGAAAAGAAGTGTAAAGAAGTGATTAAAAACCTTTATTATTTTGCTGAAAATCAAATGTTAGATTGCAACCAATATATTATTAAAGATTCCATTAATCATAAACTTGCGTTATTCGACACAGGCAATGGTCTTTCCATTAATGGTTTATTTAAAGGTATGGAAAAATTTAACCTTGATTATCAGAATATTACGAAAGTGTTTTTAACTCACGAACATATAGATCATGTTTTAGGTTTATATCCATTATTAAAAGCATTAAAAAATAAGCCTCCTGAAATTTATGCTTACGGAGAAACAGCTAAAATACTAAAAGCAGGTAATAAGTCTCAAATCTGTCCAGATATCTTGGGTATAAATCTTGATTTATTTGGAATTGAAATTTTCCCTTTGAATGTAAATGATCTTAATAATTCAAAAGAAATTGAAATTACATCTGAATTCACATTTCAAATCCTTTATACACCAGGTCATTCATTGGGGTCAATTTGTTATTATGACTCAAATAAGAAGATTTTAATTCCAGGAGATCTTGTATTCACTGGTGGAAATTTTGGAAGATATGATTTTCCTGGTGGATCTTTAAGTACATTAATTAATTCAATTGAAAAAGTAAATGATTTAGATGTAAAGTATTTACTTCCTGGTCATATGGGGATCAGTGATAAAGGTAATCAACAAGTAGCTTTGTCTTATAGAATGATAAAATCCATGAGTTCATTTTACTAAATTCCATTCGCTAACATTAATATAATTCATGAAGCCCATGAATATCTCACTTTAGTCCAACCTTCTCCTTTCCATAATCTATCTAGATATACACAATCTACTTTTTTATCAAGACATAATTCAATAAATTCGGTCCCAATTCCTTTTATAACCGTTATTAATATCGCTCCTTTTACTTTTTTCAAATGAATCGCTTTAGATATATTAATACGAACTAACTATAAAATTAAGAATATTCTTAAAAATTTTAAAAAAAGGTGGATATATAAAATTTATTTATTAAATAGTTTTTTCTTCTAAAAAAAACTTTAAATCACATAAAGATATAACCATAACATTTAATTTTTAAGGTAATCGATAAGACACTAATATTTAAATAACACATCTATCTATTATTTTTATAATCCTATTTAAATAAAAATTCTATAAATGTGAAAACTTATGTCTGAAAAAAAACCTAACTATCCAAATGAGATATTCATAAGAAGTTATCCTAAAATAATTTTCTTTTGGCCTTTACTGATAACAAGTTTCGTTTTATGGCTGATCCAAGCATTTATTGACCCTAGTAATGTACTGGGGTATATCTGGTTCATAGTTTTCTTTGTGAATATATTTGTTACTGCTTTTGATTTCTCCTCTACTAAATTCTTTGTACTAATATTAGCTATTGTTATTGTCATTCTGCTTCTTGTTTTCTTGGTTCTACCAAATTACACTGTAGATCTTACAGGAATAAGTATTGATTTAGCTTTACCATGGGAATTTTATATGGTTATGACACTAATCTTGTTTTTAATATTAGGAATTGTAGTAATTAGTACTAGATTTGAATATTATAAAATCGAAATGAATGAGATTTTCCATAAAACTGGGATCTTTAGCTCAGCTGAGAGATTTCCAGTAAAAAGCTTACGATTCAGAAAAGAGATTCCTGATGTATTTGAATTCTTTATGCTACGCGCTGGGAGCCTTACAATAATGCCAGGAAAAGCTGATGAAGTCATGATCCTTAATACAGTGCTTAATATCAATAAAAAGGAAAAACAACTTGATTGGTTACTCTCCCATGTTAGTGTAGAGCCAGACGAAATAGACTCTTAAAATATGAAGTAATTTTTTTATTTTTTTTTAATTTTTATTCTTTTGGAAGTATTTCTATAAAGATAAATTTAAGTGTAAAAGTGTACTTTTTAACACACTTATGACATTTCCACCAATAATTCTTTTTGATTTTGATGGTGTAATTATTACTCAGAAATCTCTTGAATATACAGCATTGCATTATTTAAGAAAGAAATTTTATAAGTGGCAAAATACAAAAAATTTAAGACTTATTGATTTGGCAAGGCTTTTTGAAGAATCAGATTCAAAAAATAAATTGGTGGCTTTTTATAGAATTAATAAGGTATTTCAACATATTATTCCAAGTATTTTAAGGAGAAACATGTTTTTTTTTAAATTTAGACGTATGTATCCCAAATATGAGAAGTATGAAAGTCTAAAACCTAATTTAAAGGAAGTGCTAATCAAGCTTAAAAAGAATAATTTTATCTTAGGAATAGTATCTAATACTAGTAAGAGAAGATTAGATCTCTTTCGTCAGAAATTAAATTTAAATAAATATTTTTCTCTTTATGTTTCGCGTGATGATACACCTTTTAGAAAACCTAGTCCATATCCTATAATGATAGCTTTAAACAAAATTAAGAAAAACCATAATTATTCAATAAATAAAAAAAATGTATATTATGTTGGTGATCTCCCAGCTGATATTGAGTGCGCTAAGAATGCTCAGATTAAGAGTATTGCTTTACTTTCAGGTCATGGGACAAATAAAGGATTAGAAAATTCTGGTCCAACATTACTGCTTCAAGATATTAAAAAGATTTTAGAAATTAAAGAATTCAAAAAATTCTTATTGGATTAAAACCTCTTTTACTTAAGCGATGTTTAATCTTCAAGATTTTAAGGATAATTTGATCCTTGATAAAGTAGAAAAACTGAATAAACATTTAAACAAAAATAAAGTCCAAAAAATCTCAAAAGTAATGAATGAGTTAGAAACCTTATTGGAGGATAATAATTATTCAATCCCAATTACATATATTATGTCAATTCTAGCAGAAAATAAAATAGAAATTATTCCTGAATCATTAATACAAAAAATTGAGGTTTTTCTTCATTCAGAAAAGAAAAAGTTAAAAATTAATTCAATCATCGTTATTGGATTTGCGATGCTTGCTAATTCAAAATATTTTGATAATTATTTTCATGAATTTATTAAATTTCTTCAAGATAAATCTGAAGATACTAGAAATAATGTACATTTCTTTTTACAGGAGTTATTTAAAAAAAATCCAAATCTGGTAAACTCTAATTTAGATATTATTCTAAAAAGTCTACTAACAGAAAGTAAATATGAAAATATCCTTTCATTGTTAAATTTTCTTGATTTTTGTAATGATTTAGAATTTGATCAATTATACAATTTTAGGTTCATTTCCGAATCCTTAATTACTTCATTTGAAGACAAAAAAACATCAAAAATTTATATAAAATTAATTGAACTGTTGAAAAAGTTTTTTCCATTATATAAGGATATCGATTTAGAAAACCATGAAACCAAGGACATAAAAAAGTTATTAAATAACTACTTTTTGATGAAAAAACATAATTTTACATCAATCTCAAAGGAATTAGGGATAAGTATTAAAGAATATGTTAAAAAAATTTCTAAATCTCCTATAAAGGAAAAAAAAGTATATTTTTATATAATAACAAGAGAAAAGGCAACTTATGTATATGAACTAGAAAAAGACAAATTAAAAACTTTTTTTGAACGAGATAAGAAAATATCGGATGAAAAAATATATTCTACATTTTCTCAAGTTATTGAGAATGATTCAGAGTTAAAATTATTTATAAAAACTTTAATCCAATTAAAAATCATTAATGGATATTATTCTAATATTGGATTCTTTTATTCATATAGCTACCTTAATTCACAATTTATGGAAGAATTACAACTAAATGGTTCTATCAATTTAGGCAAATTCAACTTCCTACCTCAAGAATCCATTAATAAAATAATTAAAAATATCTCAAAATCTATGAAGGATGTATTCCTAAGATGTGTAGATCAAGAAACAATCATTTCATTAAAAAATATTCAAAATCAAATTAATTTAGAAGCAGCTAAGGAAAGTATTGTAGATTTAAAGTCATATCGTCAAATTTTAAATGATGAAGATTTCATAAGAATAATAAAAAATTTACCAAGAGAATATTTATCAAATTTTCGTAAAGGTACACAATGGTTAACCAATCTAGGATCTCAAAAAATAAAAAATGAAGTCCAAAATTCAAAAATTATTGGTTATTTTGACATTTCCACAATATCAGAAAAGTTAAATATTGGAGAACTTTTACTTTTAGACGTATTTGATCAATTAGTCGATTATAGAAGTGGTATTTGGAATAATAAGAAAGAGATTTTTTACTATTCTAAATATATTAATGATAAAATTAATGAGCTCTCAACGATTTCTGATGAAGAGAAAAAAATAAAGCAAATTAACAAAATATCAATGGAACTAAATATTGATAAAAAACATATTTTAACTAAAATTGATGAAAACTTACAATCAATCGGGGCAGAAATAAAACTAAAAGATAAAATTAACATTAATGATTATATTGAAAAAACTGGAATGGAACCAGAAGGTTTTCTGAAATTTATTGATGGATTAGGTATTTCTTATTTCAAAAAGGTGGATCAATTAATTTTTCATCCACAGAAAATAGAAGAGGCTAAGAATGATATAAAATATATGTTGATTGATAAATCCAAATCTAATGAATATATATCATTAGGAAACTATGATATCACTTCAAATTTAGTTGAGGGATTAATTCAAGACTTAATAGCAGACGGAAAATTAAAGGGAATTTTTAATGAAATTGATGGAGAAATTCTTTTTTATACCGAACGTGGAATTCGTAATTTGATGCTGGAAAATAGTCTTCTCTTTTCTTTTCATGATTTGTTTTATGGAAAGGAATTAAATCAAGCTGAGATTGAATTTATGAAGGAAATATTTGATGAATTGGTAAAAAATAAAAGGTTAAAAGGTTCATTTGATGAAGAAACTCTGACTTTTTCTAGTGATGAAGTGATCTTTGCTAAAGATTATAATACTGTTCTGTTTGAATTTGAAAAGATGGTTAACAATTATATTCAGAAGCTTGAAACTGAATTTAAGATAATAAAAAAAATCCTTACTAAGGAACAAGAGACAATTTTTCCACAAGAGATAAAAATCATTCAAGATATTTTAGATAAAATAATTGAAAAACATGTGAATTGGAGAAATAGTTTAGAAGCATTTATTAGAAAAACTAATAATAGACTGCTAAGAGATCAAGGAATTAGTATAAAGAAATATAAAACAGGCCTTTCAAAAGAAAAAAAAGAAGAAATTTTATCTTTAGAAGAAGATCCCGAAATTCTGGTACTTTTAGATAACTTTAATAAATGGATAAAAATTTTTAATAAAATGGAATTGAAATATCCAAACATAATATTTTATCAAAAACGGCTGGTTAATAATCCAGATGATAAGGAATCTAAAATCAAATTAGATGAATATTTAACAGATTTGCATCTAAACTAAGATAGATTTTTTTTTATTCTTCTCAATTTGGGAAAGTATTTTATTAATATCAATCTTTTCATTAGTCGTTATTTTATAGGTTTTAGGATTTGTTATTCCATTTGGGGTTAATATTCCTTCTTCTTCAAGATATTTTAAAGCTCTCCAAATGAAATTGATCTTAGATCGGTTTGAAGATTTAATGTTGTTACACCGTCTAATTCTTTTAGTATTTACAATGTTGATATTATTATCTATTAATTTATTTATCGCATCAAGTGTTTCTTTAAGATTGCTATGAAAAAAATCCATTTTTAAAAGAGCTCCGCCTTATAAAGATATGATAAGATATACTCTCCTCATTTAAATTATTCATTTAAAAAGTTAAATTTAAAATCTTGAGTATATTTAGTTAGTTTTCATTAATATATATAGTTTTTTTTATAACAAATTCTATATTAAACAGAAACATATTATAACGGGGAGCACCTTTTTTTCAAATTATGTTGGTAGGCTGTTCCTAATAGTAAATGAAAATAATAGGCTCCTTATTCAGGAGCTAAAGTGATGGAAATTTTAATATACAATAAATGCATTAATTAAGATGTGTATTATTATCTAGATAATTATATAGCAATATAAATTACACTTTCTTTGTAATTATAGTAATGATTTAAATTCCTAGTGACGAAAGACTCTTTTACCACAAAATACCAAAGCACAATTTAATTCGTCTGCACGCTCAATCACTTCATCATCTCTAATGGAACCCCCCGGATTTATAATTGCTGTTGCTCCAGCTTCAACAGCAACCTCTAAGCCATCAGGAAATGGAAAGAAAGAATCTGTCCCCATTACAGAATTTTTCAAATTATCTTTATGACCAAATTCAATGGCTTTCTGGATTGCCAATTTGACTACATGAACTCGACTTTGTTGTCCGGCACCGATTCCAATTGTATAAAAGCCATCATCATGAATCTGAGCAAAGCACGCTGAATTTGACTTAGCCCATTTTGAAACTTTATAAGCAAAAATTAAAGCTTCTTTTTCAATATCAGTCACCTTTTTCTTGCTTACGACATTCCATTCTTTAATAATAGGCTTACTGTCATATTCTTGTGCAATAATTCCACCTAATACACTTCTAATTTCGAAATTTTTATATATATCGTTTCTATTACTAAGAAAATCTCCATATTCAATAATAATCATATTTTTTTTTTGTTTTAATATTTCTAAGGCTTTATCCTCAAAAGAAGGAGCCATTATAACTTCTAAAAATATTTTTTCTTTGTTAACTATGAAATCAGCAACTTCCTTTGATAATTTTTTATTAATTCCCCAGATTCCTCCAAAAGCAGATAAAGGATCTGTGCTAAATGCTTTTTTTACTGACATTAATTGGTCATTTTTATCAATTGCTATACCATTAGGACTAGTATGCTTTAATATTGCCGTTGTGTAATTTTCAGTGCCAAAATCTAAGAGAATTTGCATACAAGAATCAATGTCTAAGTAGTTGTTGAAAGAGATCTCTTTTCCACTGATTTGTTTTAGATTGTGAAGACCATGTGTACTAAGAGTATCTTTGTAATAAGCTGCTTTTTGATCCCAATTCTCACCATATCTACAATCTTGTACTTTTTCATATACTTTTATCATTGTATGGGGGAAAAAAGCATTTGGATTATATACTTTTTGTAGATAACTAGCAATAGCTGCATTATAGTCAGCCATAATAGCGAAAACATCTTGTGCGAGAATTATTCGAGTTCCTTCAGTAATAGCACCTTTATTTTTCCTAAGTTCATCAATTATCTCATTATAATATTCTGGACTTGGAATCACTATAACATCTGGAAAATTCTTTGCAGCCGAACGAATCATCGTTGGTCCTCCAATATCTATTAGTTCCAAAGCATCATCAAGAGCTATTCCTGGTTTCTCAATTGCTTCTTTGAATTGATATAAATTACACACAACCATATCAATTGGTTTAATATTATATTTATCAGCATCATCAATATCACTCTGTAAACCCCTTCGAAATAATATTCCCCCTTCTATTTTAGGGTGTAAAGTTTTAATTCTCCCCTCAAACATTTCAGGTGAATTAGTAAACTCAGAAATTTTAGTATGTTTAATTCCATTCTTTTCTAAAAGGCTTCCGGTACCTCCAGTTGATAATATTTCAATCCTAAATTCATTCTGTAATACTTTCGCGAATTCTATAATTCCACTCTTATCATAAACGCTAATAATTGCTCTTTTTATCGTTTTCATAAAAATTCATTTTGAATTATTTTCTCTATATATAAAAATGTTAGTAATAAAGAAAAGTTTACTATAGTTAAAACTTAATTAATTAAACCTTAATAAGTAAGAGTTGGTCTAATCCTTTAAGATTTAACACCTTATGGTTAGTCTATAAATTATATTGACCCTTTTTGTAATTTTAGAATTTAAAATTTTCCAATAAGATCATGAGGTTGGGTTTCTCTTTGTCCAACAATAGAAACTATACCCAATTGAGCTTGTTTCATATCTTTAATAGTTTTTGATCCTGCATAAATCATTCCATTCGAAAGTCCTTCTTTTAAAGTGGCCAAAACTCCCGCTACATCTCCTACATAAGGTACATAATTAGAAACACCCTCAGTTAAGACTTTTGATCCTTCAGTGTAACGATCTGAGACATAACCAAATGTTCTTGCTTCTTTACTGCCCATACCTCGATACACTTTTACTTTTCTTCCTGCTATAGTATCAATAAAGCCTGGAGATTCATCAGTACCTGCAAAGAAATGCCCAGACATTATTAAATCAGCACCAGCGGCAAACGATTTTGGTAAATCTCCTGGTTTACTAAACCCTCCATCTGCAATCAAAGATAATTTTGGATTATGATCTGATATTGCATCAGCAACTTGAGCCGTTGCAAATAGAGTTGGAGATCCTACTCCTGTTTGAATCGAGGTTGTACATATCGATCCAGAACCCATTCCCACCTTTAATCCAATAAATTGCTCTTCAACAAAATCACATTTGGAAATGATATATTCAGCTGCTTGATACGTTCCAATATTCCCTAAGACAAAATTAGATTCTAAGAATTTCATAAGTTTTGATGTACCCACAATATCGTCCTTCTTATAAAAATCAGCTACATCAATAAAGAAAATATCAACATATTTTTCAATCTCTTTTAATATATTCTGAGCTTGTGATGATTCAGGAAATTTAGGAGAGATTGCTAATGCGCATAATAAATGACCTTCTTCATCTTTAGTTGCGAATGGAAATTCTGGTGCAAGATCTTTTTTTGTGATTAAGCCTTTTAGATAACCATCATTGTCAATAATAGGTAATTTTTCCTTGCGTGATTCATATAAAATTTTCAATGCTTCTTCCCTTGAGGCACCTGGTTTGATAGAAATTACGTCTTTTGTCATATAGTCTTTTACTGCTCCATTTTTTATATCTTGTTCAAAAAAGGGAATGTCACGCTTTGTAATAATACCACATACTTTTTTATCTTCATTTACCACCACAATACCACTAATATTATAGTTTTCCATCATAAATTTTGCCTTAGCAACTCTAGCACTAGGATTAATAGTTGCTACGTGTTCATCATCAATCACAAATGATCGAGCACGTTTCACAATTCTAACCATTTCTAATTGTCTTTCATAAGAACAATTGCGATGTATGACTCCTAAACCTCCATGTAAAGCCATGTTAATTGCCATTAATTCTTCTGTTACTGTATCCATAGCAGATGACATGATAGGAAGATTTAGATGGTATGGCCCTAAACTGGAGGAAATATCTACTTCACTTGGAGAAAAGTCAGTGAAACCCGGAAGCACTAATACGTCATCAAATGTTGCGATAAGTTCTTTCGAGTGAATTTTTTCTCTGAAATTTGACATTTTTATTAACCTCGTTAAAGATCTAATATAATCTTGAGTTGATTATATTCTTATTGTAACATATATAAATTTTAATATAAAGGATATTCGAACTTTTAAATTTTTCGTATTGAACGATTAATTTCGAACAAATAAAAAAAGAAAAAAAGATAATTTAGGATTATTATACAGGGATATCCCTTTTTTTAAAAAGAATTACCGATAAAATAGTTAATCCAACAGAATAATTTGAGAGAAATATAATTTTAATCGAACAACATCCCAATTACTATTTATAAGTAGATTTAAAATATCAGAGTAATAAAAAAAAATATGTATTTTATACTTTCCACACTCTCTCCAAAACTATGCCAGAATTGACCAATTGCATAGAGAAAGATTATCACGCCAAAACTAAAGATAAATTATTTCTTAGTATCCATAAATATCGAGAAAAAGAATTTTGTGGTACGAATGAATACAATTTCTTGAAATTAAAAGAAATTTTGAGGGGAATGGAGAAGAGCTTCAGAAATTAAATGGTTATAATAAAGTAAAAGTTTTTATTTAAGTTATTTTGATGAGATTCTCTAGATAGAAAGGTATAATAAAACTTTAAGAAGATCCAAAAAAAAAATATAGAAATTAATTTGGGATATCTTTCCTGTTAAAAATAAGTAGACTACCTACAATAAGAATAATATTGATTACCCCTAATATCACAATATCTCTAGTAAATATAGAAGCGTCTGCCATTACCATATAATCAGTAGGATTAAAGTAATAGAATATTGAAATATATTTTATGTCCTGTATTGCTTCATCCATATACACATAAAATTCACCGAGAAAATACATTATAAATAAGACCATTATACCTAGTGCTAATGACTTTTTGGTACTTAAGAAAATTGTCGATATAAATTTAGATACCATTGCTAGCACTCCGAGAAAGAGAACAACAGAAAAAAAGGTTGCAAAAAATCTTTCAAGATAGATTCCTTCTGTTCTGAATACTGGAGAAGCAACAACACTTCCTATCGTTATTAAAAAGAAAATGCCAATTGTTGAGATAATAAATATATAAAGGAATGCAATCTTACTCCCAAGGTAATTATACCGAGAAATTGGCTTAGAGAGTGAAAGATCGATCGATTTGTCTTCAACATCATGAGATAAGAGAGAACTAGCCAAAAAAATTAGATATATCCCTGCATATAACCAAATGAAACTCAACATTTCCAATGACCAAAATCCATAAGGGTTAGCTAAAACCTCCAAATCTCCAAAAAATTCCAAAAATCCTTCAGGAAATGCGCTGAATATTTCTTGCAATTCCTGAATATTCATATCACCTATAATTACTATTATATAAAAGCTTAATAACCCAATTACTCCACCTAATATTAGAATCATAAATTTTTTTTCTAATATTAACTCCTTAATAGTGCTAAAAAATCGTTTCATTTATGATGCCACCTCATAATATTTTAAAAATATATCCTCCAGGGCAGGGCTGGTAATTTCAATATCAAAGATTTCAAATTTTGAAAGTAGGTTTAATATATTTTTTAATTCTTCACGATTTATCATAATTGAAGTGTGATTTTCATCTATAATTGGAGGTTTCATTAATTTTGAAGATATTTTATCATTAAAATTCTGTAATTCTACTTTAGAGGCAAATTCAACCTTTATCTCTTTCATTGCCATACGTTTAAGTTGCTTTATTGTCGCTACCTCCACTATTGATCCTTCTCTTATGATACCAACACGATGAGCTACTTTTTCAACTTCATTAAGTAAGTGTGAACTAAGTAATACAGTTGAATGTGTCTCTTCTTGCTGTTTATAAAGGATTTTATAGAATTCAGCTGTAATTAGAGGATCTAGTCCAGATGTAGGTTCATCTAAGATGAGAAGATCTACGTTAGGGGCTAATGCTAAAATTATCCCAACTTTTTGTTTATTCCCCTTACTGAGTTCTTTAACTTTTCTGTCAAGGTTTAATCCAAATATTTCTGCTAGTTCCTCAATTCGTCTAATTGGAATATGATTTTCATAAAGTCCAAGAAGATATTGGAGGTTTCTCCTAGCAGTTTTTTCTTGAAACAAACCTAATTCACCAGGTAGGTAAGCAGAACGTTGACGGATTTCAATCGAATGAGAGTGAGTATCAAGACCAAAAACTTTTGCTTCACCTGAGGTCTTTCGAATTAAATCAAGAAGGAGTCTACAGGTTGTTGTTTTACCCGCACCATTAGGTCCAAGAAGACCAAATATTTCTCCTTTAAATATTTCAAGATTTAATTGTTCAATACCACGTGATTTCCCATAATATTTTGTTAAATTCCGGGTTTGAATAACTATTTCTTTAGACATAATTATTTACTCCTAATTATTATTCATTTGATTAAAATATTGATAAATTTTTCTTATATATATTGTTAAATTAGACATACCTAAAATTTAAGATTTTGTATTCAGTTTTTTCAAATTTTAAGAATGCTAATATATATAGAAAAACTAAACTATTTAAATGTTTTCACAAATTTCGAAACTTAATTTAATATCTTTTATTTAAAAAAAAAGGTTATTATAACCATATGTATACCCAATCATCGTTATAATGCCCATATGAAGCTTTTACTTGGAGATTAATTAAATCCCAGCAGGTTATTGAAGCGCCAATCAGTCCATTTAGATCATTATAATTGTCATAGTTCTCTGGTTGCTCAATTAACACGAGATTGTATAAAATCTAGGTTCTCCAATAATATTTTAAAAATATAGTGCTGCTCCATAGAATGAAAAATCCAAATGTCTTTTATTTTATTATTATATCAAAAAATTAATTTCACTTAAAAAAGGTTAAATTAAGTGGATTTTCTGGTTTCATATTCTTTGAAATTTATAAAAAAGTATAAAAATATGTAAAGATATATATTAATCAAGATATAATAAATAATTATTTTTTAACAAACCTTTAACTATATTTTATTATCAATTTGATATTAAAACTAAAATAAAACAAATTCAATTATATGAATTAATATATGAACGAAGAAGAGGAAAAAAGTCATCTTTTTGAGGATGACCTATATAAATATGAAGAAAAACTTGTAGAAATTATTTTAAATATTAGTAGCAGCAAAAGAGTAAACCCTAAAGTAGCAACTATTGCTTGTTATTTGTTTATTCATGAGAAGTTAACTCAAAAAGAGTTAAAAGAACTGACAGGATTTTCAATGGGAACAATTTCGACATATTTATCAGTTATGGCTAGTACAGGATATTTTATAAAACAACGTATTGAAGGTACTCATACATTTGAGTATTCTTTTTCTGGTGAGCTTAATGTTCTTACAACTGAAGCGATTGATTTTGCAATAAAAAATATAGGTTTATTGGAAAAATTCTTAAAAAATAAAAAAAAAGAGTTACAGGAGCTAATTAAACAATCGAAAAGAGGAGCGACACAACTTTCATTAAGAATTGAAGAATTAATCGATAGTTTTGAAATCTATAAAAAGATTTTTAATTCTAATGATATCTTGGTTGAAAAGATTCAAAACAAGTATTCTTCAAAGTCATTTGAGCGGTTAAAAAATGAAAAAGTAGAAGTCATAGAGATAAAATATGATTCTGAAGTCTATGTAATTGAAGATGATATTATCAATGAACTTGTGGGTTCACCAATGTTTTCTTCCCGAGATCCTATGTTTATAAAAATTTTAGGGTATTTTATGACTAGGAAATATCTCACTCAAGAAACTCTGAAGGATTCTACAGGACTATCAGTAGGGAAGATATCTGAAGAAGTAAATTACCTCTTGGAGAATGAACTTATTTATAACGCGCATACTTCAGATAAAGGTAAAATTACATATTGTGCTGATTCATTAATTTTACTTAGATTTGCAAGGTATATTATCTTTAGAATGACAAAATGGATAAAAACATTAGAAAAGATAAAATTGGATTTGGAAAAAAATAAATCTAAATTAGAAAATGTGAATGGGTATGCTCAGATTTATAAAATTTATAATTATGTATTAGGTGCAATATCAGACTATAGTAAATACATTAAAAGAATAGAAATGTTAGTTGATTTATAAGTGAACCTTATTTTGTTTCAATCCTTACATACGTTGTAAATTTTTTCTCGGCAAATTCTGAATTTTTGGGTCATTTATATATGCATCTAAAGTCTTGAGGAATATTTCTTTATCTTCTTTAATATTGGCAGATTCAATTGCGCAATAATTTGAAATATGGTCGTTAAAGACTTGAGAAGTGACATTTTCACCTAAATTAGCAATTATTTCCCTTTCTTCTTTTAAATTTTCTATAGGATTTAATAATTGAAACTGTCCGGAGTTCCATTCATCCCAAAGAGGAGTACCTTGTAAAATATTTAAGGTTCGGAATCTAAAAATGGTTGGATTTATTTCAGTTAATATTCTGGCTGTTTCTTTTACATGTTCTTCTGAATACTTATAACTTCCTAATCCTAAAATAATATATAATGATAATTTAATTCCTGCTTTTAAAATTCTTTTCCCTGCTTTAATAAATGATTCCGCATTAGTTCCTTTTTTCATAATTCTTAATATAGTATTTGAACCACTTTCTAATCCCATATAGACAATATTTAATCCAGCATTTGCCAATGATTTTAATTCTTCATCCGTCTTTCTTAGAATATCCAACGCTTTAGCATAACAACTGATTCGAGGAACATTTTTTAGTTTTACTCTAACATATTTAATAATTTCAACTAAATATTCTGTTGGAGCAGATGTAGGATTTCCTCCAGCCAAAAATACAGGAAAACCATGATAATTAGTTTTAGCAAAGTTATCGATATCTTTTTTGACATCTTCTAAAGATCGTATTGAATAATCTTGAGTAACTCCATAAACACCTTTATAAGTCCCACAAAATCTACATTTATTCCATGAACACCCACCTGTTACTGGTATTAATACGGAATAGGCTTCTACTGGAGGTCTAATTACAATGTGATCAGCAGGTATTTTAATAGTCATAAAAATTCATTAAAATTTATTATTGTATAATTTTTTCAATCCTAATTACTATTATATTAAAGGAAAAGAAATTTTTAGATGTTATTATTATAAAATAACAATGTTAAATTATATGAAATCTAATAGTATTAAAAAGGTTAAATATTAAAAGCAATTCAGGCAAAATATTTAAACTTCTTACAATTTTTTCATCTAATTCATTTCAACTAATATTTCTTTAATAAAAATCATAGGAAGAAATTACTATCTAAATAATAATGAGAATGAAAATCAATGAGCTATATTCAGGGAGACGTATTATATAACTTTAAAACAGTAATATGTGGAGCTAGTTCAGTTGGTAAAACTAGTTTATTTAATCGCTATTGTTTCAATTCATTTAATTTTGATACCTCACCTACAATCGGAATTAATTTTCATTCAGTTTATCTAAAAGTTAATCTAAAAAAAAATCCAGATACATTAAAAGAAAATTATATTGTAAATTCAATCTTTGATTTTGGGGGTCAAGAAAGATTTGCACCATTAATCCCTAAATTTATAGAGGGAGCTAATGGAGCATTATTAGTATTTGATTCAGTTAATTATAGCTCATTTAATCAATTAGAGTTTTGGTATAATATAATAATTGAAAATGCAGTTAATAAGAATATTCCTATAATTCTTGTCGGAAGTAAAAGTGATTTAATTAATAGTATTCCAGATTCAGAAATCGTGAGTAATAAATTAATATTCGAGTTTTTAAAAAACAAAAATCTTAATGGTTTTAAAAGAACTTCAGCTTTAAAGAATTATAATGTTTTAGAGGTTTTTAAAAATTTGAATAATCTAATGTTGAAAAAACGACATGTTTCCTGTGTAGTTGTGTGATTATTGGTATTGTAAATTTAAAATTCTCTTAAATAAACAAAATCAGAGAATATATTAAAAAACACCTTCTGTGCTTTATTTAAATCAGGGTATATGTTCTTTAATTGACTTCTAGCTTGTTCACCCAAATTCTTTGCTAGGTGGTCAGCGATCATCAAAGCATTTGTTTTGGTAAAGATATCTTTCACCTCTTCAACATCTTTTTTCGTTATATTTTCCTTATGATATAGTTCATTTAATCTCTTAGATTGATCTTCATCTGTATTCTGAACAGCTAAAATATAAATTATCTTTTTCTGTTTCATTTTAATATCGCTTTCTAAGTCAAGTATATCATCTCGGATAGAATGGGCTTGCCCAATACCTAGCATAGCATCGCTTAGGGGTTTAATTTGATAATGAAGATTTCCTTTTGCTAAAATAGCTCCAATTTTAACAGATTTCTCAAATATCCTTGCTTTCTGGTATTCAGCAATATTAAGATATTGCTCTAGAGTCATTGTAATATTATTATAGTTCATATACTCTTCAATTAATTGACCTTTCAATAAATAATTCATCGCTTCTGAATATTCATTAATGGCTAATATTTTTAATTTTTCAGGAAATTTTGAAGATTTTAATATATTTAAACCTAATAAATATCCTTGTGTTCCTCCTAAAATACTCATATCCCGTCCATATAAACCAATTAATTCATTTTTATTTGGTAAATTTATATCCTTATATACCTGATTTAATTCATTCTTTAACTGAACATGAAAGGTTGGTTTACCTCTTCTTTCCATATCATCATCCAAAAGATCATCATGAATCAAGTGACCACTATGTAACAATTCAACAGCGATTGATACTTCACGAATTTGTTCTAATTGATCTTCCAAATACATAGGATTCACAATACCAGCAAAAGCAGCGTTTAGCAATACGGGGTGGATTCTTTTTGCTTTATCGTTTAAAATGAATTCTTCTAATTGAGTAATAAAGTCTTTCAAAAGGATATCTTTTTCAGTTTTATATAATTGAGCAAAATACCTCTTCAATTCATCGTTTATAATTATTATTTCCTTTTTAAAGAAATCTTCAATCATAACTAATTCACAAAAAGTGTATTATTAATATAAATCATATAATAATTTAATTTAATTATATCTAAATTCAATTACTTTTAAAATAATAGGAGAATAAAAAATAATGATTATTGCGGTAATGAGTGATACTCATGATCATATGAATAATATATCTAAAGCTGTTTCAATAATAAATAAAAGAAATGCAGAAGCTCTTATACACTGTGGGGATTATGTCGCGCCATTTGTAAAGCGCTCATTTGATGACCTAAATGATTCTATTAAAAAAAAATTCTATGGTGTGTTTGGAAATAACGATGGAGATAAATTACTTTTAAAGAAAAATCTTGGTCAGATCTGCGAATTTCCTCAAAATGGTCATGAATTGATTTTAGAATTGGGTGACAAAAGAATTTTCGTATCTCATATGCCAAGAGAAAAGACAATAAAAGCACTAGCAAATTCTGGTAATTTTGATATAATTTTATCCGGACATACACATTCCCTATCCAATATTAAATTGAATAATGGTACATTAGTTGTAAATCCTGGTGAACTCTGTGGTTATTTAACTGGCAATGCAACTTTTGCTATTTTAGACACGGAAAAAATGGAATCTGAAATTATTAACTTATAGAAACTCAAATAATTTTTTCTTTTTTTAATAATAATTACCAGCTTATACCTTAATATGTATTTTGAAATCAAAATTTAATTCAATTTTAAAATTGACAAAAGATAAATTAAAAGAATATAATTTTAATCTAGATCGAGAATTATTGGATTTCTTAAAGGAACGAAAAACCAATTAATAAAAATTAAACAATAATTTATCAACCAGCTTTTATACTTTTCATTAATACTTTTATTTTATCTAATTTTTAAAGTATTATGTCATTACCTTTAGAAGGGAAAATCATTTTAGATCTGACTAGAATGCTTCCTGGACCATATTGTTCAATGATTCTCTCTGATCTTGGGGCAGAGGTTATAAAAGTAGAAGATCCATATTATCCATATGGACATCCACCACCATTTTATCAGATAGGTAAGTACCGTGAAAGTGCATTTAATTCAATCTTAAATAGAAATAAAAAGGCAATCACACTTAATCTAAAAAAAGAAAAGGCTAGGGAAATTTTTTATGAATTAGTGAAAAAGGCTGATGTTGTTCTTGAGAGTTTTCGCCCTAGAATTACTAAAAAATTAAAAATTGATTATGATACACTAAGTTTAATAAATCCCTCAATCATTTACTGTTCATTAACCGGTTATGGTCAATATGGACCATATGAACAAATAGCAGGTCATGATCTCAATTATATCGGAATATGTGGAATATTAGATTTGAATAAAGAGAGAGTTGTATATGGTGATACTTCAAAAGATAAAGCACCGATACCTCCGGGAGTTCAAGCTGCGGATATTGGTGGAGGATTAGTATCAGTGATTGGAATATTAGGAGCATTATTGGAAAGAGAAAGTAATTCTGAAAAAGTAGGGCAATATATTGATATCTCTATGACTGATTGTGTATTTTCCTTTATGCCATATTTGGCTTCATTTCATTTTTCTAAAGCTTTAAATGATAATCTTGAAATTTCTAATCCTTTGCAGGGAGATTTTCCATTTTATAATGTTTATAAGACAAAAGATAATAAATTTTTATCCATTGGAGTTGTTGAAGCAAAATTCTGGCGAGAATTATGCAAAGGCATTGATCGTGAAGATTTAAGTTTAAAACAATTTGCTAAAGGAGAAGAAAGAGAAGAAGTGTTTAAGATCTTGCAAGAAGAATTTTTAAAAAAAACACAAAAAGAATGGTTCGCTATTTTTAAAGATCTTGATGCATGTGTTATGCCAATAAAAAATTTTGCTGAAGCATGCGAAGATCCTCAAATTAAAGCACGAAAAATGATTGTTGAAATGAATCATCCTAAATTCGGTAAAATTCAAAATATAGCTTCACCTATTAAATATTCAAGAACTCCTCTAGAAATAAAAAATTTAGCCCCTAAACTTGGTCAACATACAATAGAAATTCTTAAAAATCTTAGATATTCTGAAGAAGATATTCGTATTTTTAGAAAAAGAGGGATTATATAATTTTTATTATATCAAAAGGTATTCAAGCAGTACTATTAATATTGCAAATAGAAAAGAAATAAATGCAAACACTATTAACGCAATAAACATCGGCCAATCTTTTAATTGTCCATAAAATCCTGCCGCATTTATAGTAGAATAAATTAACATTCCAACGGCAATAAAAAATACTGCAGTACCCCAAGATTGTTCTATTAAATAACCAATTCCTCCGATTATAAGCATAATAGACGTAAAAAATTCAGCAACTAAATGAAAAAATATTTGTGTTGGTTTAGTTTTAAGATCTGGTACTTCCCTTTTTATTAATAAGAAGAACCACATACATAACATAGCAATTCCTATTAAAATTATGTAAATAGAAGCAATTAATTCAATTACTATTTATATCACCTTTTAGAATTTGCTTAAATCAAATGGATTAAGTATATAATTTACTTAAATTTTCTGTAAATAATTTTATTTTAACTAGAATTAAATTAAATAATAATTATAATTTGATTATTTACGATTTTATAAATAG
The DNA here is from genome assembly GCA_019058245.1 of Promethearchaeota archaeon. Lineage (GTDB taxonomy): Archaea > Asgardarchaeota > Lokiarchaeia > Sigyniarchaeales > SOKP01 > Loki-b32. The sequence continues at coordinate 6,499 of JAHPZJ010000020.1, read as the reverse complement.
AATACTCTTTAATATTATAAAAATCAGATTCATTATATAAAATATTAATAAAGTTCATATATTTTTTAAGTGGAGTATAGCAATTTAATGATTGTTGATTAATTATATTGAATAGATACTAAAATTAATTTGAAACTTAAAAATTATGACTGCGGACCTTAAATTATATGAAGAAATTAAAAATTCTGGGATAGATTTAATTTTATCATTACCTTGCATTCTATTGAAAGGAATATTAACCCTTATTAATGAAAAGAAAGAAATCCAACATATTCCTATTACTAGAGAAGAAGAAGGGGTAGGAATTGCGGCAGGTGCTTATCTAGGGGGAAAAACACCAGCAATTTTGATGCAAAATTCGGGATTGGGGAATTCAGTTAATGCAATAAAATCATTACTTGAATTATACAGAATTCCTATAATATTTATAATAAGTCATAGAGGTGTCGAAGGAGAAAGGATACCCGCTCAAATTCCTATGGGAGAACTCACACCTAATCTTTTAGATATTTTAAATATTAAAAAATTTATTATTGATTCGATTGAGAATATTAAAGAATTAAAAAAGGCTATTAATTTTAATAAAAAATCAAAGAATTCAGTAGCAATCCTACTAAAAAGATCCTTATGGAATGATTTATAATGAAACGGTATGATGCGATCAAAAAAATTATGGAATCATTAACTGTTGAGATAATTATATGCAACCTTGGTGCTCCTTCAAGGGAATTGTATAATATAGAAGACCGAGACGAAAATTTTTATATGCTTGGATCTATGGGTTTAGTTTCTTCCCTCTCTTTTGGGTTAGCTATTTCAAAACCAAATAAGAAGATTATATGTATTGATGGAGATGGATCTATATTGATGAATCTTGGCAGTTTAAGTACAATAGCAAATACTAATCCGCAAAATCTAACTTTAATAGTGATTGATAATTCATCGTATGGTTCTACTGGCGATCAAAAAACTTATACAAATTATAAGACTAAACTTGATGTTATAGCTAAGGGAGCAGGATTTGAATCCATTGTTGTAATAAAGGAAGCAGAAGAAATTATGCCAAAATTAAAAAATTTAGGAGTTGGATGTCATTTTGTATTAATCAAAGTTGATCCTGGTAATGCTCAAGTAGAAAATATCCCTTTAAAACCTGAAGATATCAGGATACGCTTTATGAAAGCGATTTCTAGGGCGTAATTAGAGTAGATCTAATGGTCATTGTTAAAAGTTGTATTTTTAAATTGAATAGGCATAATTTTAATTAAGAACACATTTATTATTCTTTTAGATACTAATTGAAATTTGGTATAATTAAAATGTCTGAGGATTTAAAACAATCAAGTGATGAGGAAGAAGCTAAAAAGGAAGATCTACATGAAAATTTAGAGAAAAAACAAGAGGAAGAACAAACACACAGAATAAGTAAACCTGTGATTATTCGAGCAGATGCTTATAAAACTATAATTTTATATGCAAGTCGATATGCAAATAAATCTATACCTCCAGAGGAATGGAAAGAAATATACGGTATTTTAATTGGAAAATCAGATGAAGATTTAGTGTATATTGAACGTTCAGAAGCATTAACTTTCGGACATTCTACTGATGTACAGTTAGATGAAAGACATTATGGATTTATTGAAGAGATTCAAGAGAGGCTCAATAAGGAGGGTAAAGGCTATTATATGGTGGGATGGTTTCATAGTCATCCTGGATTAAACTTATTCTTTTCCTATATAGATTTAATTAATCAACTTGGTTTTCAACAAACTAATAATGATTTTTGTGGTTTAGTATTTGATCATACTTTATTAGGAAAGAAAAAAGAAGAAATAATAAAAAGTGAAGATGGCTCAGAACATACTATGGCAAAATATGATACTGGCTTTGAAGTCTATAGAATAACCGATGTAAATATGGATGTCAATGATCCAGGATTTGATAATAACTATCATAAAATAGATTATGTAGTAGATGGATTAAACAAATATTTTTTCGCAAATGTATTGTCTGAGCTTTCTGCATTGGTAACAGAAGGAAAACCATTACAATCTGCATATAGGGAAGAATTTTCACATGAGAAGAACATCGAATCTCTCTCTGAACCAATTAATGCAATAAAGAAAGAGATTTTAACTGAAATTCCAATGACTGAAGATGTTGCATTTGGAGTTAATGATTTTTTTTATGGTGATATAGAGGGGAAAAAAAAGCAGAAACAAATAAAGTTAATAGAAACTGCCGAACAATTAATTTATAAAGGAAATCAAGCTTTCGAGAATAAAGATTCATTTATTGGAGTTGAAAAATACAGACAGGGAATTGATAAATATAAGGAAATTAAAGATTTTGAAAGAGTATTAGAATTATTGAGAATAGTAGCTCAAAAATGCATCTCAAATGAGCATTTTATTTTTGCTGGAGAATTTTCTGGCGAATTGTATAAATTGGCTAAAAAGCAAAATAATCTTTTCTATTTAGGAATATCACATTATATTAGTGGGTATTTATTGTTGAAAAAGGGAGATAATAATGTTTTAGAAAGTGCATTGAATAAAGTCCAAGAAGCTGCTATAAATTTTGAAAAAGAAGGAGATTTTGCGGGTGCAGGAATGTGTTTTAATAAAATAGGATCCATTTATCAATCAAGACTTAATAAAATAGAAAATGCTTGTTTATTTTATAGAGCTGCAATAGAGAATTTCAATAAGGCAATTCTTAAAATGCATCCTCTAAGAACTGATTTTTGGAATAAGCCGGATTTACTGATACAAAAAATCGTAGAATTAAGAGACATTGTAGAAGAATTATTATCAAAATTAGAAAATAAAGAATTAAAAAGTAAAATTGAAAAGGATCTGAAAAAACTACATTATAATTTTTAATACTATTTTTGCTTTTTATTTATAGATACTTCCAAATTAAAATTCAAAAAAATTATATTTTAAGATTAATTTTCTTATATACTTCTTTTGGTGATTGTCACGCCACGACGCAAGCAAAAAATTAAATATTCTAGAAAAATTGTGTGTAAACACCTTGAACCTCAAGGTAATATTAGTAACAGTCTTCAATCATTATGTTATTGTTCTGCTAGAGATTTGGTTTTAGGAAGTCGAGCGTATGTTTGTCAAGTGTGTACGATATATGATCCTGTAAAAAGTAATCGGAAATTTTCAGAAGTATACGAGGAAAGTAAAAAGATTGCTGAAAAGAAAATTAAAGAAAAGACTATAAAATTGGAAGAATTTGAAATTGCTGAAATAACATCTGAAGAAGAAATTGATTTAACTATAGATGAATTTGAAGAAGAGGAAGAAAAAGTACCATTAAAATTCGAAAAAAGAAAAGCTGGAAAGGCTGATTTAGAGGACTCTGAGGATTTTCAAGAAGTTGAATGTCCTTTTTGCGGAGAGCTATTTGATGACTTAGCTTCGCATATTCGGAATTGTGAATTTGCTCCTGATGATGCTAGTATTGAAGATATTATGCCGTCGAAAATAAAAAAGAAAAAGAAAAAGAAAGTAAGTGAAACTTCTGAAACGGATAAAAAAAGCACCGCAGAGAAACAAAAGTGTCCATATTGTGGAAAAGAGTTTCAAAGACTTGGACGTCATCTCAACTCTTGCCCTAAGAAACCTCCAGAAACGGAAAATGATGAAGATGAAGAATAAATTAATGTATAAAGTACAAAAAAACACTAAATTATAGCATTGATTCAAAGATAGTGCATAGAATGGAAGAAATCTATTTCTGTCATCCTGTATTTAGACCTCCAAGCGAGGCAAATTCTCTTTTGATTCAACTAACCGAAGGATGTACTTATACTAATATTTTAAGACCAGAATCTTATAGAGGCTTATAATTCTAAAGAGATTTGTAATTTATAAGATATTATTTATACAAGTCACTATTTTTTAAAAATAATTTCCTGAGTTTTGGGAATGTAATTTTGGATAGGACTTTTAGGTTGTTTTTGTATTAGATTAATAATTTCGAGTAATTGCTCTTGATCCATAGCCATTCTTTTAGAAAGAGCTGAAATTGAGAGTTTATCATATTCTTTTGAACATTGGAACAATCTATTCCTTATTAAATTTTGATAAGTTAACGAAATGAGTCTTTTCAAATTTGGGAAATTCTCAACTTTAATTTCTTTTACAAACTCAAAAATTTTATCGGAAGCATCATGATAGTTTAGGACTTTATAACAACTTAAAATTTCATACATTTTCTTTATAAATTTAAAATATTTCGTAATATTAAGACTAATATCTTGTAAATGATATTTATTCATATTTTGGTCTACTTCATTCTTTAGCATGGCTAACAATTTAGTAAAATCTTCTAGATTTGTTTCACTAAGCTTTTCCTTTATAAGATTATTGAAACGACGTTCATAAGTTATTCGGTGGGTAAGTAATTCATCCCTCACTTTTTTATTGATCTCATAAAATTCGCGAATTTCTTTCTCAATATTAAAAGCGTTCTTATGTTCTTCTATTAATACTAATGCTGATCTTACTTTTTCTAAAGCAGAATTATAATCTCCATTCTTTATTTTCTTTAGAATGATAGATTTATAATAATCTAATTCCTCGATAAGATCCTTTTTGTTTTTAAAATTTTCAAGATTGTAATTAAAACTCATTTATTCTCTTCTAAAATATTGGATAAATATATTCTTTTTACTCTAACTAGTATAGTTTAAAAATATAAATTTAATGTTATGTATTTAATAAAAATTCTAATCATTATTGAAGAATCACATAAGTAGATCAAAAATGATAATAATAGTGAGATTATCAATAAATAATACTGATTATATATTAAAATAGGATTTAGAAATTGATTGAATAAAATAAATTGATATCAAGATTATCATATAAAAAGACTATATTGTTGATTATAATTGAAAAGATATATCCAATTCATTTGAGGGAATATTTAGTTAGATCTATGCAATTGAATCGTTAATTATTCACTAAAAATAAGAAAAAAATGGGAAAAAAAATTAATTTAATTACGAGCTCCACATAAAGGGCATACATCTGCATCTCCAATTGGATTACCACAATCTTTACAACGCTTAACACTATCAACTATATCTTCTTCTTCCTCAGTCTTGACCTTAAACTCATCAGGCTTTCCTTTAGAAAAGATATTCCCCTTGATATTTCCTGGCCATACAATATTGACAATAATTCCAGCAATCATAATAATAACACAAATAATGATATAGAAAATTAACTCACCATAAAAATTAGCCTCTAAAAAAGAATATACTACTGTAATCCAACTTACCATAAATTGTCCAATTGGAGTTACAATTGGTCTAAAAAATGTATAGATAGCTCCAAAGATTTCAGCTAAAATTTCTAAAACTCCCATTTGAAATAGTATTTTATCTCACCTTTTTAATCTTTAATTCGTTCTTCTCGAATTTTTTCTCTATTAATTGTAAAATCTATTAAATCGTATACTCTTAGTACAATAGTCAGAAGATATATTCCTAAAGTGACAAGAACCATCTGTGAGACATTTAGTGTAAGAAATGCAACATTTTCAACTGTAAATGTCCATTCAAGAGCACCAGAGAATTTATAGGCCCATATGTATATACAATTAACAAGAACTTGAATCAATGCAAATGAAGCTTTTCGGATTGATTGTTTTGGAGAAGAATGCGAGAAAAAAGCACAAGCACAGATAATAATTCCAATGGAAATTATCCAGAATCTCACATTTTCATAATCTTCTCGTGTGAAATCTAATTGACCAAAAGGAAGAATTGGAAGGTGTACAATTATTGAGAACATAATTATTGGAATAACAATGGTAACCACTGCGTAAATTGCTGCAAAAATAAATCCTTTCACCATATTTCCTACGGCACCCATATTATTTCACCTCTTATTATATTTCTCCGATATTTAAATTCGTCATTCCAAATGTAATTGAATGTAAACCTAGTGAATAATCTAAACTAAGGATTAGATTTGCATAAAATATTACCGCAGGTGGTCCTCTAGTCAAATCTACTTCTGTTGAAAAATCCGGTACTGCTGAAGGAATAAAATTACTTATATCTGCTGAAAAGTTGAAATCTCTTCTTTGTCCTTTGGGAATATCTCCAAAATTTTGATGCTTCCAAAGAATTTCTATTTGTCTTGTTGTATTCATTCCTGATGTAGGGTAATCTACCTGACTATAATTCATTTCAAGACTTATAGTAAGTTCAAGATTTTCTAAATCAAAGAATCCAGTATTAATGAAATATACTGGTAGGGAAAAATTAAATTCATCAATTTTATATGTTGTTTCATTTATTTGAGCATCTATTACTGCGTTATCAATATCCCATCCAATATTAGTATCAAAATCGGATAGTATTACAACCGCTGAATATGCTCCAAGTGCAGATACAATAGTAACAGATAGTGATAATATTAGTATAAAAATACGAAACAGTAGTCTAAAAACTCGTGACGGCCTC
>JAHPZJ010000019.1:2370-112256 GCA_019058245.1 Promethearchaeota archaeon | reverse complement strand
AGATGATAAAAAAAGGTTATAGTTCAGTTATAAAATCAAAATTTTTTAATCAAATTAGTAATTTAAAGATACAAATGAATGAGAATGTTATTTTTACATGGAGTGGCGGAAAAGATAGCGCATTAGCACTTTATGAATTGAGAGAAAATACCAATTATCGAATAGTGGCTTTACTTACGACAATTACAAGGGACTATGACCGAATTAGTATGCATGGGGTACGTGTTGAATTATTAGAACAACAAGCAAAATCTTTAGGATTACCCTTAGAAAAAATCTATATCTCGAAAAATGCATCTAACGAGGAGTATGAGAAAATAATGCAAGAAACTTTAATGAAATATAACAATGCAGGAGTTAAATTAGTAGCTTTTGGCGATATTTTTTTGGAAGATTTAAGAAAATATCGTGAACAACAATTATCGAAAATAGGAATGAAAGGACTCTTTCCAATCTGGCAAATAGATACTAAAGAGTTAGCAGAGAGATTTATTGATTTGGGTTATAAAGCAATTATTACATGTATCGATTCAGAGGTTCTTGATAAAGAATTTGTGGGAAGATTGTATAATAAGGATTTTTTAAGAGACTTACCCCCGAATGTAGATCCTTGCGGAGAAAATGGAGAATTTCATTCATTTGTGTTTAAAGGGCCAATTTTCCAAAAAACTATAGAATTTACTAAGGGGGAAATCGTTTTGAGAGAGAAACGATTTTATTTTTGTGATTTAAATCCTATGGATTTTTACAATCAAACTAAAATAAGGAGTTCTGTATAGATTTACTAACTTTTTAATTTTTAAAATTTTTTTCCTTTCTCAAATTTTAGGAGAACCTTTCCTTTTTTACCAGAACGATTAGAATGGACAATTGCTTCTTCATAATCTTCTATTTTATAAATTGCTTCTACTGGTGGTTCAATTGTTCCTTCAATCATGGATTTAATCAACTCTTGCATTATTCTATTCTGTCGTTCGCTCGAGGTGTTCTGATACCAACGAGTTAACCAAAAACCCTTAATTATGGTTTCTTTAAAGATCATTTCGCTCATATCAATGGAAGTAATGTTGTCACGGCTTAGCAGTCCATATACTATGAGTTTTCCGTCATTTTTAAGACATTTTAATACTAAAGCTCCAGTTTTTCCGCCTACCGCATCTATACCTCCATCTGCCCCGTGTTTTGTTAGTTTCATAACTTGTTCAACCACATCCTTGTCTTTCGTACAGATGACGCTTTCTGCGCCAAGATTGAGTAATTCTTGGATTTGTTCTTTTCGACGTACGAAATTTATTGTTTTGAATCCTTTAATTTTAGATAATTGAATAACAATACGCCCTACTGTCGATCCCGCAGCAGTTTGAAGAAGCCACTGATCTTTTTTTATCTTTAGTTCTTCCATAGTCAAAATCCAAGCCGTCATAGGATTAATTATAATTTGAGCTGCAATTTCATCTTTTAACTCATCTGGAATTAATATTAATTGATTTCGGTGGGCGATAATATATTCTTGCCAAGTTCCACTTATTCCAATAGGAACAACTCTGGTACCTTCTTTCAAGTCAGTAATACTCCTACCGAGAGATTCGATCACACCCATTCCTTCAAATCCAGGAATTGCCGGAAGTGAAGGTTGTACTCCGTATTCTCCCATAATATAGTATAAATCTGAAGGATTAATTGGACAGAACTTCATCTTGATTAAAACTTCATTAGCATCCATTTTTGGTTTAGGAATATCAATGAGCGTTAATACATCAGCAGGATTTCCACATTTTTTAAATTGTAAAGCGAACATTTATCAATTACACCTAACTATTTCTATACTGTTAGTAAAAGACCATCCAACCTTTTAAAACCATTTGTTTGGCATTCGTCAGGTCCACCCAGTGCTTGAAATACAACATCAAGTATTATAAATGTAGTTGTAATAATTATCCGCACGATTACCAGCTCATCTTAGTCTGAATTTCAGAATAATAATAAAGAAAATGATCGATTTAAATTTTTAGCTTATAATAAATCATGATTTAAATTTAATTCCAAAAGATATCTAAAGTGATTGTTCCCTTATTCTCTATTTTCAGTATTAATCTAAATGTTCATTTTAGCTACTTTAATTATTTAGAGCTCGTTAAAAACTCTTTTATAAAAATCTGGTAGATTTTTTAACTTTTTTTCGTCTATTTTGATTCCAGCTAATTTTTGCGACAATAATTTTTTAAATTCTAATTCCATCTTTCTAAAAAGAACGATTCTCTGAGCTTGAGGAGATCCTGCCCCGTGCATTGATTCGACTAGGTAAGCTACGGCATTTCTTCCCAGAGTCATGTTTTCTATAAGTCTCAGAATTCTAACCCGATTTTCTACCAATACATCCTTTCGCCCTTTAAAGTACTTAAAAAGCAAAGGTCCTACCTCATTATGGTAAAAATCTTTTTCGGAAGGTAGGGTTACCATCAACCCACCAGCGATATCTTGTACTAATCGACTAATTTCGTAGGGGAATCTCGTAACATGTTGTTTGCACACATTTGCTAAGATGTCATCACACATCCATACACCAGATTTTAGTTGATAGGATTGATATGACGAGGAAATTCCCGTTCCGTATATGGTTTCATTTAGGTGATTCATTTCTACGAGTTTATCCTTTATGTGGGATGCATTCGGTACGCTGTTATAGTCTGCAATGGTGGCTGCTGCTCCAATCAACACATCTCCCAATCCTGTTTTACATACATAACTGCGACGATGATAATTGGTAAATCTATCAACGAGTGGTCCTGCAAATTCATATTCTCCATTTAAAAAAATCAAATTATTAGGGATAAACACTCGGTTAAATATTATTAGGGCTTCTTGACCTGAAAAAGAAAAATTACCAGTATCTATTTGAGAGCCTTCTAAATGTCTTAGATCATTTGACTGCCTTCCATATATAAACGTAATATTCGGTGCATCTACGGGGATTGCACCCACAATTGCATAATCTTTATCTTCCTTATCTAGTCTCGTATTTGGCATTATTATTAACCAATGGGAATTGATACAACCAGTTTGATGTGCTTTTGCTCCAGATACATATACTCCATTTTCATTTCTTTCTACTACATGAACATATAGATCAGCATCTTCTTGTTCATGGGGTTTTTTACTTCTATCTCCTTTAGGATCCGTCATGGCACCCCCTATAACGATATTTTTTTCTTGGGCCATTCTCACGAATTCTAAAAAATTCTGATGATAAGATGTGTTATATTTTTCATCAATATCATAGGTAATAGAATGGAGGGTATTTAAAGCGTCCATGCCTACACATCTCTGAAAACATGTTCCCGTTAATTGTCCCAACCTTCTCTGCATTTTATTTTGAAATACCAAGTCCTCTGGATTTTCGGCAATGTGTAAAAATCGATTGACTTTTTTCCCACTTATCGACGAATAAGCCGTCGCAAGTTCTTCATTGCTATTTGATAAATCATAAGTTTTAGCCACTGCATTTATAGATGGTTTGATGATAGGGTGTTCTACTGGATTTTTTACTAATTCCCCAAATAAATATAGTTTAATATTTCTATCTTGTAAGCTTTCTCTGTAATCTTCACCCGATCTTATAGGTTTCTCAATCATTTAATCATTCCTACTTAATGATAAAATTTCTTTTTTGTAAGACGTAATTCTTTTTAATTTAAGTACTAAATCCTTATAGATCAAAAACTATTGCTAATGCACACTTTATAATTTTAACCTTAAATATTATTATTCTTTATAGATAATGAGATATGACACCTTCTCCTCAAGAAATAAAAGATAGAATTAATAAGATCGGTATTTCTGAAGCAAAAAATCTTTTAAAAAATTGGATTTTAGATTCAAATGAAGGGAAGTTGAGAGCGCAAGCGCTAGAGATTTTGGGATCGATTGAAGAAGGTAAAAATTTCAAATTTTTTGAACAATTATTTCTATCTGATGAAAATCTTCAAATTAGAATAATTGCTGGACAAATTTTAAAAGAAAAATATTCGAGCAATAAGAAGTTAATTCCGTTATTGGAATTTATCTTGAAAAAAGATGATAATGTTGAATTGCAGCTTTTTGCAGTAAGAACTCTAAATTTATTAGATAGTGTTAAAGCACGAAAAACAGTAATAGATTTTCTTAAGAATTTAATTGAAAATGAATTTAGTAGTAAAATAAGTAAAGATCTACAAGAGATATATGAATTTAGACCAATAAATTCTATCCCTGAAGCTTTACTTAGTATATGTATTAATTTAATTTTAAAGATTTTTTATATGAAGAAATGTGGATACCATGTAACCTTGAAGGGTGGAAAGATATTCTCTTTAAATTGTGAGAGTTCAAATTTAAATAAAATCTCAAATATTTTAGGACTAAATGATTTGAATGATTTAGAACATCTACAGTTAGCGCGGAATAAACTTGAAAGTATAGAGGGAATCCAAATCTTGACAAAATTAAGAACATTGGATTTAGCTTATAATAAATTAGAAAAAATTGAAAATTTAGAGGATTTAATTAATTTAGAAGAGTTAAATATGTCATATAATAAAATTCGAAGAATTAATAGCTTGGATTCCCTATGTAATTTAAAAAAATTATTTTTAAATCATAATCAAATAGGAGAAATTGATAACCTATCAAATTTAGTGAAAATAGAACATTTAAATCTAAGTTATAATCAAATTTCAGAAATTAAAAATCTAGAATGTTTGGAGCAATTAAATAGATTAAATCTTGCTAATAATAAAATTGAGAAGATAAGTGGTCTTAATAATCTGCAAAATTTAATGTGGCTACATCTTAATGATAATAAAATCTCTCAAATTAGTGGTTTATTAAATCTTCATCAGCTTAAAGGATTATACCTCTCAAATAATTTAATAAACGATATCGAGTCCCTTGAAAATCAGGTGAACTTAAAAAAAATGGAATTGTCTAAGAATAAGATTAAAAAAATTAAAGGGTTAAGTACTTTAAATAATCTACAAGAATTATATTTGGATAATAATAGTATAGAAGAATTAGAGGGTTTTGAAGGTTTAGATAATTTAATTATTTTATACATAGGACGAAATCATATATCAAAATTTAACAATGAGAGTATAAAATGCTTGAAAAACCTTAATTTCTTATTTTTAAATGAGAATCCTTTAGATAAAGAAAGTTGGGAATATTTTAAAAAGAGATTTAAATTTCCGTAAGTGTTAACCTCAGAGATTCCTATTAAGATTCAAAAGGAAATGATAATATTAAACGAGATATAAAGATCTAAGAATGATCATTGAGATAGTCATCAATCCATAGTTCCATCAAAATCTCATCAATATAATGAGAATTCATTAGAAATTGTTTTTTTCTTGCGCCTACAACTCTAAAACCTAGTTTTTTAAAAAGGTGGAGTGCTCTTTCGTTAGTTGAAAAACTGCTGAGAATAATTTTTTTTTTATTGTTCAATTTTTTAGATTCACGAATAGCAAAATCAATTAGAGATCTCCCTATATAGAGGTTTCTATATTTTTCTCTTATAATAATACCTAATACTCCTACATGAGCCGCGGCGTCCCATTCGAGATTAGATATTTCACATTGTCCTATTATGTTACAAGGTTTTTCTAAAGCCCGATTTTCTGCTATTATACAGACCTCCTTTTCTCTTTTAACATTAACATACCAGGTATCTCTTTCTAATTGACTTTTCACCGGGAAGAATACGGGTAAATAAAGTCCTTCTTCTATTACCTCATTAAAATTAAACCAAACCCCATTAACATCTGATTTGGTTAAATGTCGTATAATTACAGTTTCTCCATTTTTTAATTCTAAGACCTTTTTCATTACTTAAATATAAATTTTTATAATTAAATTCCTTATGGTATTATTATGGAAAATAAAAATAATGAGTCCCCCGAAAAAGAGAATGAAGAAATAAAGAGTTTAGAAGATCAATTAAAATTATCTTCTAAAAAAAAAAAGCAACAGGTTGCAAAGGATTTGGTTACGCTAAAGCATGTTGAAGTAAAAAAGCAAGAGATAAGTCCAGAAACTAGAACTCTTGCACAAACTCTAAAAGAACAATATATAGAACATGATCAATTTGAAAAACTTTCAAATGATGAGATCACGATTCTAGAATCATTCATGGGTAAAAGATTATTTTTAGAACGAATTGCTATTATAGCTAATCAGTCAAGAATTCCTTTAGGTATTCCTGGGTTTAAAAAAGCAGAATTAGAAGAAATTCTCGAAGATTTAATTACTAAAGGATATATAGAATCGGAATTGGTTGGTGATAAAAATGTTTATTTTTTAACTGAACGGGGAAAATACCGTGTTCAATAAGCTTGAACTTGACTAATCCTTTTTCAAAATTAATTTGATTAATGTTGATTTAAGGTATTTTATTAAAAAAAAAGTGCAAATCTCCTTATTTTGACAATTTTTAGGAAAAAATATTAATATTAAGGGAGTTTTTTATTTTATAATTATGTTTAAGAGACGAATATATCGTTTGAAAAATCAAACAAAGGATAAGTTCTCCAAGAAGGGGAAGCATTATAGCAAGTGCTATATAAAATAATCCTTTCAAAAATCGTCTCTGTTGTTTCCTAATTCTGATATCATTTCTTTAATGCATAGCTTCTTAATACTAGAGATAATTATTGTATGGGATTATTTTATAAGTTATTTTGAAATTAAAATACAGGTTAAGTTAACATGTTAACCTATCTTGGTTTAGTTCAATTTGGGTTGGTATGGATGATGATAAATACATAAAACTTAAATATAATCCATTCTAGATAATGTAGTGATTATATATCAGAAATATGAAAAAGAAAATAGTGGTTTAAAAATGAGTTACAAATTTGGAGGAATCTTAACTGCGTTAATCACACCTTTCGATTCAAATCTCGAAGTTGATGAAGAATCTCTAAGAGATTTTGTAGATTATCAAATAGAAAAAGGTTCACATGCTTTGGTTCCGTGTGGAACTACTGGTGAATCACCAACATTGTCCCATTCTGAACACCTTAGAGTGATGGAAATAGTAATAGACCAAGCAAATGGGTGTGTCCCTATTATCGTAGGAGCGGGCAGTAATTCTACAGCAGAAGCAATTACATTGACTAAATACGCTAAAGATATTGGTGCAGATGCAGTTTTGTCAATAATACCATATTACAATAAACCAACTCAAGCAGGATTGATAAAACATTTTACAGCAATAGCAGAGAAAGTGGATATACCAATAATAATGTATAACAGTCCTCATCGAACTGGACGAAATATGGATTCAATAACTATCATTAAATTAAGTAAAATTGATAATATTATCGGTATTAAAGAAGCGAGTGGTGATATCAATCAAATAACTGAAATCATTCTAGGTACAAGAGACAATCCGAATTTCCACGTAATATCTGGTGATGATGAATTGACATTTCACATTTGCTCACTCGGAGGAGTTGGAGTAATAAGTGTCGCGGCTAATATCATTCCAGATCGGATGGTGACATTTATTGACGCTTGTTTAAAAAGTGGGCAAAACCAGGCAAATGATATTCATTTAGAACTCTATCCATTTTTTGAAGCATTAACGTGTGAAACAAATCCAAGTCCAGTAAAATACATTGCGTCAAGATTAAAAATTGCTGGAATCTCAAATTGGTATATGCGACCACCTTTAGTGTTCCCTACAGAACAAAACCAAATTCGAATTGATAAAGTTTTATTGGATTTGAATATTAATTAATGAACTAAGTTTATAATTAGGGCGAATAAAATGAATTTTTATTATATATTCATATGTAAACCTAACAGAAGTAATATTGAGATGATTTAATTGATAGAGAAATCAAAAGTTTCGATTCTTGGTGCTACAGGAATAGTAGGACAAAATTATATTCAATTATTACAAAATCATCCTTGGTTTGAAATCATTGATGTTGCAGCATCTCCAAACTCAGCAGGTAAATCATATGAGGAAGCAGTTAAAGCAAAATGGCAGATGCCTATTCCAATTCCTGAAGATCTGAAAAATTTAATAGTGAGGGATGTACTAGATTTTGATTCTATCCCTTCGAATATTAGTTTTTTATTTTCAGCTATAAAAATGCCGACTAAGAATCAAATAAAAGAAATAGAATTAAAATATGCTAAAAAAGGAATCCCTGTTATTAGTAATAATTCTGCACACAGATGGACTCCTGATGTTCCAATGATCATTGGAGAAATAAACCATAGCCATGTGAATGTAATTCCTATTCAGCAAAAAAATCGAGGATTTTCAAGAGGATTTGTAGCAGTTAAACCAAATTGCACTCTTCAAAGTTATCTTACAGCAATCTATGCTCTAGAAAAAGCAGGATATAAAATTGATAAATTAATAATTACTACACTTGGAGCCATATCCGGAGCGGGATATCCAGGTGTTCCTTCTTTAGACATAATTGATAATGTCATTCCTTATATTGATGGAGAAGAAGAAAAGACTGAAAAAGAACCATTGAAAATTTTAGGTAGTGTAGAAGAAAATGGAATAATAAATAATGATACTATGAAGATAAGTGCTACGTGTACAAGAGTTCCCGTTGTTGACGGTCATATGGCAAGTGTGCATATGAAATTTAAAGATAAAGCCCCTAATAAAGATGAAATAATCAAAATCTGGTCTGATTTTAAATCAGAACCTCAAAAATTACGCCTACCCTTTGCCCCAAAACGTCCTATAATTTATTTGGAAAATGAAAATAGACCTCAGCCTAAAAAGGACAGAGATAATGATAAAGGAATGGCTTTAACTATAGGAAGATTAAGGAAAGACAATGTATTCGATTTTAAATTTGTTTCATTAAGCCATAATACCATAAGAGGTGCTGCGGGAGGTTCGATTTTGACCGCTGAATTACTTAAAGCTAGAAATTTCATAATTTAATTATAGTGTAAATTTTGAATTAGTTTCTAGGTAATTTTTTTTCAAAATAGATTTTAAAAAGGAAAATATACAAGTAAGAAAAATCTCTCTTTAAATTTTTGCAGAAATTAATCTTTTTTTAGAATTAGTTTACTTATGGGAATGTCTTGATTTTCACCCGAAGGAAATTCACGTCTTATAGTTAGCGGAAGAATTCTTGATCTGAGCTCTAATTGAGCAATTTTTATTGGATCTATCATGTTTTTAGGTTTATCCACTAAAATAGGTGCTCCATATGATATCTGAAGAGCCCTTGCTCCCACAATTCTCGCTTTTTCATATCTAGTTAAGAAAATTGGTCCAATTTTTACATATTTTCTAACTTTCTTATATTGTTTGCGTAAATCCCGAGATTCTAAAAAACTAGACATAATACAACCTAAAAAAAGAGTAATTTAAAATTTTAAAATGTATGATTTCATATAACTTTTATGTTTTTTGCCTTTTAAGACAATTTTAAAGTATCCAAAGAAATAAATCAATCAAAGATAAATAATGCGCGAGAAGGGAATTGAACCCTTGATTTACACGGTGTGAGCGTTTAACGTTTTAGCTGCTATTAACATTATAAATGTCGTCATACCACTAGACCACTCGCGCTTAGCTTGATTTATAATAAATGAGTTATACGAATTAAATCTTACTCTATTCTGAAATGATATTTTATTTATTAAATTATTAGTAAATCGATTTAAGAATTTTAGTATTTTTTAAAGATCTTATAAAGTCTGATAGTTTAAATATTTCAATATAATTAATATTCAAAAGTTAAAGCATTCTTATATATACTGGTGATATTTGTAAAAGTCAATGAAGATTTTTTGTCTCACCCATTAATTAAGGAAAATACAATATCTCGACGGGATTATCAGGAAAATATTTTCATTAATTGCTTGAATCGAAATTGTTTAGTGGTCATCCCTACAGGTTTAGGAAAAACGATAATAGCCCTTATGCTGACCGTACAAAGATTGACGGAAATCGAAAAATCAAAAGTGATACTATTGGCACCTACAAAGCCTTTGGTAGAACAACACTATAATTCCTTTTTAAAATTGACTAAACTCCCTGAAGAATCACTTATTACTCTTACTGGTACAATTATCCCTGAAAAAAGAAAACAATTATGGAAAGGTATAAGAATTGCTTTTATGACTCCTCAAGTACTTCAAAATGATTTAATTTCAAATTTATATTCAATTAAAGATGTATCTTTAATAATTTTTGATGAATGTCATAGAGCTGTCGGTGATTATGCATACTGCTTTATTGCTAAAAAATATCGAGAAAATGTAAGTAATATGCAAATATTAGGGCTTACAGCTAGTCCTGGTTCAACTGAGGGTAAGATAAATGAAATTAAAGATAATCTATACATTGATCACATTGAAATCAGAACAGAAAAAGATTTGGATGTGAAACCCTACATCCATCAAGTTGATAATGAATGGATAAAAATTAAGCTTCCAAGCGAATTTTTAGAAATAAAAAGAATCTTAGAGGATAAATTACGCTCTAGTTATAAAATCTTAAAGGAAAATGATCTGATAGACTCATACGATATCTCCAAAATCACTAGAAAGGATCTTTTAAAGTTAAATAATCTAATTAACAAAAGAATTTCTGCAGCTAGAGATGACGATCATAAGTTCCAGTTATTTAATGCAAAAAAGATAACAGCTAATGCAATCAGATTATCTCATATGACCGAATTAATAGAAACTCAAGGAATTAGTTCTCTTAAAGATTATTTCAAAAAAAATGAAGAAAAGATAAGGAAAAACACAGCAAATAAATCATTAAGAGAATTATTTAATGACAAAGATTTTAAAAAAGTACAAAAATTAACTTACGATCTATATTCTGAAGGAATAATTCACCCAAAAATAGAAGAACTAAAAAAAATTTTAATTAATCAAATAAATAAAAATCTAGATTCAAGGATTCTAGTTTTTTGTCATTTTCGAGATTCTGTAAATAATATAGTGAAATTTTTTAAAGAAAATGATATTATAAAAATGCACAAGTTCGTAGGGCAAGCAAAAAAAGGTTCAGATAAAGGTTTAACTCAAAAAGAACAGATAAGATTATTAAAAGAATTTAAAGAGGGAATATATAATACATTAGTAGGTACTAGTGTTGCTGAGGAAGGTTTAGATATTGAAGAATGTGATCTAGTAGTTTTTTATGATGTTGTTCCTAGTGCTATACGGTCTATTCAACGTAGAGGTCGTACAGGTAGAAAAAAGGAAGGAAAAGTTTTTGTTTTGATGGCAGAGAACACTCGAGATGAAGGATATTATTGGGCGGAAAAAACGAAGGAAAAAAATATGAAAGTAAGTTTAGAAAGAATTAAAAATTCTGAAATTCAATCGAGAATAGGGCAATCTAATCTTTTAAATTTCATATCTCCTGAGAAACATGGAGGAACCGATTCAATAGAGCAAAATACTACCGATTTAAGTTCAATTAAGAAAGTGGATGTTGCAGGTGATTTTGAAATCGTTTGTGATAATCGTGAAACCGCATCTCCAGTAGTAAGAGCTTTGTCATTAATGGGAGTAAATTTGAAATTAGAGCAATTACAAGTTGCTGATTATATTATATCAGAAAGGGTAGGAATTGAAAGGAAATCTGCGAAAGATTTTAATGATTCCATAATAGATGGTCGACTATTTAGTGAATTAAGTGAACTTGGAGAAAATTTTTCACGACCAATTTTAATCTTAGAAGGAAATCCATTTAAAGTTTCAAATATCAGTGAAAATGCTCTCTATGGCGCTTTAACTTCAATAATAGTTAATTTAGGTATATCAATCTATAAAACGGAAAATTCAATCGAGACGGCTCAATTTTTATATCATCTTGCAAAAAAAGAACAATCATTTACAAAATCTACAATAAAGTTAAGATTTGATAAAGCCCCTATTGAAATTTCTCAATTATTAGAGTATATCGTCGCGGGAATACCTGGTGTAAATACACTTCGAGCAAAAAGTCTATTGAAAGAATTAAAGACTTTACAAAATATTTTTTTGTCAGATATTCCTGATTTAACAAAAATTGAAAATATAGGAAAAAAAATTGCTCAAGAAATATATAGAATTAGCAGGTTTAAATATAAAAATAGCTCCTAAATTCAAGTATTGATAAGTCTCTAAATTAAAAAAAACCATAAAAAATATTTTTAATTACTTCAATAATAATTTAAAGTAATAGTGCTTTTTATTGAGTAAAGAAACTAGTTAAAAAAAAAGCTGAGCAAAGAGAGTAATGATAAAATTCAAAGTAGTTGTTGCAGGGGCTAAAAATGTTGGAAAAACTAGTTTACTTCGCCGTTTTGCTACAGGGAAATTCGAAAAATCTACATTATCTACAATCGGTGTCGATTTTGAAACTAAAAAACTAATCGTTGATGATACGGAAATACTCTTAAACATCTGGGACTTTGCTGGAGAAAAAAAGTTCCGTCTCCTCTTCCCTTCTTATGTGTCTGGCGCTTCTGGCGCTTTAATACTGTATGATATAACAAATGAAGAATCTCTAAATGATCTTCACGACTGGATAAATGTAATTTCCTCCGTTCCTAATCCACCTAAAACAAAAATATTAATTGAGGCGAAAATTGATTTAAAAAGAAAAGTAAAAAGAGAAGAGGCTTTAAAAATCTTTGAAAAATATAAATTTACTGGCGAAATGCTTGGTACTTCTTCAAAAACTGGTGAAAATGTGGAAACGGCTTTTGAAATGTTAGGAAGAGAAATCCTTAAGACTTCTTTAAAGAAATGCCCTAATTGTGGAAAGATGTATCCACTAGAATTAAAATTTTGTCAATATTGTGGTGCGAAAAACTCTTAAACATTCTTGTTTACAATTAGAATTATAATTTTATTAACTTGTTTGCTTTTTCAAATCGTATAATTAAGATTTGTGAGCAAAATTAGATTTTAAAGATCTGCTTTTCTCTTAAAGAAAAATTTATTTACTAAAATAAATAAAAACAAGTATATTAATGTGTAAGAAGGTAAAAAAATTGAATTATAAGATAAACGATGATATTCAAGAAATAATAAGAAGACTTGAGAAAGAGAATATTTCATTTGAAGGCAAAACTATTTTGGTCACTGGAGGAGCTGGTTTTCTTGGATCTTGGATATGTGACGTTTTGATTACTCAAGGTGCGTATTGCATATGTTTAGATAACTTATCTTCAGGTCGTCCTGAAAATATAAGCCACCTCATGAAAAAAGATAATTTTCGCTTCATTAATCACGATATCTCTTATCCTATTTACTTTGGTTTTTCATTTCATCCCTTGGGCATATGTATCGCTGATATTAAGAAAATTGATATTGTAATGCATATGGCTAGTAGAGCGTCTCCATTTGAATTTAAGCAAGAGCCAATCTCAATTCTTAGAAGTAATACATTAGGAACATTAAATACCCTAGGAATTGCAAAATTCCATAATGCAATTTTCTTTTATACAAGCACTTCCGAAGTCTATGGGAATCCACCAAAAGAAGTTATTCCAACTCCTGAAAGTTATTTTGGAAACGTAAACCCTGTTGGACCTCGTAGTTGTTATGATGAATCTAAGAGAGCAGGGGAGGCTTTTATTAAGGCTTATGAACTCCAACATAAAATGAAAGCGAAAATTGTGCGGATTTTTAATACCTCTGGTCCAAGAATACGATATGGTCCAGAATTCGGAAGAGTTGTTCCTAACTTTATACATCAAGCTTTAAATGATGAAGATATAACGGTATTTGGAGATGGATCTCAGACTAGATCATTTATTTATGTTGTAGATGAAATTGAGGGATTACTTAAAATGGTACATGAAGAGAAAGCAATTGGAGAAGTAATTAACTTAGGCAATAATAAGGAATATACTATCATAGAGTTAGCGAAAGTTATAAAAGATTTAACTAATTCCAATTCAAAAATAGTTTTTAAACCTTTACCTATTGATGATCCTTTATACAGGTGCGCTGATTTAAGAAAGGCAAAAGAAATTCTAAATTGGGAGCCATCAACATCTCTAGAAGAAGGATTAAAAAAGACTATTGCTTGGTTTAAAGATAATGAATGAAATGAAAAAAGAAAATGGAAAAAAAGATATCACAGATAGTAATAAAATTTTTGAGAAATTACTTAAAATTAGTCTTATCTTTGGTATTATTATTGTCTCAGGATTTATTGTCTATTATGTTTTAACACCCGAACCGGGATATGTTACATTTGGTATTTTAAATGAAGATCAAAGAGCAGAAGAATTCACTACTGAAGCATCTATTAATGAAACTATTACTTTTTATTTATCTGTTGGGAATTATTTAGATAGGGAATTTGCATTTAGATTCCAGATTCTGAAAGGTAATAATAATACATTAGTAGGCCCATTTCCCTCAAATGGATCTCTATTTCTTACAATAGGAAATTTTACTTTGGAACCAAATGTCGAAAGGTTTTATGGGGAATATAACATTTCTTTCTCAGAAGCAGGATCTAATCAAAGGATTATTATTGAATTATGGGAAATTAAAGATAAAAGTGAAGTATTTTATAATAATTTATTTCTATGGGTAAATATAATTAATTAATCTGCTCCCCCTATGATATTAGCAGAGCTTATTCTTACATAGGGGGCTTGAAATGCTCCATAAACCTTATGTTCTTTTGAAACGGCATCAATCTTTTTAAATAAATCCATTACGTTTATACCAATCATTGTTTCATTCAATGGATGACTAATTTCTCCATTGTTAATCAAATTTCCACGTAATATTAAGCCACTAAAATCACCTGTCGATAAATTTACAGAATCTCCTGTATAATCTAACATAATACCTTCCTTGATATCTTTTATTATTTCTTCATATGGTATATTTCCTGATTTCATAATAAAATTAGTTATTCCAATCGAAGGGATTGAAGAATATGAACTTCTAGAAGCATTTCCCGAGCTTTCAACTCCATCCTTCCCGGCTGTATAACTATTATATAATAAGCCTGATTTAAGAAACTTTCCCATTTCTATGATTTTTTTGTTCTTGCATGGCACTCCCTCATCATCAAATATTTGAGATCCTGGAGCACCATCAATGAGCCCATTATCTTCGATATTTAAAAATTTTGAACCTATCATTTGGCCTCTTTTACCTACAAGGAATCCCCGTTTATATTGAAAAGTTTCTGCATTCACAGCAGCAGCGATTGGCCGTAATATTAAACTAATTGTACCTTTTGGTGTTAAGAGTAGTGGTATTTTCATACTTTTTATTTTTTTTCTATTAAGATTTCGCTTAGCATCTTCTAGAGCTAAATTTGCTACTTTTGTAGAATCAATCTTTTTAAGACTTCTTTCAACTTGTCTTTCATATCCAGAAGAAGTATCATTACTTAACTTATCCTTAACAATAATGTTCGAAGATATTAGACAACTGGTATCTTTTTTTAGAGCATTTAATCCATTAGAATTAAAAATATATGTTTTTGAGTAGTCTGCAGCAAAATTCCCTGATTGGGAAATTGCCATTTCGTCATCAGCACAAATTTTAATTAAAGCATCAACATAATTTAGAGATTCTTCAATTTCCAAATATTTTAAATTTTTATCAAATAAATCCTTAACAACAGGATAATTATTAAATACTCTTGGTAAATCTCTAAAATCAGAATCAGGAGTACCAACTTTCATCATTTTAATGGCATTATTACACATCTTTTCGATAGCCTTTCTATTTAGCACATTTGTATAAGCAAACCCGAGTGCGCCATTTTTATTAATTACTCTAATTGAAACACCATTATCTTCTCCGATTTCATTATTTTTAATTGAATTTTCTTCAATTTCAATATTAATATATTTACTTTTCTCAAAGAAAAGATCTGTACATTTTATCTCTGAATTTTTATGTTCAATTAGATTCAAACAAAATTTAGCTAATGTATAAACGTCAGAATTATCCATTTAATCTTGCCCTCCGATTGTTACATCTTCGAGTCGTATATAAGGCGCTCCATCACATACTCTAACACCTTGTCCGCCTTTTCCACATATACCAACTGAGTAATTAAAAGATTTTTGATCTCCAATAGCGGAAATTTTATTTAATGCTTCGAGAATCATCCCACTTAGAGAAACATCCCTCATAATCTCCTTTTTTTCCCCATTCTGGATTCTAAAAGAAAATTTGCATTTAAATTGAAAATTTCCCGTAGTAGGATCAGTATATCCATATTTAAAATCTTCACAAAGAATTCCATTCTTTGTATCTTCGAATATTTCATCTAAATTCCAGTCTTTTGGCTCTAAAAAAGTAAATCCCATACGTACTTGTGGTCTATCAGAACTACTAGACGCTCTGCCATGACCATTTGGAGAAACATTCATTCTAGACGACGTCTCTAAACTATGAATATAATTTTTTAGAATTCCATTTTCAATAATTATAGTTTTTTGTGAAGGAATTCCCTCATCATCTATAAAATAACTACCAAATAACTCATATGGTAAATTAAATTGACTTCCTTGACCCATAGTTGGGTCATCAATTATATTTACTTCTTCTGATGCAACAGTTTCACCTATCATATCTTTTAATATACTTTCATTATTTAACACGTGATCGGCTTCACATGCATGTCCAAAAGCCTCATGAATTATAGTTCCAGTTAGTTTAGAATCTGCAATAATGGTAAATTTACCGCCAATTGGAGATTTTGCATTTAATAAAGCCACTGCCTCTTCAGCAGATTTTGTACTTAAATTTATAGCTTTTTCTGTCTCAACAATTTCATATCCACCAATTCCAGCAACAGAATTCAATGAATTCTCAACTATACCATTTTTTTGTGTAAAAACCATACAAAATAAACGTAGAAATGATAAATCCTGAAAAACATTACTCCCAAAAGAGTTTAGAAATAAGTATTGAGAATGCCCATCAAGATAAATTGTATGAGTATTTTTCACATATGAAGAATAATCTGAAGCTATTTTTTCATGTTCTTTAACAAGATTGATTTTATCTTCTATATCGATCTCTTCCAACTTCTTCTTTTGATTATTCTTAAACTTCTCTATTATTGGATCAGTTGGATTAATTTTAAATTTTAGTTTGCTAAGTGATTCTGAAAGGCAAGCTAATTTAATGGCTTTTTGAAATCCTAATTTAATAGATTCTCTATTCAAATCCTTTAAAACTGAAAATCCCCAACCTCCATTTTTAAAAGTTCGAATTCCACAGTCAATAACTTCAAAAGAGGATATTGCTTTGCTTTTTTGATCAGTAAAATCTATACTTGTTCCCTTATTTATTTCAGCTCTTATATCCCAATATTCAATTTTTTCTTTTGCTATCTGATTTAACTGCTTAACTAAGGATTCATCAATTGCTTTTAATTCGTCTGAAATTTCCATTTTTCCCGTTTAAAGGTTAGAATATAATTATCAAGTAGTTTGGGTATTTCTATTAACTATTTATCATCAAAAAAAGAGAAGAATTGCTTAAATATCTTTCTTTTTTAAATATATTCTTAATTTGAATGATTAGTATTAAAAGTTAGTTTTAATCTATAATCTTTAATTTCTTGACTATTAAGATAGCATCTTTAAGTGAGCAGATTCGAGCAAACTTAGTTGAATTTTTGAATAAAAATGAATGGTTGCATTTCCAACATTTTTTTGATTTAATAATTTTCTTCGAATAATACCATTCTCCACAATTATAACAGCGAAAGAAAAAATATTTCTGAGTATTATTCATATTGCTTTAAATTGAACAAAACAATTTAACTCTCACAGCTTTAAAATTTTCTGATTTTTTTATTGAAATATTTTAAGATTAATATCTTCAATAAAATAAGATATATTTTGGGACGAATCATTATTTTAATTAGGATAAAATAAAAAAAGGGAAGAAATATGGATCATAAATTTATACATCCAATAGAAACAAGGTATCGAACGGAAATCGCAAAAATTTTCACAGAAGAAAAAAAATTGGAGAATTGGTTAAAGGTAGAGGCTGTTTTGGCGCAAGTTCATGCAGAATTAAACAATATTCCTCATGATGCTGCTAAAGAAATAAAGAAAAAAGCAAACTTATTTCATATAAAATTAGAGAGAGTAAAGGAAATTGATAAAGAAATACATCATGATTTAATGGCAATGGTTAAAGCATTAGCAGAGCAATGTGAAGGAGATGCTGGTAAATATATTCATCTTGGTGCAACCAGTTATGATATTGAAGATACTGCGATTGCTTTACAACTTAAAGAAGCTTTAATTTACATAAGAATAGCTTTATTAGATCTATTAAGAAATCTCATAAGAATTACTGAGGAGAAAAAGATTTTAGTATGTATAGGAAGAACACATGGTCAACATGCAATTCCTACTACTTACGGAATGAGATTTGGAGTATGGGCTTATGAAATAAGCAGACATTTAGATCGTATTTCTGAAATTATTAATCGAATATCTTATGGTAAAATGTCTGGTGCTGTAGGGACAATGGCCAGCTTTGAAGAAAAAGGTATAGAAATTCAAAAAAGGGTAATGAATAAACTTGATTTAAATCCTGTTTTTATAGCAAATCAAATTATCCAGAGAGATAGACATGCTGAAGTTGTCTTTTTAACGTCAATAATTGGTCAAACATTAGCTAAAATTGCTAGAGAAAATAGAATTCTTCAGAGAAATGAAATTGCGGAAATATTTGAACCCTTTAAAAAAGAGCAAGTGGGAAGCTCAACAATGCCCCATAAAAGGAATCCTCATAAATCAGAACGGATATGTAGTTTAGCTAGAATTCTAAAATCTAACGTATTAGTGGCTTTAGATAATATTGTTTTGGAAGATGAAAGAGACTTAACAAACTCTGCTTCTGAGAGAGTAGTTTTTGCTGAAAATTTCATACTATTAGATTATATGATTAGACAATTAAATGAAAATTTAATAGGTCTTGAATTCAATGAAAAAAAAATTGAGGAAAATCTAAATCTCACTAAAGGAGCATGTCTTAGTGAAAAATTTATGGTTCAACTAGTAAAGAAGGGCATTGGAAGACAAGAAGGGCATGAAATCTTACGTAAAGCCTCAATAGAAGCTAGAACTAAAGATTTATACTTGAAAGATATTTTAATTAAAAACAATCAAATTAAAGAAAAATTTACTAAAGCAGAATTAGATGATATTTTTGATCCATATCAATATATTGGTCAAGCTGTTGAACAAGTAGAGAATTTAGTAAAGTTCCTAAAAAATAAATATAAAGTCTGAATTTTAATACAATGGCTGAAAATAATAATAATATATACAAAAAATTAGGTGTCTCCTCTAAAAAGGAAGATGTTCATTTAGCTATAAAATCTATAAATAAAGGGTTATTCCCAGGAGCATTTTGTAAAATAGTTGAAGATATAGCAGGAAATAAGGATTATTGTTCGGTGTTTCATGAAGATGGGGCAGGAACAAAATCAAGTTTAGCATATATGTACTATAAAGAAACGGGAGATATAAGTGTATTTAAGGGGATTGTTCATGATACCATTGCGATGAATATAGACGATCTATTATGTGTTGGAGCAACAGGGGATCTCTTTTTATCTAATACCATAATGAGAAATGCGAATATTATTTCTGGTGAAATATTATCCACTATTATTAATGAGTACGAGTCATTTAGCAAAAAATTTTCGAAATATGGCTTAAAAATACTCACTTGTGGGGGTGAAACTGAAGATATTGGAGATTTAGTTAAAAGTATATCTATATTAGCATCTGTATTTACTAGATTGAAAAGAAAAGATGTGATCGATGCCAGTAATATTAAATCTACAGATATTTTAATTGGTCTAGCTAGTTCTGGAAAAGCATCCTATGAAGATGAGTATAATAGTGGAATTGGGAGTAATGGATTAACATTAGCAAGGCATGGCATACTTTCACATGAATATTATAAAAAATATCCAGAATGTTATGATCAAAATCTCGATGAGAATTTTGTTTTTTTTGGTAAATATAAATTAACAGATATGATTGATGAGCTTGGTTTAACTATTGGAAAAGCATTATTATCACCAACAAGAACATATGCTCCAGTTATAAATGATATCCTAAGAGATTATAGAAATGATATTCATGGCATCATTCATAATACTGGGGGAGGTCAAGCTAAAATCCTAAAATTTGGAAAAGGGATAAAATATGTAAAGAA
The DNA here is from genome assembly GCA_019058245.1 of Promethearchaeota archaeon. Taxonomy (GTDB): domain Archaea; phylum Asgardarchaeota; class Lokiarchaeia; order Sigyniarchaeales; family SOKP01; genus Loki-b32. The sequence goes on along the minus strand of JAHPZJ010000019.1, from coordinate 92,030 downwards.
TAATTTATTCAGTATTCCAAAAATATTTAAATTGATTCAAAAATCATCTGAAACTCAATGGAAGGAAATGTACAGTGTTTTTAATATGGGACATAGGATGGAAATATTATGTGATGAATCTATCTCCTTAGAAATTATAAAAATCGCCAAAAATTATCGTATTGATTCAAAGATAATTGGATATTGCGAACAGTCTCCAATAAAGGGTAAAAATGTGTTAGAGCTTAAATCAGAAGTTGGTTCTTTTACTTACGATTAAGGAGATTATTTAATGGAAAAAGATTTTGATGTAATATGTATTGGTGCCGCTCTTATTGACATTGTCGCTAAAATCGAAAGGCATCCAATAGAAGATGATGAGATTTTCGTACCAAATTTGCAGATAATGTCTGGTGGAGCTGCCGCAAATACAGCTTATGCTTGCAAGTTAATAGGATTAAAAACAGCATTTATAGGAAAGATAGGATATAAAGATGAATTTGGAAATAAGATCATTAAGGATTTCGAAGAAATTTCACTTAATACAACTTTAATTAAGTACTCACGAGAACAAGCAACAGGACTGGCATATGTTGCTATAGATAGAAGTGGAGATCGAAGAATTTATGCATATAGCGGAGCAGCAAATTTGCTTTCTTCAAATGATATAAATTCTGAAGAAATTCTAAAAGCAAAAATAATATTTTTAAGTAGTTTACAGAATTTGGCACCTTTTGTGAAAGCCGCTAAAATTGCAAAAGAACATAAAATTCCAATAATCTTAAATCCGGGAATGTTGGTTATTGAACAAGGTTATAGTAAGATACAAGGATTATTAAGTGATATCGATATATTGATTATTTCAGAAAGAGAATTTCTTTATCTCTTTCAAGTAGTAGATAATAAATTAAAGAGACATTTAATTAATGAAAAAGTATCAAGTCTATTCAAATTAGGGATTAGAATTATTATCATAACTACGGGAAAAAAAGGAGCTTGGCTGATAAATTCAAAAAGAGCTGAATTAATTGAACCCATCAAAGTAGAAAAAATAATTGATACAACTGGAGCAGGAGATGCATTTTCCGCGGGATTTATATACGGTTTTAATAAAAATCTTAGTTTTAATTTTGAAGATCTGAAAATCAATGTAAAAATTGGGAACTACATTGCAGGAAGTTGTATTCAAGAATTAGGGGCTAGAAGTGGTATTCCTACCGAGGATGAGATAGATTTCAGTCTTTAAATTAGTAAATAACAAAATTTATAATTTTTTGATTCAATAATTTTTTATTCAAATTATAAAAGTGATAATAAATGTACCAAAATAGTAAGAAAGTAATTGCTTTTAAGAGAATGCGGTTTTTCTTGCAAGAAGTTGCTTTAGGCTTTCTTCTAATTTTAGTTTTTTTATTACCTACTTTTTTAATTCCATTAGTAGTAAAATCAGATTCTCCACTTTATGGTATATTGATTTATAGTTTAAAAGCTATTTTTGTATTTATTGGAGTACCACTTATTTTAATAATCTCTAATAGAGTATTTGAACCTCCTCAAAAAAAAGAGGTTATTTTAGAGGATAGCCTTTCTCCTGCAAAGGGACACTTAAAATTATATAAAATGACCAGAAAGAATTATAAGTATCAAATTTTATACGGATTATTAATTTTCTTTCTGATTTTTTTACCATTTGATTTTTTTGGTTACTTACTAATACCAGAGATGCTTGAATACCAATCTTATACACGTCCGAATACAGATGTTTATTTAACATCAGGAACATCTTACATTATATTTTTAGTTTCTGTAATTATTATTCAATTTTCTGTAGCAATGTCAGAAGAGACTATTACTAGGGGCCTGATAACTAAAAGGGGAAGTGAACATTTTTTTAGTATATCCGCTGTAATGATATCATCTCTCTATTTTGGATTACGTCATTTTGCTTATTTCCTCGATCCTGTAAGTAGATTATATCCGATTTGGTTTCCATTAATTTGGTTTTTACAAGCTTTTTTTATTGGAATAATCCTTTCTTTATTTGTATTAAGAAAAAAGTGGATTTTCCCTGTAATTATCGCCCATTCATTAAATAACATAATCTCAGCTCATGCCATTTGGTGTTTTAACAATGAAATAGATTTTTCAGTGTTAACTCTTTATCTTTATATTCCATTACTATTGATAGGGTGTATATTTTTTATCTGGCAGTTTTCCCAAATCAAAGAAAGTGTATCCATCGGTTTGAGTATGCTTAAATCCTATTTCAAACGCGATGAGGAAGACGAGATTACGATAGGTGACACGAGTTTTCGGATATTTTTTGATATTATTGTGAGTTTCTTGATTTTTATAATGAGTTTTATTATAGCAATATAGAGTGTGTTATTCTAATGAAGTTGGGGATATTATCTGACACGCATATTACTAATGATTCCTCTAAAGATGAGATTTCTTCCTTATTCTATCAACTTAGAAAAGTTTTTAAAGATGTTGATGAAATTGTTCATGCTGGTGATGTATGTGAGGAATTTTTTCTAAAAGAACTACAAAGTATAGCGGCAACTAGATGTGTACAAGGAAATCTGGATAATATTAAGGAATTAAAAATTTTCACAAAGTTTACAATAGGAAGGTATAATATTGGAGTAATCCATATTTTACCAGATAATCTTGAAGAGTTCACAAAACAACATGGTTTACAAATTCTAATTTTTGGACATACTCATCAACCTTTAATAAAAGGTACCGCTTTTAACGTTCTTCTTTTAAATCCTGGTTCCCCCACAAAACCAAAAGCCCCTCTTGAAAGACCTGGGTTTATGAAACCTATCGCTAGACCAAGCGTAATTACTTTAACTATTGATGAGAATGATATTTTATCAACTTTCATTATCAATCTTAAATAATAATTTAGAATATACCACTCCGATAATTAAATTTGATTCTAAATAATACCTCATTATAAAAAATATTAAATTTTTAAACGAAAATTAGAAAATATGATTCAAAGTTCCATTTGAATAATTTTAAATATTAATTTACTCATATTATTCTTACAAGGAAATTTTATGTAAGCATTTTAGATAAAGAACATATTAAAAAAAAAAATCTATAGTCTAATTTAAGTTATCATTGAATAATCATAATTGAGAGTGTTAAGATTTGGTAAGTAGACTTGATCTAGTACTTAAAGAACTTAATGAAAATGGAAATTTTCGAGCGTCACTTTTCGCTACCTCAACTGGACTTGTTTTAGCATCTCAAAAAGAAGAAAAGATTGATGAACGTGTTGTAGCAGCTATGGGATCGTTATTGAGTGATTCTGCATATAAAGCAGCCGAGGAGCTAGATCTTTCTGAGATAATGAGTATGAAGATAAAGTACAAAGAGGATTTTATCATGATGAGGAATATTATCATGCCTGATGATAAGAATCAATTTATTTTAGCTATTCTGTCGAAATCACCTGAAACCGATGATGTAGAAAGATATTTTGATCAACTCCTTGATTGGGCTGTTGAAAACTCTCAAGATGATTTAGAAAAACTCTCAAGTTTATAATCTTTTTTCTTATAATCTTTATTTTTTGTTAATTTATCCTAGTTTCATTTTAAAATATAAACAACAGATTCAAAAGGATAAATAAAATGTAGTACTTAAGATGAAAGCAGCATATTTTTCTAAACATGGTAAAATAGATGAGATCTCTATTGGTGAAGTAGATGATTTGAGTATAAGTCCTAATGAAGTATTAATAGAGACTCGGTTTGCAGCATTGAATCATTTAGATATATTTGTAATTAATGGATGGCCAGGATTAAACATAAAGAAACCTCATGTGATTGGAGCTGATGGGAGTGGAATAGTGAAGGAAGTTGGATCTCAAGTAACTACTATAGATGTTGGTGAGGAAGTTACTATAAATCCTGGAATATCTTGTGGAAAATGCGAATTCTGCTTATCTGGAAGACAAGTATTTTGTAAAAATTTTTCAATCATAGGAGAACACGGATGGGGAACATTTGCAGAATATTTTAAAATACCTGAAATTAATGTTCTAAAAGTACCTAAAATGTTTCCCTTAGATAAAGCAGCTGCAGCACCTTTAACTTTTTTGACTGCTTATAGAATGTTGAAGACGCAAGCTAATGTGAAGCAAGGAGATTATGTTTTCATACATGGAGCTGGAGGAGGTATTTCTACAGCTGCAATTCAAATTGCCAAATATTTTGGAGCAAAAGTTATAGCAACAACTAGTACACCTGAAAAAATTGCAAAAGCAATAGATATAGGGGCGGATCATGTTTTAAATTACAATGAAATGAAAGATTATACGAAATATGTCTACAAAGAATTAACTGAGAGACATGGTATAGATATTGTTATTGATAGTATTGGAAAAGCAACTTTCCAAAATAGTATTCGTTTATTAAGACCTGGTGGTCAATTAATTACTTGCGGTGCTACTACAGGACCATTTACAAAACTAAATATAGCAAATCTTTTTTGGAAGCATCTAGAAATAAAAGGAACATCCATGGGAACCCAAGGAGAATTTCGAGAAGTAATGAAATTAGTATTTGAAAGAAAACTAAATCCAATTATTGATAAAATTTTTCCTTTTAATCAAACAGGAGAAGCAGAAACATATTTAAATAGTGGTAATCAATTCGGCAAGGTTTTATTAAACTTTTTTTAAATTAAACTGTTATAAAATGCTAACACCTCTTCAGAAATCTGTGATTCATAACCTATATAAAAGTGATCTGCTCCATCTATAATTTTACTTGTTTTTGGATCTAAATAAGAATCAAAGTTTTCTTGAAATCTCTCATAAACAGCTACATTATCTTGATTACCTTGAATGAACAATTTTGGCTTACTTGATTGAGATAATTCTTTATATTGAATACCCATAATATCCCAAGGAAATGATATAGAAACATATCCAATAATTTTTTCTGAATAATTAATTGCAGAGCATCCAATCGCGGCTCCATAAGAGTATCCACATATCATTATTCTTTCATGGTTTTTCATATTTACTAAAAAATCAATACAAGCTTTTACGTCATCCAATTCTCCTGATCCTCCAGAGTGGTGTCCAGTCGATTTTCCTACACCTCTAAAGTTAAATCTTAGACATGAAATTTCATGTTTTATTATGTAATTAAACACGCCTGATACGACATTATTATACATATTTCCACCATATTGGGGATGTGGGTGGCAAATTAAAACTACTGGAAGATTTATACTTCCATTTGAATGAAAGTATTCAGCTTCCAGTTCTATCTCATTGTTTTTAATAAATAATAATTCTTTTCCTACCATAATTTTAATTAATTTTTATACTATAATAATAATACTATAGAAAAATGTGCGAAAGATGAGTTATAATAGAATTATAATTGAACAAAAAATAAAGGAATTTTTACAGGAAGATTGTAGGTTTATCGATATTAGTTCTAAAGTGATTCCTGAGAATGCTAATGCTTCGGCTAAAATATTTGCTAAGAGTAGAGGGTTTGTTTCTGGATTAAATGAATTGAAAATATTATATGACATTTTAAACGTTTCCACTTCTTTTAAAAAGAAAGATGGAGATGGGGTTAATAATGGAGATATCGTTGTAGAATTAATAGGTAATGCAAGAAATATTTTATTAGGGGAGAGAACAGGACTAAATTTAATTGTACATATGAGTGCTATTACAACTACTGCTAGAAAATATGTTAAATTAATTAAAGAGTCTGGAAAAAATGTTAAAATTGCCTGTACACGTAAAACAACTCCCGGAATTCGCATTTTTGATAAAAAAGCTGCTGAAATTGGATTAGCAGATGTTCACAGGTTTTCATTGGATGATATGATTCTATTAAAAGATACTCATCTAAGATATTTCAGTGGAGACATAGTGAAATTGTTGGATGAATGTAAAAAAAAGAAGAGTTTTTCGAAAAAAATTGAAATAGAAATAGAAAAAGTCGAAGATGTCCTGACAGCTGCCAGAAATGGAGCAGACATCATTATGTTAGATAATATGGGACCAGATCAAGTAGAAGATGTAATCAATTTACTAAAAAAAAATAATCTGAGAGATAAAGTAATAATTGAAATTTCTGGAGGTATAACTCAAGATAACATTGTAGATTATTTACTTTCAGAACCTGATGTAATAAGCACAGGAAAATTGACTCAATTTCCTTCAGAAAGCGTTGATTTTTCACTTCGTTTTGACTAAGGCCAATTTTTAATCAATGACAATTTCTCGAATTGAACATAAAACATCCTTTATTTTGGCTAATTCTTTATATAGATCTTTAATAATCCCAAATTCACCTACTAACAAGAGCAATTCAATCTTTTTTTCTGCTATACGCCAATCTGTAATTGTTTTAATTATTTGATGGTATTGGGAATATAATTCGGTTATTTGATCAATAATAATTTCTTTAAAAGGATAAACTAAATTAACTGTCATTAACTTATATCCTTCAAGATTTTCAAATTTTTCATGTCTTTCTATGAAGGTGACTATTGAATCTCTTAATGCTTCGCTTTTAGAACTAAATCCACTAACATTTCGTACATTTTCAAATCTTTCTAACAAATCATCACTTATTTGTAAGGATATTATTGGCATCTTAAATCTATAAAATAGTAATTTTTCTTACAATTATTAAGTATTTATAAAAACTTGTTAATAAAATTAATACTTTGATTTAATGATTTTGCATTGGATAATTCAAGAATTAACGATCCATTATAATTATATTCTGAAATTATATCAAAGATTTTTTTAAAATCAACCTTTCCTGTTCCTAATGGCGGATGGGTATCAATTAATTTAGAGTTATTATCAACAATATGAATATTTTTTATTATTTTTTGAAATATCATCCAAAGCTGCTGCACGTCACCATCACAAGTGTAAAAATGACTAGTATCATAGGTAAGGAAAAGATTTTTATGATCAATAATATTGAGGACTTCTTCAATATTCTTGTTATCGGTCATGATATGGTAATTTTGAGGCATATTTTCTAAACAAATCATTAAATTCTCATTTGTTTTAGTACCAAATAATTGATGGATTGCAGATTTCAATTTTGTTTTATTAAATTCTCTAATTGAAGGCACTACAAAATCCGCAGATCCAGGATGGATAGTTATCATTTTGCTGTCGATATCATCACATAATTTTATGGCTTCAAGGTAAGATTCTATCGAAGCCTTAGAAATATATTTATTAAGAGAACATAAATTCATGTCGATAAAAGGACCATGTACCTGCTTTTCTAAAGAATAGGAATTTACAAGGTCAATAAACTTTTGTTTATTTTCACGATTAGCTATAACTGGAGATTCAATAATTAATTCTATTACATTAATTCCAGATTTTTCTACAAAATTAAGGCATTCTTCTGAAGCTTTAAGATGTAGGTCAAAAAGATTTTTATATTTACCATTTAATCCCATTTCAGAAATATGACCTAACGTACTAATACCTAATTGCATAAATATCAACTTTACCGGAATGTTATTTTTCTATTCTTTTTCGCAAATGTCGAGGATAGTTTGCAAACATACTTTCGTAGAGTTTTTCAAATGGTTCAAGTTGTTTCTCAGAAATTACATAGGGAGTTCCAATTTGTAAAGACCCCCAATACATCTTAGCAAGCTTCTCTACTAACTCGGCAAATTTAATTGCATGGTCTAATGATTTTCCACAAACAATAACCCCATGATTCGCTAATAGAGCTGCATTTTTTGTATCTAGAGCTTTTAATGCAGCTTCACCAATTTCTAAAGTATGAGCTTCTCCAAATTCCGAAACATCGACAGATCCACCTAAAAAGATATACATTTCTTCCATTATAACTGGGATACTTTTTCTTACGATTGAGAGCATGGTAGCAAAAGGTGAATGTGTGTGAATTATTGATTGTACTTTCGGTCTTGTTTTATAGATCTCAATATGCATTTTTGCTTCCGTTGAAGGTAATTTCCCCGCACTTATGGAGGTTCCTTCAAAATTTAAATGAACAATTTCATCTTTTTTAAGTGTTTCATATTGATTAAATGAAGGTGTGATGAATAATTCTTCTTTCTTTCCATGTCTCACACTCACATTTCCTTCTCCAGCTTCTACTAATCCTTTTGTAAAAACTGCTTTTGCTCCTCTAACAACGTCTATTCGAAGTTGATCTTCTTTGTTTATTGCCATAAGAAGTAAAATAAAGGTGTTGTTAAATTTTTTATGAATTTTCTTGCTATAATTACAGAAATTAAACTGTAAAAAAAGAGACTATTAAGAATTAGAATTTAACTCTTGTTGGATATGTTTTACTTTTTTCTCTAATCCTATTTCTGCGTATAAATCACTTGCTTTTTGCATAACTTCTATATACTTAGTTTTATCACCTAGTTTGAAATAAGTTTTTCCGAGTTTTTTGAGGTTATACGCAATTTCTTCCTTAATTTCCAATTGTTCGAAAACTTCTAATGCATCTTTGTACATGTCTAACGCTTTATGTATATCGTTTTGATAACGATATAGATCTCCCATAGCACTACGACAATATGCTTTCTTCTTGATGCTATCTATTTTTTCAGCTAATTGAAACGCTCTTGTGAATGATTCTTCAGCAGAATTTAGGTTTCCTTTTCTCAAAAAGATATTTCCAATATTATTTAAAGATTCTATAATTCCCTCGGAATATCCAATTCGTTCGTTAATTTCAAGACTTTTATTGAATTTTTGCAGAGCAGTATCTAAGTTCCCTAATTTTTTATCAATTAATCCCATCCCAAGTAAGAATGGTGCCTTATATTGTGGGAGATTAAGTTCTTCAGCAATGACCATTGCTTCATCATAATGTTCTGATGCTATGGTATATTCTTCTTTTGAACTATAGATAAGGCCTATATTAAATAAGTATGCTGCTTTTCCTGAAATGTCATTGACTTCTTCTGAGATTTCCAAGGCGTTATTATAATATTTTAGAGCATCATCTAACTTCCCCAAACTTTCATAAATATTTGCCAACGAATTATATACTCCCCCAAGCGCATCCTTATTATTTAACTCTTCATATAAAGCGCGTGCTTGTTCCAATACATCTAATGCTTTATCAAACTTTCCTTGTTCATCATAAACTAAGCCTATCATTTTGAAAATATAAGCGATATTGTTATTATTATCCAATTGTTCGAAAATCTCCAAGGATTGCTTATAAAAATCTAAAGCTTTATCCAACTTCTTTTGGGTTTGTAATATCCTTGCTATATCTATTAAAGCTATTCCTATACCAAACTGATTTTCTGTAGTTTGGGTAATATTCAGAGTTTTTTGGAAATACTCCAGAGCCTTTTCATATTCGAATTGTTGCTCATAAATATAACCCATTTTTTGTAGTGGAGGTACAATTTCCGAATTCTCATTATTCTTCTCAAATATTTCTATACATTTCAGGTAATTATCCATAGCTTCAGTTACTTCTTGTCTGTTGTAATGAATATCTGCTATGTTTCGGAAGCAGGTTGCCTTCCCGATTACGTCTTGTATTTGATCATAAAAATTCAGCAGAGAACTATATTTTAAAAGTGCTTCAGATTCTTTACCGTCATTAAGGAGAGATTCTACCTTTTTATTAAGATATTGAATCATATATTCAGGATCTGCTATTGCTTCGTTTATTTTATTTAAAAAGTCTTTTACTTGTTCGATCTTTTCATGATTACCAATTTCATTATAAGCTATTAGAGCTTCATTAAAGAGATATTTAGCCTCTTCAATCTCTCCTAAGGCATCATTAAGTTCTCCCGAAAGTTGAAGCATCTGTGCTTTTTCTGGCAATTTTCCTATCGAAGTAAAAATCTCGATTGCTTCATTAGAGGCTACCAAAGCATCATCATATAAATATAATTTTGCGCATTTTAATGCAAGTTTAGCTTTATCTTCTCCCTTGGTTTCTGGATTAGAGAGTCTTGCTTTTAAAATATTAATTTCTTCTTGTAACTTTGGTACATAATCAAGAAAGTTAATTTCTTGATATATAGACAATGCATCTTCAAAATTAGTAAGTGCTTTTTCCACATCGTTAATACTTTTATCTAAAAGACCCAGATTATAGTGAAGAGGTGCTAACATTTGCTCTTTTCCTTCTAATTCTTCATAAATATATAATGCCTCAAAGAAATTATCATAAGCTTCGAGAAAATTATTTTGTTGTTTATGTAATTCCCCTAAACGTCCATAAGAATCAGCCTTATAAGCAATTATTTCCTTTTCATTAGTATCGATTTCTATAGCCTCATTTAATCGTTTGAAAGCCCTTTCTAAATCACCTCTCTGAGCATATATCCTTCCAATTAGATTAAGAGGTTCGATTTTTTCTTCTTCTTTTTTAAGTTCTTCAAAGATTCTTAATGATTTTTCACAATTATCAAGAGAGTCTTCATATTTTCCTTGATTAAACAGTACATCGCCCATACGGATTAAGCTTTTTGCTTGAAATTCTTGATGCCCAATTGTTAAAGCATTTTTTAGACATTCTTGGTATTTAGATAAGGCCGCTTCTAATTCATCTGCACTTTGGAAATATTTACCAATGAATATCATTGTTTCAACTTTATCTTTCATTTTTCCCATCGATCCAGCCAAATCTGCCATAGCTATTAATTTATTCAGTGTTATCAACCATTCTTCTGAATGTTCATGAATAAATTTCTCTCTATCGTCTATAATCGTGCCCATAGTAGTTAGATCAATTCCAGCATCTTCATTATCACCAATCCCGATTGATTCAAATAGCTCCCGAGCTTTATCTTTTCTTATAGCTTCTTGTCTAACTAGATCATCAGCAACTTTAGTAAATTCATGTGTTCCCTTATATGAAATATCCTCCTCGTTGACATCAGCCACTTTTGCTTCATTATTATTTATAAAATCTCCAAGCATATTATAAAGCTGATTATATGTATCATCTTTATGTCTTAAATTTTCTAATCTATCTTTCATTTGAGAGGCAATTTTTACGTTATGCTTTAGTCCTACCAGGTCTCCCTCAGTAGCTTGTTTATTACCAATATCAATGGTTGATTTCACTTGTTTAAATAGGTGTTGATCCAAACTTTCAACAGAATTATCAAATTCTCCTGATATCATTTTTATGGTAGTGATATAATTATCAATGGTGTTTATAAACTCAATTTCATCGAATTCTTCGTAGATTTCTCTGGCTTTTTCAAATTTTTCTATTGCAATTTGATTATTGCCGAGTTGAGAATCATTGTAAGCCTCTTCGAATAAATCATGGGCTACAGTTAATTTTTTCCTCGAATAACTACTATGGAGCCATTCAGCTTCTTCTGGGGATATTATATTATCATCCCGATAAACATAATCAAACCTCGTTCGTTCAAGATTTAAAGGTCTTATTAATAGACCAGAATCAATTATTCCTTTATATAAAGGAAAAACCTCTTCCATGTTTCCGGAAATATACGCGGAATATAACCCGCCCTCAATCTTTTCCTTAGCTTTTTGAAGGTCATCTTTTAATGCATGCAGTATTCCATGATAAATAAGATAAAGAGATTGGTTTAATATATCAATCGGACCTCTTTTTTTACAAACATCTGTTTCTAAAACCTTTTGTTGTTCCCTTATATCTTCGAGATCCTTAATAGCGGGGGGTAAAAGGTTAATTAAAGTGTCTTTTTGGACTTCAGAAGTTCTTAATTCTAGGAAATCTATATACAATTGAATTTCTTTTAATTTTGCTTCAATTTTTAAATCCGAATAGATTTGTTGAGATTCTCTAAAAAAATCAATAGAAGTGTTTAACTCACCTTGTAAATATGAAATATATCCTAATGCAGAAGCATTATAGGCAATATGGAGTTTATCATTTAATTTCCTATTAATCTCTAATGCTTTTTGAAATGACTTTGAAGCTTCATTAAGGTTTCTCATTCTATAATAAACCCAACCAATTGATATAAGAGCTGCTACTTTTTCTTTTACTTCGCCTAATGAGTTTCTTAACTCTAATTCTTTTATGTAATATTCAAGTGCTTGATTGTAATTATGAAAGTTAAAATTCAAATCTCCAATATTTCGCAAGCAATTTGCCAATCCGCTTTTATCTCCAATTTGATCTCTAATATTTAATGCATCATTAATTTTTTCCATAGAAACTTTTAGACTATCTTCTAATAATACTCTACTTGTAATCCAACCAATGTTATTCGAAATTGTTGCTTTAATCTCTAAGTTTCCTATATCCATTACCAATGTAAGAGCATTCATTAAATCTTGCATAGCTTCTAGAAAGGATCCTTCCCATAGATATACCTCAGCAAGGTTATTAAGACATGCCAGTTTTCCTATGCTATCTTTTTCTTTATCAAAAAGTTGTAATGCTTCAAGCGTTATCTCACGAGCTTCTTTAGAATTGAAATTTAGTCTTAGTTCATTTTTTTTCATTATTAAATGTCCAAGATTAGACAATGCAATAGCTTTTTTCAATGGATTCTCTAATTCTTCCGATAATTTTAATGATTCTCTAAAATAATTCTCAGCTTCTTCAAGGGCTCCCTTTTTAAGATTATGAGTGCCAAGATAATTTAGGAAAAAGGTCTGTGAATCATTATCCTTTGCTAATTTAGCTAAATTTAACCCTTTTTCTGCATTTGAATAGCACTCATTGCTTAGACTTAACTCATTATAGATACTACAAGAAATCATATATTTTTTTACTTCTGACAGGCTAACGTCTTTAAACTCTTTCTGAACCCAGTTTTTAAAATCTGGAATTTCTTTTATTTTTAAACTATCGAAAATTGGAATTGAAATTTCACTTAATAAATTCTGCCATAGAATTTCCTTTACAAACTTACTTGTATTAATTCTTATTAGAAAAACATCGAAATCAGCTTGCGTAGCAATCTCAATTAGTAATTTTTCTGAATGAGAGAATGAATCTAATGTTTTTCCTGAGAGATTTTTATTAATTTTTAATATTTTTTCATCCTGACTATGTTCTATCCAAATTAATTCATCAAGATAAGTTATAGTTTTTAACGTAGGACCAATATCAAAATCGTCAGATCCCGAATATCCCATCACGATAAGTGTTTGATCTTTCATTAAATTATAAATAGCCTGTTTCTTATAAGTTTCCAGAGCAAAGGTCTCTTGCACTTCTCTATCTTTACCTAGTGCGGCCATGGTTGTGATTAGAGAATCCTTAGTATCTTTTGCCGTAATAATATCTCGCTTTGAACCATGGATTTTGTAGATTGGGAATTTTCCTTCGGTATAAAGGTCATGTGGTCTATATTTAGTATCAAAATCGTCCCTAGTGATAACTGGAAGGATGTCTTTCTGTTTTTCAGGAGGGATAATATTTTGAAGAGCTCTTTCAATCATAAAATCAAAATTAGTTGTAACAACATAGTCTTGCCTCTTTGCTACAGCATTCGCTAAATAATAATGAATATAATTAGGTTGGTCAATTAGTTCCAAATAATCTAAAAAATGTAGATTTTTATCTACGTTATTTTTTATCTTTTCAATCATCATTTCATAACGAAGTGTTCTCAATGATAATAGATTATTAATTTCTTCCATAGGAGCACATAATTCTAACATAGCTCTCACTATTTCCCTTGCAGATGGGATACTTGAGGGGGGATCCATTGAAATACCTGCCCCCACTAAATAAGTATATTTTTTTCCAGATTTTATTAAATCTGTAAATACACCTTTATATTCCTCTAAAAGTTCGATATCAGACATACTCTATCATTTAAGATTAAATTTAATTCTTATTAGTTTAATTATAAAAATAAATAATAAATATTTCTATTTAAGAAAATTTGCTTTAAATGCTTAAAAGCTAAGAGAAAAAAAATTCAATAATTCCATATTCTCTTTCATTTTTTAATATAGCATAACTCTTTTACTCTATAGTCTTCATTGAAATAATATATTTGATTTTGATTATTATTTTTTTTATCTTCATATCCTTAAATTATGAGTCGTATTATTTTACACTGCGATCTTGATTGCTTTTTTGCGGCAGTGGAAATAAGAGATAATCCACAGTTGAAAGGTAAACCTGTTATAATAGGAGCAGATCCAAAAGAAGGTAAAGGAAGAGGTGTTATAGCAACCTGTAATTACGAAGCTAGAAAGTATGGTTTACATTCTGCTATGCCTATATCCTTGGCATATAGAAAATGTCCTCATGGGGTTTACTTAAAACCCAATGGTAATAAATATCATAAAGTATCTAATGAGGTAATGGAACTATTAGAGAGATATAGTTCTAACTTTCAAAAAGTTGGAACAGATGAAGCATATTTAGAATTAACAGAGATTACTCTTAATTTTGAAAAGGCTTATGAAATTGCAAATAACATCCAAAAAGAAGTTTTTAAAAAGATTGGCATTACAATTTCAATTGGTATTGCTCCAACAAAATCCTTGGCTAAAATTGCTTCTGATGAAAATAAACCTAATGGGATTACAATTGTAAAACCCGAGAAAATATTTGACTTTCTAAAAGAAAAGGATATTACCCGTATTCCGGGTATTGGTAAAAAAACTAAAGTATATTATGTTAAAAAGGGAATTAGAAAAATCGGGGATATTATAAAAACACCTTTACCCACGATGATAAAATTATTTGGAAAACATGGAAAATGGATTTGGAATGTCGCAAATGGTTTAGACCATCGTAAAGTTAAAGAATTTTATGAAGAGAGGAAATCTATCAGCGCAGAAAGAACATTTCTCTCAGATACAGATGACTTTAATGAAATTTTATCGAAGTTTGAAGATATTAATACAAGAATTCATAAATCAATATTAAAGCATCATATTACATATAAAACAATTACCTTAAAAATTAGATTTGAAGGTTTTATAACTTATACTCGTTCGAGAACATTGCCGTTTCATATTCAAGATGAAAAATATGTTTTAAAGATTATCTTGGAATTATTCAAAGAATTCTCTGATAAAAAAAGAAAAGTACGATTAGTAGGGATCAAATTATCAAATTTAGAAAAAAATCAAAAAGTTAGACAAATAAGTTTATTACCTTTTGCATACACATGAATCAATATAATTAATTAGAGGGATTTATTTTAATTAATTCCAGTATTTTCTTTTGAAGCATTCCATTTGAAGCAATAATTCCCGGTTTTGTCCATAAACATTTTCTTTCGTTAAATTTTAATCGTTCACCATTCAAGTCTGTTACACTACCACCTGCTTCCCTCACCAGTAAATCTCCAGGCATAAAATCCCAACTAAAAGATTTATCTGGATCTAGAGGTTTAATATATAAATCGGCGGTACCATCGGCTACCATGCAAAATTTTGCCATGCTGTCAATTTGAATGTAGTTCTTTATCCCAATTTTTTTAGCAAAATTGAGAACCCAAGGTTGATCATAATGTAATGAATGACATAATCGAATATTATCTATTTTTTCATTTTGATTTACTCTGATTGGATTAAAATTCTTGTTATTATATAAAGCCCGAGATCCTTGACCTTCTTCAGCAACAAATATAGCTAATGGGTAATTATTATAATTTGGTATCGCAATAGCACACACTTTTGGGATTGATTTTATCATAAAACCAAGACCTATAGCATAAGACAATCCCTTTTGATATCCAATTGTACCATCAATAGGATCAATTGTCCATTGACGTTCAGAAGGTTTACCTCGAAATCTTACAAAATTTTTTAGATTTGTTAATTTTTTTAAATTTAATTCATTGAAACATTTATTAATCAGAGTTTCAGCTTCAATATTTACGAATTCAATATTCTCTTCTTCTGCTATTATCCCATCCTCTGGAAAATATTCTTTTAACTGCGAAATAACATAAATTTGAGAAGCCAGATCTGCTAAAGTTACTGGAGACTGGTCAGATTTTAAAAAAGATTCGAATCCTTTTCTTCTAAACCATTCAGTTATTCTTGATGCTTTTTCAACTATATCAATTGCGAATTCTAGTTCTCTAATATAATGCGACATGACTGAATTTGAATCTGAATTTAAACTTAAAAATTTTTGGATAGTAATGATTATTAATAAGTAATTTATCTTCAAAAGAAATTTGAAGTCCCTATCTGTATTAATAGAGAAATTAGAATAAATTATAGTGATTCAAATATGAAAAAAGAAATTGTAAAAATCAATGGAATTAAAAAAACTCAATCTCCATTTAACCATGTTGTAAAAGCAGGTAATTTATTATTTCTTACAAGTCAACTTTCGATAGATCTAAAGACAGATAAGATTCTTAGTGGTAATATTGTTGAACAGACAAGGCAATCTTTGGAGAATATCAAGTTCTTACTAGAATCTTCTGGAGCAACAATGAATGATATCCTAAAAGTTGTTGTATATATGAAGGATATAAATGAATTTGATCAAATGAATGAAATTTATCGAAAGTACTTTTTAGAAGGTCAAGAACCTGCAAGAGTAACTATTCAAGCACTATCCCCCCTTAAGGATATTGATATTGAAATAGAAGTTATTGCATTACTTCCTTAATTGGAAAAGAAAAGTAATTCTTGAAGTGAAGTAACTGTTTATTTTCAAATTGAATTTTAAATTTACTGAAGAAAATATGCTATAAATTTATGGGAAGTACATAAAATCCAACTATTTATCTTAAAACCACTTAATTTTGTATTTCCCTATATTTTTTTCTCTATATTATTAAAAAAAGTATTTTTACTAGCTATAACCATATTTTTTTTTAATTCTTTTAACTAACCAATCAGGCATAATTAACGATAAATAAGAAAGTACAATAAAAATTAAACCAAAAATCCAAGCAATATAAGTGAATCCAGAATATCCAGGATGGTTAAAAAATATAATCATCAATGTATCCATAATTAGCATTAAAAACAAAAAAATTAAACTTATCATTGAATAAAACAATAATCTCAATCCAGTACGCATGATTTCATCATCGACGTTACGTTTTACTTTTTGGGATATTAAAGCAATATACCCATATATTAAAAATGAAAAAACTACAAGCCCTCCAGTAGAATACAATCTTATATTAAGTTTCCCTTCATAATCCTCTCGAGGAACACCCCACCAATTCCAAGGAAGAAAGAGAATAATAATCAGTATTATCCCAACAATTATTATTATAGGAAAAGCTCTTTTTCCCTTATTTATCATATAACTAGCAAAAATAAATAAGAAAATGTCTGCAAAAACAACCATACTATACGCTAATGGGAGGGATATCCTATAGATTTCTTTATAAAAACCAGTAATAACAGCCTCAGCTAATCCTATTGAAAGTATAATTAAGGCTGATGTAAGGAAAGAAAAAACCAGAGTAAGAAAAAGTGGAGGTGGTACATTTCGTTCTCTCCATTTGTTATACATTTTAATAGATACTATAATTCCAAATATTGATAGAGAAATATAATAGATAAAGATGGGAAATACTCGAAATTCGAATGGTGAATAACTCATACCAAAATGATATAACTCTACCTTTAAAAATTTATATATTAGTTATTTAAAAGAATTTATTACATTATCGAATTATGACTTTCATTTCATCTATATTGCTTTCTAATGATAATTTTAGCGTTTTGAGAAGTTCTTTCTGATCTGACCTTTTTATTAAATCATATTCTAAATTATATTTATCTAATAACCAGATTAATTTGAATAATTCTATTTTTTTCTTAAAATCACTATTTACTTTATGATATTTAGAATATGCATTATAAAAAGCATTATAAAATGAAGGGAAATTCAAAAATTTTGAGAGCCAATAATCAATTTTGATAAATTCTTGAGCTCTATTACCAATATTCCAATAATCAAAACCTACAAAACCTTTAATGTTTATCATCCCTGATTCTTCTTTTACAATAATGTTTTCACTTTGAAAATTATTATGTAAAATTACAAACTCATTTTCATCTTCAATTAAAACCTTATTATCTTGATAATATTTCCTTATTTCATCAGAAAAATCTAATTGATTTTTTGTAGCTTCACGTATTTTTTGTTCTAATTCAGTTTCAAATAATTCACCGTATGATACATCTTTAGTTTTTCCGATATTGATAATTTTATTATAAAACGTATCAAATTTTATTTTATGTAAGTTTCCAAGATGTTCTCCCAATGTACTGAATAAATTCAGAAATTTAGTTGTGTTTA
The DNA here is from genome assembly GCA_019058245.1 of Promethearchaeota archaeon. GTDB lineage: Archaea > Asgardarchaeota > Lokiarchaeia > Sigyniarchaeales > SOKP01 > Loki-b32. The sequence goes on along the minus strand of JAHPZJ010000019.1, from coordinate 73,800 downwards.
AATTTTTTCCTTCGCTAGTATATTGATTGATTAGTTGAGATAAAGGTTTTCCTCGAATATACTCTTCTACTGAGAAAAGATAGGGAATTATTTCTTGAGTTTCATCATAGTAAAGTAAATTACAAACAGGAATTATTGGAGGTTTATCTTTATTGAAGATATATGAACCTGTCTTTGTATTGATGATTTCTTTCACTTTATTTCTTAACTCAAAATCATCAGGATTTAAAGTCTTATCTAAAAAAGGATATAAGAGTTTTTCCTTGATTAAATTTTCAACTGATTTTAATTGACCGGTGCGAAATCTAAAAACTAATTGATTATTTTCAAAATTTACTCTATTAAGGGTATTGATATCAGAAACATAAGGTTCTTTGATTTTTTTCACTTTACCTTGTTTAACTAAAACTTCAAAATTAGAAAAAGTTTTTATGATTTCATCGAATTGATAAAAATCTCCTTTGCCAACATGATATAATCGATAAATATGTTTGTTATTTAATAAGGAATTAACGATAGCCTCGATTTTTTCCTTACTAATTGGGTTAATTTGATTACGAATTTCTTCAGAAATTAACTTTATATCTTTATCTGTTTCTAAAATAACGTCTCTATATAAATATAGAAATGCGTATTTTAATCCAATTAATTCTTCATCCGTATCTGTTTTAATTTCATAAATCATTTTTCGCATATCATTAATTTGTTCTTGCAATTGCAACAAATCTAAGATATTATCTTCTAACGCATAATTATATAATTTTGAACTCATATTGACTAAATTACTGATATTAGAGACTATCCCACAGAATTTTCTTTGATTAACCGGAACAAGTTGCAAAAAACTTTGAGCATTTTCCTCCATTCCACAAAAAACTGAAAATTGGTTATTTAAATATTGAATGTACGATTTACAGTTTTTGATATTATAAAAGGAATCATTTAATCCCTTCAAATTCTCATATTCCATTAAGTTTTTTAATAAATCTGGTTCGATTTCATTTCCAGCAAATTGGAGCGGATTATTAATTAAATAAATCTGATTTTTAACATTTATTGAACTTAGAATATTTTCAAAGTAAGAATCTATAATTTCTTTTGGTTTTTTTTCAGAAAAGGGTGGAGAAATCATAAAATTTAGAACTTCAAATTTCTTTCCTAAATACTCTATTTGTTCTAAAACATCATCAGCATGATTACCATAGACACCAATAATAATAGGGATTTTATTCGGGGTGATATTTAAAATCAAATCGATAAGTTTTATTTTTTCTGTTATAGAAATTGAATTACTTTCATTTATATTTCCAAAAAGAATAAGAGAATTTGCTTGGTTCGTGATTATATGACGAAAAAGAAGAGAATTTAATGTTTCGATTATTTTTAAATTTTTATTATAAAATCCTAATGCATTACAAATAATGCCATTTATAGATTGTATTCTAATCTCCTCTTCACTGAATAGAAATCAAAAGTGAATTTCAAATGCTTTTTAAGAATAATAATTTTTTTGATTTAATATGATTTTTGAAGATTATATTTTATGTGAACTTAATTAAAATTCAATAATTCCCATATTAAAAATATAGAACAAACTGAACTATATTTATTTTATAATTAAAAGAAGTGTTTAACATTTTTTGTAAAATTGATGATGTAAATATCCCTCTTATTTCCACAGGAACTTCTCCATTTATAGGAGCAGGTCAATTCGGATATAAAGCAATCGAATGGCAAAGGAAATTTTTAAACAATCCAAAAGCGATATTAGAGATATTAGAAGCCAGTTATATTGAAGGGGCCAGAGGTATTGAGGTAATACCAATTGGAAAGATTGTTGAAGCAGCAAAAACAATGAGTGAAATGCATAGTGATTATGTTATAACAGGTTCTACTTATCCAGATAAGAATTCAGGCATTGATACTTTAGTAAAAATAGGCGCTAAATTAATTTTTGTGCATGGGATGGTTTCTGACGTTAGGGGAGGAGATTTGGTAAAACTTTTGGACCAAATCACTAGTAATGGAATAATTTCAGGTGTCGCAACGCATGATCCAATTCCTACATTGAAATATTGTATAGAAAATTCTTTAAATGTTAAAACTTTTTTAATTCCATTTAATTCGATTGGAATGTTAATGGGAAATGCTGAAGAATTGGAAGAAATAGTTGACAAGAATAAAAGTTTTCATTTTATTGCGATGAAAACATTAGCAGCAGGAAAGATTGAACCAGAAACAGCATATAAATATATTTCTAATCATAATATATGTGCAGTAACAATCGGTATGGTCACAGAGCAACAAGCTAAAGAATCAACCAGAAGTGCATTATATGCGTTAAAGAATAAAATTATGTAATTTTTTTGAATCCAAGGGCAGAAAATAATAAATCACGTGTCTTGGGTTTTTTAATATTTATAAATCAATCTAATTATTTTCACATTCTAATATGAAAAGTACTATCTCTTTTACATGAGATACTTTCTAATCACATCTCCCCGTGGTTTTTCCTCTTCGAATAGAATAGCTTGAAATGAGTATATTTTTGTATCTTTTTTTTTCCAAGCATTGCTATCTAACCACGCTTTTGAACATGTATGAGAAATAAACGTTTCAACATCCCAATTTCTGCCCTGATCTATCGGTACTTGCGGTAAAAGCAATCCCCGTCGCATTCCTCGCTCTGCAATAAGACCATCTCTTCCAATAACTATTTTATTGATATAATCTTTCGGATCATTAACTTCTATAAGTTTAGGGGGTGTTAAAATTGATAATTCAATAACTATATTATCCATTTCTTCTATAGTAACTGAAAGAAATCGTGGATCTTCAATAGCTGCGCTTATTGATACTCTATGTATAACATCATATAAAGAATATGTTGGTTCAATATAACCTATACACCCTCTCAATGGGTTTCCACTAACATTATATTTATTTAATGTGACAAAAGCACCATAGTTATCTGCAAATTCTTCTTTAATACGATCTGGAACAGGAATCTTTCGATTATTTTTTAAAAAAAATTCGATATTCTCTCTAGCGAATCTGACTAAAATTATCCCCTTTTCTAAGCTAAATTTTTCTTCATCAGACATTTTAATACTTTAAAAATCACATGACTTATGTATAATTATACCCTTCATACATTTATATTTTATAGAATTCTTCTAATAATGTTTCCGTTTGGAGCAGAAACATCATTATTAATTTCAATACCTCTTAAAAATACTTTCCAAATTTTAACAGAGGTGACAAAATCCTCAAAAGGAGAAAATTTGGCTTTAGTTTTAAAAATCTGGGGATTTATTTTATAATCAGGAACTTTATCAACGATAAATAAATCAGCATCATAGCCTTCCTTAATAAATCCTTTATTTTTCAATTTAAAAACTATAGCAGGATTTTCTGACGCTGCTTTAATGAAATTTTCAATTGAAAGCCGGTACTTAAATACTTTCTCAAGAATCACTAGTGGATACGTTTCAAAACCAGGAAATCCCGATAACGCATCGAATTCATTTTGCTTTTCTTCTTTAGTATGGGGAGCATGATCAGTTGCTATAATATTTACTTTGCCCTCCTTTAATTCATTAAATAAGTATGAAGAATTTTCTTTATCTCGTAGAGGAGGTAGGACTTTACCAATATATGGATTATTTAATTTAAGTTCATTTGATAAAAGTAAGTGGTGAGGTGTTATTTCAAACGTAATTTTCAATTTAGAATTCATTTGTATAGCTCTTTGTATTGGCAAATAACTCTCTTTACAGCTTACATGGCAAAAATGAATAATTGGATAATTTTCAGGATCAAGATTATTATCAGTAATTAGTTTATAATAATTTTCGAGAATAAAATTAACATACTTAGCTTCTGTATAAACCGGAAATAATTTATTATGATATTCTAAAAAAGGATATCTTTTGAGCATGAATTCTTGATAGAGATCTGCTCTTTTCCCTTCAGAGAGTGGCCAATCAGGATGGATGAATATTGGAATTTGAAATTTATAAGAGATATTAAGAAGTTTTTGAATATTTAATGAATCAGTCCAGTCAATCCCATTCAAAGAGTTAAGCGGATATATTTTAAATCCTATTACTCCTAACTCAATAATTTTTAAAATTTCATCGTAATTAAATCCTTTTGGAATCCCTGATATAAAACCTACATTAATAAAAATATTTCTTTCCGCTTTTTCCAACCACTTTCTTATTTGTTTTGCAGATATTGCTGGAGGCTTTGTATTTGGCATGTTAAAAACAGTTGTAATTCCCGCAAATGCAGCTGCTTGAGTACCTGTTGTAAAAGTTTCTTTATCACTCTGTTCCATATCTCGTAAATGAGAATGAATATCAATTATACCTGGTAATATTAATTTATTTTGACAATCTAATTCTTTTTTATCGGGATTTTTTTTGGCTAACTCTCTTAAATCGTTTTCCTGAGCATTAAATTTAATTTTACTTATAATCCCTTCATTGAGAAGCAAAGCTCCCTTTTTTAGAAAGCCATCAGAATAAATTTTTGCGTTCTTTAGGATCATTCTTACTTTTATTTTTCGAGTCTTATTTGTTGATCTTTTTTAAAATTAATATATAAAATTATATCTTCCACATCTTTAATTTTTGAAAAAGATAAAAGTTTTGTATTTTTTGATTTTTTGAATAATTCAATAATATTAGAAATTTCTTGCGTTATGGTATAAGTTGGAATGATGAAAAAATCATCGTCTTTAATATCAAAAATCTGTTTATTTAAAATTAAATCATCTACTATATCTTCTTCAATTTGAGTGTTATTTATTATTAAAAAGCTGGTTCCGATTGCTATTGATTTATAAAAAGCCATAAAAGAAAAATCATTCAAAAATTTTTTAATAAAAATTCCAGGCGTTGATTTTAACCATGAATCATTTTTAGTATTACTTTCACTTTTTACTTTCCTTAAAACCTTCTCTAATAGCAAAGCTTGAGATCTCTCATCAGGACCTAAATATCGTAATTCTTTTCCTTCAAACTTTATTAAAACATGTTCCTTTTGAAAATATAAATATAAAGAATTGTTCTTTCTTATAGAATAAGATAAGCAGAAAGCTTCTCTAAGACAAGAACATATTTCATAAACTTTTTGAGGTGTAAGACCTTTATCTATGGTTTTTTTATTATAGTCAATTATTTTTTCTTGTAAAATTAAGAAGTTTACCAATCTAATCAAATATATTTTTAGTAAAGATAATTTTCTAAAATTTACCTAATTTTTTCATAAAATCAGCTCCAGCTTTTCCACCAGGTAATCCTGGCATTCCCGGCATGCCCTTTCCCTTTTTTTGCATTTGAAGAAATCTTTTCATAAATTTCTTCATCTGATTATATTGATCAAGCATTTTATTTATAATTGAATACTCAACACCTGAACCAATTGCTATTCTTCTTTTCCTGGTTTTTTTTATAATTTTTGGTTCATTTTTCTCTTCTTGTGTCATAGAACTTAAAACTACCTCCCACTTTGCGAGGTTTGCTTCTGCATCTTCTTTCAATGCATCTGGAATGTTCCCACCACCCATCATAGCTAATATCTGCTTAAATTTACCTACTTTTTTTATACTCTTTAATTGGAGATATAAATCATCTAAAGTAAATTTACCATGCATCATCCTTTTAACCATTTCGGGTTCAATATCAACTTCAGCTTCTTGTACTTTTTGAACTAATGATTCAATATCAGGAATTCCAAGTAGAGTTCCTACAAATTTAGAGGGTTCAAATTCCTCAAAATCATCTATTTTTTCCCCAGTACCAATAAAACGTATACCAACGTTCGCAGCAGAGCATGCCGATAAAGCACCACCTCCTTTAGCAGTCCCGTCTAATTTAGTTACAATAATAGAACCTACCTTAGTTGTCTGGGCAAATGCTTCTGCTTGATTATATGCCTGTTGCCCAAGTGTGCCATCAATTACTAAGATGATTTCATTTGGTTTTAATTTTTGTTCAAGAATAGCCATTTCTTTCATTAATTCTTTTTCTTCTTTATGTCTCCCGGCAGTATCTGTAATAATAATATCATTCCCTTCATTTATTGCCTTTTTAGTCTCTTGAATTGCAATTTTAATAGCATTTTTTTCATTAGGATTTCCATAACACTTTATACCTACTTGTTCTGATAATTGCACTAATTGTTCATAAGCTCCAGGTCGCCATGTATCAGTTGTTAATGCTCCAACCTTATAACCTTTGCTTTTGTAGTATTTTGCTATCTTTGCAATTGTAGTAGTTTTTCCTGAACCTTGAATCCCAACAAGTAAAATAATATTCTTTTTCCCTGGTTTTATTCTTATAGGAGCAGGTTTCCCACCTAATAGTTTAATAAGCTCATCGTGTACTAATTTAATAATAAAATCTCTACGTCTTGCCTTCTGGAGTTTAGTATTCATAGCTTCTTTTCGAATATTTTCTGTCATCTCGAACACTAATTCCACTTTTACGTCTGAACTTAGTAAGGATCTCTGCAATTCTTGAATAAGTCCATCAATCGCGGCTTTATCTACTGATGGAAGTCTTCTAAGCTTTCTTATTGCCGTGTCAAGTGATCTACCTAATTTCTCTAATACCATTACTTCCCAGTTTTAAAATTTTTTAGTGTACTTGAATAAATTCTCTAAAATCAATATTTTTTTTTCAATAATTATAATCTAATATACATTAAAAGAAATCTCAAAATTAAAAAATTTTGGATGAGAAAGAATAAACTAAGGTGTATTAGAAATTGTCTACTAGGAGAAATGAGATATTAAATTTAGTATCAAGGTAATATATCATGGTTGAAAATAAGTAAAATTTTTAATAATTTTTAATTTCGAAAAAACTATTTGTATTGAGTAGAGTTTTTTTAAATTATAAATATCGATTAAATCAGTGATTAATGATTATTTTAAACCGATTGATAGTGAGTGGTAGATTTAGAACTAATTGTTATCTTTATGGTGATGATAATACAAAAGAAGTTGGGATTATTGATCCTGGAATTGATTCACATAATATTATAAGCGTAATTAATAGAGAAGGCTATATACCAGTTTATTTAATAGGTACTCATCCACACCATGACCATATTCAATGTGCGTTTGATATCATGGATTATTTTAATATTCCGCTATTAATCAATAGTTTTGGGATAAGAAAAGCTGAAAATATTCATTTTATTAAGGAAAATGATGTGATTGAAATTGGAATAGAGTCTCTTCATGTAATTGAAACTCCAGGCCACACTAACAGTGATATAATGTTGATAGATTATAAAAATAAGCTTATCTTTACCGGAGATACACTATTGCGTGGTAGAATACCATGGCAGCTTACAAATTATGATAATTTAATAGCTAGTATTAAAAAAATTTTAAATTATAACAATATTTCGGATGAGTTTAAAATATATCCAGGGCATGGTGGTCATTCTACAATAGGTAGAGAAAGATCAAGATACTAAAATTTCGATTTTTTCAAATTTTTTCTTAATCTCAAATGGATTAGGATTAAAAAAGTAAATTCTGTTTCTGATTTCACAAATTAAGTGAAAAAATTGAGTTTATTAAAATAATATTTTTCTTCCTCCATCAATAATTATTATCATTAATATAAAATTTGATAAATACTTTAATATAGGGAATTATTTTTTTTTTTGAAGGTTTTATAAAATATGAAAATTATAGATGATGAAAAATTTATCAGAAATGTGGAAAGCTTAATTGATCCAAAGGAAGTTAGCTTTTTGTATTTCTTCCAAACATTCAAACGGCTTTTGCCTCGCTCCCTTTTTAAAAAGCTATTAATTAAGACTTCAAAAAAGACTCCCTACATGGGTTTTGTAATTGAACCTTATAGTATGTTTTTATTCTTTAAGCTTAAAAATATCGAAAAAGCAAAAAAATTATTATCAGAACGCTATGAGTTGAAAAAGACCAGAATTTTTGCTGATGAAGAACCAGATCACTATTTAGGAATGGGAGTTTTCAATACTCGAGCAAGTACTTTTTGGGGTTCTAGGCTAGAAGTATATCTCGTTGCGGAAGATAAAGAAACCGGTCTTATATCCTGGATTTTTATCGATATTCTGAGCAATACAATAATTGCTCTCCCTTCAGTAGGAGTTGCAGATAGAAATAGTAAAAATGCTATATATACGACTAGCTCAAAGGGAGAAATACTACTGGATTTTAAAGAAGACACAACTGACCGACAGATAATCTTAACGGGTAATATTACCAATGGAAAAATCCGCAGCCTTGATCAACCCCTTTGGGTAATAGGAAATACATCGATTGGTCACGGTAAAAAATTTTCAGATAATAAAGATGATACACTTGCCGTAATATTTGATCCTGCTGAAGTTGAAAAAGCTTTAGAAATTCCTATTGAGGATATTCACATAGAGTTTAATACACTTTTCCCAGATTTAGCCGAGCCGGAACTATGCAAGGCGTTGTGTTTCCCCTTCGCTCAGCATTATATTGCCGACAGTCCAGGCTGTCGTACCTATATCAAAAATATCAATGACATGATCGAGAATTATAATAAAATTGCAAATATGAAAGAAATGAAAACCTTCTCAACAAGAAGTATAAAGATAATGTTATTAATGGGAATCTCTTTATTTATGATAATCTTTATTTCCCTAATTATTTTATTGATAATTAATCTATAATTTAAAAAAAAACAAGGATTATGTAAATGAACCAAGAAGAAAAAAGGAATTTTATAAAAAAGATAGAATCTCTTGTAAAGCCTCAAGATGTAACTGCCATTAGTTTTTTGAGCAGTTTCAGTAAATCTCTTCCTAAAAAAACACAACATAAATTTGCACAGAGTGGCAAGAAAAAAGTTCCTTATATGGGATTCATAGTAGATCCCTATAGTTTATTTATCTCTTTTAAGATAACAAATACTTCAGCAGCACAAGAGATGCTCCCCAATGGATATGAACTAGCAGAAACCTCACTTTTTAAGAACGATTCAAAGTTTCCCTTGGCAATTGCAAGCGTATTTAGCACTCGAACATCGGGATTTATAGGCATGAGAGTCGAGTTTTATATTATTGCTCGCAACAAAGAAACCGGGCTGTTATCTTGGATCATTTGTGATTATGAAACGAATACTAACAGCTATGACCCAAAGAATGGATTTTGTGGATACACTTGTGATCCAGCCTTGTATACAACCACATATTTTGGGAAGTTACTGGTTGATATTAAGAATCGCACCAACAATAAAGAATTCATTGTATCGGTTGACTTAGAAAAAGGTGATTCAAGGGAATTGGATGAATCTCTCTGGATTGAAGGAAATCTTAATGTCGATTATGGTGGTGAGATAAAAAGTGATTTTTCAGAGCCTTTCAGCCTGATTTTTGACATAGATATGGTGAAAGAAGCGATAAACATACCTTTAGAACATGTTTCAATCAAAGCAAACACGTATCTTGGTAATATTATTGATCCTAATAAGCCAGTAAACGCTATTATTTTTCCTTATAGTCAGCACTTCATTATTAAGCAGGATCTGCAAAAGTATGCGGTTAAAAATCAAAAGGACTTAGATCTTCAAATAAAGTCTTTCCTTAGCAGAACAGGATTTAAAGCCATGTCAGGTGATGATATAAAAAAACCTATTTATCGAATGGTCTTAATTTCTTACCTAGTACTTATCAGTATAATTGTATTGTTGCTAATTTTCTAAGAAGACTCTATCTATAAGTTTGGGTTAAAACCTCATTTATTATTTTTCATTATCTTCTTAGCTGCTGCCAATCCTGTAAGGATCGCAATGGGTATTCCAGAAGGACTATATACCCATTGACCAGCTTGGAGTATATTTGGAATAGGAGTTTTTACAGATTTAGTCATTTTAAGAATATTTTGAACCACAGGGATGGGATTTTCAAACGTCCAACCAGTTATTGCTCCTTCAGAACTTCCTACTCTGTTTGAAATGCTGACGGGTGTTAAGGAGAAACGAAAGAGAATCTTATCCTTGATTTTAGGGTATATGGATTTTGATAAAATCTCTAAAATACGATTTTCGACTTCTTTTTTGAATTCTTCATACCATCCTCCCTCTTGGACTTTTTTCATGAGATCATATTCAAAGAGAATGCTCACAATTAATCCAGTCTTTCCTTTTGGAGCTAAGGTGGGATCTCTAAGCCCTGGAATGGAAATCTCATATGTATTCAGTTGACAATACCCGTCCAACCAATGTATAATGGCTTCTTTGGGAGTTTTTTCGAAATTCTTAATAATTGTTCTTAATTTAGTCCAAGTTGATTCGCCTAAACCTTTTTTTAATGGAGTATAAAAAAAATGACCGTTCGAAATCGATTGAAATTTGTCGAGAGGTTCATCTATCCCTAGGAATAAAGAAAAGACTGAATCTCCGCCTCGATTCGATAGTAATTTATCTTTTTGAATTGATATCTTGTGAGAAACTTTTTCCTCTAAATCATGGAATTTAAGAAATCGATATAAAGATTTCAAATCCGCACACCAAATAAGTTTTTCATAGTTAAACGTGTTTCCATCGATATCAGTTAACTTGTTTTCAGAAGGAATGATCTCGTGTATTTCTGTACCATATAAAATTGATCCTCCCCAGTCAATGATTTTTTGCATGACGCCTTCTGGAATTTTTCCCGTACCCCCCTTCGGATAAAAATAGTCAAGGTAAGTATGAAAATATCCTAGGGCAAAAAAAGTAGGCGTACTCTTGAAGAAATGTTGCGTCATAATATTGATAAGTGATTGGTTTGAAGTCATTTTTTTTAGTGTGTCTTCAACCGGATCCTTCCTTCGATTTATCCGGCGAATAACAAGAAGGAACTTGCCAAGATACGGAAGAAGTTCCTTAACAAGATAACCTATATCGTTTTTCATGTCTCTGAAAATCGGATTATCAATCTCGTTTAGAATGGCCATGTCTTTCAAGATTTTTTCGATTAACAAGAAAATTGCGGCAATCTCCTCTTTGTTATCGGGATACAGCTTTTCTAATAGGGACTGATACTCATATATACTTTCGTTTGACGTGTAGTGTAAAATTTCATTCTCAATTCCAATCGAAACTGGACTTTTAAGGAGTTCAAGTGAAATTCCAAGGTCATTTAACAAGGGTCGCACGGCTCCCGAGTTTTCAATTGACCTCGGACCAGTATCAAAAACAAAACCATCTTTTTGGATTGAATTTAGTAGGCCACCACAATTCTCGTTCTTTTCAATTAAAAGAACATCATGTCCTGCCCTTGATAAATAGGCTGCAGCGGTTAACCCTGCCATCCCTGCTCCTACAATGATAACTTCATGGCTTGTAGTCGTCATGCTAATCTGCCTAATTTTATACTTAAATCCCACATCTTTTTTGCGACTTCTCGGTCCAAGACAGGAGGTGCGGGCTCCTCTTCGTAAGTGAGGTTGAAAAACTTACCACTCACGCCCTCAATATCCTTCGAAACTCCAAGATAATATAAGGATTTAGCGGATATCATTGGCGATCTGTAGGAGGGTTCGATGAAAACCCTCTGGAATAATCCAGTACTATTTTCTCCCATAGTGGTTTTTACATTACCAGGATGCATTGCGTTAATCGTCACGCCACTATTTTGGAAGAAATCATTAAATTTGATCATTGTCAGAAGTTGGGCAGTTTTTGCTGATCCATAGCTTTTGAGTCCCGAATAGCGGCGCTTCTCCCAGTTGAGATCATCTAATTTCAAACCAAGAATAGCAAAACGGTGACCCTCAGAATTTACTAATATAATCCTGCATTTTTGCTGGGCTTTAAGTTTATCCTTTAAAATGTAATTTATAATAAAGGAACCGAGATGATCCACTTGAAAAACCATCTCAAGACTATCGTCAGAGATCGTTCTCTCGGTTAAATAGACACCTGCGTTATGAATGAACACATCAATATTCAAATCGGAATTTGCGAGTTCTTCGCCAACTTTCTTCACCTCGGAAATGTGCGTAAAATCCGCAAGCATGAAATCACATTCTACACCAAAATCTCGATTAATTTCTTCACACAGATTAAGCGTTTTTTCTTCATTTCGATTAATCACTAACAGATTAGCTCCGTGTGAAGCATATTCTCGTGCAGTTACATATCCAATTCCAGATGTGGCGCCAGTTATAGCCACTAAATGTCCATTAAAATCATCTTGACATTCCAATGGCTCTGCCTTATTATTGCGAAGCATTGCCTTAATATTTGATATCCTGTATTGTGTTAAATATTTATTCAAGTGATTCACCCGAACATTTTCCTCATGAACTTTCGATATCCTTTACCTAAAAATGGAATATTATCGAAAATATCCCCCCAGAGATCGTAATAATCCCTTTGGGAGATTATTTTTCCATTATCATTCAATATCAGGCGACTTGCCCCTAATACCTTCGAATCAGGAGTTTTCTTAAAACTTAATCCCATCTCCCATTCAAAAAAAATGATATTCCCTTCAAAAAGAATATTGACTATTTTCATTCTTAAATTTTTAGATCGCTTAACTAATCGTACAGTCATAGCTTTAAATTCTTTTATACCTCGAATTTCTTGAATAGAATCGCGAAAATATATCTTATTGTCATAATATGGGAGGATATGAGACCAATCAGGTTTACCTTCGGTATTGTAAATATTAGTCCATAATTCGACAAATTGTTCTTTACTTTCAATTCTAAAGCTCATGAATACTTTCCCAAATTTAATTTTTACAGTAATTTCTAATATAAGATAAAAATTTACAATATAAATAGAATTCATTAATAATTTTTAAGTCATAGATTTTACTAAAAAGTTAGATATTATTATTGGTGAAGGGTTTTTTATTTTTCAACGTATTTTTCTTTCAGTCTTTCTAAAATTTTCGATTTTAAGTCAACGGTGGTAATTGCCATTAGTGGATTCTCAAAAAGTGCTGGAAGTGTGTGGCTTCAGAGATACTCCACGATCTATTATCAAATAATAAAAAGAGATACAAGATTAGTACTTTTTTAAATTTTGTCCCAATTTTCTGTGAAATTTGGATGGAAAAGTAAATTCAGATTCTGATTTTCTTAAAATTTCTATTGAAATAACCCAATCAAAATATAGAATTCAAAATTATGTATAAAAAAAAAGATTTGATTAATAACAAAAAGTAGAGTTATTCTACATACGTTACAGCTTTTTTTAGTGCTTTTTCTGCGTCTTTAACAACAGTTTCGATAATATCGGGAATACTGTCTATTTGGTTTACAATACCTATACTCTGCCCTAATAATATATACCCATTATCCATATCACCCTCATAAACCGCATATTGGGCAATTGTATCTTTTCTTAATTCTTCCATAAGTTCTTCTTTTGAAATTTCAGTTCTATGTTCCTCCTTAGCTTTTTCTTCAGCCATTTTTTCTTCTTTACTCTTTACTAATCCTTTTGCCATTGCAAATTTGTTCTTCCAGAGTCTGATGGTTCCCAAAGAACCTGTTCTCACAACAGTATCTTGAGCTTTTGCAGGGGGAACGACATTCTTGTATTTTTCATGGAATTCACTCTCAATTGATGCAATAAATCTCGATCCCATGGAAATGCCCCCTGCCCCAATAGCTAGGGCTGCAGCAAGACCATTACCAGTAGCAAATCCACCACATGCGATTTTTGGAATATCTGGGTATTTTTGTTGTACTTGCTGCAATAATACTAATCCTCCAACTTTTTCATATGATTGATGTCCACCACCTTCAAACCCAGTTACTACAAGCCCGTCACATCCCGCGTTCACACATTTTTCTGCCAACCAGAGTGCAGGGGCAACATGGAAGTGCTTAACCTGTGAGATTTCCCTCAATTTCTTGAAATCTGGATTCTGGGCCATTCTTGTTGCCGAACCCGCACTAGTAAGGGCATAGAGACATTGTTCTTTTAATTTAGGATTCGCCATTATATGCTTTGCGGTTTCTGAAATTAATTTGTCACAATCTGTTGTTAATCTCGAAGTCCTTATATTAAACCCAAAAATCCCATCTGTATGTTCTACAACATAATCAAGATTTTTTTTCATTGCTGCTAATGCAGTTTCTTCCCTACCATCCATAGATTGGTTTGTGTGTGAAATCATCCCTAGAGCACCCGCATCTGCGACTGCTATAGCCATCTCGTTTGTTCTGTAAGGACCCATTGCAGCATTTGCGATTGGGTGCTTAATTCCAAACATTTCGGTAATATTAGTTTTTAACGTCAAAAAAGTTCACCTTTTATGATAATTGAATTGGAAATTAAATAAAACTTTCATCATTTGATTAAATTCTTTGGACTGTGAAGCAAAGACACCAAAAAGTTACTTTTTTCACAAATTTTTTTTAACTTTTCTCTCTCAAATTTGAATTTTATCTTAAAATATCAAAAAGTTGAATAAAAAAATAGATTAGTTTGAAACCTCACGAATAACTACTGATCTTTATAGTGTGGTGATCCTGCTTTCATGAAACGATTCAAGTGGCGCATTGAAGCTACTAGTTTTCCTGTTTCTTTTTCTTCTAATGTAGAATCGAGCCAAAAGTATTCTGTTTTTGCAGAAACACCAATACAAACATATTTCCCTTTAGCAATATACGGAACACCAATAAATGCTGGTCCATTTATATACCTCAGTTCAGTTGCTCCATAGAATGGAACTGCATTAAATTCCTCAGTACTAGTTTCCCCATAACCCAATGCCATTACTTCGAACAATACTGTAGGATAAAAAATTGTACTTTTCCAAGGAGCTTTATCTTTATTTGTATAATAATCCAATTGGTCTGTAATTCTTTTTACTCCACTATTGGCTTCTTCTTGTGTGAGTAAGATCTCTTTAGAAGGTAATTCCTCCCCAACTTTATATCCAGCTAAAATACGTAATTCCTCTGGTTTACTATTTTTTAATTCTATAGCTTGTAAATATGACGGTTCCTTAGGTGAGCCTATTGATATTGTACCAGTCATTATCTGTTGTCCATTTTTCAATTCTGCCCATGCTTTAAATTGCTCATCTTTAGTTGAAATAGGCAACATTTCTTCATTTGTACCTGGAGGTAATTCAATAATTGCTCTCACTTCTTCCTTGTCGACTGTTGCATATGTGTAATACATACTAACAGTTCCTTGCTCAAACCAGCGTTCACCAAATAATTTTAGGGCCAATGGAGCAAACATACTTAAATGTAAAGTTCCTTGTATCGTTCCGCCACGCATACCAACACTTTTAGCTACATTATCATCGTGAATTGACGTAGTTGCTTCTCTTATTAGATTTTCAGGTGCTCTCCAACCTCCGAAAATCTTTTCATCTTTTATTTCAATATCATCTGCCATATACCATTTACCTATTTTTATATATTTTTTAAAAAATCTATAATTATAATTGAATATTTTTTAAAAACTATTCTGTCAATAGTGAATTTAAATCTTAAAAAAGATAAGCAGTTTAGTCTTAACTCTAAGAAGTTAAAATTTATTTTATAAAAAAAAGTCAATGATTGAGTAGAATTAAAAACAAACTAAAAGACCTTCTAATGTTCTGAAAGTTAATGATAATTTTAAAGATATGAAGCAATTAATAATTGAAGAGAATATTTTTGAAACCCGCCTGAATAGACATCGTTAAACATTGAGTTTCCTATTTTTTGAACGTAAAGAAGAACTATTTAGCAGGTTTTTAAAGATCTTTTAATAATAATAAGACCTTCTTCTTATTAATAGATATAAACAATAGAAAAATTTATGATAAAACAATAATATAGAAAATTAAAGCTTATTAATAGTATATCATATTAAAGGTGTAAAATCATTTCAATAAGAAGAACTGAGATTCAAAAGTTAAAAGCAGGACAATACATTATGGTTGATGAAGAGCCATGTATCATTAAGAGTACTGAGCGTTCAAAAAGCGGGAAACATGGTCACGCTAAAGTAAGAGTCGTATGTGTTGGAATGTTCGATAACAACAAAAGGAGTCTTACTATTCCATCGGGACATGTCGTTGATACTCCTGAAATTATAAAAGGAAATGCCCAAATTAATTTTATTGAGGATGCATCCATCAATATTATGGATTTGGAATCATATGAATCATTTGATGTTGATTGGCCACAGGATGAGGATCTTAAAAAAAAATTAAAGGTGCTTCAAGAAGAGCCTAGTAAGATCTCAACAACTCAAGTAGAATATTGGCAAATGGCAGGAAAAACCCTTATAAATAGAGTTTTCAGTAATTAATTTAGTTTTAAATCTTTTCATAAATTAAATTATCCAATTTTTTTTTTGAAGTACTTAAAAAGAATGTTCAAGGGCTATGGAGAAAAAACCAATTGCTTTAGCTTGTAGGTTGGATTCAGAAAGAGCTATTAAATTAACGAGAAGGATATTTGAGTACTTAGTTCAAAAAGGGGAAGTAGTATATCTTGAAACTAGAATTGCTCCAAAGATTCTACCTCATAATGGTATGGATTTAGGAGAAATGACGGCAGAGAAAATAAAATTCATAGTAATTGTTGGAGGAGACGGTTCAATTTTAAGAGTGGCAAGTAGTTTATCTCAACAAGACCCTCCGCCAATTCTAGGTGTAAATGTTGGTTCTATCGGATTCTTGGATGAATCTACTGGAAGATTAATCTTCAAAGACTTATCTAGGGTATTAAACGGAGAATATTCAATAGAAGTATGTTCAAAAATAGCAGCCTATATCGTGAAGGATTCTGGTGATATTAAGTTAACTAATGCTTTAAATGAAATACTAATTGTATCTTCAAAAAGCTCTAAAGTTATGCAAATGTCTATTAGAATTGATGGAATATTTTTAAATCGTAGTTATTTAGATGGAATAATTATATCTACTCCTACAGGATCCACAGCATATAATTTAAGTGCAGGTGGGGCGATTATAAATCCCACTATGGATTCTATGCAAATCACGCCACTAAACAGTTATGCAGGATCGGGTTTAAAACCAATAATAGTACCTCTTGAATCTGAAATCGAGATTCGAATTTTGAGGCCCAGATTAGATGGTAAAATTGTTATAGATGGTCAACAAATCATTAAAAGAATTGCTCCTAATACTAAAATTAAAATATGTAAAGCAAAATCTCAAAATAAATTTATTCGGTTTGAAGGAAGTTATTATACTCGATTGAGAAAGAAAATTATTAGTACAATAAGAAGAGTACCTATTGATGATTCTCCTGAATTGTAATTTTACAAAATTTAATTTTTTAATAACCTTTCCCAAATTACATCACCTAAGAATAGTGATATGAAAAAAAAAGATGATATTTATATTCTTGACGCTAATATTTTTCTAACTGGAATAGATTTTAGTTTATTTAAAGGAATTGCTTATACTACACCTTCTATAATTGATGAAATAAGAGATCATAGATATAGAGAAAAAAATAGAAATATATTAAATAAAATCAATGCTGCGATTGAAACTAATAAGCTAAGGGTTAAACATCCTGAAAATAAATATATAGAAAAGATAATTATTGTATCAAAAAAAACAGGAGATTTTAAGGCTCTTTCGAAAGCTGATAAAGAATTAATAGCGTTGACTTTAGAATTAACTCGAAAATTCAATAGAAAAGTTACCATGTTTTCTAATGATTATTCTATTGAAAATGTGTGCTCTGAATTAAGTGTTCCTTTTTTACCTTTATATAAAGAAGGGATTGAATCTAAGATAACCTGGCAGGTTTATTGCCCACAATGTGGGAAAATTCATAATGTCGAAGATTTAAATCGATTATGTGAAATTTGTGGATCAAAATTAAAAAGACGACCAAAAAAATAGGATGATATATTTGTGGAAATTATATAAGTAGTTAAATAATTATTTATTGAAGAAGAAGAAAACAGGGAATAAATTAGATATGGGCGTAAAGATAAACGAATTGGTAAATGAAGTTAAAAGAGTCATTACATTTGAAAATCTCTTTAAAAAAAAAATAGCAATCGATGCGTTTAACACCATTTATCAATTTCTAGCAATAATAAGACAGAGAGATGGAACCCCTTTAAAGGATTATCAGGGAAATATTACATCACATCTTTCTGGTCTTTTTTACAGATCAATTAATTTCTTAGAGAATAATATTAATCCCATTTATGTCTTCGATGGAATTTCCTCCGAACTGAAATTAGAAACTGTAAGAGAGAGGAAAAGGATTAAAGAAGAAGCTAAACAAAAAATGATTACCGCCCAGGATGCTGAAGATTTTAAAGAAGCTAAAAAATATGCTCAGTTAACTTCTAAACTTGACACAGGGATGATAGAGGAAAGCAAGAAATTGATAGATTATATGGGAATTCCTATTATTCAAGCTAGTTCGGAAGGAGAAGCCCAATCAGCATATTTAGTTGAGAATGGTGATGCTTGGGCTTGTGCTTCTCAAGATTATGATACATTATTATTTGGCGGAGAACGGTTGATTCGAAATTTTGCTATAAGTCGAAGTAAAAAGGTAAAAGATACAACAGTTACTTTAGATATTGAATATGTTTCTTTAGCTAAATTTTTGAGTAATCTCGGAATTTCTCGGGAGCAATTGATCGATATGGGAATATTAATTGGAACCGATTTTTTTCCAGGTATTAAAGGCATTGGTCAAAAAACTGCATTAGAGTTAATTAAAAAATATGATTCTATAGAAAATATATTAAAAAGCGAAATAAAAGTTGGGGAAAAGGAGATCTTTATAGATTCAGAAATAATAGCTCAAATCAGAAAAATTTTTCTTCAACCAGATGTAAAAAAAGATTACAAGGTTCCAAAACCAAAGAAAGTCGAGTTTGAAAAATTGGAAGAATTACTTATAGAAGAACATAATTTTTCAAAACAAAGAGTTAATAATGCATTAGATAGACTTAGAAAAATAAATGATGTTAAAGTTCAAGTCTCCTTGGATGATTTTATTAAATAAAGTTATGATATCTTATAAAAAAAAAAGGAAAAATTTTTACGAAATTAAGATTACTTAATAGTATACTAAAATAATAAAATTAGAGTCAATTTATTATGTCATCGAAAGGTAATACTGAGAAGGATAAGGATGATGATAGCCCTAGTGTGAATTTAAGAGTACAAAAGGCTAAAAAAAGAGACATTGGGCGTAATATTGTTAGAATTGATCCTAAAACAATGGAAAAGCTTAAAATTCAGACTGGGGATGTTATTGCAGTCAATGGTAAAAAAGAGAGTGCTGGGATTGCATGGCCAAGTTATCCACAAGATAATGGATTAGGGATTGTACGAGTGGATTCTAGACTGCAAAAAAATACAGGAACTAGAATCGATGATACTATTGAAATAAGAAAAGTGAATGCTGTAGTCGCTCAAAATATCGTATTGGCGCCGTCAAATTTTCCTATTAAAAATAATCCTAGATTTGAAAGTTTTGTAAAAAGAAAATTAAATAATTATCCAGTAACGCTTGATGATTTTATCTTCATATCAATTGGCATTAGTCGAGAAATAACATTTAAAGTAATAAATATAAGACCTAGTGGGGTTTGTATCATAAAACCAGACACCTTACTCAATATTAGCGAAAGGATCACAGAGGAGGTCGATACAGGGATTAAATACATCTCATATGAAGATGTTGGTGGATTAGATAAAGAGATTCAGAGAGTAAGAGAAATGGTAGAATTACCACTTAGACATCCTTCTCTATTTAAACGTTTAGGCATTGACCCTCCAAAAGGAGTTCTATTAAGAGGTCCACCTGGATGTGGGAAGACTCTATTAGCAAAAGCTGTAGCAAATGAAAGTGAAGCACATTTCATTTCAATAAATGGTCCAGAAATTATGAGTAAGTTTTATGGAGAATCAGAAAAAAAATTGAGAAAAATTTTCATTGAAGCAGAAGAAAAAAGTCCTGCTATTATATTTATAGATGAGATTGATGCTATTGCCCCAAAAAGAGAAACTGTAACTGGAGAAGTTGAACGGAGAGTTGTTGCTCAATTATTAGCATTAATGGATGGATTGCATGGGAGGGGTAAAGTAATTGTAATTGGGGCAACCAATAGACCTAATAGCTTAGATGAAGCTTTAAGACGTCCTGGAAGATTTGATCGTGAAATAGAAATAAAAGTACCAAATGAAAAAGGCAGAAGAGAAATATTTCAGATTCATACTCGAAACATGCCCCTTGATAAGAAAATATCATTGAAAGAATTTTCTCAAATAACTCATGGTTTTGTAGGGGCTGATATTTCTGCCGTGTGTCGAGAAGCTGCCATGTCTGCTTTACGACGTTATTTACCTAAAATTGACTTGGAATCAGAAATAATTGACCCAGAATTATTGGAACAAATTGAAGTGACCAAAGATGATTTTGAAGAAGCGTTAAAAGAAGTTTTACCTTCTGGAATAAGAGAAGTCTTTGTGGAAGTTCCTAATGTTCCATGGGAAAGAGTGGGTGGACTTGATGACTTAAAACAAAAGTTAATAGAAGCAGTTGAATGGCCAATATCACATCCAAATATCTTTAGTCGTATGGGAATTACTCCTCCAAAAGGAATTCTACTTTATGGTCCTCCTGGTTGTGGTAAAACACTATTAGCAAGAGCTGTAGCAACTGAAAGTAAAGCAAATTTTATATCAATTAAAGGGCCAGAACTCTTATCAAAATGGGTCGGTGAATCTGAAAAAGCAATAAGAGAAGTATTTCGCAAAGCAAAAATGGCATCTCCTTGTATTATCTTTTTTGATGAATTTGATTCGATTGCTCCAAGTAGAGGCAGACATACATCTGATTCCGGAGTAACAGAAAAAGTGTTATCTCAATTTTTAACAGAGTTAGACGGTTTAGAAATTATGAAAGATATTGTTGTAATCGCGGCAACAAATCGTCCCGATATCTTAGATCCCGCATTAATAAGACCTGGTAGAATTGATCGGATATTATTGGTCCCTGTACCGGAAGAAAAAGGAAGACTTGAAATTTTAAAAATATTTACAAAAGAAATGCCTTTGGCAAGTAACATAAATTTAGAAGAGTTAAATGATACAATTCAGGGTTTTTCTGGGGCAGATATTGAAACTTGGTGTCGAGAGGCGGCTATGATTGCTTTAAGAGAAAATATAAGGGCGAGAGTAGTATCATTAGAGCATTTTAATGAAGCAAGAAAATCATTGAATCCCACTTTAACTAAAGAAGTAATCCAATGGTATGAGGAATTTGGTGATAAACTTAAGAGTCGAAGAATTGAAGAATCTAAAGAAGATAGATTATTTGTATAAAATAAAATAGCAAAAATTAATTAGAAAAAAGATATTCTTCATTATTGTATTCTATTTTTATATGTATTATAATAGGTGACATAAAATCGAATCTCATCGTTGGAATCAAAAACCAGTAATGAATTCTATAATCGATATTTTAATCAAAAATAAAGGAGAAATATTGGATAAAAGATTGGAGGAACTTCTCAAAAAAGAATTTCCTTTTGTAAATTCATTAATTTTAGAAGAATTATTTATGAAGTTGGAGAGTATGGCAATAATTAATGTATTTCGTGTTTCAAAAAACAAGAACATGATTGTTCTTAATAAAAATAATCAAGCTCTAAGAGAAGGTTTAGTTACAGATTTATATTAATTCTTTTTTTTGCCAATCTAAACAGAATTGGGCTAAAGATTTCGCTTCATCCCTTAATTTAAATTTTCTCTTTCTCACATCAATGAACACAGGATAATTTACTGCATTTCCCATCAACAACATTTCTCCAACGCCCAAGCTTGAAATTATATTAGCGTATTCTTTAGTTATCGCTTCTGAACTATCCATTAGATGTTTTAAATCATATGGATTTTTAATACTTAATACTAATTTTGAATTGCATTGAGATAATGCAGTTGTACTCAACTTTTTTGGTCTCTGACTAATTAAACATAAGCATGCCATAAATTTTCTTCCCTCTCGAGCAAGCATTTCTATAATAGGTTTGGAGATGGCTTTGGAATGGGCTGCCTCTGGGCAGAATTGATGAGCCTCTTCTACAACGAGCAAAAATGGGGCTATATTGTCATTTCTTCGGAGATTAAATAGACGGTTGCAAATATAATCAACAATAATTTGCTTTTTTCTAATACTCACTTCTTTCTGAAAGTTAAAAATAGTGATTTCTTGATTATTCACTACTTTATCTAATGAAGGATTCTCCTGAGATCCAAAGAGAGTCAATCGTTCCAATTCTGAGAGCCACCCTATTAATGCTTGTTTTGTACTCTTGTTTCCATCAGTTTCTTCTTCAACAACTTTAATTATATCAGTTAAAGAATATTGATTTTTCTTTTGTTTTTCTTTCCTCAATTTTTTTATATATTTAGAGAGTTCTCTTAATTGAACTGATGAAATTTGTTCTTGATATTTTTTGAAAGAATAGGCGGATAATTTAGGTACTCCTATTTGAAAGTATGAGATATCTTGAATTTTCACTCTGTCTTTAAACTTAGGAATATCTTTTAAATACAAATATTCTCCATGTACATCAAATAAAATTATGGAAGGTGTTCCAAAATCCTTATTTCTTATCAGTAATTCTTCGATAAGTACTGATGTAAGGTAACTCTTACCACCTCCTGAGATTGAAAGAATAGCAAAATGCTTATTTAGCAATCTATTCATATTGACTAGTGCTTCAGAATTTGTTACCTTCACTCGTCCTAAATTTAAACCAGCTTTACTATCGAATCCTAAGAACTTATTAAGAACTTCTTCCTCTACCATATATACTTCTTTTCCTGGACTCGCAGGATAACTCATTCGTTGAACTCTTACAATTTCTTGATTGTCTTTATCCTTAAATATTATCAGCCCTAGGCATTTCACTATCGCAATTGCAAATTCAAAATCATCACTGGGAAAAAGACCTTTAAGGATGTTAGGATTATTATTATTGTTAAACGCTTTGATTGTAAGAGCATCAGCAAAATACTCATTCAATAAGACAATCTCTTCAATCGTTCCAATTAAGAATCCTTCACTCGAATTTGTATAGACAAATAATCCTTTTTGTATAAGGGTACCATCTTGTCTTTTATTAATAACAAATGCAAATTTAGATACATTAGGTAATTGTAAGTAATTAAATACAGTTCCAACTTTAATTGCCATAAAATCAAATCGGCATAGATAAATTGAGTAAATTTTTACATTAAATTAATTTGATGATAATATAAAATAAAAAAAATATAAGAGCAAAAAATTTCTGATTTAATTATAATTAATGGATATTTTTCTTATCTAGCTTTTTTTGGCACTCAATCTTTACTTTCCTTCTCAATAGCTCCAATAAGTCTCAAAATAGTAAATTTTCCATTCTTCCAGAAGTAAATCATAAAAAGAGCAATCCCAATACATAAAAATATTCCCGCACCAATGAATAAAACCCAAGGTCCTGTACTACCAAAAATAGTTAGAAGGCTGGAAGATTCTCCAGTGGAAAAACTCAAAATCTCAAGAATAATTGCAAATATTAAACCAATTATGATACCTATTAGACTTACTAATAATCCTGCTACCGCAATTTTGACATCAATACGATTTTTGTATTTTTCCTCAAGCTCTCTTTTTTTATAAATAAAATTAATCAATGATTTCGAAGTTCTTTTAAATAACCCAAAAAAGAAAATTAATATAAAAAATAATCCTGCCAAAAGTCCACCAATAATAGCTATTTGATATCCTAAGTTTAGAGATATAAATTGCTCAAATTTACCAGTAGTTCCGATAAATATGTCCGCTAGAGTCCATATAACTCCTAAAATAGTAATTAAACTCGCACTAACAATTAGGATATAAAATACTAAAGCTACTATTCTTTGGTTTTTACTATACTCTTTTACAATACTTGTAGAATTATTTTCCATTTTTTTCACATTTTATTTTTTTTTTATAGTGTCGATTTGTACTATTTCTTTTTCTACTCAACTGGTTTCAGCATTATAAAAAGAAATTTGCTCTATATAATACCGAGTAATTTTGATTATAGAAAAAATAACATTTAAAATATATAAAATTGAGTATTATGATATAAATTCTAATTTTTATTCAGAGTCTTTAGGTAAAGTAAGATCATTGAATTTCTTGTATATACTTTTACTATTCAAGATATTATAAATTTCATAAGACAAATTATAGAATTTCTCATATTGTTTATGTCGATTATCATTAGGAAGCCACTTTTTATCGACTTTACATAAATTTTCAGCGGCTTTTGCAATATCTGGAAAAAGCCCAGCTCCCGATGCAGCTAAAATCGCAGCACCTAATGAAGTTGATTCTTCTATGATATTTCGAACACATGTAATACCGAGTACATCAGCATAAATCTGATTCCAAAAATCAGATCGAGATCCTCCCCCTGTTAACATTAATTCTTTTGGTTCAATCCCTAGATTTTTAAAAACTTCGATGTTTTTTCTAATTTCATAGGCTACACCCTCGAGTACTGCCCTATATAGATCTTTTCTTTCATGGCCTAAAGATAAACCAAACACTAAGCCTTTTGCAAACGGATTCCAATGAGGAGCTCCAGCTCCAACGAAATGGGGTATGAGAAGTATTCCATTTGCTCCAATTGACGAATTTTCTGCCTCAGAGGAAATTATTTCATAAGGATCTTGGCCTTCTTGAGCAGCTTGACACTCTGCTAGTCCTAATTCATCTCGAAACCATCTAAGTACTGCTCCAGTCGTAAAAATACTAGCTTCTTGAATCCATGCACCAGGAACTGCATGACAACTACATAAGACACGTTTCTCGGGATCAAATTTGGGTTGTTTTAAATAAGCTAGAATAAAACTACCAGTTCCAGTTGTGCATTTAATTTCACCGGGAGATACTACTCCTACTCCCAAAGCGGCTGATTGTTGATCTCCTGCACCAGTTACTACTAATGTTTTTTTATCAAATAAAGTTTCTTCGGTAACAATTTCTCCAATATCAACTCCGCTTTCAAATGTGTCTGGCATTTTATCTAAGTCTATCTCCATTTCCGATGCAATTTCTTCAGAATATTTTAAGTTATTAATATCAAATAGCATTGTTCTTGAGGCATTTGAGTAATCTGTACAGAATTTCCCTGTTAATTTATAAATAATGAAATCCGAGACAAGTAAGAATTTATGAGTTTTTTGATAGATTTCAGGTTTCTTATCTTTAAACCAAAGTATTTTTGTGGCTGAAAAATATGGATCAATTGTTAATCCTGTTGTTTTATAAATCTTATCAATCCCAATTTTAGCTTTAATATATTCCACCTGATTTACTGTCCTTCTATCCTGCCATACTAAAGCATTATGAAGCGGATTACCATCTTTATCTACAGGAACAATTGTTTCCCTCTGATTTGTTACCGAAAGACTTACAATCTCAGTTTTATCAATTCCACTTTTTTTTATTGCCTTTTCAATTGTTGTTTTAATAGATTCCCACCACGCATTGGCATCTTGTTCAACAAATGAGGGTGATGGATAAAAACTCCGCCATTCTTGATAATCACTAGCAATAATCGTACCTGCTAAATCAAAAATAAAAGTTCTACATCCGGTTGTTCCTAAATCTAAAGCAGCTACAAACATTTCTAATTTAGCTCCAATTATATTTTTTTTTAATAAATTATATATCGTACGATTCAATAAAAATTATTTTTAATTTTTTATCTGAAAAATAAGTATTTTTATTTATTCTGATGTCCGCAATATGGACATTTAAATTTAAAAGACCACACGTTCAAAGCCTTTATCTCTGGAAATTCTTTTCCGCAGTTGGAACACCTTGGGGAACGAGTTACAACCCACTCTCCTTTAATATTTGGCATTTGTTTGAGCTTTTCTTTAAATTTAAATTTTTCTAATTCTTTCTTACTTATATGAAGCAATTGCTGCTTTTCGGCAACAGATTTTCCTTTAGGTGATAAAACTAGCAAAAATTTCATGTTTTTTGGATTATTTAGAAGAGATAAAGTCCTATGGAGTGCTTCTTTTTTATATTGAGCAAATAATGTTCCTAATTCTGGAGGAGCTAATGCTACTAATGTTGCTTGAGATCCTTTAATTTCATTTTTAACTCTTTGAAATAAAAATTGAAAGATTCTTCTTTCATTATCCATTCCCCATATAAAATTCCATGGTTCTATATCATAATCCTCATTCTCAGGACCAACAATTCGTTTGATGCTTTCAATCAAGGAGTAATGATCAAATTTGTACAGATTTGAAAGGAGATCATCGAAAAACTCAGGTTCAATTACGGGAAAGGTTTTAAATATGTTTTTCAATGAATATAATTTTACTTCAGTTAGAGTTTTTAAATTAAGCGAATCCCAAGGAGTGAGAGTAAATATGCGAAAAAAACTGTTCATATATTATCAATAGGGTTTAGATTTAAAATAAATTTTATATTTTAAATTAATAATTTTTAAAAGCAACATTCAATATAATATCTCGTATGACATCAATTTGGGATATTAAAGCTGATACTCAGCAAAAAGGAGATAATCTAAGAGATGTCTCACCCTTACCAGAAAAAACAAGATTAGATGAAAATGGTTTCACTCACTATGTGTTCAGTAAGTTAATGTTTAATAATCCTTGGTATAAGATACCTGAAGATGAATTAAAGTTATTTAAAAAATACTTAGATGGAGGATCTAGAATGTATCCTTCGGATGGGAATATTCCTTGTGATATCGTTGCAGGTGAAGCTAGGAAAGTTTTAAATCATATTATCACGTGTTCCGAAGATTCACTTAATCCATATTGTGATAGTGCTAAAAAAGCATTAAAAGAAGGAAAGAAAGCTATAGTTCGAGGTACTTTAAAATTATATTTAGGAAAATATACTTCAAGAGATTGGAGAAGAAAACGCTTTACAGATGATATAGACTTTTGGTGTTTTGAAGTTGGTGTTTTAGATCATGCTTTAAAAGAGTGTGGATGGGTTAAGAATAAAGAAACTGGTGAGTTTGAGAAACAAGTTCAATGGACTAATCCTGATACGGGAGAGGTAAGATATGAGGAGCTGTGTGCTGCAAACAATTTAAATCAGTTACTTGACTTTGGAGCAGGAAGTTATCTTGAAGGAACGGGATTGAAAGAAATTTTTAATAAAAAACTAAAAAGGGGACATGATGTTGATCTTAGTGATATCATGAATGTAGCCTTATATAATTCCGATTTAGCAAATAGAAAAAATAAAGAAATGAATGAAATATGGGAGTCCTTTGAAGCTGCAACTAATACTAGGAGCTCTAGAATCACCTCAAATCTAATCAGTTTATGTAGATATTCATTGGGTACTGCCGATTATTTAGAAAGGGTTAGTTATGCTATAAATAAATATCATGAGAAAATCCTTGATATAAATGAGTATTCAAATAAGAATATAAAAAAAATATGTAATATTTCAATTCACTGGATGAAATTTTTTAAGGAAAATGGTCCTAGTGAGACAAGAAAGATGCTTCATGAATTTTTACTTGAACAAAAAGATGAAAAGAAAATTCAAGCAGAGAATTTAAGAATTTTTGTTGATAAAGTTCTAAAATTACTTAATTCTAAGTATAAATATCTCAAAATAATATTTGAGATTGAAAATCAACTGAATTAATCATGAGAGATTAATAGAGCTCTTTTTTCAGCTAATCTAATTTTGAGTCTTCTTACCATAAGAAATAATAAATATATAATAGAAAATATTCCCGGAAAAATCCAAAAGAGGCCTACTGGTGGTATTGAATTATCAGGAATTCCATTACATCCTATACTTTCAAAAATAGATGGTATTAAGAATGAAATATGAAAAAATAAAAGACTAATTGAGATATAAAACAAGGAATTATCTTGGATTATGAATCTTTCTTTCTGATTTCTATCCTTCTCTTGAATATCATGATATTTTTTAGGTTTTTCTATAGATTTTTTTATCTGGTATATAAGAGAAGAAATAAGATAAATAAATATGAATAATCCACCAGTAACGGATGCCGCAAAAGCAACCTTGAGTCCATTATAAGCGTAGAGCGATGGTATCATACAAAGCATTGAATTAAATTCTGGTAAGGAAATTTGAAGCCCAATACCTTCAATAAGAAATGCCAATAAAATAATAAATTTCATGATATAATTGAAGGGGTTTTTATTCTTTATCCTATAAAGATCTAAAATAAAAAATATACTACATAATAATAGATAATTAAAAAAGATACAACCAAAAGGATCATATATCTTTAAATGGTAAGAAATGCTTGGCCATATTAACAAACCGAAGAAGTAACTAGTAAGTAATATGTAAATTTTAATTACAGTGGATTTCATTATATTGCTATTCATTATTTGATGTTTAAATCTTATTTAAATAAATTATTTATAGAATTAGAATCTCCTTTATATTTAAAGTATTAAGGTGCACTTTTCGAACATTTGAATAATTCAAAATATTAGAAAATTGCCTTAAAATTTTTCGTGAAAGATGCGTTTCACGATCTTAAATAAAAAATTTGTATTTTTAGAATATTAATAAATGCTAAGTAATTAATAACAAAAAATCAAAGATCTCTCATTCAATTGATGGAACAGCCATTTCAGTAAATTCTTCATTTATAGGCTCTTTTTCTTCAAGAATATGTATTGTAGTAATTCTATTAAGTAATAAAAATCCAATTATTGAAAGAAGAGATAAAAGCGCAGCGAAATACCATAACCAGTTTGGTCCAATATATTCCATAACTAATCCAGCAACTAAAACACCAAACAGATTTGGAATCATCCACTGAAAAGCAAACATAGCCATATACCTTCCGCGTTTATCTTCTGGAGCAAATGCTGCTGCTGTACTTTGTCCAAGAGGGAATACAATACATTCACCCACTGTGATAATAGCCATAGCAACAAAAAACATATATGGTTCGGAGACAAACCCATACATCCCAAAACCAATCATAAGAAAAATCGTTCCAAAAGCCATCATTTTCATAGGAGCATATTTCGAAATCATTTTAGTTATCCAGAATTGAAAAACAACAACTATTATTGCATTCATACTCACTAACCAAGCAAAATTTTCTAGGGGAAACCCATGAACATCTCTTAAGAAAACTGATAGTGGACCATTCATCTGCATATATACTAAAACTGTTATAGCTGATACTGCAATGAAAATCATAAATTTCCAGTCCTTTACAACATCTTTATATCCTATTAATGTTTTCATGACTGATTCTTTTGAAGTTTCATCCTGAGTTTGAGGTTTAGTTTCTGGAATGACAATAAACACTATAATAGCAGTAATAATACTGCTTATTGCATCAGAAATAAATAATAACATATAGGATCTGGTTGCCATAAATCCACCCAATATAGGACCAATCACAGCTGAGAGATTAAAAGCAACGCGTAGGATTCCAAATCCTTCGGCTTGTTTTTCTTTTGGAAGTAAATCTGGCACCATTGCTTGTCGTGCGGGACCTCCAAAATTGCCTATTAAACCTAGAAACGCTGCAAGTATATAAAAAGTGTTTAAATTATTAGCTAATCCCATTAAGATACTTCCTATCCCACTTACAATTAAACCAATTAAAACCATTGCACGACGCCCATATTTATCAGCTAAGGCTCCTCCGATTATATTTCCAAATATATTTCCCAAAGCAAAGATTGAATATAGGTATCCTACTTCTATCATTCCTACACCAAAACGTTCAGTTACATACAGAGCAAAAAAAGGATATAATAAGAAAGTCCCTATTTGGTCAATGAAAGTGGCGAAGGTCAGCACTTTAAATGTTTTGGGATATTCCTTATAGCCTTTTTTAATTTTAGCGAACATTGGTGAATTGTATATTTAATTTTTTAAGATTATAAAGTATAATTTTATGATTTTTCGAATAATATCTAAAAAAAAATCGATAAATTTACTATATAGTGTGCAAAATAAGTAATTTTGATTATTTATAGTTTTAATTATTGAACTACAATGGAACTTCAAAATAGCTATTAATAAAAAAAAAAATGATAATAATCCAAATTATTATTTTTATTGAACTCTTAATTACTTTATCGCTATTAAAATATCATTAAGAGAGAATCAAAAATGTATGATTATCTACTAAGTGAAAAAAACAAAAAATTTAGAAATGAAGTACGAACATTCGTTAAAAACACAGTTCCCCCCTCATTATTAAAAAAAATGGATAAAGATGAGATTCAATATCCTACTGAATGGTTAAATGCATTAGCAAAACAAAATCTAATAGGAATAAGATTTCCTAAAGAATATGGAGGAAGAGGATTGAATTGGGAGAGTGAAATTATAGCTCAAGAAGAAATTGGAGTATTAGGGAGTTCACTTGCATGTTTATTTTCTTTACCTAGTATTTGCGGAGAAGCTCTGAACATGTTTGGAACTGAAGAACAAAAACAGAAATATCTTAAACCTATGTGTGAAGGGAAGAAATTCACTGCTGAAGCTT
Source organism: Promethearchaeota archaeon (assembly GCA_019058245.1). GTDB lineage: Archaea > Asgardarchaeota > Lokiarchaeia > Sigyniarchaeales > SOKP01 > Loki-b32. The sequence continues at coordinate 43,237 of JAHPZJ010000019.1, read as the reverse complement.
TAACTGAACCAAGAGGAGGATCTGATTTCTTTGGAGCTACTTCCACAGCGGAGAAAGAAGGTGATCATTATATCTTAAATGGAGAAAAGCGTTTTGTTGTAGGCGCAGAAGGGGCGGATTTCTTTCTGGTTTATGCAAAAACTAATTTGGATCCAAAAGCCAATCCACATTATAATTTAAGTTTATTTATAGTAGAAAGAACCGAAAATGTTTCTGTTGAATATCTATATGGTATATTAGGAACTAGAGGTGGTGGTGCAGGTAGAATAAAATTTAATAATGTTATAGTTCCTGAAGAAAATGTTATTATTGAAGAAGGTGCTGGTGGAAAGATTTTTTATCAAATGATGGTTCCTGAACGTTTAACTACAGCTTCGGGCTTTATTGGTCTTGCGAGGGCGTGTTTAAGAATTGCCACAAAATACAGTACAAAAAGAAAAGCTTTCGGGCAAACGATAAGGAACTTTCAAGGTGTGAATTTTCTGATAGCTGATAGCATTACATTACTAGACGCAACACGATCCTTTGTTTATAACACTGCCAGAAGTATTGACGCCGGAGCCCCACCTGCTCTTCAAAGAAGATTAGTATCTGAATCGAAAAAATTTTCAACTAAATCGTGTTGGAAAGTAATTAATAATTCCATGCAAATTATGGGAGGAATTGGCTATACAACAGTTTATCCAATTGAAAGGTTATTAAGAGACGCTAGAATAGGTGAGATTTGGACAGGAACAACAGAAATTATGAATTTAATCATCCAACATGAATATTATAAGGAAATTTTAAATGAGAAATGGCTTGGTCGTGATTTAGAAAAAGATGCTATTGATGCTGAGCATGAGGAAGAAAAACATTATGGATAAATTTCCGAACTAATCTTGAAAAAAAGTTTTTTAATTTATAATTTTTTTTTTAATTATATTCAGTTCAAGGGGAGATATTAATACAAAAAGATATTATAACTACATTAAATCTTTCGATTGTCACATTTCTAGTGTTATTAGGATTGAGTATTATTTCTCCGATATTACCTTACTATGCTGAATCTTTTAATGTGAATTATACACTTGTTGGACTTGTTGTTTCAGCATTCGGTATAGCACGTATGTTCATTGATTTGCCTGTAGGGTTCTTGGCTCAAATATATAATAAAAAGTACTTGATGCTCATAGGATTGGTTCTTGTATCATCTTCCTCAATTATGGCAGGATTAGCCCAAAATTATTGGATCTTATTATTTGCACGAATCATTGAAGGATTTGGTTCTGCAATATATGTAACAACTTCAACTATATTTATTGCCTTGGTTACCAGCCCAGAGAGAAGGGGATTTTTAATGAGTATATATTCTGGATTTTTATTATTGGGAGCTATTTTTGGTCCGAGTTTTGGTGGTTTTGTAGCAGATTCTTACGGTATTCGTGCCCCATTTTTAGCTTATGCCATAATATCTGCAATTGGGATCATTCCTACACTCATTTTACCTCATATCAATAAGAACAATGATGAAAAGCATATCGGAATAAATGAACTTTATCAGGAGGCATGGTTTAGTTTAAAAGATTCAAGATTTATACCAGTTCTTCCCTCAATTTTCGCGCTATTCTTTATACGAACAGGAGTAAGAAATACTCTTGTACCTCTTTTTTCGGGAAATGATCTTGGTTTAAATGAGGCCAGTATTGGTATTCTACTAACTATTGCGGGTATTGCAACTGCTATTACAATGGTTTTTATAGGTTTACTTTCAGATAAAATAGGACGACGTACACCGCTGTTAATGTCTCTTATTTTATCAGCACCAGTGACCCTATGGATTGCTTTTACAGGGAATTTTTTCTATATTTCATTAGTTATTTTTATATATGGAGCTATAAGTGGATTATCAGGTCCAATCGCGGCTTATGTTACGGATATTGCTCCGAGAGATAAGCTTGAGATTTATATGGGTGTGTATAGAACGATTGGAGATATTGGTTTTGTAATTGGACCAATATTAATGGGATTTGTTGTAGATCTTACTATGGTTAGTGCTATGAGGGATGGATCTCTTATAAATTTAGTAGGATGGCCACCTTTCGCAGTAGCTGCTTGTATAATGCTTATAACGGGGTTAATTCTATTTAAAGCACCAGATGTTAGGAAAAAGGATTTAATTGGTTAATTTTTTTCTTTCATTATTAAAAAGATATAAAAAATTTTGGTTATAATTATAACTCTAAATTCATTAAGTTTCCTCCCTTAAACCAATAGATTGTTATATAAGTAATTACTTATAATAATTATAGAATTATCTCAAGAATACCATGACAGATGTTGTAGAAGATTTATCTCAATTCTTTAAAGCTCTTGGCGATCCTACAAGACTTAAGCTACTACGTCTATTGATGTTCAATGATGAGAATAAGCTTAAAGTAATAGATTTAGCAGAAAAAATAGGGATATCACAACCAGCAATTACTCAACATATAAACTTGCTTAAAGAGCTTAATCTTATAAAATCACAAAAAGAACAAAATTGTAATTATTATTATGTAAATAAAACCAAATTCAAAAGGTTTAAAAAACGTCTTAACGTTATGTTAGAAATGTCTTATATGAGATGCACTTTTGAGGGTAAATGTAGCGATTGTCCTAATAATCCCCAACAAAAAAAAGAGAACTGATAATTCTCTTAAGATTTAATAGAAATCCAAGTATTAGTTATTTTAATATAATAGATACAAATTTAGAAATAAGCAAATATTTATATATAAGTGTTTGCTTATATAAGTAAAGACTTATATTATTTGATAGTGAATAAAAATATGGAGAAAATTTCTAATAATACTCTTGGAGGTACACGGCATATTATTGGTACTATAATAGCGTTAATTCTTATTCCCTTGTATACTCAACAGAAAAAATTAGTCTTTAAGGGAGGTAAAATTGCAATTTCAATAACTTCTGCTTTAACTCTAGTTAGTATCATTGATTTATTATTTATTACAATAGAGGAAGCTAGTAAGAGCCCAGTTCCTATTCTAATGTTGATTTTCCAAATCTTAGCTTCATTGTTTAGCTATAGAGCAATGAAACAAACAATGAGGTAATTAAAGCTAATGAAAACTGAGCGAGACATACCCATGAAAGCAATATCTTTTAAAATGATGTCTATGCTATTTTCTTTACGGGATATTGTTTCTAAACCCGTGAAAAAGGTTAATAAAGCTAAAATTAAGGAAGGATATTATGTCCTAGATTACGGTTGTGGAGCAGGAAGTTATACAATTTCAGCAGCTAAAGCTGTAGGTGTCTCTGGAAAAGTCTATGCAGCAGACATACATCCATTATCTGCTAAAAAAGTTCAGAAAAAAGCGTTAAAAGAAGGTTTAACTAATATTGAAACTATTACAACAGATTGTTCAACAGGATTAACGGATAATTCTATTGACGTTATTTTATGTTTTGACATGTTCCATATGTTAAATGATCCCTATAGAATTTTAAAGGAATTTCACCGAGTTTTAAAACCAGATGCAATTTTCTCAATAGATTGTCATCATATAAACGATATTGAAGCAGAAGTGGCAAAAACAGGTCTATTTAAACTTATTGAAAAGATAGATAAGACTTACAATTTTACAAAAATTATCAATAAGACATAGACTTTAAGTTTCCAGAAGAATAAAAACTATGGATAAAAATAATTATCAAATAAAAAAAAAGATTTTAATTGGTTTTTATGTAATATTTCTGTTTTTTTAGATTGATTTTATTTTGCCAAAACTAGAGTCTAATGGATTTCCTAAACAAAAGTAAACTCTATTTTTGTGATCAACGAAAAAAGAACCGACTGTTCCTACTTCCATAGGATCTCCAGTAGTAAATCTTCTTGAAATTTGAGTATCCGAGAAAATATTGAACAAATCTTGAATATCTAAGTTACTATCTTGGCTATAAATATTACATAATTCAGAAACTCTATTATACCGTTCTAAGTATTTTGTGGGGTAAATCATAGACATTTTGAATAAGGGATTTTCATAGATGTTTGCATCAAAAGTGTAGCTTCCTCTTACAACTCTCTCTAATGAATAAGAATTAGGAATCGTTTCAATTGCTACCATAGTTTTTCGAGTTCTTATAATATAATTCCATCCTACCGTATAGTCATTAGAAACAATTTTACTTTTTGCTTGCTTAACAGTTCTGGCGTTTTCCAATGTGTTCCTATAAATGATTGAGAGAGGAATCCCTGGACATCCATAATTAAAAACTTCAATTAGATTAACAGAAAGAGAAAGTCCCCATTTATTTATCCCCCCCATAGCTAGCATACTACCCATTCTAAAGGAAAAAACTCTTTTGTTGTTGATTCTTGTATAGACCCATGACGCTGTTGGCACCATTAATAGAGAAAGATCAATTGTTTGTCCGAATACTGTATTTCTACTTGTATGAGATCCAATAGCAGTGCATCCTCCCATTATTAATGGTGATTGTGGATATCCTGTTAGCATTGGAATAATTTTTCCATAATAAATATCCCAAAAACAGTTTTGAGCCAAGATATCCATAAAATCAATTGAAATTTCATAAATGTTCTCCATAAATGAAATTGATACGACATCAATAGCATCCGCCATTCCTTGCAACTCAAGTAAGTATTCTTCAGGAATAGATTCAAGATAATCTAAAGCGGAATAAATTGCAATATGATATGAAAGACCTAGTTCTTGAGCTTGAAGTATTATCATAAGTTTCATCCAAGCTATTTGAGAAGCTAAATTTTGTCCTTCTAAGAATCCAAGAGTATAGTAATCGTCTGCTTCTACATATAAATAGGGTTGATTGTTAGAAAATCTCCATTCAGCATAATTATGTTCAGTGTAATCGGTTTTGCAAGCATTAGCAATTGTTATAAATCCTGAAAAAAAGCCTATCCCTAAAATGAGTAGTAATAGAACTGATTTTTTTTTTAATTGCATTATTCTTATACCTAATAAAATGGTTTGTAATGATAATTCTTATCTAAGAGATTTAAATCCCACACTTTTTCTTCTTATGAATTAGGGTTTATTTTTTAAAAATTTTGTAAAAAAAAAGCTTTCAATATTATTGACAAATATCAAAAGAGATTTTATCTTTTCTTGAATTCTTTGAATAAACTTCTCATTTTTAAGAAAGAGTTTATGAGTATTAGAAATCTTCTAAGATTCAAAATAAATAACAATCCTCTAGTTTTAATTATACGATAACCAATTTCTTTCAAATTATTAACATATTTTAGTTCTCTAAAAGAGAAATATAAGAGATCATACAATTGTTTTGGACTTAATTGATGAGTTTTAATAACAGGATAAAAAACTGTATATTTAGACCAATCTTTAGATATTACTAATCTTTGCTCATCCAGTTCTTTAAAAGTATCACTTCCAGGAAATGGAGTTAATAAGACAAAGCTCACTAAATCTACATCCACAGTTTTCATAAATTTAATTTCTTTAATAACTTCTTCTTCTGTTTCTTCTAAATCAATGCCAATTATTAAATTCCCCATTACAATTATATTATTATCATGTAAGATTTTAAGTGCTTCAATTACTTTTTTAAATTCAAAACCCTTTCTTACTTCTTTAAGAGTTTCTTCATTCACACTTTCAATTCCTATAAAAACGACCCAAAATCCTGCTTTTGCCATCTTTTTTACCATTTGAGGTGCCCTTATAATAGAATCGACCCTTATCTGTGCAAAAAATTTAAAATCATTAATTTCTTTTTTTTGCTTACTTTCAATTATTTTATCGCACAAATTTTCAATTCTTGTGGTATTCACAGTTAGATTATCATCTACAAAAAAAATATCTGTAATTTTTCTATTTTGTGAGATAATTTTTAATTCATTTATGATTTTTTCAACAGAACGAGACCTCCATAAGTTTTTATTAAAAATATGTGTGGTACAAAATTTACATGTATAAGGACAACCTCTAGATGTTTCCACTGTTTCTAATCTCACTGTAAACATTTTATATTTATAATTTTTTGTGAGCTCTCTAGCGGGAAATCTAATATTTTCAAAATTTTTTATTAATGGTCTATCAGGATTATGAATTATTTTCCCATTATATTTATATGAAATACCTTTCACATTAAAAGGGCTACCCTTAATAATTAATTCTCTAAAAGTTAACTCTCCTTCACCCCTTACTACTATATCAACTTCATTAATTTTTAGAGTTGAATCTGACTCGAATGTGGGGTGCCTCCCACCAAATACTACGGTGCAATGTGGATTTACTTCTTTTACAATCTTTGCAATAATAGTCGAATTCTTTAATGCGGCAGATACAAAGACTGAAATACCAACTATATCTGGATTAAATTTTTCAATTTTTTTCCTAATCTGACTAGATGTTAAGTTTTTCACTTTTGTATCAAGAATTTGTATCTCAACATTTAAATCAGTTAAATAGCTAGCTATATACGTTAAATTAATTGGAGGAAATTCCATATTGTAATAATCCCAACCAGTAGTCCTATAATTAGGCTTAATTAATAGAATTCTTTTCCAATATAAATTCTGGTTTTTTAAAAGTTTCTGTTCCATTTAATTAGATCGCCATGTTTCTAATTGTTTTTTAATATCAGCTATCTTATTTCGATTTCCTCCTTTTATTTGTCTTATCACCTTCTTTTTAAATCCTTCTAAATTTCTTAATACAATTTTTTTCCATTTAAAATATGAAATTACAGCACGATAAGCTCTTAAAGGATTGATGATATAAAAAATTCCTCTTGATTTAAAAGCTCTATTGTACAAATATACCTTATTTCTCATATCTCCAGCATAATAACCAATTGAATAAAATCCAAGATATAATAATTTTTTTAAAATTTCAGGACTAAGATTAGGAGTTTTTATAACAGGATTGAGCCAGTTAAATTCACTATATTTTTCTGTCAAAAGTAGATTACTTTCTTTTATTTCATCATAAAATTTAGTTGCTGGAAAAGGTGTTAACAGTGTAAAACTTGGTAAATCTAAGCTTAATTCACTTGTTCTTTTAATTGTTCTAAGAACATCCTCAATAGTGTCGTTTAGGTTAGCTCCAATAATAACATTTCCCATTATAGTTATTTCATTATCATGTAAAACATTGATTCCTCTTTTAATTTGATTCATATTACAGCCCTTGGCTACTGCTTTGAGTCCTTTATCGTCAGTTGCTTCTACACCTACAAGAACAAGCCAAAAACCTGCTTCAGCCATTAATTTCACTATTTTTGGATGTTTCGCCATTGAATCTAATCGTCCTTGAAAGAAAAAAAATATATTTTTTCGTATTATTCCCTCTCTCTTACCTTTTATTATTTCAAGGCATAATCTTCCAATACGTTTCATATTAACAAGAAAATTATCATCTACAATAAAAATATCATTAATTTTTTTGTTTTTTGAGATAATTTCTAATTCCTTCATAATATTTTCAACTGATCTGGATCTCCACGTTTGATTGTATACCACATTAGTACTGCAAAATTTACATGCTTGTGGACACCCACGAGAAGTCTCAATCGCATCACAATTCATATTAAATATTTTGTATCTATAATTTCTCACCAAATGGCGAGATGGAAGTTTTAGCTCATCCAAGTTTCTTAAAAAGGGTCTATCTGGATTATGTATTAATTTTCCATTCGCTTTATATGATAAACCATGTATATTTACTGGAGATCCCTTTTCAATCAATTCACGGAAGGTAAATTCACCTTCACCTCTAACTAAAATATCAATCCATGGCGAAGATAAAGTTTGTTCAACTGCTAATGTTGGATGCCAACCACCAATTACCGTCGTTGAGCCATATAATTTAGCAATTTTTGCATATTGTAAAACATTATCAATTGCACTTGTAACTGGTACTGTTAATCCTACTAGATCAGGTTGATAATTTTCAATTTCCTTCTTTACTTGTGAAAAATTTAATTTTGCAGCTTTTGAGTCAAGTATTTTCACATCTACTAGATCTTCGATATATGATGCAAGATATTCAAATGCTAATGGAGGAAAGGCTGAATCATAAAAATCATAACCAGTTGTCTTATAATTTGCTACTAAGAATAAAATTTTTTTCCATTTCATCATTTTTAAATGGAGTATTTTAATATTCGAAATAAAAAATATCTCATATTAAAACATTGGGGTAAATCTTTTTTTTGTGTTAAAATATAATGGAAGGGATATAAACTTACCCCCTGGGAAATGATTCTTTAAAAGTAAAGTCTGGTTTCCAATATTTTCTAAAGAGTGTTTCATATATTTTTATTCCTTTCATTCCGATGGTGGTTAAATCAACTGGAAATTCACTTTGATCGTATTTTCCAGGAATAAATCTAAAAAATGTGTCATCCCAAAACATAACATTTACAACGATTCGCTTTTTTCTGCCATGAAGTAATCTCCCCCAAGCTATATTCTTAATTTCAGGCCATGGATAATAATATTCCTCTCCCTTGCGAATATAATAAAACCCTTCTTGACCAACTACAACAGCATCCTTTTTAATATGCTTCTTAATAACAAAAATCTTCTTGTTATTATAAGCCTCTTCAAAATCTGCCTCTGATTTAATCTTTTCAAATGGATATTTACCATCGAGATAGTTTTCATAAGCTTCCTTTAATATTTTCATATTTTGCTCCCTGATCTCTATTGGAATTGATGGCGGTGGTTGATTTACCAATCCTGTTCCGACTGTTTCTACAGAAGAAACATCTTTTCCGATCTCTGAGGAAACTGGAATATTTATTGTTTCATTTATAGACTGGACAACCAACTTACCCATCATTTTACTCCCTTTTCCAGAGAAAGTAAATTTGGATTTCTCACCTGGCTCCAAACCAAGATCATTTTTAAATATTAAAACAAGATCGCTAATTTCTCCGGCTTTTTTATCCATTATAGTGTCTAAATCGTTATATGGAACTATCTTTCCATTGATTCTCAAATGGTATTCCTGAGGGGGTTGCTTTTGATCGTAAATCAAAGTTCCTTTTACCTTAAATTTACAACAGATTAAGGCTCTCACAGATTTGTCGAAAAATCCCTTTTTCGAAATATAGTCAATTAAAATATATTCATCAGACGCTTTTAATGCAAACTGGTTTTTTAACAAATAAGCCATTTCTGTATCACCAATTTTGAGCCAATATTAGTTTTAATAGGTGAAATAAAATATATACAATTTACATACTATATAAATATTGTACAATTGAGTCATTAATAAGCCGCTCTTTCTATCAGATTTATTAGATAAGCTTAAATAAATGAAATTAAATAAATATATTTTATTTTTGTTTAGATAAATAGCGGATTTTTACTAAAAGATCTCTTAATTCCATTTTATCATTCTCAGGAGTTATATATTTCTTTTTCACTCCTTCTGATAATGGAACTGTTTTAATTTTATTTCCTTGTAGAGATACCATATTCCCAAATTCACCGTTTAAAACAAGTTTCATTGCAGCTAACCCAAATCTTAATCCTAATATTCTATCAAATGAATTTGGAGTTCCTGCTCGCATAGTATGACCAAGTACTACACTTCTACATTCAAAATCAATATCATTTTTTTGAAATTCTTCTTTTAAATCATCTCTTAAATTAAGTTCATCAACAATTATTCTAGACATACCTAATTTAGCTAATAAAGGATTCCCATATGTATCCTTTGGTAATTTATCAATTGTTTCTTTTGAAATAGTTTTAAAATCTCTATTTAAGGATTCTAACTTTGGATATGCGCCTTCTGATGTTGCAATAATATGATATTTATATCCAGCATCAACTCGCTTTTTCAAAACATCTATTATATCTTTTTCTAAATCAAATGGAGTTTCGGGAATTAAGATTATATCTGCTCCTGCTGAAATACCACTATACATTGTTAAAAAACCGGCATCCCTTCCCATAACTTCCACAACAAATACTCTCTGATGTGAATGAGCGGTGGTAGTAAGATTATCTAGAGTATTTGAGGCTAATTGCACAGCACTCCAGAATCCAAACGTATAATGAGTCCCAGCTATGTCGTTATCAATGGTTTTGGGTACTCCAACTACTTTTGCATTACCAAATTTATACAGAGAATCAGCTACTCCAAGTGTATCATCTCCACCGATAGTAATTAGCGCATCAATTCCTAATTCATCAAATTTCTTTGTCAATTGTCTAGCTTTCTCTTCTTTTGATTCGACTCCCTTAAACGGATTAGTTCTACTTGTATAGAGGATGGTCCCACCAACAGTATGTAAATCATCATGTTCTGCAATATCAAGTGGAATTGTTAAATTTTCCATAAATCCTTTCCATCCTTTCAGAATTCCAACACATTCAATTCCTGCATCATAAGCTTTAAGCATGATTCCATAGAGAACAGAATTTAGACCAGGGCAATCTCCTCCACCTGTTAAAATTCCAACTTTTTTAATTTGGATTCCCATATTTATTCACAAGTTTAGGTTAGATTCTTTTAAAGTAGTATATATTAAAGAAATATACTAAGATAGTATTTCATGTTTTTTATCATTGTTCTTTCTCAATTTTTTTGAAAGAGTATTTTGATTTATCTTCGGGAATTATATAGCTCCCTCCCTGGAAATCAGTAATTTTTAAGGTAAACTTTAAGTTTCCCTCTATAGCCTGTTGTAAATTAAACAGAAGGTTGTCTATTTCACCTATATCTGGATCATTTTCTTCAAGATTATTTCGATAAATTGAAACTGCATTTTCAAATCTAAAAAGTATGCCTTGAACATTAGTATAATAGAAATCTGCTCTTGGACCTGGCTCTACGATTAGCTCTAGTTCAGGAATTTCTAATTTGCCTGTTGGTGAGCGATAAATTTTAGATTTTAAATCATTTTCTTCCGAAATTTTTAAAGTCATAATTCCTGATTTCATATTTGTTGTTAATGGGATAATATCATTTTTATAAAAATTACAACTATTACATTCAAATTTTAATATTAACATTTTATCCCCATCTGGTAAGTCATAAATTGCTTTTTTAATGTTAATCATACCCTCTTTACAAGCTGGGCATTTGAAGGAAAAGACTTCTTCTGAATTTGCTGCCTTTTCTGACATCTCTATAATATAAAACGGTTTATTTAATTTAAAATAATAAACACTACTTTTTTTCTGTTTTGATATTTATCTAATTAAGCTAATTACTTTTTTGTTTATTATTCCCAAAATTATAAATCTATTTCGAAAATTTTTTATTGATCACTGTTTTTTAAGATATTAAATAAAAGTATTATATATTTTTGAATAATATTATAAAGTCGAGGAAATAATGATGATTGTATTTAAAAATCATAGTATTATTATCCAAAACTTATTAGTATTATTATCATTAATTCTTATTCTTGTATTAGTATAAGAATTAAAATAACAGACAACCAAAAAAAGTTATATCTCGGCGTTTTTATTGGTTGTTCTGAGAAAATTGCATATAAAAATTAAGAAAGAAAAAAGTGGAAAAAAATGTCGAATGAAAAAATAGTTGAAATATCGATGCATTGTAGAGGAGGTCAGACATGTATTACTGCAAGTCAATTATTAGCTGAAATGGCATATGAGGAAGATTTCAAGGATACAATTGCAATTCCGATAATAGGAGCTGAACGAAGAGGTGCTCCAATTCAAGCGTTTACAAAAGTTTCTAAAAATAAAGCAATAAAAACGTATGATAGTGTAAAAAATCCTGATTATATGCTTATTTTTGATACTTCATTATTAGAGATCCCCACGATTAGAAGTACAATAAAAGAAGGGGTTAATCTCATAATTAATAGCGCTAATTCAATAGATAAGAGTGATCTCCCAGAAAATATTAAGATATTTCTTGTAGATGCTACAGGTATATGTATTAAAAGGAATTTTATGCATGCAAGCGGACCAATTTTAAATATACCTATGTTAGGAGCTTTTGGGAAGATTACAGGGTATTATAACCTAGAAACAATGGAAAAAATTATTAAGAAGGAATTTGGAGAAAACAGATTAGAGAAAAATATGAGCGTTGCTAAAGACGCATATGAATCAGTTAAAGAGGTTTAATTATGTCAAAATCAAAAAAATGGGAGAAAATTAATAAATCAATAAAAGAACGTCCTAAGGTTCAAGAATATAAAAATTGGAAAGAATTACCTCCAATTCCAATATCATTACCTATTGAGGGAAATATTGGTGAAACTGGTGATTGGAGAACTTTTAGACCAATAATTAAAGAAGGATGTAACAGATGTGGAATATGCTGGATGTATTGTCCAGAGGGAGTAATTAAAAGGAAAGAAGATGGTACATTTGAAATTGATTTACTGTATTGTAAAGGATGTGGGATATGTGCTAAAGAATGCCCAACTGATAATATTGAAATGATAAGAGAGAGTGATATAAAAGATGACTGAAGCTCAAAAAGATTTTGTTCAAGATAGAGAAACTATAATTATAAAAGGAAATGTAGCTGCAGCTTATGCTGCAAAATCTGCGCGAGTACAAGTGATTAGTGCTTATCCTATTACTCCGCAAACTACTGTAGTTGAAAAATTATCTGAATTTGTTGATAATGGAGAAATGCCAGGGACTGAATATATTAAAGTGGAATCAGAACATAGTGTATTTGGTGCGGTGGTTGGTGCGAGTAAAGCCGGTACTAGAACTTTTACTGCAACATCTGGTCAAGGTATATTTTATGCTAATGAAATGATTCATTGGGCAGCTGGAGCAAGACTTCCTATTGTTGTCGCTATAGCATCTCGAGGACCTGCCCCTCCATGGAATATTTGGGCAGATTTTACTGACGTAATAAGTCAACGAGACACAGGTTGGATGAGCTGTTTTTGCTCAGCACACCAAGAAATTTATGATGAAATATTAATGTCATATAAGGTATGTGAAGATCATGATATTCTTTTGCCTAAATTTATAGCTTATGGTGGTTTTATTCTTTCACATACTTCTAAACCTGTAATTATTGAAGATCAAGATCTAGTAGACAAATTTTTACCTCCACTACCAAGTGAGGAAGGTTGGCCACACATTTGGATGGATCCAAAAAGACCGTTAATGTTTGGTAATCTTATCATGCCTTCTAGTTTCTATTATGAATTTAGATTAAAGATTCATGATGCTTCTATAAGAGCTAAGGAAAAAATCAAAAAAGTTGCTGCGGAGTTTGAGAAAACATTTGGTAGAAATTATGGTAATGGCTTAATTCAAGAATACAAAATGGATGACGTAGACGTAGGGGTAGTTATATATGGAGATTTGGCATTACAGATGGAAGAAGCAGTAGATCAACTGAGAGATGAAGGGTATAAAGTCGGTATGGTAAAGCTTCGACATTTTAGACCCTTTCCTACAGAAGATATTCTTGATATTGCTAAGAAGGTGAAAGTTCTTGGGGTTATAGACAGAGCTACAGCCTTTGGTTCTCAAACAGGAGGACCTGTGAGTTGTGAAGTTAAAGGTGTTCTCCATGAAACCAAAGGAACTGCCACAGTATTGCCAATAATTAATGGTTTAGGTGGAAGAGAAGTTTCTCTTGAGCAGCAAAAAGAGCAATTAAAAAAATTAGTTAAATACCATGAAACCGGAGAACTTCCAAAAGATGTAATTCATGGGACTCTCTGGGATGGACTATTAGAGGTGGAATAATAAAATGACAAAATTAAAAGAAGCATTAGAATCTTGCCAAGAAGAATATTTTCTTCCAGGAAACTCATGTTGCGCGGGATGTGGTTTAGAGATAGCCCTTAGATGGGCAATGAAAGCATTAGGACCAAACACAGCCCTTGTTACTCCCGCTTCCTGCCTTAATGTTGTGGTAGGATTATGGCCTAAGACCGCACCAAATTTTCCATTTACAAATATGGCTTTTGCTGCTGGAGCAGCAGCAGCAACAGGATTGTCTGCCGCTTTTAAGGCTAAAGCATATAGATTTCCTGGCAAAGGCTGGGATGAAATGACTGCAATTACATTTGCTGGAGATGGTGGTACTGCAGATATTGGAATTCAAGGTTTAAGTGGAGCAGCAGAAAGAAATTCTGATCAAATTTATGTATGTTACGATAACGAGGCATATATGAACACAGGAATTCAAAGATCTTCAAGTACACCACATGGAGCATGGACCACAACAACAACAACGGGAAAAGAACGTTTCAAAAAAAATCTTCCAGCAATAATGGCGGCTCATGATATTCCATATATAGCAACTTGTTCGATTAGTGAACCGCTTGATTTATATGATAAATTTAGGAAAGCTAAATCAATAAAAGGTTGCAGATATATTCACATTCTTGCTCCATGTCCACCTGGTTGGGGTATGGACAGTTCAGAATCAATAGAAGTTGCTAGATTAGCTGTAAAAACAGGTTCATGGATTTTATATGAAGTAGAAAATGGAATTATGACATTATCAAAAGCAAGTAAACCATTACTACATTCTTCTAAAAGGGCTCCAATGATGGATTATTTATCTAAACAGAAAAGATTTGCTAATATTTCAGAAAAAGAATTAATTGAACTCCAAGAATACGTGGATCATACCTGGAAGCGTTTAGAATCTGATTTAAGTTGCCAAGAACAATATCCAAAATAATCTTTATATTTTTTCTTATATTATTTTTTCAATATTGTATTAAATTGCAGCTAGATTTCAAATGGGATTTTTAATTAAGTTAGCTGGAAAAGAATTGAAGGATATTATTTTCTATTTAAAAATAGCAGTTGAGAACATAATTGAAGGAAAGATCTTAGCATTTCCCACTAATTCTGTTTATGGAATAGGAGGAGATCCTCAAAATCTTGAAGTTATAGATAGAATATATGACATTAAATTCCGTGATAAATCAAAAGGATTATTATTATTAATTTCTGACTTTGAAGAGGCTACAAAAATTGCTGAATTCAATGATAATGCTAAAAGATTAGCACAAAAATATTGGCCAGGGCAATTAACTTTAATTTTAAAAAAAAAAGAACCCAGCATTATACCTCCAGAAGTAACTGCATTTCAAGATACTATAGGGTTGCGTGTTCCAGAAAATGAAATAATACTAAATATATTAAAAATTTTAAAGTCAGAAGGTTATTTTGGTGGAATTATTGGAACTTCAGCTAATTATTCGGGAGAACCACCCTCTATTAGCGGAGAAGATGTTAGTAAAAAAATATTAAATCCAATAGATTTAATAATTGATGGGGGTAAATCAAAATCAAGAATTCCAACCACGATAATAGATTGTACAGGTAAGGATGTATGTTTTTTACGAATAGGGGAGATCTCTGAGGAGGAAATCCTGGAATTTTTATCAAAACCAAAGGAGTGATATATACGAAGAATTTTAATCTTTTAGTTTCAACTCCCCGATATAATGAGATAGAAGCAAGAGCAGAATTATGGTTCACTTTGTTAATGTGCGGTGATACATATCCCATTATTTCAAGTATTCATTTTCCAGGTTTAATTACTGCTTTAACTTACTTAAGTAAAAAAAAAATAATATTAAAGATAAGGAAAATAACTGAAAATAATCCTAATTTCTTTCAATTTATTTTAAAAATTGTACCAATTGATTTTATTTGCGAAACTGATACTAAAACCATAAAATCATTAATAGAAGAGAACTATAAAGACTTTATTGATAGAGATGAGACTTTTAGAATTACTTTGAAGCGCCGACATCATGAAAAAATAGAAAGGACTAATTTTATTAATGTAATTACCGAAGATATCGATAATAAAGTTAGTCTTGAAATGCCAGATAAAATCATTAGGATTGAAATTTTAGGTAATATATGTGGAATTTCTTTTTTGGAGAAAAGTGATATTATTAAATTAAAACAAATATGAATAACACAGAAAGGAATTTTTAATTCTAAATTATATATACGGAAATTCAAGAAATAAAGAGATGTTTAATGTGAATAGTAGATGTGATAATTGTGGAAAGTCTTTATTTGACGGTCGTTGGTGGGATTTGAAGAATTTGGAATATTGTCCTAAATGTGGAATGGAGATAACATCTCAAAAAATGAAAGAAATTAAAAAAGCTCGAAATATGTATTGTATCATAATATTAATATTCATTATATTCATAGTAATCTATGGATTAATTCTTGCTAATAGTTAATTTTTTTATTATTTAGAGGATTTATCGTAGGAACAATAGAGCCATTCTTTCACAGATTAAATCAAATAGCGCTGAGAATAAACTAGGTAAATTAGATTCTAAATTTTCCATGACTTTTCCATAGGACCTTAAAACAGATTTAATTTGATTATCATTTATGTTATAAAATTCTTTAATTATATTATACTTAGTAAACGATTGTGTATTTATTGTGCATTTTGTTTCTTCAATATTTGATGCTATCAATAAATTATCAGAAATGTGCTTAATATTGTTAAAAGGGGATATAATACAAAGAATAAGGTTATTAAGTTCTAATTGTGAAAGATCTATACCAAATGCTTCAAGACTCTTGTTTATTTGTCGATTAGTAGCTAAATACAGTAAAAATTCGATATTTTTTTTATTGGAAATATTATGATTTAAATGAAATGCCTTTAGAAAATGGTAACATGCTATAAATATATGATCTTGGTTTAATATGTATTTATCATTGATTAATTGGATCACTGAATTTTCATTCTCATTTTGGAATTCATCAAGAATACTTAAAAATTGATTTAAAGCTTCTTTTTTATTAGTTATTCTATGAGATTCCATAAATCTTCTTAAATTCATTTTAATTTGATTAATTCCAACAAAATATTTTAAATTTAACTCATTGATATTAAAATCTTTTATAATCAAACGGGTAAACTCCACGTTAGGAATTCTGGCATAAAATTATAGTTTATTCCAATACTAATATAAATTAAAACAGATAATAATAATAACGAATAAAAAGTGAAAATCCAATCTTTTAAGCTATATTTAATAGTATGATAATAAGAGCGTTCTTTATCACTTCCAAATCCTCTTGATTCAAGCGCTTCAGCAACGTTAAATGCTCTTCTTATAGAACAAATTATTAAAGGAATTAAAAGTGGAAATAGGTTCTTAATCTGGTTAATAAGTCCTTTTTGTTGCATTTCATACCCTCTGCTTTGTTGGGCATCAATGATATTTTGAGCTTCATATGCAATGGTTGGGACAAACCTAAATGCTAAAGAGAAAGAAAATGCAAATTCATATGGTACTTTCATAGATATAAGAGAGAGTGCTAAATCATTTGGATCAACTGTTAAAAAAAAAATTGAAAATGCTGATACCATGGTTAAAATTCTAAAGATCATTGCAATAGCAAATGAAAATGATATAAACAATGTGTCTAAAACAACAATGAATATAATTAAGAAAGAAAGGCCTCTAATGCTTTTAATCCATTGTTTAAATAATTTTCCTAAAAGAATTATAGGAACCAAACTTAAAAAAATGAAGAATAAAGGGATAATCTCATTAAAAAGCAAAGCACTGATAGTATATATAAGTGATAATACTAATTTGGATCTTGGATCCATTTTATGCATAATCGATTTTTTTTTTATAAATTTGAAAGCATTAAGGAATTCTAAAGACATTTTAATGTGTTCCTCCTAAATATTTGAGGCTTTATGTTGTATTAAATTGCTTAAGTAATTTATCATATCATTTTTAGTAAGAACATCTTCTACATCACGGTATCCAGTTTGTTGTAATGCTATACTAAATTGACGAATTTGTGGTAAAATTAATGATGTTTGTTTTATTAAAAATTCATTATTCAATACTTTTTTGGTTGGTCCATCACTAATAATCTGTCCATCTGCCATTAGTATCGTTCGTGGTAAGTAATCATACGCAAATTCTACATTATGAGTAATAATAATTATTGTTTTTCCAATTTTTCTTTCCTTCTTAATTAGATTTATAAAAAATTCAATTTCTTTTGCATCTTGACCCAATGTAGGCTCATCAAAAACTAGAATTTCAGGATCTCTGCATATTATAGAAGCTAGAGCTAGTTTTTTCGATTCTCCTCCTGATAAATTTAAGGGGGAGCGATTTCTGTATTTTTCAAGACTAAATTCTTGTAATACTTGATCTACTCTCATTTGAATTTCTTCTTTATGAAGATTAAGACTTTTTAGTGAAAATTTAATTTCTTCCTCTACAGAATTTGCAAATAATTGATGAAAAGGATTTTGAAAAATTATTCCAACTTTCTTAGATAATGTTGCGATGCTTTTAGAACTAATATTTTCATTTTCTATATATATACTACCATATGTAGGTCTGATTAATCCATTTAAGGTTCTAATCAGAGTTGTTTTACCCGCTCCATTTTTACCCATTATTCCCATTAATTCACCTTTAAAAATGTTCAAACTAATGTCTTTTAAAGCTTCAGTTCCGTTTGGATAAGAATATCCTATTTCATTAAATATAACTACTGGTAAATCCTTAATTTCTTGCATCATTTCAATTTTATTTTTCACATTCTTAAAGATTTTATTGCCTCTGTAATGGATATGGGTATTTTTTTATCAAATAAATTCTTTTTTTTAAGTTTACTAAAGATTGAGTAAATTACAGGTTTATTCAAGTTTAAATTTTGAAATTTTATACCATTCACCACTTTCTCGCATGAATCATATTCAATTATACTACCATTCTTCATTAAAATCAATTGATCAGTAAATGGTAAGATTAAATCAAGACGATGTTCACTTATTAAAACCGTTATTTTTTTATCTTCTTTTATCTCTTGTAGCAAATTAATAATTTTTTTTGCCATATATGGATCTAATAAAGCAGTGGGTTCATCTAATATTAACATTTTTGGTTCTAAAACCAAAATAGAAGCAATAGCAACTCGTTGTTGTTCTCCACCACTCAGTTCAAAAGGTGCTTTATCTAATAAATGTTCAATTTCTGTCAAAGATGCACTTTCATTAATTTTTCTTGAAATTTCTTTTGGAGGAACACCTAAATTTTCTAAACCAAATGCAATTTCATTTTCAACATTCATTGATATTAGTTGATTTTCTGGATTCTGAAAGACTATTCCTACATCAGTACTTAAATTTGCTATTGAAGTCTCAACTGTATCATTTCCATTGATAAAGACTTTTCCTTTATAAAAACCAGCATAAAACTGTGGAATCAAACCATTCATACATCTAATTAAGCTAGTTTTCCCTGATCCTGTCTCTCCACATAGTAAAATAAATTTATATTTGTTATCTTCAATATCTAAATTTATATTATTTAAGGCATATTCTTCATTTCCTTTATATCGATAATAAAAATTATCAAATTTGACAAAATTCATGTTAGGTTTTAATCAAAAGACAGTTTTGTTCTTCTTTAATTCTTAATTATTTAAAACTTGGATTATAAATATTTTTTAATATTTTCAACGAGTTCAGTGATATTATAGTCCGATTCATTATCAATAGTTAAAGAAGCTGCTCCGTCATGACCACCACCATTTCCTTCATATTTTTCGGAGATTTGTTCTAAAATTTTTGCTAAGTTTAATCCAGTTTCTTCACAAATCTTTTTTCTAGCACGAGTATTGATTCTAGAGAATTTGCTTTCTTTTGATATAACAATTGAAACATCAAATCCTATTGTTATTAACATTGAAGCTACAGCTGCCCCAAAACTACTAACATTAGTTATACCAATTAAATACTTCCCTTCTCGAATTAGTTCAAGCCTTTGTAAACCTTTTATTTTAGCTATTTTTTCGGATATATCAATGTCATTTTTAAGAAGAGCGCGAATGTCTTGAAATTGTATATCTTCACATAATAATTTACCTACATTTTGAATTGTATTGTTGTCTCCATGTTTAAAGAAACCTGAATCTATTAATATAGCCGATATAAAAAGAATTTTCAAAGGATTATTTAGTGGAATGTTGTAGGTTTCAAAAAGCTGCAATATTATCTCAGCTGTAGAAGAATAATCTTCAAATATTATATTTAAGGATGTGATGTTAAGATTTTTATTATCAGATTTTTCTTTAAAATAATGATGATCTATAAAGATATAAGGAATTTTTAGAAGATTAATATTTGAATCATCATCTAACATAATCTGATCTAAATTATTTGTATCTAATATTAATAATATTTCAGCTTTAGATCCATGGAATTTTTTTTTATATGACAAATTAAATACAGGAAATTTTGCAGAAAAGTTCTTTAAAAAATTTTTTGCAGATTTAGAAAGTTCTGAAAAATATATGCAGATCTCATTATTTTTTAAATATTGATTTAAAAAGATTTTTAGAGTGAAACAAGAGACCAATCCATCAATGTCTACTAAATGGTGAGTAGAAATTATGATTTTTTTGTTATCTAAAAAAGTTATAAGATCTTCAAATTTTGATTTTAACATGAAAATTTCTTCAAATATTATTTTTGAAAATCAGCTTGGAGTGATTTAGTCATTGTTTCTAGTTGAGTTTTCACACGTTCTTCTTTTTGTTTTAGAGTTTTCAATCGCATCTCTAATGTGACTTTTAGACTCTTTTTCTCATCTAGTAACTTATTTTTTTCACTTTTAACTAAAATTCCACCAATTGCTTTGTAAACAGGGGTTTCTGGCTCTATTTTTTCTAATTCCTCAATTGCAAGTTCTGTATCTCTTAGGGTGGTTTCAAATTGTAATCTTTGAGAAGTAATAAAATCAAGCGATTGTTTTAAATTATTGAAATTTACTAATTTCTTTTTTTGTTCCTCATTTAAGTCATCTATATTAATTGTCATTAAAATTTCACTAAATTATATGTATTTTCTTATGATTTAATTTATATTAAAAAGATTATATTTTTTTCTATAGATTATCAACTATTTTTAAGGTATTATCAATTACTTTACCAAAACTAATGATTTCATTAATAGAAGCACGAAAAGCTGTAATATCATCACATTTTATATTAAATACTATAACATTATTATTTTTTTTTTCAATAGAAACCTCAGAACGTTTGGTTTGTAGTTTTTTAATCTCTGGTATAAAAGAATTATAAGAAATATCTCTTATCTTATTATTTTTGAATTGCAATTCAACTATTGATTTTATTGAAAAAGAATTAGTGTTTTCCATTATTCTTCTATTACTTCTAATTCTCTTTGCTTTCTTTTTGCTATTCTGAAAGATTCTGCCCCTCGTGGAGTTTCTATGAAATACGCACCACCTGTAAACTTTGCATCACATTTTCTGCAATACCAAATACCTGTTGATATTCTATGGATTGATCCTTTAGTTATACATCTAGGGCATTTAATATCTCCTTTTTCTTTTTCTAAAATCAAACGTGTTCTTTTCCGAAGGGTACTTCCATATCTAGCCCCATATTTCCCTGTAATTCCAACTTTCTTCGTTTTTCCCATTTTAATCAAAATTAGAAATAAATAGTTGATGTTACACTAAAAAATTGGATAAACTATAAATTTTACTAATTCAGTATAATCTCTCATCAATAATATTTTTTATTCCAGATTTTATTCTAAATTACCTTATAAAAAATGGGGAAGATTTTTTTTATAAAAAAACTAAAATAAGTAAGAAAAAAATTATTTTATGAATTTATTTAATTTCACTTAGATATTGTAGCAAGTTGAGTTCTTTTCTTAATTTTTTACCGATTTCCAAGGATTTACTTCCTAACATTTTTATTTCATCGATGTTAAATGTAGCAGATCCACTCTTTTGAATTGAGGTAATTTTATTTTCTGTAACTGATATCGAAATTTTTCCGTCACACACTAATTCTTCTGGTAGACTTGGATCTAGGAAGATAATATCTTCAATCTTTCCATATGTCATTACAAAAGGTAATTCTTTCACAATTGTTTTTCCAGTTAAATATTTTCCTGTCCACTCTGTTACTTTTTTTTCATCATTCCATTTGCCTTCAGGTATATGGGCCGAAATTAACGTAGTCAATGCACCCACTCCACCTGCATCAATTAAATTACCAGCATAATTAATTACATACATATCAACAAAAAGAATATAAACAGCTTCGTTTTCTTTTATGCATAATTGTTTAGTTTGGACGCAATCGGCATGACGAATTCCTCTATCTACTACTCTTGCTAATTCAATTGATTGTTCATCAGGAGGACCTCTTTCAAATAGGGGAGACGCGATAGGTAATAACTCTGCCATGACCGTACAAACCCCTTCATTAGGTAGATCTGGAAAGGGTTCGCCCACTTCATACTTTAAACCAGTTATAATTCTAGTGTCTCCTAAAGATACATCCGCAGATCCTTCTGCTGAGGTAATAGTATCACTCTTTATTTGAAACTCACGATATTCCCAAAGACCTCTACCATCAATTCTTTCTTCTTTCTTCAAATTAGATACAATATAATCTCTTTCAATTTTTGATATTATTCGCCTAACATCCATCATTTTTATTCATCACCTTTTTTATCATTATTTTCTTTAGTTTGAATTGTTTCTTCTTGAAGCTTAATATATTTACTTTTTAATGCTTCTAATTGAATTTGGTGTACGTCTTTTAATGCATTTTTTGCAAGATCTAGGAATTCATTCATCTCTTCTAAATCCATATCTCCATCAAATTGTAATAATGAGATTTCCTCGTTATACCAGGTAATGGCAATTGGAAAATCTGCCTCTCCAGCTTTATCTTCGATACCAGAAAGATCAACAACCTTTTTCCCATCAATTTTTCCTACAGCTAATGCTGATACTAAACTTTTCATAGGTATACCCGCATCAGCTAAAGCTAATGCTGCTACTGTAGTACTTGCACATCTTGTGCCACCATCAGCGTCAATAACTTCAATAAAAACTTCAAAACTAGTACCAGGATAAAGCTCAAGAAAAAGTAAAGGTTCAATACAATCTGCAACAATCATAGAGATTTCTTTTTCACGACGTCCAGGAGCAGGTCTTTTTCTATCAAAAACAGAAAAAGTTGCCATTCTATAAAAAACTCTCAAGACTCCTTTATCTGGTTTTGCTAGATGATGGGGATGTACTTCCCGGGGACCATAAACAGTGGCGAAAATTTTATTATTTCCCCATTCTAGATATGCTGATCCATCTGCATTTTTTATTACACCTACTTCCATTTTTATAGGTCTTAATTCATTAACATCTCTACCATCAAGCCTTTTTCCATCTTCACGAAATAAATTCTCTGGATATTCATCTTTAATTATTAATGGCATCTATTCAATACCTCTTTTCTTTTTTTCATTTATTATATACTCTTGCATTCTATCTGTCAAACCAACAGTATGAGCTTCCGAAGCAATTTTTTTAATTGATTCAATAAGCAACCTTTCATGAGCAATATTTTCACCTTTAAGCCAAATACGCCCGTTTTGAGTAACAAATATATTACAGTTAGTTAAATTTTTTAACATTTTAATCATTGATCCATCTCTGCCAATTACTCTAGGAATTTTAGGGGGATCTATTGAAATTACTATTCCTCCCACTTTTTTTCCTAAATATTTCCCAACCGTAGTTAATTCAGGTTTATTTAAACGATCTGCAGAAAGAATTTTTACAACTAATATATCTCCTATATCAAATTTTTCAGTATTTATTTCCTCGCGAGAAGTTCCCCCTCCTCCTCTGAAACCTTTGGTTCTACCTTTTTTCATGGTATTTTTAGGTTTAAGTTGACCAAAATCTTTAGCATTAATATCACATTTATATTTAACAGGATTTTTATCAACTACTAAAGCAATAACTTTATCTCCAGGACGAGGAGTATAAAATCCCCGAAGAGGAATTACATTGATATAATTCTTTTTTATTTGCTTTAATCCGATGTTTAAAGAGATAATTTTATTTTTTTCTTTATTTAATATCGTTCCCCTTCCAGGTAAATAGTTTTTGACATCCTCAGTTATAGTTTCTCCAGGCACTACAACATCTCGTATATTTTCTTCATTATCTTCAAAATCTTCGAACTCTTCATCGTCAGATTCTACAGATTCTTCATCTTCTTCCATAATACTACTCACAAATTTTCTAATATTTTCTTTTTCTCCTAACCTATTAAAAAATAATATAAACGAGAAATAGTTAAAAAATTTTAGGTTAAGCTTTTAAGATCTTAGTCTGGACTCTTCCATGTGTTAATTTATTTAATTTATCAATCAATTCCATCTGTAATCCCGCAGGTAAACTTACTACTGAAACCCAAGATCCATCAGATTGCCATTCTTCTTTTTTAATTTGAACATATTGAGCAACAATATTGTAACCCTTTGCTGTAAATACTGATGGAATCTTAATAGCCATCTCTACTTGTTCTAATCTAATTGGAATAATTGCTCGAATGCCTTTAACAACATCATCAACTTGTTCTTCAGCATTTCTCATCAAATCAATTTTTATATTTGCTTCTTCGATCGCTTTTTCTATTCGTTGATAAGGATGTGGTTTTTTATTCTGAGGATTTATGGCATTTTTACTGATAATAGTAATTATTTGTTTCAATTTCTTTTGCATCTCTTCTTCTCTTTGAGCTTTCGTCCAGTTTATATCTCCGTCTATTAGAATATGAGCAGCAATTGTTATTCCATCTGTAGTGTTAAAAATGGTTTCCATATCTCCATCTGTTGCCTTTTTTCCTCTACGTAAGTCTTCAAATACGGTAAAACTCTCAAAAATAAGCTCTAAATCAATTTTCCGATCGTTTAATAAATCTTCTGCGGTAAGGCGTGATTTTTCTTTTCCTTCTTTTAGTCGAGTATTAATTTCTTCACGAATAAGTTTTTTAGCTTCCCAAGCTTTCTCAGGATCCATTAACATTTCAAAGACTCTTCCTGAATTTTCAATACGCCCGACAATATATCCTCCCAAATCAATCCTTGCCCGATCAATCATAAAAATATTTCACAAATTAACTGATTGAATTATCTCGACTTAATATTTTCCAGTTGTTTTGTCTTATTGTAATAAGATAAATATGAATGGGTTTCCCTTTATCTTTATTATCACTACCTAAGGATACTATATTTTAGTTAATAATTCTTCCTTTTCTTCCAAATTTAATAGCCTAAAAGTCTTATCCTCCTTCAATATAAAGGCTATATCATAAGTATTTTTGTTTAAATTATCACCCATTACTTCTTTTAATGTTTTCAGAGGTAATAATTTTAGTTCTTCATCACTTATATCCTCATTATAATGTTCTTCAAGGTAAGCCCTTGCTTCCGTTGCTCCTGAACCGATAGCGAACGAGAAATATGACCACATCGCTCCAGAAGGGTCTGTTAAATATAAGGAAGGTCCATTAGAATCTATACCTGCAATCAAAAATGATACACCGAATGGTCTTACCCCTGCATTCTGGGTGAAAACCTGTTTATACTCACATATATTTAGTGTACTATCTTTAACAGAGATTCTTTCATCATAATTTAATATATTTACTTGGGCTTGAACCCTCGCTCTATCGATTAAGACTCGGGCATCTGCAGTTAATCCGGCAATAGCCACCCCAATATGATCATCTATTTTAAATATTTTTTCTGAACCAGTACTATCATCTTGAAGTTCAGAACTTTTCTTTTCAACTGCAAATACAACTGAATTCTTATTTCTACACACAATTGCAGTTGTACCTCGGCGGACGGCTTCAATTGCATATTCAACTTGAAAAAGCCGACCTTCAGGTGAGAATTGGGTTATGGCCATATCATAGCCCCGTCCAGCTTGTTGGAACACTCAGATCCACCTTAAAAGTTTTTAATATTTATCTATTTATATTATTTTTTTATTATTATTTTACGTTAGTTAAACAGTAGTAATAAATACTAAAATAAATATTTTGTTTAAATATTTTAAAAAAAGGGTGAAGTGTAGTTGAAAAAACAATAGATGAAGGATTTGTGTTTTTTACCTTATTTTTATTGCAAATTATGACCATGCAACTTTATTAATAAAAATTGACCATTCTAACAATATCATACCCTCATCTCTAGTATGAGCTACTAAGTAATCTCCTTCTTTTGTAATAGAACCAATAATATTTCCTTTTCCCGCTCCGATATTTTTAGCAGCTAATTGTATATCATCATTCTTTAGAATTGCGAAACGATAATTCTGAAATGATAGTGCGGGTTCTTTCGATTTCCATGCGTTTAAAATTGCTTTAGCTTCCTCGCTTGTTAGAAGAAAATCTCCCGACTTAAAGGCAATATCTCCTTCGTCATTCAAAAGAAAAACTTCCTCCACACCTTCATACTCATTTAATGCATTTACCAATTGATTAAACCTTTGTTCATCCATAATTCTCCATCTCAAGCAAAAATCTGTTTTTATTTTATTGAAAGATAAAAATTTTTAAATATAAATCTTTTTAGAAAAATAGATTTAGAGAAAACTATTTTTCTTAAAACTCATTACTATACTTAAGTTTTAATTGATAACAACACTTTAATGTTTTCTTATGGTACAAAATTTAGTATTATTTGACAAAATCTATAATGTCTCAAATCAAGGAAAGAGAGAAGATATATACCTTAGATATCTTAAATATTTGAAAGAAAATGTTAAAGGTTTTTCAGAGACTTCAATACAGGTGAAGAAGTTAAGAAAATTTGATAAAAGATTCGAAATTACAATCACAGGTCCAGAAGAAGGATTTGTATATAATCTATTAAAGAAAGAGATTGGTACCGTTAATGAATTTAGAGATATTAAGGTTGGAAAGGAATATAGGGGATCATTAGTTGATGTAGGGAAAGTTGGATTCGGTTTGTTTGTTGATTGTGCTATTGTAAATCCACATTCGGATGTTCTAATAAATTTATACACCTTACGAGAACAACTATGTCAAGGAAAAGAGAGATCATTAAAACAGATTATTAATGCCTATGATTTTATTGATCATTTTCCTGTATATATTAAAATTACTGAAAAAGATACAATAAACAATAAATTATTAGGGGAAATTGCTCCAAAAACTCTTCAATTTTATAAAAAAATCTTAGAAGAAAATATCGAAGGTGTATTTTTAAGTGGAGAAACAAAAGGTCAATTTAAGAAAATAATAACCAGAAAAGGTCATTTTAGAGACATTATAACTGTAAAGAGATTTGGATTTTTAGAGAATATAGTGTTACTAAAAGAGGGATCTGATGCACCTGGAATTATTTCTCATATAGGAAATAGACTTACGAATTGTAAATTAAGTGCAATTAGACCAAAAAAGATAAAACAAATACTCTAATAGAATGAAAAAAATGGTGGGCCAGGAGAGGATTTCAAGAAAAAAAGAAATTTTTTTTCTAATTGAACTCCCGACCTTCGCGGTGTATTCGCGATTTAATATATTTAATATTAAATTAGCGCGACGTCTATTATTCAATTTTTTTAAAAAATTGAACCATAACCACTAGACCACTGGCCCAATTTAATAAACTTACAAATAGGTTTAGTTATAAATACAATTAAAATTTTTGTATAAGAAAATTCTTGTTAACTTTTTTGAGCATCTTAATAAGAATACGGGATTTCTTTATTTGAATATTTTTTATTTATATTCTATAATGCTTCAAAATTCTTGAGATTCACAACATCACCTTTATATAAAGGATCTTTCATGCCAGAGCCAATAATAGGACTAACTTTTTGAATGGAATATCCATTTGCTTTCAAACTTCTAAAAAAATGATTAAACTAAACATATAAAGAAAAAGTGCGAGGATTTTTTTAATTACGAGCTTCTTGAATTGATATATTCAAGTAAAATATTATATTCAATGGTTCATTAACCGTCTCAAAAATTATTAAAGAATAAAAACAAATATAGTTATCTAAAAAATGGAAGGAATTAGACAAGAAGGTCTAAGATTATCATACAAGATTTGTATTTTCGGGGATAAAAATGTTGGAAAGACAACATTGGTAAATCGTTATATGACAAATAAATTTTATGAAAATATGCAAGCGACTCTTGGGGCATCAGTACATATTAAAGACTTAGAGTTGGAGAATGGAAAAATAACACTTCACATATGGGATTTTGGTGGTCAGAAGAGGTTTAAATTCCTGATATCAAGTTATGCTCGAGGTTCAGTTGGAGCAATTTTTATGTTTGATCTTACTAATCATAACAGTTTAATTGCTTTAAATGATTGGCTTCCAGAATATGGGAAGACAGTTAGACATATACCTCTGATAATGGTTGGTGGTAAACTAGACCTTGAACAACAAAGAGTTTGTAAAAAAGATGACGTGTTAGACATAATGAAATCATATAATTTCTATAAATATCTTGAATGTTCATCAAAAACAGGAGAAAATGTAGAATTTGTATTTAAAGTTTTATTAACTAAAATTCTTGAAGATAAAGGATATAAATACATAAAATTTATGTGAATCAATAATTTTATTTTTTCTTTATTAATTTTTGTTTAAAAAACCAAATATTTAAAATCCTCATCAGATAATATGAGCGCAATCGGTGGGATTTGAACCCACGAATCCATTGGACACCGGTTTAGCAGACCGGCGCTCTACCAGGCTAAGCGACGATTGCTCGTAAATATAATCTAATATTAAAATTTAATGTGATACAATTTCAATATAACACTTTAAAATTTTAATATTTTTTTATAAACCATAAAAAAAATAATAGAAAAAGAAAATATATTATTTAAAAAAATACTTTCTATTCAGAAATTATCTCAAAAACCATTTTTTCGATAATTGGTTTTTTTGTATACCGTTTATCGTAATACCAACCTACAAGATGGGCTTTTTGTTCAGGTGTTTTATCTGGTACCTCAGGTACTACGATGATCATAACCCCATTCGATAAATATTTTAATATTCTTTTATCAATGGTGTGAAGTTTTTCATTACCGCTAGGATGGCTGTGCCACATCCAGACAATATCCACTCCGATTTCGGCTTTAAACTTACGCATATTATAGATTTTAGATTTTTTATACCGCATCCAACTTCTTGGTTTGACATGAACTTTATTTTTTCTTAAATCAGTGTTCATAATGAATTTTGTACAGATTCCAAAATTCTCTTTACGATCGGCAAACAACCATCCATGAACAATCATAGGATACTCTTCTGCGGCTTTTTGAGTAATCTCTTTGAATAAACTTTCAGGTATTAAATAACGAAAATCCTTTGCCCCGCTCATTTCTTCACCAACTCAACTAGATGTCAATGTAGCATAAAATTTATAGTTTTCTTTATCTATTATAAAAAATTAGTTTAAAAGCATTAGAAAATGAAAAAAATTTATTTTATAGAATATACTCTAATTTAATAGCCATTAATTACGATTTAAGAAATTTTAATAGAATATCAAACAAGAGCAGATGTAGCCTAGCTGGTAAGACGCCGGCCTTGAGAGTTTTTAATACCCGAGTAAGCCGGTGCGCGTGAGCGCTCGGGGGTTCGAGTCCCTCCATCTGCGTTTTATAGGTTTCAATCGTTAAGAAATAGCTTATTAAATGGGCTATTGGCGCAGGCAGGTAGCGCAACCGGCTCTTAACCGGCAGGTCGGGGGTTCGAAACGCTCATTAAAAAATAATGAAAGCGAAATTCCCTCATAGCCCGTTATTTTTTAAGAAAATTAAGAAACCTATATTTAATCGTAAAAAAAGTCATAGATAGTGAAAAACAACTTCAAAATCTGAAAAATCAAATGGTTTTAAAATATATCCATCAGCACGAGTTTCACCTATTTTCTTCTCTACTTCAGAGCCTGGAATCGCAGTTAATAAATACACAGGTACTTCTTTATATATTTTATGATCTTTTATCATTCGGCAGATTTCATAGCCAGAAATATCAGGCAAGATGATATCTAATAAAATAAGCTTTGGAATACCGCCTCTTAACTCTTCTATACCTTTTGTTCCACTGACCACGCCTTTGCATTTATAACCCTTACTTTCGAAGTAACTTGTAAGTAACCTGATAGTTGCTAAATCATCCTCAATTAATAATATATCATATTGAGAGTGCGGCTCTCCAACAGCAATGTTATCCAAAATATTAATTATTTTATTTTCAAGAAGTAGACTCTGATCAAAAATATTTTTAATAGTAGATAGAATTTCTTCATCTAATTCTTCATTATAATTTTCTAAAAGAAGTTGACTAAATCCCTTAATGGTTGTTAAGGGTTCTTTCAAGGCGTGAGAAATGTTCGAAATTGTTTTATCATCCATTTTACGTAATCCTTCCCCAAAAAGATCAGATTTTTGTTCAATATAATTGTCAACACTCTCCCTGATTAAAGCTGAAATCGTAGGATAATCATTTGCTTCTTTAAAATTTTGCCAATCCTGCTTTGTTTCTTCGGATACATATAAGGAGATTCTTTCTTTGTCTCTATCATAAATTTTTTCACCTTTTAACCACTTTTTAAATCCTTCTGTAATAGATCCACGCCAAATTGCATATTTATCGGTTTCCTCTTGGTATTCTTCCATTAATTGCTTGGTTTCTTTACTCTCTAAATCAAGATTAGCGATTTCCTTATCAGTCATACTTTTTCTTTCAGAATTATCATCCAATTGCTTTTTATTTGTATCTTTTTTCGTTTTTGAGTCTTTTGAAATATTTATCATCCCCTTTTTTTATCAAATACTACATTTTGTGTAAAGATCCAATCAATTAACCCTAATTATATGCAAAAATGTTTCAATAGTTTTATATTAGATTTCATCCTTTTTCCTAATTTTATAAAAATCTGTTTGGATATATCTTTTTTTTACAATTATATCAATATTGTGTAATTTTTTATCCATTTATAAATCTTTTTTATTATGAAGATATTATCTTACCGAAAGTGGTGTTTTGAAAGGAATAATATAAATTAGATTATGATGTTTTATAAAATCTAAAGGAGTCAAAGGAAGAAATTATTTAACTAGCTTTTATTTAAGATCTTAAAAATTATTTCAAAATCAGAAAAATTAAAGGGTTTTAAAATATACCCATCTGCTTTCGTATCAATTAAGTTCTTTTCAACTTCACTTCCAGCTATAGCTGTTAGAAAGAAAATTGGAATTTGAGCCCATTCCTTATCAGATTTAATTGTTTTACAGATATCATACCCACTAAGATCAGGTAAGATTATATCTAACAAAATTAGTTTTGGAATTGTATTCCCTAATTCCTCCAAACCTTTTGAACCACTTACTACTCCTTTACATTTAAATCCTTTACTCTCAAAATAGCTAGTTATTAATCGAATAGTTGCGAGATCATCTTCTATTAATAACACATCGTATTCCGATTCCACTTTTATATTATCTAAAATATTTATTATTTTCTTTTCAAGAAGAATACTCTGTTCAAAAATATTTCTTACTGTTTCTAATACCTGATCATTTAATTTTTCCTTGTAATTCTCGAGTAGTAGCTGAGAATACCCTTTTATCGAAGTTAATGGCTCTTTTAAAGTGTGCGAAATATTTGAAATTGTTTGAGGGTTTAATTTTGATAACCTATATGCAGGATTATTAGAATTAGTTTCTATAAATGATGAAACCGCTTCTCTTATTAGCTTAGAGATAGATAATTCTCCATTATTTTTAGTATAGTTTAACCATTTTGATTTAGTTTGTTCAGAAACGTATAATGAGATACGTTCCTTATCTCTTTGATATACTTTTTCGCCTTTTTGCCACCTTCTAAATCCTTCAGTTATTATTCCCCGCCAGATAGCATAACGACCTGTCTCTTTCTCATATTTTTTCATTTCCTCTGTTTTTTCTGAAGAGTTTTCATTTTTATCGAGATAAGATCCCTCTTTATCGCCATTGTAGCCATTTTCATCTGGGTTTTTAAGAGGACTAATTTTTGTACAACCTAATCCTAACTAGTTTTTATATAAAAACAAAATAAAAGAACTATTATTTAACGTTTTTTTATTTGATAATTGTCCGTTTGAAGATCAATTTGTACACAAAAAATCAAAATTAATTTTGTATATGTAATATTTGTGTATGAAAAAATGGGATTTCTTACAATTTTTTAAAATCCTACAAAGTATTACGATGATAAATAATTTGTTGTAAAATAAATTCAAAAAGAATATAATGTGGATAATATATCAATTTTAAATTAACATATTAACATTTTGTACTAAAATATAGTATAACAAAAGCTTTGTCTAGATGAGTTTTTATACAAACAAAACCAATATTTAAACAATTTTTTACAACAATAAGATTTAAATATGAGTATATGATTTATATTTATAATAACAAAAAAGTTTTTTTACAACAAACAACTTTATTGTGTGTGTAAAAAAGTCTAAAAATATTAAATAATAGGAAGGGTTATGATTTATGGTTGTAGAAGTAGAACCACAAACAGGTTTTTGTCCTGAATGTGGTGGATCAACAATAGATGTTCATCAAAGAGGGGAGATTGTATGTCAGCATTGTGGTTTAGTTGTATCTGAAAAAGCTGTTGATGTATCTCACAGTGGTATAAGGGCTTATTCAAAACAAGAGAAGGATAAAAAGGAACGAACGGGATGTCCTATTTCAATTTTAATGCCTGATATTGGTTTGAGCACAATAATAGATAGAACAAAAATTAAAAATCCCGACTTAAGAAGAGCAGCAAAATGGAATACTCACTTATCTTGGGAAAAACGTAATATGTTAATTGCCATAACCGAATTAAAGAGGATCGGAAGCAATCTTAATTTTCCTGAGCGTGTAAAGAAATCTGCTGTCAGACTTTATAAAGAAGTGTTTAAAAAGAATCTCTTAAGGGGCAGATCTATAAATGGTATGATTGCAGCCTGTGCATACTATGTATGTAAACAGGAAAAAGTTCCTATTACTCTTCAAGAAATCTTAGATGAGGCTTCAATAAATGATAATATCGTAAAGAAATGCTATAAGATTTTAGTAAGAGAATTGAACTTAAAATCACCTCATATTGATCCTGTGTCCCTTATTCCACGCTACTGCGCTGATTTAGGGTTGTCGATTAATGTAGAGAAAGAGGCAATAAAAGTGTTGCAAAATTTCATTGAAAACACTTCTATTTGCGGTAAAGACCCAAAAGGGTTAGTTGCAGGTTCTATTTATTTAGTATCTAAACTAAAAAATCAAAAGGTAAGCCAAAAAGATATATCAAAAGTAATAGGAGTCACTGAAGTAACACTTCGTTCACGATATAAAGAATTTTTGCATAATATAACGTTTAATTTTAACGCTAATTTGAATTAAGCTAAAGTTTTTTTTCCATTTTCCATTTTTTCAATATTCCAGGGTTGGGGGAATCAATTTCTAAAATTTTCTTTTCTTATTCATATTTTTTAAGTCGAAATCCGCATTTATGACAAAATATTGAATCCAAATCCTGATTCACACCACATTCACGGAATAAATAGAATCCATATCCACTTCAGTACTGCAGTGATAACAAGTCCAAAAATTAAGTTCTTGTTTTTTAATCAAGATTCTTGATCTATTTATTTAGGTGTATCATATTGTTGTTGTCTTAGAATTTCAAACCCAATTATAGTTGCGGCTGAATGAAGCGGGAGAGATCCAGTAAATTCTCGCTTATAGGGTATTGTAATAGTTACATCTGATTTATCTAATAAAGTGCGATTAATCCCTCTTTTTTCGCCTCCAATTACAATAAACAAAGGAGGTTTTAAGCTACTTTTATATAATGATTGACCGTTATCTTTATCAGTACAAGCTATGGTGTAATTATTAGATTTGAATATGTCTAATGTTGCAATCAGATCTTCGACTAATACTATCGGCATTAATTCTGAAGTGCCAGCTGAGGATTTAATAATAAGCGACTCCACTTCATGCCAATCTCTCTTTCTCATTAGGATACCATTTATTCCCGCAGCAAATAACGACCGTATTGTATAACCAAGATTATATGGGTCTTCAATACCATCTAAATAAAAGTATATGCGTGGTTTCGATTTCAAGAGTTCGTGTATTTTTTGGTAGGTTCTTTCGCTTATTAGAGCAGCAATTCCTCCATGAGTCTTCCCTTTTACATTTTTTTCAAACCATTTGCTATCCACTGCTTCAATCTTGATGTCTCTAGATTTTACTAACTCAATAATTCGCTTGACGGATTTTGATTGTTTACTACTCCTTTTTCTCTGGAGTTTGGCAACATCATAAAATAAAGTCAATACCTTACGATATTTTGAGTGTAGAACTGTCTCTACTGATATTTTTCCCTCAATTAAGATAGAAGTGTTCATTTTCTCCTTCCTTCAATCACACTATCAAGTATTCATTTCATCCCGCGGAATATCTAATAAAAGATGTTTGCATTTTAATGCTAATTTAAATTAAGCTAGGTTTTTTTCCTTTTTCTATTTTTTCAAGATCCCAGGGTTGGGGGGTACAATCTGTTAATTTTTCTTAAAATAATAGTTTAATAAATCTTTGTAATAATTCTTCCCACCCATATGGAGGAGGAGCGAAATTATAAGAGATAAAAACATTATAAGTTATAATTACTTAAGATGAAGAAAAAATCTAGTATATGATATATGAAGTTAAATTTGAGAAAGAAGATATTTTATTATCATTTAATTACTTATTTGGATTGGACCATAGATATTCATATCTTACACGAGATATGAGAATGGTACTAGAACAAGTCATTAAAAAGATTGAGTTAAAAAGGTTAACCCTTTTGGTACAACAATTATCTTCTCTTCTGAATATTTTAATAAATGATGGATTTTTACTTGAAAACATTTTAAGTGAGGAATTTATCAAGATTTATTTACAATTGATATTAAAAAAGATTTTATCGACAAACCTGGATATCTTATAAATCTATTTTACTCTTTTTTTAAAGATCTCGAAAAACTCTATTGTTATATTGATGAATCATTTCACTTGATTAAAGATACACCAGCGGGAGAGAGGAGTGAGGAAGAATGTTACAGCATGTTGATCCCTACTGTGGAAATTACTAATAATGGAGAATTTCGGATTCAAAATGAAATAGAATATCTCGATTGGTTATTTAAAAAATTAAATGAACTTCTTAAACCACTCGAAATCATATCATCTATTAAAACTCAATTAATTACTAAATATCCTTATCAACGATCACATTCTTTACTCTATGAAAAATCTGTACTAAGAAGAAATGTAAAGGAAAAAGTAGAAAAACCAAGTAGAGAAAAAAAATCGTTAAAAAGTTTAAAACAACTAAATTTATTTGGAGACGTCTTATCTAATAAAGATTTAGAAAAATCTCAAAAACGATTTGAAAAACAAATAAATGGGAAAGTTCAAGAAGTCAAAGTAGCTTTTGAGATCTTAGATCTTATTCGAAGATATTCCGATTTTTTTGAATTAATTAACTCAGAGAGTCTCATTTTGATTAAAAATAGAATTCTGAAATCAAGACCGGACCTTTATCCTTTGATCAATAAATTCCTGATAAAATTAAGTTATATCAGTAAATTTAAAGATGAGCCACAATTAAAACTATTTCAAAGATTACAAAAAAGATATTCGGATCTTTCTAATTTTATTTTAAATGAATATGATATAACATCAATAGATACTTTTAAGCGGTTGACAACATTCATTCAAATCCTCATTGATTTGACAAATAATTATAATCAATATTATAATGATTATTACATAAGTATTTATATTACAAAAATTCGAATTTCTATAAGAGAGAATAGAATTTATGTAAATTCATATTTATTTGGGAAAGATTATGAATTCCCAATAAACCTTAAAGATTTAGAAAGTCAATTATCAGATAAGAGATATAATTGGTTCAAATTTATTTATTATCACTGGGATTAATAAAGATATAAGAATCAGATTTTTGAATAAAATATCAAGACATTTTTGTTCTTGTATATTTAGTTTTGATGTCCAGTTCTTCTTGCTGCTATTTGACCAACTTTCCTTCCTGGGGGAGCATTTCTGCTGGTTGTTGTTGGTTTGTGAGGAGATTGTTTGGCTCCCCCTCCGTATGGATGAGATGCAGCAACCATAGCAACACCACGAACTACAGGCCACTTTTTTGCTTTAGATTTTACAAAATGGAATTTATTACCTGCTTTAAGAAAAGGTTTATCTGTGCGTCCTCCTCCTGCAACCACACCAATAGTAGCCAAACAGTCCTGATGAATCCATTTGGTCTTTTTGGAACGAAAGAGAAGCTCAACTTTGTTGCCAGATCTGTTCCTTACAATCGCAGTAACACCAGAAGCTCGAGAAAATTTACCTCCATCGCCAGGAGTTGACTCTACATTAAAGACTAGAGTTCCTAAAGGCATTTTTTTTAAAGGTAGGACATTTCCAACTTCTATTGATTGTCCATATCCCGTTTTGGATTGGATAAATTCTTGACCTACAAAAACTCCTTCTGGAGGTAACCATAAACCTTTTGTATTATCATCATATTGAATTTTGGCTATTGGAGCACCTCTTCCTGGAGAATGGATGAGATCTAATACCTTAAATTTAAATAATTTCTCATTTTTCTTGAATGGGCGATATTTTACTTGTCCTACATGTCGATGACTTGGAGATCTAAATCCAAGAACGCCTCTTCCTTTTCTTTGGGCTAATATTCGTTTTCCCATTTACTTCACGATAATCTCTGGATATAAACTTAAATTATTGAAAGCTTAAATTTTTTATCTTTTTAATTGATTTTTAATAAAGAATTAAAAAATAAGAGGTATTGCTCAAAACCAATTAAAACCAATATTTTATAGCTTCTTATTTTTCAACAATTCATCGATATTGTAATTGAATGCTATAGGAATTTCTCTTTCTAAGAATTCACCAGCAATATTTTTGTTTATTAGATGTTTAATTTCTTCAGGATTGGACGTTTGTCCTAGTACCCATCCAAGTTTTACATATGCTACTTCTGGTAATAAATTTTTGCCTGGAATCACGCCCATATTTAACAATTCTCTCCCGGTGGAATAGACATTCATTCCTATAAATCCATGGAGTGTTTGAGTCGTCATAAGGACTGTTATACCTTCTTGAATAGCTCTTTCAATTGATTCATATAAATTAGTGGAGACATGTCCTAATCCCGTTCCAATAAGTACAATTCCTTTATATCCCTTGTCTATATAAAAATTAATTAATTTATTATCATTTCCTGGGTATGAATACACAAGAGCAATTTTACTTTCAAAATTAGGAAATGTTTGAGTTGATTTTTTTGATTTTTTTCTATAATCTGTAGTAAACATCTTTATTTTTCTGTTTTGAACTAAACCTAAAGGTATACTATCAATAGTCCTAAAAGTGTGTCTGACAGAAGAATGCATTTTTCTTACTAGAGTTCCTCGATGAATTAAACCATACTCATGAGAAGGAGATCCTAACATTGTAAGTACTACTTCTGCAATATCAGAACTTGCTACTACAGCGGCATTAATTAGGTTTAAAGCAGCATCGGAAGAAGGTCTATCAGAACTTCTTTGGCTTCCTACTAAAACTACTGGAATAGATAAATCTTTTAACATGAAAGAGAGTGCAGTGCTGGTATATGACATTGTGTCGGTTCCATGACCAATAACAACACCATCGATCCCTGAATTTGCTGCATCCTTGACTTTTTCTGCGAGTTTTTGCCAGTTATGAGGTTTCATATTTTCTGAAAGAATTTCAAATACAATTTCACATTCCAGATTACATATTTCTGCTAATTCTGGGACCGCACTGAATAATTCTCCAGGGGTAAACGAAGGAATTACGGCTCCAGTAGTATAATCTAATCGTGAGGCTATAGTACCCCCTGTACCAAACAATTTTAGGATCGGAAGAGCTTTGTTATGTGGGAAATCTTTTTCAGGTATTTTATAGGAAGCTTCTTTCTTTCCAATCTTATTAATTTCCAAAATTTCAGAAACCTTTACTCCTATATTGTAATTGTTTTCTAATTTAATGTTAATGAAATTTGGGGCGGAATGTTCAATTCTAGGTAATACTATTCCCTCATATTGAGTTTTTCTTGTTTTTATTTGGACAATATCCCAAATTTCTATTTGATTTTTTTCAAGGAGTTCTTTACCTTCTTCTCTATAGCCTTTAAGTTTTTCAATCATTTATTTCATCTCCTTTAATGTTTTTTTTATAGAATTTTCAAGTTCTTTAGAAACTACAGCACCATCAATTTTTCCCCTTACTTTTTTCATAACTTCTCCCATTAATGGTCCTTTTGCTCTCATTTCTTTTTCTTTTATTAATTTGAGGTTTTTTTTAACAATTTCATCTATAAAGCTATTGAGTTCACTTATAGAAATACTTTCGATTTTCAATTTCTTCTTAATCTGATTAATAGAAAGTTCTGGAGAATCAGCTTTAATACTCATTAATTCTTCAATAGCCTCTTTACTAATTTCTTTTTTTTTCAAGAGAGAAAAGATTTCAACATAATCATCATCAGTTATATTTTCTATGTTTTTTTCTTCTCTTCTTAAAGCGGTCGTAGTTTCTAATAGAGTAGTAAAGATTAACGAGGGATTATTTGGATATAATTTTATTAATTTATCGAATAAGTCTATTTTCCCTGTAAATATTAAGTCTTTTATTATTCTTTCTTCAGTTTTATATTTTTCAGAATATTGTTTTATAGTTATCCACGGATACTCTGGAAGAGACTTTTTAATTTCATTGAGTTCTTCTTCGTAATTAAAAATAGGTTCTGAATCTGTATCGGGATACAATCTTGCACCTCCGTGAAGTTCTCTTAAAAATTCAGTATTTCCATTTTCTAAAGCCCTTCTAGTCTCCGGTGGTACACCTTTAAAAGCAAATTTAACTCTTGTAATTATAACATCCATGGCTTTAATACATTCATTTTTTGTGCCTAATACTAATATAAAGCAATCTTTTTCCTTTGTGCCTAATTTCTCTTTAATTATATTAATATCTTCATTAGATAGATTATATTTTATCAGTTCTTCATCGGAATGAATAATTCCTTTTAGTCCTGAGATTAGTTTTACTTTACTACTAATTTCCGTTCCAAATCTATAATCTTCCATTAATTCTTTCCCAAATAATTCTTTAAATCCACTGAAATTTATTCCATATATTTTTTTTCCTGATTTAATACCTTTAGCTAAAAATGAGGATTTAATATTTTTTAATGAATTTGATAAATCAATTGGCTTATTTTGAATATTGTTCTCATTTAACTTTCTTCTTCGAAGTTCTTCTTTTATAACAAGGAGATTTAATTGACGTGAAATTTCATGATTAATTAAGAGTGGGATCCAACCTAATTTTTGAACTCCTTTAATCTCAATTCTAGTTCCTGCTTCAATACTTACATTAACATCTTGTCTAATCGATCCGAGAACTTTTTTAACTTTTGTTGACCATAAGAGTAATCCTATTCTTTCAGCACACTCTCGACACTCCTCGGGATTATTTATGTCAGGTTTAGTAGTTACTTCAATTAATGGAATTCCTAATCGATCTAATCGAAAGTAATTTATTTTATTTTCTGTTTTAATTTTTCTAGCAGCTTCTTCCTCCAAACTTAATATATCTATCCGAATTTTTTTACCACTTTCTAAAGTCAAATAACCTTCGGTACCTAAAATCATTGTTCTCTGAAAACCACACGGAACACTTCCATCCAAATAATTTTTTCGGCACACATGCATTTCTTCGATAATATTAGCATTTAAAAGTGTAGCAATTTGTAATGCTATCCTTCTCGCTTCATTATTACATGAAAAAGGAGGTGTATCATCAAGTTCATAAGTACATACAACATCATTATAGCCTTCGTATGTAATTCCCATTCCCTTTTCATATTCTGTAAGCATTGCTTGATCATAAGTGCCCATTTCTCCTAATACAGGTCTCATTTCTCGACTAATAGTAAAATCTGGCTCCCGAGTTCCTTGAAGTATAGCAGGACATCTACAAAACAACTTTTTTTTGGTATCAAGTTGTTGATGGATCTCTAATCCACATTTAAGACCTAATTTTTCATAATCATATTGTTGAGTCATACTCAATCAAATTTTATTTTTAATGATTATCCAATACTATAAATAGTGAAGTAATAATTCTTATTCTTATTTTCAAAAAAGGTTTGGGATATTGTAAGATAAGGTGAATTAAAAGTTTAATAATTATTTTATCAAGAGGGCTTTCTACACTGTTTTATGGCAGTATCTTGAAGAAATGTCAGCTTTGATTGTTATTAATTTAAATTTAGTTGTTAATCTATCCATCTATCTTTAATTTAAAATATAGGTTTTTTCGATTCGAGAAATATTCTTATATTGTGAGAGATAATCTAAGAGTAGTTGCCTTTTTTCAGGATCTTTTTCAATTGACTGCTCTATTTGAAAAGATAAAGTCTTCAAATTTTCGATTTTAATCCAATGTAGTTTATGAAAGAATTTCAAAACTTTATTGAGAAAATCTTCACCAGAACCAAATTTTCGCAAATCATTTTCTACTCTATTAATCAGTTTGTTAAAAACTTTTTCATTTTTAATACTAATGAATAAATCATTATCCTCTGCTAAATTAATCCATAAGTACATATCTTTATCATCAAGCATTCTATTTAAGTTAATTAAAAAATCAACATTTTCCTTTAAAAGCTTTAATCTTTCCTTTTTAACTAATTCTTTTTTGAACAGAAGATCTGTTTCTAATAAATCCATTCTACAATAATATTCTATAGGAGAGTAAATTATATCAGTTATCTTTATTCCAAGCATTCCAAATATAGCTGCAAAATATTTACAATTCTCATAATGTAAATTTCTATG
>JAHPZJ010000019.1:0-2270 GCA_019058245.1 Promethearchaeota archaeon | reverse complement strand
CATTTCATAAAGTGGTATAGTAGCACGAAAAGTAAATGGTTCAAAGAAATCTTTTAATTTTTTATCTTCCACTTGAGCAAAATCATCTAATGTCTTGCCTTTTTCGAATAATGTTAATACGTTTTCCATTATATAATTATAGAAAGCCGATACACTTTTAAATCTCTCATCATCAGGTTTTTTTCTATGTTCAACATTTACATATCTTTTTATCCAATCCTTAAGAGCTGGAGATATAGAAATTGTTTGTTGAGAGGTTTTTTTCATAGATAGATATTTTTTTGAAGTCATAATTTATTCTAGTTTGATTTTATTTATAAAAAACTATTAGTTGAAAAGTATTATAAGCTTTGCCTTTTACCATATTAGAAAAAAAATTTATGATTTCTTATTCTTTTAAAAGATACAATTTCTTTAAATTAGTTCTTTATAATCACTTTATTCTCATATTTTGTTTTTGGGCTTTTCTAATATTAAAATCTTGAGAAAAAAAAGTTAATATTAAGCTTTAAATATACTCGGAAAATGTTATATTTGGGTAATTTTTCTCGATATAACTTTGGGAGATGACAGGAAAAACTTACCATAAAGCTAATACTAGGGGGTAAATTTTGGGATTAAGGAGGAGCGAGATCCTCTTTTTTTTATCATCTCAATAAAAATGTAGTAAATAAATTTAGGAATCTATTTTTTTCAAGTAATATATCCCATTTTCATGTGAAATTTCTGATTTTTTTGAGAGAGTATCTAATAAGAATTCTTTTTCTTGTGAGAATTTCGATTTTGATAATCTGATTACAAAATTAAGATCTTTTTCACTTTGAATTTTAATCCAATGTAATTTTTCAAATAACTTTAGGATATTAAGAATATATTCCTCTTTATCCCCTGATTTTTCAATTTCTTGTTCAATTAAATTTACCCATTCATTTTGAGTTTCTTCTTTGTTGAAGGAAATAATTACTTGCTTATCATTAGCCAATTTCATCCATAAATAATAATCTTTATCATCAATAATTTTAAGATAATTCAATAAGTAAGAGAGATTATGATTAATTAGTGTTAATCTCTCTTTCTTTAATAATTCATTTCTAAAAAATAAATCCGTAGTCCTTAAATCGAACCTGAAATATTTATTTTTTTTTGAATATAAGAAGTTAGTAATTTTCACACCTAATAATCCAAAAAGTGCTGCATTATATTTACAATTTTCAAAAGTTAAGTTTTCATAAAATCCAGCATATTCAAATACTCCAGAATAGTCCTTTCTATTCTTTCCAGTGAAAATATCTAAATTAAATCTTTTAGTAATATTTTGTGAAAATATATAGTTTCTCACCCGATTAAATATATTTTTTATGCTTCTAAAATCATAAGGATCCATTTGAGTTAGATACATTTTTCTTAGTGTTAGGTAAAAAAAAGGAATTTTTTCAAATGTAGGGGTTGTATATCGATTAGTTTTTACGGCATTTTCGTAA
Source organism: Promethearchaeota archaeon (assembly GCA_019058245.1). Lineage (GTDB taxonomy): Archaea > Asgardarchaeota > Lokiarchaeia > Sigyniarchaeales > SOKP01 > Loki-b32. The sequence goes on along the minus strand of JAHPZJ010000019.1, from coordinate 789 downwards.
TAAGGAATTATGGCATTAAATGTTATATTATCAAAGAAATCCTTAATTTCTTTATCAACTAAGGTTTCAAAGTCATCAAGTGTTTTTCCTTGTTCAAAACACTCCATAGTTTTCTCCAGAACATAATTATAAAAAGCAGAAATGCTCTTAAATCTCTTATCATTTGGATTCTTTACATTATTTTCATTTACATATTTTTCGATTTTATCTTTAAGTGCTGGAGAGATGGAAATTGTTTGTTGAGTTATTTTCTTTTTCGATAGTGGTTTTTGTGGAGGCATTTTTATTCATATTTTATTGATTTTTGTCAAATATATATTCCTACAAATTTATAAAAAGATCCAAAAAGATAATTTTTTTTTCAATTTTAACAAAGTTTTTTAATAGTCTTATTTTACTAAAGGTCCAAACTTACCAAATAAATTGGAGAAACCTTTATATTTTATAATTTAAGCCTTTTAGATACATATACACCGTCTGGTTTATATCCTAAATTATAAAACCAGTCTTTTACTCCAAGACCACTAATTACAGCTAGTTTTTTAGAGTTATAATCTTCAGATGATATTTTTTCAGCATTTTTCATTAAAAGTTTTCCAAATCCTCGGTGTTGAATTTGAGAAAAATAATTTGGTTTCATAGCTTTTGGGACTAATTCACCTACAACTTTAATTTCCCTTACAACTATTGTTTTTCCATCATTCAATTCAGGTCTGTGTGCAAATTCAGAAGGTTTTCTTAACCTTAAATATCCAACTAAATAACCTTCTTTCTTATTTTCATATGATA
>JAHPZJ010000018.1 GCA_019058245.1 Promethearchaeota archaeon | reverse complement strand
AATTTTAAAATCATTTTTGAGGGATGATAAAAATTAGGAATCTCAATATATCCTTTAGTTCCAAATATAGAAGCATTATGCGGCATTATCAGCCTATTTGAGGAAGAGAGCATAGCGGTTTGTCCGTTTTCATACTCAAATAGATAACAAGACTTTTCATCCACTCCAGTTTCTCCTATGTATGCACTACTCATAATTCTTGAAGGAGATTGTTTATATATCATTCTTGCTAATGAAATAGGATAAACGCCTAGATCAAGTAATGCCCCACCACCTAATTCAATATTAAAAAACCTTTCTTTAGGATCTAATTTCTTTTTAATCCCAAAGTCAGCTTTAAAGTGTTGAATTTCCCCTAAAACATTCATGTCTAACAATTCATTTAACTTAACAATACAGGGTAAAAATCTTGTCCACATTGCTTCCATTAAAAATATTTTTTTGTTTTGGGCAATCTTAATTATATTTTCAGCTTGGACTGCATTCAAAGTAAAAGGTTTTTCGCAGAGGACTGGTTTTTCATGATTTAAACAGAGAATTACATTTTCATAATGGAAATTATGAGTAGTAGCAATATATATTATATTTACTGCAGGATTTTCCACTAATTCTTCATAATTATTATATATATTTTTTACACCAAACCTTTTACCAAAACTCTCAGCTTTATTTTGTGTTTTTGAAGCAACAGCTTCTAATTTTGCATTATGAAGTGTATTTAATCCTTCAGCAAACATATACGCTATCCTACCACATCCTAAAATTCCCCAATTTATTATTTTATTCCTATTATTCATTTTCTAATTCATAATTTGACATTTTTTTTTAATTAAATAATTCATATCCTTCAAGGATTAATCTTTTAAGGTTTCAATTTCTCTATTTTCTTTCTCTTTTTTAAGGTGATTTTTATAAATTTATTTATTCCACTATTATGACTATTGTTAGAATAACTTTTTATTTATAATCTGTTAATTATAAAATAATTTCTTATTTATTTTCTCTCAAAAATTTTATAAACTTATTCCAGGCTATTCCTCTATGAGAAATTCTATTTTTCTCTTTTGTGGTTAATTCTGCAAAGGTCTTATTTGGATGTGCATCAGGAAGAAAGATCGGATCGAATCCAAAACCACTTGATCCTCTTATAGTTTTTGAAATCTTTCCATAAACATTTCCTTCAAAATAATAATTTTTATCGAGAGGTTTAAAGTAAAGTGCAATTACGGATGTAAAATGAGCTTGAGCTTCGTTAAAATTATCTATTAAATTTAGTATGCCTTCATTACCGATGGTTTTCATGACATATGAAGAATATACACCGGGAAACCCATTTAGAGGAGTATCTACAAAAAAGCCTGCATCTTCTATAAAATAAGAGGTATGAATTTGTCCTTTTATACTATTCAATTTAAATAAAGCCACATCTTTTATATTATTTGCTTGGATTTCAGTAGGCATTACTTTGCTTTGTTTTAGAGTATAATTAATATTAGCTACTTCAAAAAGAATTGAAATCTCGTGGAATTTATAGGTATTCCTAGTTACAAAATAAAGTATATTTTCTTCTTTCTCCATAATTGCTATAATTTCAAATAATTAATAATCGAAACTAATTAATCCAATAAAAATTTATAGAATTTCTCTTTTAAAGCATCAAAATTCCAAAAATTTTATTTTTGAGAGTTCATTAAAAATTATATCAAAAAGAGAAAGCATTGTTTTTTTCTGTGATTTTATGGCTCGGATGCATAGTAGAAAAAAGGGTAAAGCGGGAAGTACACGCCCCGCGAGATTGGAAAAACCGGTCTGGGTAGAGCTATCTCCCGAAGAGGTTGAAAATGAAGTTGTCAAGTTAGCAAAAAAAGGACACTCAAAATCAATGATTGGAACAATAATGAGAGATGCTCGGGGTGTACCACTTGTAAAAGTCGTATCTGGTAAAAAAGTTAGTCAGATTCTTGAAGAAAATGACATTAAAGGTCCTTTACCAGAAGAACTTGCTAATTTAGTAAAAAAGGCTTTAAATATTAGAAAACATCTTGAAACAAACCACAAAGACCTAGAGTCCAAGAAGGGACTTAACCGCTGCGAGTCAAAGATCTACAGGTTAATCAAATACTACAAAAAGAAGAAAGTATTAGCAGATGATTTTAAATATGATCCAGAAAAGATTAGAACATTAGTTGCGAGATAAAGAGGTAAAATTTAATTGAGTTCAAAAGCGAAAAAAAAAAAGCCAAAAGTTAAAAAAGTCAAATGGGGAGATAAAAAATGGATTAAAATTTTTGCTCCTAAAATTTTTAATAACAAAGAAATTGGAGAAATAATAGGATTAGAAGACACGATTATTGGAAGAACTGTGGAGAATCTTCTCTATGACTTTACTGGAAAGTATTCGGATATAAGTCTAAAACTTCTTTTTAAAGTGACTAATGTAAATATAGAGAGTGGAAGAGCAGAAACTATTTTTGCCAGTCATCAATACACAAGTGATTATATTAGATCTTTGATTGGAAGAGGTAGCTCAAAAATTCAAATAATAAAAAATTTAACGACTAAAGATGGTTACATTTTTCGGGTAACTGGAATCTGTACTACAATTAAAAGAGCAAGAAGTTCTCAAATTGATCTAATACGAAAAATAATGGATGAGGTATTACGCGAATTTGCTTCTCTATATAATCATGAGAAATTTATTAAAGCAATGATTTCACGGGAACTCGATAACCAAATTCAACGAGTTGCTAAAACTATCTATCCTTTATCTAATTCAGTATTAATTAAGAGTAAACTTATTTCTATTCCTGAAGGAGGAGAGGATAAAGAAGTTCCTGATGAACAATTCGATATTATTGAAGTAGATGTAAAAAGATCTAGAAAATCAGAAATAAAACGATCTGAAAGGATTAATGTAAAAAAACTGTGGCATCCAAAAAACGAATCTCAATCTTCAGATAAAGTATCAAAAGGTAATTCCTCAAATAATGACTCTAGTGAAGAATCAGAAGAATAAAAAACTTAATAATAATTATTATTAAATTATTGTTATTTATCTACTTAATAACTATATAATTAACTAAAACTCAGTAATTTTACATAATCTCATTTATTTTTTAATTTTAAAATCTTAAGGTGAAAAATATTTCATCACAAGAAGGAAATCGAAATAATAAATATACGTTTGATGATTTTTTATTTGTTAGAAATCATTTTAATTATTATAAAGATGATGAATTTTTTCAAGCTCTTGTTAAGAAATATATACCTCAAGATGAATTTGAGACTATAAATAGAGATCTCATTGCTTTATCTGATTATGTTTCTTTCAGATTTCGAAGTTTAGCAGATACTGCGAATGAACTTGAAAATAGAATAAAAGTTACAAAAATAAAACATTTTGATGCACATAATCATAGAATTGATCGGATTGAGAGATGTTCAGAAACTGAGATATTAGAACGTGAAGTTTTTAGTCTTGGATTATTCGATCCTGCAAGAAATACATCATGGAGTAGATTTGTGAAAATGTTTTTGTTATATGAGAACGGAGAATCAGGTGTAATGTGTCCTGTGGCCTGTACACAAGGTCTAGTGTGGTTATTGAAAAAATATGAGAAAGAACTAACTCCTGAAGCTTTTGATATTCTTAAAAACTTAAGAGATGGTATTGATGGTGAGTATAGTAAAGGATCTCAATTTGTTAGTGAGATTCAAGGAGGGAGTGATGTTCCAGCAAATCTAGTCGAAGCTGTTTTTGAAAAGGAAGAAGGTCTTGATGGATTTTCAAATTGCTGGAGGTTATATGGTCAGAAATTCTTTTGTTCTGCTGCTCATACTGAGTACGCATTAGTCACCGCTAAACCAAAAAATACATCATCATCAACCAGAATAGCTGCTTTTGTTGTGCCTTCTTGGCTTCCTGGAAACAAGGAACAAGAAATAAGAAATTCCTATACCCTTGATCGGTTAAAACCAAAATTGGGAACCGCTGAATTACCTACAGCAGAGATTACATATAATGGAGCAGTAGCATACCCTATAGGTCCATTAGAAAAGGGCCTCTCCGATGTTGTTGGTATAGTACTCTCTCTTTCAAGGTTACATGTTGCTTTTGGAATGGCTGCGGGAGCGCTAAGAGTTGCAAGAGAAGCTATATTATATTCCCAATTCCGATCTGCTTTTGGAGTTCCTGTATCTTCATTTCCAATGATGATAAATCAAATAAACGAGGTAGAACATTTTTCAAAAAGAACTGCAACAGGAGCTTTCAAAATTTATTCAGAATTTATTCATTTCGATGAAGAATTAATCAGTGGAATAACAGAACTAGAGTCTATTGAAGATATCGAAGAAAGGAAACGTCGATTTAGATTAAGGGAATTGATTATGCTGCAAAAAATTGTAGTAGCAGATGAAACTCCGAAAATGATACGAAAAGCAATCTCTTTCTTTGGAGGTCATGGTGTAATGGAAGATTTTTTATCATTTCCTCGTTTACATCGTGATTCTATGATTATGGAATTATGGGAAGGCCCTAGAAATGTTTTATTAACTCAAATTCATAGAGATTTTTCTAGAGTTGAAAAATGGTATTCTGCAGTTGATTTTTGTAAGGATTTACTCAAAGGCGCAAGTAAAGATTTAGTAGATGAATATGCTGAAGAGTTTAATCGAATAATGTCTCATGATAATATTCTCAGAAACGATGAAAAAACTTTAAAAATTTGTCGAGATTGGGAGATTTTCTCCGAAAAACTCTTTATTGCTTATCAAGAACAAGCACTTAATGAACTTGAGTTTAATGGGAAAAAGTTGAGATTTTCAAGGTTATTACGTAGATTTAAAAAAAACAAAAACGCTAAAAAAGAAATTAGAAGTGAAATATAATTGATAAAATTATTCCGATAAAATTACTAATTTTATATAGATTTTTTTATTACATTTCCGTTTGAATCTTGATAATATAAGGTGTTTGGTGCTACATCTTCATTAACTATTGTATGTGCTCCAATAATAGAATTTTCGCCTATCTTTTTTCCACACATAATACTAGCATTGATCCCGGTTTGAGAATTAGGACCAATAACAGCCCCTAATTTTTTACGACCTGAATCAATAATCTTATCTTTTATTTTCATTTTTATAGTACTCCTATCAAAACGTAAATTTGATAATTTAGTCCCAGCACCTAGATTGACATTTGAGCATATTATACTATCACCTACGTAATTAAAATGTGGAATGGCACTATTAGAAAATATTAATGAATTTTTAATTTCAGACATTCCAATATGACAATCGTTTTCAATCGAAGTGTAAGGACGTAAAAAAGCATTTGGTCCTATCAGATTACTTTCTCCTATAAAACATGGGCCTTGAATATAAGATCCAGATTTTATTATAGTTCCCTTACCGATAAATACTTTTCCTTGAATTTTTACGTTTTCTTCTACATTCCCATTAATTTCCTTATTTAATTTATCTAAAAGAAAATGATTAGCATCAAATAATTGCCATGGTAATCCAATATCATTCCAAAAAAGGTCATCAAGGGTAAAGCCTACTATTTTTCCATTCAATTCATTAATTAATATCTCCATTGAATCTGTAAATTCGTATTCATTTCGAGCAGACTTTTGAGTTTTTTCAATTGCTTCAAAAATCAATGGTTTAAAAATATAAATTCCCGCATTAGCTAAATTTCCTGCTTTTTGTTGGGGAATTGGTTTTTCAATAATTTTTTCTACAAACTCTTGAGAATTTAATGTTATAATTCCATAATCTTGTGGATTATTTACTTTTTTTAATGCAATTAACCCATCAAAATTATTTTGGTCAAATTTCTGTATAATATCTTTAAAAAGTTTAGTATCTACAAATATATCTCCATACATCATCAGAAAAGTGTCATCTTCTATGAATTTTTTAGCATAACTCGCCGCATGAGCAGTACCTAAATATTCTTCTTGGACGATATATTCAATCTTTACATTAATTTGCTTCGCAACTTTTTCAAAATAGTTTTTTATTATTTCTTGTTTATATCCTACAATTAGTAAGATATTATTTATTCCAATGTTTTTCAATCCCAATATAATATGTTCTAAAATTGGTTTTCCTAATAAAGGAATCATCGGTTTTGGCACTAAAGATGTAATGGGTTTTAATCTTTTTCCTTCTCCTGCCGCTAATATTACAGCTTTCATATGAATTTTTAAAAATATATTTAATTAGTATATTTGATCTAATTCTTTAACAGCTTCATCAAGATAAAGTTTAAGGTGTCTATACGGTCTTAAATCGCCTAAAAAATCATTTTTAAAAGCAGAATCTAAAGCCATTTTTGCTTTTAATTGCTTAAAAATAGATTTTATTGTATAAAAATTACCAGTTGCTATAAAATCAATTGAATAACTATATATATTTCCAAAAAATATGACTTTTTTTTCATTATTCAATTGATTTGTATTAGCGTCATCTAAATGAATTTCTTTAATTTTTGTTTTAGCACGAATTTGAGTGTTCATAGATATTGTAGCCAATTTAGCAGATAAATCCGAAGTAAATAATTCTATATTTTCATTAGTTTTTTCTTTTTCCAAATTTTTCAAAAGACTATCATCATATAGTTGAGAAATTATTGGTAATCCCTGAGCAGAGATTCCTGCGTATAATATATTATTTTGACCATTATTATTGGTTTTTTCATAGATTGCTTCTTCCTCTAATGGATCTAAGTATTTATCATGTAAATATTCAATTATTAAATTAATTACTTGATCAAATGTAGGTTCTTCAGAAGCGAATTTCAATCGATCAAGATCGTTATATTGTTTACACACTTGATTAAGGAATTCTTTTAACATTTTAGGTGCTTCTTGTGAGCGTACACTAAATTTTCCTACACAACAAAAGAACAAATTTTGACCTGCTTTTGTAATAATGTGTTCAACGATAATGCATTCTCTACCAAACCTTTTATTTTTTAGACAAATATTTTTTAATCGCCATTGGAAAAAATTCAATAGTTTTTCCACAAATAAAACTATCTCAAAAGAACTGTATTTGTGTTCATTAGAACAAAATAAAATTTCATCTTCTAAAATAATTGTAAAACCAGAGATCAAATCTTCAAGCCTTTAAGGGAGTAAAAAGTTATAAATTAGCTATAATTAATGATAGAATAATTGAATATATTAATTTTTTTTGATTACAAGTTAAGAAATAATATACTATTATTAATTGATACTTTTATTTACTTTTTTATTGCATATATCACGGACATAAATATAATTTTAATTTTCTATATAAAATTTAAAAATTTAATTAGTAAATTGAATAATTATAATTTATTAGAACTAATACCTCATAAAAAGTAAATACTAATAATTAACCAGAAAATGGATGTATTAAACCCAACAGAAAAAGAGAATGTTAAAAAAGCAGCAGAATTGCTGCTCAGTTCAAAACATGCTATAGTGTTAACTGGAGCGGGAATTTCAACAGAATCTGGGATTCCGGATTTTAGAGGCAAAGATGGTATTTGGAAAAAATACCCCGTTGAAACATATGGTACGTTGAAAAGTCTCCTAACGAATCCATCAAAATTTTGGAAAATGGCAGAAGATATAGCACCTACTTTGTTCAATGCTAAACCTAATCCTGGTCATTATGCTATCACTTATCTTGAAAAAATGAATATTATTAAAGCAATAATCACACAAAACATTGATGGTTTACATCAAAAAGCGGGATCTATAATAGTGTATGAAGTTCATGGAAATATTAATAGATTTACTTGTTTAGGATGTGGTGCGAGTTATAGTAAAGATGTAATTTTACAAAAAACAAAAAAAGAAAAAAGTTTACTTCCCGTATGTGATTCTTGCGCATCACCCTTGAAACCTTCAGTCGTACTATTTGGAGAAAATCTTCCCAATTTTGAAAAATATATGTCTATAGATTTGGCAAAAAAAACAGATATCATGTTAATAGCGGGGTCTTCCCTCGAGGTTGCCCCAATTTGTGATTTGCCAATCTATACGTTAAATCAAGGAGGAAAGTTGATAATTATTAACGATGAACCAACATATTTAGATGAACGTTCTGATATTGTTATTAATCAAAAAACGGGAATTGTTTTGCCATTAATTGTAGAAGAAATTAAGAAAATTAAAGCATTAAATGGATCTAAAACTCAAAATTAAACAATACTTAAACATCTAAGTCTTAAAGTTTTTTTATATGAATATAGAGAATGTTATAATTAAAGATTGGCGTAAAATCGATTTTTCCTTTGGATTAATTTATCCAAATAAATTTTCGCTAGGTATATCTTCATATTCTATTAGATTGCTCTATTTCTTAATAAATTCTTTTGATAATATTGCCTGTGAACTCATTTTTATTCCCGATGATTTAAATTTAAAATTTCCTGCTTCTAAAGATTATTCATCAAAAAATAATTTACGCTCAATTGAAAATAAAGTACTACCAGAAGATTTTGATATCTTAGGTTTTTCATTACATTTTGAAAATGATTTTAAAAATATTTTATGGATTTTAGACAAAGCGAACATTCCATTAACCTCTCAAGAACGACAAATCTCGATATTTCAAAAAAAAAAACATTTTCCATTAATTATAGGTGGGGGACCAGTTGTAACTTCAAATCCTTTACCATTATTTAAGATATTCGATGTTCTTTTTATAGGTGATTCAGAGCAAAATTTAGGACAATTGTTTGATGTATTTCTCAATTTGAAAAAGAATAAAATTAAATATGAAGCATTTTTTCATGAAGCAGCAAAAATTGAAGGAATTTTAATCCCTAAGCTAAGAAATAAAGTCAATAGAGCAGTATTAAAAAATCTAAATAATTCACCAAATCCTACTCTTCAATTGATGGACAAAACTTCAGATAAAAAAATTTTTGGGTGGAATTTTTTTATTGAAGTAAATCGTGGCTGTCCATATCAATGCAAATTTTGTATATCTTCGTTTCATAATTCTCCATTTAGAAATAGAACACTTGAAAATATTACAAATATTATAGAAGAAGGAATAAAATATTCCAATTTCGAAACTATAAGTCTTATAGGTTCTTGTGTATCTTCTCATCCTAAGTTTATGCAAATCTGTGAATTTATAATTAATAAAGGAAAAAGATTAACAATTCCATCAATTCGAATTGAGCATATTAATAAAGAAATAATCCAATTATTAGAAAAAGGAAATATCAAAACAATTACAATTGCTCCAGAAACAGGTTCAGAAAGCTTAAGATATGCACTTGGTAAAAAAATATCGAATGAGAAGATAATTTCTATTCTCACTCAAATTAAAGAATCTCTTATAAAGAATGTAAAAATGTATTTCTTAATAGGTTTACCAAATGAAAATGAAGCTGATATTCAAGATATCATCAATTTATTAGGGCAAATTAATAATTTAGGCTTTGATAAAAACAGTCTTAGGGTTAACATAAATCCTTTTATTCCAAAATTAAACACACCATATGAGAAAGAGATATATTTTTACCTAGAAAAAAATATCAATAGTCTAAGAGATAAATATCAAATATTAGAAAAGGAATTAAATAAATTTTCTTCAATAAAACTGAAATTCAAAAATTATACAAATATTATTAAGAACGCAAGACTTCAAACAATGATTTCTTTAGGGAATCAAGATATTTCAGATATTCTTTTTAATTATTATTATAATGGTGCTAATTTTGTTAATTTACAAAAAGCAGAAAAAGAATTGAATTTTTCTATAGATAAATATTTACTAAAAATAAAAAACTATTATAGTCCTTGGATTATGTATTTGAAAAATAAAAAAAATTAAGTAATTGCTTTAAAAACTTTTTTTGCTGCTCCACAAACCGGACACTTTTCGGGTGGATCTCCTTCATGGGTATATCCACACACAGGACATATGTATATTTCTTGTTTCTCTAGATCCTTGCCATTTTCAACTGATTCTAAAGCATCCGAATATAATTTATGATGAATTTTTTCAACTTCGTTAGCATAATTAAAAGTTCTTTCAGCATCCTTGTTTCCTTCGTTTCTAGCTGCTTCGAGGAATTCAGGATACATTTTAGTAAATTCATAAAGCTCACCTTCTACAGCAATTTTTAAATTCTCTTTTGTTGATTTTACACCACCAAGAACTCTGAGATGATTATGTGCGTGAACTGTTTCAGCAGCAGCAGCGGCTCTAAAAAGTTTTGCTATTTGAGAAAATCCTTCTTGATCTGCCTTTTGAGCAAATGCTAAATATTTTCGATTTGCCTGTGATTCTCCAGCAAATGCTTCATTTAATCCTTCTTCTGTTTTTGACATATTTGCTTCACACTAATTTTTACTTTATGAATATATTAGGATCTTTTTTAATTTACTTTTTATGAATCATAAATTTAAATCTTTATCTAATATTTTCAAGTTCTAGGATGATTTTAACCAATAAATAATTAAATAGACAATTTTTGAATTAAAAACGAGCTAAGATAATATCAGTTTCTTTACAGAATTTACAATTTGAGTTAAATAATGCTCAGCCATTCCAAATTTTACGTACGAATCAAACACTAGTATTAGAAAATAAGTATTTTGAACATATTCCGAAAAAATAAATCTCTTATCTTTGAAGGTATAAAAAAGCTTTAGTATAGAATTGTTAAATATTTTTACTCGGAAATCAACTTCTTTCATAAAATTTTTTAAATCTAATTTGTTATAAGATGAATATATTACTTTTCCCCTATTAGTCAATAGAATAATTCCATCAATTTCATCTATAAGGATGATTTCTTTCAGATATTCGAGAATTTTCTGTTCTGATTTTAAATCAAATTCACTACTCAGTGTATCATCTATTATATTATCAATTATTTCAATCAATTTACTATCATATACAATTTCGGCATCTATGTTAATTTTATTCTTATTTATATATGCTCGAAGTCGTTTATTAATTTCGAAAATGATATCTCCTAAAAATAAGTCGTTTTCAGATGAATCACATAAAACACTATAATTTATTTGCCCTTTTTCAAAAATTACAATTTTAACATCTCCCATTTCTATTGTTTTAAATCCTTTTCCAATCATTTCTTTAGAAAAAGACATTAAAGCAGTAATAAAGGGTGATACTAAGTTTTTTTCAATAGTAAAATAATCTGTAAAATACTTCCCATAGAAGCATATCCCAGATCTATTAAAAATGAAGATATTGTGTATAATTGTATTATCATATGATCTTCTGATCTTTGTTTGCATAGGCGATTGATCTTTTATTCCCATAATACACAATTATAATTGAACTATAAAAATCGCAAACTTTTCAAAATTTTGTTAAATTAAAGAAATTTAAAATAATTGACAATTATGTTATTTCTTTCAATTTCTTATAACCTATTTTTAACTACAATATTCTATATTTAATCTTTACTTTTTATTTTCTTCTTAGGAAAAACCATTTCTATAAAAAATACTTAGTTTAATAATTATATTTTTGAATTTCCAATTTGGAAATGATAACTTTTTGCTAAATTTGCAATTTATTTTAAAATCTGTAATTCTTTTTATATGATTTTATTTTTCAAAAAATTGCATTTAGAAGGTTGTTATTCATCGTTTAAGATGATCTAACCTTAAAGTTTAAAAATAAGGAAGACGGAATAATAATTAAGTTAATAAATTTATTTAAAACCTTTTTAAAAACATAATTGGAGGAATAAAAAATGGCTAAAAAAGCTGCTGTAGAGGCTCTTTTTGTAAAAAGTAAAGTCCGAGAATATATTAAAGGTAAAGGATGCAACACAAGTGGAGATCTAATTGATGGTCCTGCACTTAATGACGCAATCATTGGCATTCTTGACAAGGCAATCGGAAGAGCCAAAGCAAATAATAGGAAAACAGTCCAAGAAAAAGATCTATAATCTTAATTAATGAATTATTTTTTTTTTTAATTTCTATCCTAAATTTTCATCAAAGAAAAATTACTAATTTTACAGACTTTTGATGTTTTAATTTGTAAAAATCAATTATAAAATTAACACACACACCCTTACAAAATAAAGAATAAATATTCCAACCTAAATCGCCTTATACCTTTCTATTTCTAAAGAAAAAGGAATAATTTATTCTTATTTTATTACTCCCTAATATCTTATTTTTCTAAAGTTTTTATCCAATTTCTTTATCCATGGTAAAAAATCCAATAGATAAAACGCTCTTTAACCTCTGAAGATCATCTTTTAATCTTTTTACACTATCAAATGGTCCAGATACAGCTATTATTTCAAGACATTTTTCGTATTCTAAATGAACATGCATGGTAGAAATAATGATATCATGAAAATGATGCTGAATATCATTTTTTAGGATTTCATCTGCTTGTTGAACACTGGCATATATAGATTTTGAACTATATTTATGATCATGATCAGAATCATGTAAATCATCATGAGAATGCTCATGATTTAAATCGACATGCTCATGAGACATCATTATCGCAAGACACCCTACAACATTTTCAGATACTCTAGAAATATTATCTTCTTGTATCATAAAAAGATGCATTGCTTTTCTAATCGCATCAGATCTTGATATTCCTATCTTATTTCTAAATTCCTCAAATTTGTCGTATAAATCTTGAGGCAACGAAATTGTAAACCGTTTATATTCTTCCATTTTAAGCAACCAGGAATTTATAATTTTAAAATGAATTATGATTAATTATTTCCTTGTAAAATTTTTTAAATCAATTTCATATTATAATCATAATTTTTAATTTTCACTTATATTATAGGTTTCTTAATTATTTATAGAGAGAAAATTAATATTCATTGAATCCTTTATGAATTTGCTTATTACATACCATTTTTTCAGTTTATAGGTATACTTAGGAGGAATTAAAATTGGATATTGAAGAAAAGTTGGATTTAATGAAGGTTATGTTTAATCCTAAAAACGTGGCAGTTATGGGCGCAACTGACAGTATAATGAAAATTGGTTTTATGGTGTTCGGGAGTATTTTAAGCTGTGGATTTACGAAAAAGGTTTATGGTATAAACAAAAGTCCTAAATATGAGAAAAAGAAAATTCTAGGAAATGACGTTTATCCCTCACTGGATAAATGTCCAGAACCTATCGATCTCGTTGGTGTTGTAGTTCCTCCGCATGCTGTTGTAGATTCAGTAAAACAAGCAATTGAAAATGAAGTTAGAACGGCAGCGATTATTACTGCTGGGTTCGGCGAAGTAAAAACTGAAGAGAGACAAGATGAAAATAAGCAATTGGTTAAAGTAGCTGATAAAGGAGGTTTGATTTTTGTAGGTCCCAATTCAATGGGATTTTATTCATCAGAAGATAAATCATCCCCTCTCCATTTGGGTTTTGGATTCATGTTGCCTAGACCTGGAAATTTATCAATTATTTCTCAATCAGGAACAATGGGAACTATTTTATGTAATGCATTTCAAAAAATCAGATATTTTGTTTCTAGTGGGAATGAAGCATCCCTTACTTTAGAGGATTATTTAGAATATTTTTCTAAGGATAAAGAAACTAAAACTATAGCCTTGTTTGCTGAGGGTCTAAGAGCAGGGAAAAGATTTAGAGAAATTTGTTCTGAAACTACAAAAACAAAACCAATCATTTTTCTTAAAGCGGGAACAACGAAAAGTGGTGCTAGAGCCGCAAACAGTCATACAGGGTCAATTGCAGGTTCATTAGATATTTACAGATCTTTATTTAAACAGATAGGGGTCATATCAGCAGATCAAATAGACCAATTTATTTACCTAGTGAAGGGCGCACAATATTTATTACCGCTTCCTACGAATGAACGCTTAAGAGCAGGAATAATTAGTGGGGGAGGTGGTATGATTGTTCATCTCGCAGATCTTTGTGAAAAACATGGAATTAATGTTATTGATTTAAATACAGAGCCAGATGGACCCAAACTAATAAATGATATATCAAAATATCTTCCTTTTTATTGGAGCCATAATAATCCTGTTGATATGGTCGCTAACCGTAATGCTAATGCGTATGAGATTATCAAATTAATGTTAAATTCTGATTATTTTGATGTAATTCTTACAATGGCCTCTGCTACATTTCTCGATAGAATGAAAGAATTAAAACCTATGAATGAGATTGGAGAAAGAATGGCTGAGGTGATGAAGCAGAGAGCAAGTGAAATGTTTGAAGATGGATATAAAAAAGAACTTGAATTACATCAAAAATATCCTAATAAAAAGATTATCTTTATTGCAATTCCACCTAATATGGGAGGTTCTTCTTTTCAAAAATATGATGAAAATAATATGATGGTTATTGGAGGAAATCCTGAAAATGCTGCAATTGTTCTAAAAAAACTCTATGATTATCAAAAATATGTTAATTCGAAAACCTCAGGAAAATAATAAAGTTTATTTTCTTATTAGGATGGCAATTGGAACACTAGCTTCACGCCATTGGGCTATTTTGCCAGAATATTCGAGGTTTAACTTTACTCTACCATGATCCCCGATAATAATCATCAAAGAATTAGATCTAAGTTGCTTGTAATTACTTAAAATCCATTTATCCGTTCTATTTATTAATTTTTCTATCAAATCTTCGGGGGTTCTTTGTTTTAATTGTTGTTGTTGTTTATGTAAGTTCTCAAAATCTAGATAATGCATCCAAGAAAGCTCATGGGTATTAATTGCTTTCGCGCTTTCTACCCAGGTTGCCATGTCAGTATCTTTAGGAATAGATTTTGTCCCACCATCATATCGTTCTATATCCTTTTTCCTTCCAATAAAACATGATTTTTTACCTGCTGACTCTATTGCTTTTAATAAATGAAATCCATTAGGTTCAACTTTAAAACCCCCATATATCAATTGGTGTAAAACTCCTAAAGTATAAGGATTTTTAGTGCTTAATAATAACATAACTTCAGAGTTAGTAATCATGAATTGCGGTTTAAGATATGTAATCTCAAATAATCCAAAATTATCTATTAGATTGATACTAATGCGTTTGATTCCTTGATATAAATCTAAAATTTGCTGAACTGCTTCTGGGATCGTACCATATGGCGGTTCGATATCCAATAATTTAAGTATCGTTGCGGGCAATTGATTCATATAGCATTTTATTGTTTGCAGTTCTGACATAGTTTGTGCTTTAAGTTTGAATATTTTATTTATTTTTAATAATTCATAATATTATTAAAAAGATAATATAATTATAAAATTGTTATCACATTAATTATCGAGAATTATACCAATTTTTACAAAATATTAATATGAAAACATTATATATCGATATGTATAACTCTGGGATTTCAGGGGATATGTTCCTCTCATCTCTTTTGGGTTTAGTTCCTGACCATAAAATTATTTTGACAAAATTAGAGGATCTGAAAAATTTTTTACCTGGAGTTTCAAAATTAAAAATTGATTTAGTAAATATAGAACGTAATGGAATTCAATTGAATCAATTAAAAATAGACATAAAAGAGACTAAAGAACATAGAACTGCAAATATGTTGAAAAATTCATTAAATGATTTCCTTAAGAAGATAGAAATCTCTGATCAAGCATCTAATTATGCTAATACTGTTCTAAATACATTAATTGAAGCAGAGGCAGAGGTACATGGAAAAATAGTTGAAAGGATTCATCTACATGAACTTAGTTCTGTCGATACTCTAATAGATATTATAGGAGTTGCTAGTGTCCTTGATAAAATTAAAGCTTTTGATAAAAATTTAAAGATTTATTGTGGCAAAATTCCATTAGGTGGAGGTACAATTAATACAAAGCACGGAACTATGGCAATTCCTGCTCCTGCTACTCTAAAAATATTAGAAAAATCAGGTTTGATCACTTTTGGAGGTCCTATAGATTCTGAGCTAGTGACACCTACAGGAGCTGCTTTAATTGCTAATTTAAATCCAGAATTTCATCAATATCCTAATGAAATGAGAATTAGTAAATCAGTTTATAGTACAGGGCAGAAGCAGTTTAAAAACTTTTTGAACATCTTGAGAATTTTTTATGGTGAAATTGAGGATCTTGATATCGAATATAATCACTCTTTACTGAATTATATTGAAAAGGTTGTTATACTAGAAACTAATGTTGATGATGTATCAGGAGAAATTCTGGGAAATTTTATAAGTAAATTAGAGAATGAAGAAATCTTGGACATTCAAATATTTCCAAGCATAACAAAAAAAAATAGACCTGGGCATATGGTAAAAATAATCTGCGTTCCAGATCAGGTTTTTAAATTAATTAAAATAATAATATATGAATTAGGAACATTGGGAGTAAGATTTCATGTAAGTAATCGAGTATGTGTGAAAAGAAAGATTGAAAGATATATAATAGAAATAAATAAAAATGTATTCGAATTAGACTTCAAAGTTTCATTTATCGAATCTGATAAAGGAAAAGAAATTGTTAATATTAAACCTGAATTTGAAGATTTAAAGAAGATTAGTATCGAAACAGGGTTACCTATTAAAAAAATCCAATTATTGGCTCATGCAAAAATAAAACAGATTTATCTTGATTTTTCGAAATAATTCAGAAATAATAAATAGAAAAAAAATAAAGTTGGTAAATAAGTTAGAGTGTTAGAGTTAATATTTGTCAACGTTAAATTTATGCAATATATACTCGTCTTCAACCATTTCTCTTGAAAAGTCTTTCAGTCTCGTTATTTCTTTTTTTATATCCTTCACTTTCCTTAATTTACCCATTTCCTGAAATAGTTCTGATGATTCACGGAATGTTTCAATACTTTTATCAAAGTTTCCTGATACTTCCAAATCTTCAGCAAGAAATATTAAACCTTCAGCTGTTTCTAATTTTTTACCAAGTTTTTTTTGAATTTTCAAAGACTGATAGTGAGATTTCATACTTTCAGGATATTGCTTAAATATTGAGTAAGTTCTTCCTAGCGCTCTTAGAACGAGAGCCTCTTGTTCGGGTAAATTATTTTCCCTGCAATGTTTTAAGATTGATTCTAGAAATTGAATATATTCTTGTTTATTTTTGATCTTTGTTCGATCAATGCGTTCCATTGCTCTCTCGTAATTTTCTAACGTATTAAAGATATCACCATCTTCAAAAAACTTTCTAGATTTTTCAAAAAGTTCTGCATGATCAATAGATGCGACCATTTGGGTCTCAACTACTTGTTGTTAGAATTTTTTATTTAGATTTTATTAATTGAAAAATAAGTTCAATTAATATTATATTAATGTGTATATTTATACTTATCTATCTTAAAATTTATGTGATTTTGGACTTTAAGATCCAGCTTTTTCTTGAAAAGGGATGATTGTTAGGAAATTACTTACATACTCTTAAAGCAAAGACTTCACTTAAATGCATCTATTTATATAAAAAGATGTTTAACTAAAACGTAAGATTACTCTCTTTATCTTTTTTTTCATATTTATTTTAAGATAAGAATAAAAAAGGTATTGAATAATTTAAAAGTTGATTATTCCCGCAATGCCTAATGGTAAAAAGATGCATAATAATACAAAACCTATGGCATATATTATACTTACTACTTTAACTTTTGACTTTCTTTCTGGTAAATCATATACATAAAAAGCGATTACAAAGAAATGAAAGTATCCTATAAGAAAAATTAAAATTGGATTATACCAATTCCACCACCAATACGCCCAAATTAGATAATTACCAATATTTAGAAAAATCTCTATGATAACACAGAAGAGAGAAAAGCCAATTGCCATAGCCCATCGATTAGGAAGCCCAAATATCTTTTTACTTTTATCATCTGATAAAAACTTAGAAAATATTATTCCTGCAATCGAAAACATGAATGCTATTTCAATATTCCATCCAATTAAAATGATATATGCACTTGCTCCAGGTGTAGTCCAAAAGGCGGAATAATCAATAACAACAAATACAAGTCCATTCCAAATTTCATTAATCAAGTCCAAACCTAATACTGTTAATCCTGCAAAGACTGTGCTCCAATTCCCTGATTTTCTTGCAGATTTAATTTCAGTACCATAAATATATAATACGATTGCTAGGAGTGGAATAATGTACCAACCGTTTTCTGAATTCAATTCACGGAGTCTAGATAATGCTTCTAATGAAGCTGGAGTTGGGGTCATAAAGTTCACTTTTCTTAAAAATAAATTTTTTATTACTATTTAAAGAAATTTTAAACTTAAATCTTTAAATAATTTTTACTTCAAGTCAATATCAACACGATTTTTTAATTTTTTTAATTTTAGGAGGAAAAAGCACTGCTTGATATTTTAGAATTATATCTAAAATTATTTGGCTATTTTATTAGCAATTATAGCTGCTGAAACGCCTGCCCCAAATCCATTATCAATATTTACTACTAATAATCCTGGGGAACAAGATTGTAACATCGTGGTTAGAGCTCCTTTTCCTTTTTCCCCTAAACCATAACCACTTGAAATTGGAACTCCTATGACGGGAACATCCACTAAAGATGCCACAACTCCGGGAAGTGTTCCTTCCATTCCCGCGCATACTATTATTATATGAACACCTTTTTTTATCATATTACTTAAAGGGGTAAAAATTCGATGAATACCCGCAATCCCAACATCATAACTGGATATTACTTCACATCCCATAGCTTTCACAATTACCTCAGCTTCATTTGCGATTGGTATATCCGAACTTCCCGCTGTAATTATTCCCACAATTCCTTCTGTCTCAGCAAATTTGAATGATTTTTCTTTTACAATTATAATATTACCTATTTCATTGATTTCAATTTCTAAGTCCTTATTTTTTCCGAACTCTTCGAGAATCCCCTTTTTTTGAACTTCATTATAACGAGTTACTATAGCAAATTTCTTGCTTTCGAGAAAGCCAGAAATTATATCAATTAATATATTGATCTCTTTATTTTGAGCATAAATTACTTCTGGTACACCAGTTCTAGTTTTACGAAATATATCAAGTTTTGCTAAATCCCCTACTTCTTTAATTATATTTGCCTTCAGTAGTTTTTCAGCATCATCAATAGTAATTTTACTCTCAAGTAATTCAAGGAGAACCTTTCTGATTTCACTCATTTAGCACTTCTCTTATTATTCTATAGTTATGTTAAATTATATAACAATTCATAGATTTTGTTTTTTACTAATATTTCAAAAAAGATAATAACTACTTAAAATAATTATACATTACTAAATTATCAAATATTAACCCCAATTAATAGTGAAGTAACTTATGAAAATTGATTATACATCATATAAGGATGTAAAATTAAAGGGAAAAAAAATATTAATGCGAGTTGATATAAACTCAACTATTGATTTAGACAAAATGGAGATTAGAGATTCTCCTCGAATTCGAGCACTTGTGCCTGCTTTAAATGAGTATTTCAAAAACAGTGCGGTAATAATTTTAGCACATCAATCCCGTCCAGGAGAAAAAGATTTTACAGATTTAGATATTCATGCGAGAGAGATAGAAAAACATCTTGGCCGTCCTGTAAAATTTGTTAAAGACATTTATGGAGAGAAAGCGGTTCAAGAGATTAAAAATCTTAAGCCAGGAGAAGTATTAGTATTAAATAATGTACGTAAATTTGAAGGAGAAATGAAAAATTACAAAGATTTTTCTGAAGCAGAAAATACTGAAATGATTAAGACACTTTTCCCATTAGTCGATTATGTCATTGTTGATGCCTTTGGGGCAGCTCATCGCGCTCATGCCTCTATTGTAGGATGGCCAAAAATGATGGCAGGTCCTATAACAGATAAGGAATTAGATGCATTGAAGAAAATCATGCAAGACCCAGAAAAACCAATGGCAATGTTAATAGGTGGAGCAAAAGCTATAGATAAATTTAAAGCTATGAAATATAATTTTGACAATGAAAAATTGGATTATGCTCTGTGTTCAGGATTGACTGCTATTTTAATCTTTGAAGCATTAGGAAAAAATATGGGAGAACCTAATCATAAAATAATTGCTGAAGACCTTGAAGCAAATAAAGATATGATCATTGAAACATATGAGAATTATAAGGGTAAAATCATTCTACCTGAAGATTTAATTATCGATGATGATGGAAATAGAAAAACGATCGGAATTGACGAGGCGGGTACATATAATACCACCACAGGAGATATTGGCGAAAAAACTGTAGAAAAATTTAATGAGATTCTTATGAAATGTAAGACAATTGTTGCAAATGGTCCACCTGGAATTTTTGAGAAAGAAGTTTTTAGGAAAGCTACAAATGAAATTGTGGATACAATGGTAAATGCTACTAAGAAAAATAGAGCCCTCACAATTATAGGTGGTGGTGAAATGGGTGCTGCTGCTTCAATGGCAGGTAGGGCAAATGATGTTTCATTTATATCAACAGCAGGGGGCGCAATGCTCGAAATTCTTTCAGGTAAAGATTTACCAATGATTAGAGCTTTGCGTGAGAAAAAATATAATATTTAAATCTACTTATTTTTTTATTTTATCTTTAAAAATAAGCAAGTATAGTAGGATTTTACAATTTTTAATAAAATATTTATTTTTTAATATTATAAATTACATACGAGTAATTATATAATTCATAATTTGAAATAAATGGGCCCGTGGTCTAGAGAAAACTCACTCTCTGGGTTTCGGAAAACTCGGTATGACGTCCGCTTGACGTGCGGAAGGTCGTGCGTTCAAATCGCGCCGGGCCCATTAAAATATAATTAAATAAGATTAACATGCCGATAAGAATCCGTTGGACATCTAAGGAGTATTTTGGTGCAACTTTAATATTATTAGCAATGAATGGAATGATTCAATTATTTTTTATATTTATTGGACAATATGTATTGGAAATGGGAAATCATATTATATTAATCCTAATTCCGATTGGTGTTTGGGTAGCTATATTTTTTGCTAGTCTTATTATTTTCGAAAGTTATGCCCAAGTGGAGAGGAGAGAAAAATTAAAGAGTAGATTTAGTAAGAAAATTGCAAAATATTCGACTATAAAGAAATTCTTAGATTTTCACCTAACCAAACCTTTATTAATAGTATTTATTGTTTTTAACGGCTTTTTTTTTAGTAGTTTCTTTATTTCCACCTTATTCTTAGATAAAGCAATGTCATTTTTAACAGCGGAAATTATAAGTGCAATCTCTTGTCTTCTCATTGCGAATATAATAGAGAGAAATTATGGGCGTATTCATAGATATTAATAAAATGCTATAATTTATATAAGCTATTAATATAGAGTCACTTTATAAGGTATTAATATTTTTTCTTGATAAGTAAATAATATGATCGTGAAATGTGGATTTCACG
>JAHPZJ010000017.1:11133-119112 GCA_019058245.1 Promethearchaeota archaeon | reverse complement strand
TTCGTTAGAGCATTCTAAAGCTTTAATTAAAAACTATTTAAGATATTGGGATAAATTTATCCAATTTAATTATATTATTGAAGTACATAATTTTGATATAATTAAAATTGGCTCAATAAGTCTTTGGAATGTTAATTGGCAACATAGAAGAACTCAAGTTGGTGTTTGGATACTCCCTAAATTTTGGAGAAAAGGATTAGCAGAAAGATCTTTAAATTTAATTAAAAAAATTGCTTATAATCATCTAAAAATGAATCGCCTTGAAGCATATATAGCATTGGATAATAAGAGATCAGTTTCCCTTTTTGAAAAATGTGGTTTTAAGAAAGAAGGGACCTTAAAACAATATTTAAAATTTCAAGGTAGGTATCATGACGCTATAATTTTAGCTCTAATAAAACTCAATTCGCCAAATTAAAGGTAAGAAAAAAGATACTTAATTAGGTTTTTATTTATTCTTATCTATTGATTCATCTACTAATTTATCTAATTCTTCTTTTTTTTCAACAGCTTCTTTAATTAATTTTTCTGCTAAAACTTTCTGCTCTATTGGTTTTTCAATAGTCATACCCCCTATCGGCTCTTGTTCAGAAGAAGATGGCTTTTTAAATTTTGGTCTAACACCTATTTTAGACGTTTTACCTAATTCTGTGCTGTATTTCTTTTTAAAGGCACTTTCTCTATCCATAATACTGACAGTAGGTGGTGATTTACGGTTCAATGTTTTTCGATATTTCCGGATTTTTCTTACTTGTTTAGGGAATTTTAAGTAAGTATAATATGCATAGAGATAAATAACCAAACCAGAGAATATAGCTATGGAAACTCCTAACAATATTTGAAAAATGATGTTTTCAGGTGCCACTTCACTAGTAGCCGAAGCATAAATTTCATAATCTTCTATATAATAATCATCACCAACTTGAGCAGATATTTTTATTTCATAAGTTCCTTCAGGAAAATCTGGAATAGGATCATCATATATACCATCATTATTTTCATCTGTAAGAATTCCACTTCCTTTCTCCCATGAGTAAGTCACAAGTGCACCCAAAATATCTCCACCAAAATCTGTGTTATTTATTTTTACTCTCAACCAAATACTTTCTCCGGTTCTAGTCTCAATTGTATTCAGTCCAGATTCAGGGATAATTTCAAGATTAATTTTTCTAATAGAGACTGAGATTTCTTCGGTTTGCGTTTTATATGTATCTGATTGTGCTTCAATAGTGAAGAAATGATTCCCTACATCTAATCTGTCAGTGGTATTAATTATTAAATAATAATTCTCTAAACTAACATTTTCAGTAAGATATGATGAATAGGTTTGAGATGTTAATAACACACTTGCTCCTGAAATATGAGTTCCTCCAAGGGTCTTATATTTTACTGATATATTTAATATCTCATTTTTAATTAATTCAATATACGGATCTGAAGAAACATCTTGATTATTTAAGAAAATTTGCATATTACTACTGGAAAATTTATCTACATTTATTTGTACTATTACTTCTTTTGTTTGATGATTTTCTGCTTGAGCAGTAATAGTTACAAAATTAATACCTGCATCGGATAGATCTGAATTAAGAATAATCGTATATTGCTCCAAAATCTCATCTTCATCTAATGTACCAGTAAAATTTCCTGAAAGAGAAACTGTAGCGTTAGGAATATGAAATCCTGTAGTAGCATTAAGATAATTTATAGTTATATTTAAAGACTCCCCAATATTTATATTGGCCGTTGGTGTAGGATCTAGAGTTGCATTATAATCATTTAGGAAGAGATTTAGATTGGTTGGATAATCCTCAAAAATTATTGAATAGGAGATATTCAAAATTACCTCATCTATAGATATAGTGATGTTATGATCTAATCCAAATTCATCAGCAATAAAAACTTGAATTGAAAGGTTAACATAATCGGTGATTAGAGGAGTAACGTCAAATCCTTCTGGTTTAGCGTCTTCAAACGAATCATTAGCATAGCTTAGTTTAACTGTTTCTGGATGCAGATTGTCATTGATTAAAATCCTAATTTCAGAATTTGGGGATATACTAGTCCAATTTTGGTCAGATTTATATTTGAAATTAAGTATTGCTTCATCTACTATCACAGTTTCATTTTCATTACGACGAAGGCTATTAACGCTATCAGCATCTTGGTTCCATGATACTGAAGTGTATTGATTAATTTTTTTTTCATAAGTAAAGGTTAAATTAAACGATCTTATTATCAATTCATCCCATCGATCAACATCAACACCTATTTCATTATCTTCACAGTAAATATCAATTCCAAGAGTTATTGTAAAATTATAGCCATCTTTTTCTAACATTGTTGTTAAAACATCAATTAAAACATTTTCAGGAATCGTATATAATTGTGAATCAGAAAAATCTCCTATTGATGGACTATCCTGTCCGAGTTCACCCTCTCCAGTATTATTATATGCTATCTGGACTGGTTGAATGGTTTCTGCATCATCAGACAATAAAACATAGAATTTTACGTAATCACCAGTAGAAAATACATCAAGACCATTATCAAATTCTCTATCAATTCCACCAGCATACCAGGGACTAACAGTAACAGTGGCATTGAAAATTACTTCAAGTGATGCAGATGTTATATTATAATCGGTCATATTTACGGGCATTTCAATAACTCTCTTCCATTGTACACTAGGTCTATTTCTTGTTTGATTAACATCTTCATCCCATTCATGAGATACATAACAACCAGATGAGTTAATTTCATATATATCTGGCAAAATTGGCAATTCAGGATTGTTATATGCTTTCCAGTCTGAATCATTAAGAGTCTCATCTATATGCTTTATTCCTGAATTACCTATAATAGTGTAATTAACTTGACCAGTACCAGGTACTGCTTTCACATCTGAATTATCTCCTAATTCTCCATAACTAGGGAACCATGTTGGCTGTATAGGATCATCAAAAGAAGTATTATTGAGCCATTGTTTTGTAAAGGAATCTTGTGCTGATAAACAAAGATTACCTAAATTTTCATTATCTATGATATTAGTCGATTTTTCTGAAAAATTGATTGAATTTTGACCGAAATGTGGGTTTATAATGAAAGAAAATAGAGTTATGGAAGTTAAAATAATTATTATAAAAAGAAATCTTCTCATATTATTCATTCTAAAGGATCCTGTCCATCTTCTTTTTAAGTATATACTAAGTCTTCTTCTGAATGATTCTTGAGTTTTTATTTTATCCTTATTTTTTTTATTCAAATTATAGGAATTAGTATTTTGACTTGTTTGTCTTTCATCTTTATGAAATACAGAATCTTCTGGCGCCTGTTTAATTAGCTTTTCTGGTGATTCTTCTTCTTTTCCTTCCTTTTTCATTTTTACTTTTAAAAATCTTGAAGTTGCACTTATTTCCTTTTGATAAACATTGTCGAATGCTTTTTTACGGTCAAAAATGGATATTTTTGGTTCTTTTGCTTTTCTTAGAGTTCTTCGATATTTACGAACTTTTCTAACAGCTCGAGGAAATTTTAACACTTTTTGATATGCATAAACATAACCTGCTAATGCTATAGATGCTATAGCTGCTATCGTTAATAGAATTCGAAAAATAAAAGAATTATTTGCAGGCGGAATTGCTGCTACTATAATTTCAAGACTTACAAAATTATATTTATCAGCTCCATAAGCGTTAATCGTTATTTTATGTGTTCCAGCAGGAATATCAGTCAAATTATACTCATATATTCCATCATTATCAGGATCTTCAAGAGATTTACTACCTTTAAACTCACAAGAAAGTGTTACATTCGCTCCTTTGATAAGCTCATCAAAATCCGTATTATTTATATAGACTTGAATCAAAGCATCTCCTCCCGGTTTAATACTTATTGTATTAGTATTATTTACAGGAGTTATGAGAGAATTTATTTTTCTGACATTTATTCTTGGATATTTAAATTTTGTTTCATAATTTAATTTACTAGCTGTAATTGTTAAAGGATTATTTCCCTCTTTAAATTGTTTTGTTGTATTCATTATAACTGAATATTGATTAAATGAACTACTCTCATTTAGATTTTCTAGAATCCCTTCTCCAGTTAATACTACTGATGCTCCTGTCACAGGAGTTCCAAAATTAGTACAATATTTAATTGTTATATTTAATAATTTATCAAGAGAAATGTCGAATGATGGATTTGATGTTTGATTTTCACCATTTAGAAATAATTGCAAATCTTGTGAAATATATGGAAGAACCGTGATAACAGGACTTATTTTACTTATCTTATAATTTATTTTATGAGCGATTATTTTTATATAATAAGTTCCTACATCCAAATCATTTGCATCAATAATGATCGTATACTGTTTAAGTATTTCATTTTCTATTAGAGTTCCAGTTAAATTACCTGATAACTCCACTACTGCTCCTGAGATGTGATTGCCAGAATCATCAGGGTATTTTACAGTTATATTCAAGTCATAACCTACAGGATGATTATAAAGTGGAGAAATTGTTTTATTAACTCCATTGAAATACACTTGTAGATTTGTTTGATAATCAGGAAATTCCACAGTATATGAAATATTAAGATACACGTCATCTATAGTAAATGTGATATTTTTATCTAGTGGAAAGGGTTTATCTGTTAAAGATAGTTGAATAGAAAAATTAATTACTGTATTGTATGGAATGAGCGAAGTAATATCAAAACCATCTGTACTTGTAAATTGATAAATATTATTTGCTTCAATACTTAGAAGTTTTATTGTTTTTGATACCTTATTATTGTTAATGAAAACTTGGATTTCAGAATTGGATGCCTCATCAGTCCAATTATAGTTAGCATGATATTTAAAATTAAGTTTAGCTTGATTTATTATAATAGTATCATTACTAATATCACTTATTTTATCTCCATCTTGTTTCCATGAAACAGTATTAAATTGATTAATTTTTTTTTCATAGGAAAATGTTAAATTAAAAGCCTCAATAGCTAATAATTTAAATCTGTCAATATCTACATTATATTCATTATCTTCACAATAAATATCTATTCCTAATGTAATTGTAAAGTTATAATGATCATTTTGTAAACAGGCAGTTAAATAAGAAATGAGAAGATCTTCTGATATTACATTCAATGGTACATGAGTATGATTAGTTATTATCACATTATTTTGCGATGGCAATCCATCTTGACCCAAATTTTTAGTTTTATTTGAAGCTATTCTATAAGAGAAGCTATTTTTTGTATCTGAAATCTCGACATAAAACGTAACAAAATCACCAATCCCAAATTGAGTATCTACACCCGGAATCTGTCCTTCAGTATAATCTCCCGGTACTTCTACACCTCCACCATCATGATCTAATGCTTGAACGAATGCACTATAATTTGTTTCAAGTGAAGCGGAAGTAATTATATAGTCTGACATATTGACTTGCATAGTAACATTCCTTTTCCAATGAATACTAGGAGTATTTAGTGATTGATCAATATTTTCATTCCAAGTGTGAGTAATCCAGCAACCAGAACCATTTATACCATGATCACTAGGTTCAATAGGAAATTCGGGATTATTAAATGCAGTCCAATTAGTATCAGAAAGGTCATGAATATTTTGTACTCCTGAATTTCCTAAAACATGAAAGTTTGCCTCTCCTGAACCTGTAGTAGCTTGAATATCGGAAAGATCGCCCTCCATTTCGGAATACCATGGGTTGACGGGATCTTCAAAAGTAGGATTTTCAAGCCACTCGATTGTTAGAATCTCTTGAGCTCCTAATTGAGGATTTTTAAGATCATTAAAGGTAAATCTATCATCATCATATAGAACGGTGTTATTATTTTGAATATGGCTAAAAGAAAATATTAATAGAGTTGAGACAAATATCATAAAAAAAATACTTAACGCTGATATTTTTTTCCTTATATTTCCTCTTAGGACCATTATTTTGGTTTTCATTGGGCGTTAAATTAAAATATTTTAATTAAGGTATTATACCAAATTATTTAATAAATAATTTGCTAAATGATCTTGAATCAGATTTAAAATATATTCATATTTGAAATTCATTAGGAATTCATAATATATAAATTAACGGATATATAATTTAAGCTATGTTTGAAATATAAAAGGATTATAAGCCTTTATAAATTCAATTTTAAATATTTCTAACATTAAGGAAAGTAGGCTAAAAAAACTCAAATGAGTTAACTATTAAAAACTTAATTTTTTTAAACCTCCTCTTTATGTAGATTAAATGAATATAATCTAATATTTAGAAATTATAACCTCTAAACTAATTTTATTTGAATAAACTTTAATTAAAAAACAATAATAAATAATACTTAAGTAAGAATTATATTAATGTTAATTCAAAAAATATATTTATCAATTTTTTAAAGTGATATAATTGATTCAAGGAATATTAGCATTTCAGTTTAAAATAAATCAGAAAGAGACAGGTGAAATTGAACCACAATTCGAACCGAATCAATTGGTATTTCGTGAAGATGAGTATGACGAGGAAAACTTTTCAGAATTACTTGTTGAAAATGATATATTCGCAATTTTTTATCAGCATACAACAGGGCTTTCCAGTGTCAAATATAGTTATAGTAATTTTTATGAAGGAAGATTAAAAGAGACACCATATCAAGTAATGTCTTATTTTAAGCAGGTTGCTGATGGTAGTCAATATTTAGCAATCTCTATCTTTGAGCTAGATGATGAAATAGAGATTTTTGAAGATTTAATTAAAATAATGGGAAATCGATTAGATACTATTTTTGACAAATTAACAAGGGCGAGAAACTCAAAACAACTTTCGTTGATTGAAAATATTAATATCAGATTAAAAAACGAGTTAAAATTCACTATATTTCAAATTGATCGATTATCTAATTTAGATAAAATTCAAAAAACAGCACTAATCTATAATAGTCCTGAACGATTAAAAATCTTGGAAATTTTGCGAGAATCACCTACATCAAAAAAAGAAATAAAAAAAACCGTAGAAAAAATGGCTCCTAATGTGAATATAGACATTTTACTTCAACCTTTTTTAGAATTGAATATTATTCGTAGAGATTGGATAAAAGGAGAGAAGAATAAGAAAACAGGAGAACTTACTCATCAAGGAGAATATTTATTTCTTGTAAAAGATTTAATTCTTAGTCGTGTCCCTAATGATAATCTATTAAACCATTTTAAAGAAACTAACAATGAACTTTTACCTCTCTATAAAGAAAAAGTTATAGAATTCTTTTCAAATTATGATCCATACACGGAACCAATAGAAGAAACAAAAAAACTAGCCTCAATTCTTTTAAATCCTGATGTTTATGATTTTTTTGTATTGATGAGGCACAATCATTATCCATTGGATAAAATTCCAAAAATTTTCTCAGAGTTTGCTGTGACGGAGATATTACTAGATGATTTAAAAAAATTAAACATTATTTCAGAAGTTATAGATAAGAATGACAGAAAATGGATTTGTTTATTGACAGATATAAAACCATTGATAATTTTTCCAGAGTATTTACTTCCTAAGATAAGAGCAGCATATAAGAAGCAAAAAACTAATGGGGGAATTACATATGAGATCGCCAAAAAAGCACTAAGTTTGCTAGAAATAACTTATCCTGAAAAAGTAGAATTTTAAAAATTTATAAATTAACTTGAGATGATTGTAAAAAATGTACTTATTTAAAGATAAAGATGTTGTTGATGTTGTACTCACATGTAAAATTTGTTTAAAAGAAATCAAATTTCCAATTTCAGTTGATGAATACAAAGCTGTAAATAAGTTTCCAATTCAAAAAGAGAATATTCATGGTGAACCGCCCCATAAATTAATTGCATTTATAAACCAATATTTAGAAGTTGAGAATTTTGAAATAAGAGATGTATTAGAAAAGGAAAAGGATGTTGAATATTCGAAAGAGTTAACGAGACAGGTTTTAAGCGAGATAGATTTATCAGATGAAGAAATTGAACTATATTTTCTAACAACTGGAAGAGAAGCCGTTTCTATCGGAGAGATGGCAATTCTAATTGGTAAACCTAAAGAAAAATGCAAGGAAATTGCTGATAAATTCCTTGAAAAAGGATTATTCAAGGAAATTGTTGGTGCAACTCCCCACTATCAAGCGTTACCTCCATACGCGGCTTTAATTGCTCAATTAAAGAATTTTTATTCATACATTTCGGATATTAAATCTACTATACCTAAACAGTTAGAAAAATCATTTGCTCAACTTGAAACAGAAGCACAAGATATGGATAAAGCAAAAGATTCTAGTGAAATAATGACAGATCTTAAGGAAAAAATGCTTTCTCAAATCCATGCTCAAAAAAAAGAATTTGACAATACTATTTCAGCGATCGATCAAATAAGAAATATAACCCAAGATATTTCACAGTTAGGAGATCTTTCTAAAACACTACCCGATGATCAAATTGGATCTTTAACAAAGCAATTTGAAAACCTTAATACAAAAACATCTCAAATAATTAGAAATCAAGTCAATGATTTAAAAAGCCAATTTGGTGACATTAAAAAAACAGTAACAGATAATTTACAGAAATTACGCCTAGGGGTAATTCAACAAGCTGTAGGTGATGTAATCGATAAAGTTATTGAATCTCGTTTAAAAGACATTACAGATAATCTTAATGTCCAGTTGAGTGTTAGTCAAACCGTATTCGCTGATGAGTTGAAAAAAGCAACACAAGGGATTAATACAGAAGTTATTTCAAAAATAAAAGATTCACTGACAGATGCGGTCAAAAATGTTGAAAGTATAACCACTAAATCAGGAGAAGATAAAGAAAAAGTGTTTGGAGAAATTTCTAATAATTTTAATAAAGCCGTAAAATTAGCTGAAGAAAGGATTGATGGTCTTTCTGGAGGCATATTTCAATCATTTGGTAATATTAAAGATATTTTCTCTAAAGGAATTGTGGATACTCTAGATAATACATTATCAGATATTTTAAGAAGGTTAGAAGTTAGCGAAATAACTACTAGAGAATTTTGGGATCAAGCTAAAGGTAAAAGGGGTTTCACTATGAAAGATATCTGGTTTATTCGTTCTCCAGAAAGTGCGAAAGCCCATATTACTGAAGAAGTATCAAAAGCTAAGATGCGAGTTTTAATTGTAGCACCTACTCTTTCAGATATTGATATTGAAGCTATTAAGGCTCGACCTTCACGAATTAACTTTAGAATTGCTACATTTATTGATCCATCAAATTTTGAACATAACCAAATTATGCAGGAATTAGATAAGATGGACAATGTAGATTATAGAAATCGAGCTCTACAAAATTTATGGGGCATTAATAAAGATTATGAAGAAGTAATCTTATGTGTACTTTCAAAAACTGAATTTAGAGGAGATTTTGTCACAGAAATAGCTGGTATTGGGAGTATAATTGAAGAACACATTAAAATCTTTGTACCAATACTAGAGGATGCTTGGGTGGGTGCTCGAAAAGAAGTTATTCGAACTATACAAAAGCCAGTTTTAGAACAACCTTTAAAGGAAGCTCCTATATCTCAACCAGCAATAACAATACCACCTAAAGAAGAAACCTCTCTTCCTCAAAAAGAAGAAAGCACTGAAGCACCCAAATCAGTACCGCTATCGAATAAATTTAATGAAATCGTAAATAAAATAGATACTATGACCGGAACAGAAATCTCTTTAGCACTAGAAAGATTTCAAAATGAATATGTTAAAGTAGAAGGTTATAATAGTATATTGAAAACTATTCATTCTACTAGCACTAATCTTAAGAGCAATCCGGAAATTTTAAGTCGTCCAGAAAAAGAAGAATTAAAATTATCCATGAATATATGGAAACAAAAATTAAATCTTTAACAAAAATCCTTTTTTTCATTATCTCAAATATAGAATCATTCGCTATAGATTTTTTATAATAAAATAATTCTTATTTCTATTCTAACTACACTAATTATGGACGAAGAACTTATAATTCTAAAATCAGGAAAAGTAAATGATTATCTTTATCACATAGATATGAAAGCTTTTGGGGCGAAAAGGATGTTATCCGTTTTTTTAGGAGTTTTTGACGATTGTTCAGTTCTAATTGATTGCGGATCATCATTAGATGTTAAAAAGGGATTAAGATTCTTCAAAAAAAACAATATATCTTTATCCTCATTTAAATACCTAATAACCTCTCATCATCATTTTGATCATATTGGTGGAATGTGGAAACTTTATGAGGAAATTAAAAAATTCAATCCTAATGTAAGAATTCTCACAAATTTAAAAACTAAAACACTTTTAAATGATTTTGAGTATCATTTGAATCGTGGAAGAAGTACGTATGGAAACTTTGTTGGTGAAATGAAACCTATCGAAGATGTGGCTTTTAAAATAATCGATCCAAGTAATACTTTTAGTGCTAATCCTAATAAATTAAAGATTATTGATAAATTTACTCTCGATGGGTCAAAAATAAAAATGGCAATATTAAAAACTCCTGGGCATACTCCAGATCACCAAACTCCAATCTTTATTAAAGATAATCTAATTGATTTTATATTTTTAGGAGAGGCTGCTGGAACATTATATCATAGTTCTAAATTATTGACTATGCCTACATCTATGCCAGTATATTATAACCATGAAGATTATATGAACACATTAAGAAATATCATTAAACTTAATCCATTAATGGCAGGTTTTGGGCATTTCGGTATTGTTAATGGGCAGAAAAATGTACATAAAATCATTTTAGAACATGAAAAACTTATGAAAGAATTTAAATCACTTGTTATAAAATACTATAATGAGAAACCTGAAACTAAATATATTGTTGAGAAGATACTTCCAGGCTTTATACATAGAACAGATTTACCTTATGATAATCATCCTCTTTTTAGGAATATTACATTAGCAGTTGTATATGGAATGATGCTCTCTTTAGGATTACGTTCAATTCCAAAAAATGAAATAAAATCCTTAAAACTGTAGATTTTACCTATTCAAATCTTATTTTCCAACAATCTAAATTTAACTTTATAGGCTCAACTCTCATTAAATTGCTATCTACTAATATATTACCAAATTTTTATTGTATAAAAAACCTAATTGATAAGATTCTAATTTCTATAATACTTATTTCTTTTGATGGATCAAAAAATGGAGAAATTCGATTTAGCTATCGTTGGAGCAAGTTTAGCTGGTAACTATTTATGCTATTTGTTATCTAATACTGATTTAAAAATTGCAGTTATAGAAGAGCATAAAGCGATTGGTCTTCCTTTTCAATGCGCTGGGATAGTTTCTCAAAAATTAAGTAGATTAGTTAATTTACCCAATGAAATTATATTAAATCGAGTTAAAACTGCTAAAATCATAGGTCCAACTGGAGTTTATATTAAACTATCAGGAAATGAAAAGCCGTATATTATAGATAGAATTGCTTTTGATTGCTTTTTCTTTAATAAAACAAAAATTCATGAAAATGTAATATATTTCCTCGGAGAAAAATTTAAGAAATTTGAATATAAAAAAGATAATCATCAAAAACATATACTCATTGAAACATCAAAGAGAAAAATAAAAGTTAGGATGCTGATTGGTTGCGATGGCCCCTCTTCTTCAATAGCAAGTTTGTTAGGAATAAAGAATAAGAAATTATTTGCCACCCAAATCCGTATTAAAGCACGATTTAATGAAGATGAAGCTGTAATGGTTTTTGATAAAAGATGGAAGGAACTTTTTGGATGGATTGTTCCAGAAGGACAGCAAATCTATCGCATTGGCATAGCATGTTCAAAAAACATAGCAAATAATTTTCGAATTTTTTTAAATAAATTCGATATAGATTTTCAACAAAAAATCTCTCAGCAAGGGGGACTCATACCCTATGGTTTAATGAATAGACTCTCATTTGATAACATTTTTTTATTAGGAGATTCTGCATGTCAAGTTAAGGCTAGTACAGGGGGAGGAATAATTATGCTATTAATAGCAGCAAAATATGCAGCAAACTGTATTAAAAAATGTTTTGCATATGATAAATTCTCAAAAAAAACTATTCAAAAATATTATGAAAATCCGTGTAGATCTATTGTAGGAAGAGAATTAAAAATCCATTATTTAATTCGGTCTATCTTAGAAAGGTTTACCACTGATAATTTTTATAAATTGTTTCAAATAATAAAATCTACTAAAATTGAAAATAAAATTTCTTTTTATGGAGACATGGACTTTCCAAAAGCCTTACTATTTAAACTACTAAAAGTTCCTTCTGTTCTTTCTTTCTTTTTTAAACTTATTTTAAAAAATCCAAAATTTATTATTAGAATCTTGAAAATCTTAATGCATTAACTAGATAAATATCGAGATATTCTAAATTTTAATAAGTATCTTTAAAATAATAAGGAGTGTTATTTATTTAAAATAATTTAGGGGGGTATCATGGAGAAAAAAGCAATCTGATTAAAAATAAAATACCAAATTAACATAAATGAGAGAACAATTATACTTGAAACTAACCCAAAGCCTTTAACGCCTTTTGGTATACCTAAGCCTTCCTCATTATTTCTCTGAATAAAAGCTCTTATCATCGCTACAAAATATATTAAAACAACAATTATAGCTACAATCCATAAGAATAGCATGAATAATGATAAAGTATATATTGGAAAACTGTTTAACCAAACCCAAAATCTTATTATTAAATAAGTGGGAATAGTAGAATATATCATTGCAGTAATTAGGAAAACTATTCCCCATCCAATACCTTTAAATCCCATTTTTCTTTCTGCTATTGTTTTTTGAGTTTGAATGCTATACTGTGTTTATTTATTATATCTTTAATAATTTAAAAGATTTTTTTGATGGGTATTTTATTAATAAAAATTCTAGGGCTTAACTTTCTTTTTTGGAATTTCTATTATATTATGCTTTTAATTAACCATCGTAAAGCATCGATAATTTTCTCATCTTCTTTTAAAATATTTATTGGACAATATCTAATCTTGACTCCAATCTCTTTTAATTCTTCTATTTCAAAAGTCTCAGAAACAAATTTTGGATCAAGTTTTTCTTTATTATGAAATTTATTTCCTATTATTAATATAGGAGCCAAATCTTTCTCTATTTCTAATCGAGTATTATCAACAATTTGAAAAATCTCTTTTGTTCTTAATGCTGAGTTTTTATCAGATAAATTAAACAGAACAATAAAGCCTTGAGAGAAATTTACACAATTCTCAAGATTCCCAAATTCCCTACATTCAAAATCACTTAAATTGTCATTATAATTCAAAATTTCGAGGTTTTCAATAACCACCTCAAAAATTCTGCTTGGTAAATCATTTCTTCTGATATTTAAAAATTGAATTAATTCTACATTCTTTAAAAATGTAATTTTTCCTACTCGTGGAGCTCCAATTATAAATATTTTTTTTATAATACGTTTATCTTTTATCGGGGTTTCTAATCGATATTTAGGAGCTAATTTTATAAAATATTTATTGAAAACCTCTAAAAAATTGCTCTTTAAATCGTCATTAGCTAATTCTAGTAAATAATCATCAGTTAATCCACTCTTCTTTTCATGTAAGAAGGAGGTTAATTCTTTTAAACTCTTAACCTCAGAAGCAAAATCCTCCAAAACCGGTCCTTTTGAGTCTAAATACTTAAAAACATCTACAATTTCATCTTTAAAGATAGCAGTTTTGATCATGTAAGTAATCATCATTAATTCTCTGCCTCCTCGCGCCAAATCAGAATCTATAAAAAAAATATAATTCACAGTTTGATATTTTCTATATGCAAAAATAAAAGTCCCTTCTTCGTCATTAAATTCAAGGATTCTGTTTATATCAGGAGTATCATTAGATTCCGTTAACGGTTCACTAGAATAAAGAGTACTAGGTCCAATTACATGATCAAAATAAGTAATACACAATATCTGGTTTTGACTCATTATTACAAAAATAAGACTTAATCTAATTTAAAATTTTTAATTGTAAATTATACATAGAGTTAAATAAAACAAAGAGAATGAAATCCAAATTTTATTAGTAAAGATACTTAAAAAAAATTTTATCTATAATTTCTATTACCTTATTTATTAGTTTTGGAATAATGATGAAAAAAAAGTTTTGAAATGAGAGGCGATATAAAAGAAGATTAAAAATTTCATTCAAAATTTCTACTTATTTTATTTATTCTTTATGAAATCGAAAAGTTAATTTTTAAAATACACTTTATATTGATATGGTAGAAGCACCAAGAGAATTACATGGAAAATCACTTATAGGATATGTCTTAGGTAACTTCGGTATTATTATGGCAAACATGTTGGTGGGTACATTTGTGCTTCAATATTATGTTTATACAGTTAATTTAGATTCAATCCTGACTTCGGTAGGGGTCTCCTTACAGCTTATTCTTAACGCAATTTCTTCAATAGTTTTTGGAATACTTGCTGATAACAAAAAACCAGGAAAATTTGGAAAACGCCGACCGTTTCTTTTGTATGGGTTGCCGTTATGGGTATTATCTAGTATTATTATTTGGTTTCCTCCTAAATGCCCCCAAAATAATTCATTATATCTGCCTACTGCGATATTTCTTTGGATTTTTTTAATTATTAAGGCTATAACAGGAGCATCAATTATAACTGTCCATCTTTCTATGTTGACTGAACAATCGCAAACTCATCAAAATAGACAGAAAATTGCTGCCGCAACAACTTTTTTACAAATAATAGCATCAGGTTTAGCACTAATGCTTCCATTAATGATACAAAGTTTTTTACCTGAACCAAAACATGTAAAATATTGGGAACCTTCAGGAAAGATAATCATTGCAACTATCCCATTGATAGGTATAGCTTTTGCAATTTTTGGATTAATAACAATTATAATAACATTTTTTTCCGTAGATGAGAGTTTTCATAACCTGAAAAATCAAGATATTAGTCGTAGTAAAATCAGTTTTAAAGATTATTTAAAGCAAATGGGAGCACCCTTTAGCGATAAAAAATTTAGAAAATATCTGGGTGTAAGACTCTTTAATGGGATATCAGGCAAAATTTTAGGGGCTATAGTAATACCTTTTCTAATTTACGTTCTCCTGTTTACGGGACCTAAATATTACATTTATGTTATAGTTTCATTTTCAAGCAAATTTATTGGATTTTATATCTGGCGGAAATTACTTAAAAAGAATTCAATCCTTAAAACCTATAAAGTATGTATATCAGCCTCAGTGATCGCTTCTTTTATGGAATTAATATTTTTAATTGAAGGTTTATCTTTTGAATTTGTAACTGTTTTATTCATTTGTACTATGGGTACAGTTTTGGGCTCTATGTATGGCGCGGGATTATTTAATCCTCCTTTAACAAGCGTTTTAGTGTACGAAGCTGCGGATAAGGTAGAAGAATCTGATTTTGAGGAAAATGTTTCAAGGATTTCTGGAGGATATTTTGGTTTAGGTGCCTTTATTATGGCAATTGGGCAATCATTCGCTTCAATCTTAATAGGAGTAGTTCTTACGGGAGATAATAAAGAAAATCCTATTATAATTACTCTCACATTAGCTTCAATGGCACTTTTCTACTTAATAAGCTTATTCTTTCTAAGTCGAATTACATTAGAGAAGAAATTCATTGAAAAAGAAATAATTGATATTCCGGAAGAAGATTTAATCCTCAAAGAATAACTTAATTTTAACAAAATTCCACAGAAAAATATAAAATAATTAGATTTATTTATGGAGATGATAAAATTTTACTATTTTTATTACAGGACTTCAACAGTTAATTCTCAAATAATCCTTATAATCTTCTCGAAGATTTTTAAAAAATTGAAAAAAGATGGAAAATATTCAGCATCTTAAATTAATTAGAATCTCTATTATTTCTTTCTCTTTTTAAGTTCAGCTATCGACTTTTCAGCTAAAATTAGTGCATCATCTGATCTTGATTTATATTTTTTAACTTGTGCTTCAAGTTCGATAATTCGATTATTTAAATCTAATACTTTTTCGCTGTCTTCATCTAATGGAATCATATCATCTCCGCCTTTTTCAGCCATTTCTTTCAAGAAATTGTATTTCTCTTTCCATACGTTTATTTCCGTCTGCAATTCTTCTATTGTTTCATCTGTAGCTATAAGAGGAATATCTTTTCCTTCTTTAACATCAGCAACTTTTTCTTTTAAACGTGAAACTTCATCCTCTAATTCTTGTATTCTTACTTTAAGAGCTGCAATCTCATCTAAATAATCTGCAGCTTTTTTTGGTTCCAACATTTCTTCAAACATAGACTTTCCAGTTTCTAATTCATCGGCGGATTTTCCACCCAGAAGGCGTTCCTTGCGTTTTTGAAGCTCCTCGACCGTACTCTCTGAAAGGAAATCTAACGGATTAAAACTGACTCCACCATGCTTTGTTCTTCTTATTCTGATTTTTACAAATAAAGGAATTCCTTTAACAGCTTCTCCGCAGATAATAGCCTGCCCTTTGTCTAATCCTGAAATATCTGATTTATTTTCATTACTCAAATCTTCAGCACTGGAAATTGTGATTCCAATATCTCTTATATCTGATAAATTATGAACAACCCAAGTCCCTGCTTGAGCTCTAATAGTTGTATCTAATAATTGAGGACGTTGTGTGCCTATAACAATATTCGCTCCAAATTTTCTCCCCTCTTGAGCAAATAATTTAACAACTTCACAAGTTTCTGTCTGTTTTTTTCCAGCGAATAAATGAGCTTCATCTAAAAACAAATAAAAAGGAGGAATTGTTCTTGTTGTGCTAGCATCATATAATTTCTTTAATAATTTACCTGCTATCGCCTCTTGAACTTCTAGAGCCATACCATTTAGATTAACTACAGTACATAAATTAGGAGCAACAATATCCGAAGGTTTTAATGAAAATAAGTATTCAATATCAACATCTCCACCCTTGTTCTTTTTCAAATCAGAAAATTCAACTATTCTATCTACAAACTCACTTTCTCCTTCCGGTAAATCTTCACCTGCCACTTTTAAACTACCATATTCACCATGTCTATCCAAAATCACAAGAGGAATTCCTTTTTTAAGAAATTCCTCACATAAAACCCCCATTGTATAAGATTTACCCGAACCAGATTTTCCAGTAATGAAAATTCTACCAAAGTTTTTAATTAATAGATATACTTCATAAGGATAACCGATTAATTTTCCTAAGGAAAGAGATTCTTCAGGGGGATTAAATATTCCTAAGATTTTAGAAATTTGTTCTTCTTTTGCCATAAAGACATCTGCTCCAATTTCAAAAGGTCTTGTTGGCCTTTCTCCCAGTACTCCTAATTTTGCCATACGTCCTTTCTCATCTGTCCACATCTCTGTTATATAAAGTACATAATATTGTTTCTCACCTTTTTCATCTTTTTTACTATAAATTACTAAGTAGTTATTCCTCTCAACTGAAGGTCCCTCAAATACCACAGTAACCGTGTGAGCTGTCGTCTTTCCAGTTAATCTACCTATTGGTTTTTCTTCTTGTGCACCTTCATCTGACATATACTTTCACAAATTATTCGATTTTTTAGTATTATAAGTAATTTTACATATATTAATGTAAACATTTATAAATCCATTATTTTCCCTTTCTTGTTTTTGAAAGAAGGAAAACAATCAGATAAGTATTTCTGCGAGCTAGATTAATTATTAAAAATCGTCCCAGAATTTTTTAACTGGATCCTCTAAAGTATCAGTGATTTTACTCTCGAAAGGTTTATATTCATCAATACATCCATTCCAATTATGATTTTTTGTTTCAGGAAATTCCTCTAAGAATCTCTGAGCAATAGTCTCTAATTCTGCTAAAATTTTCTTTTCTTTATATTTTTTTGAAGAATTTGCTATAAAGAAAAG
Organism: Promethearchaeota archaeon; assembly: GCA_019058245.1. Taxonomy (GTDB): domain Archaea; phylum Asgardarchaeota; class Lokiarchaeia; order Sigyniarchaeales; family SOKP01; genus Loki-b32. The sequence continues at coordinate 101,164 of JAHPZJ010000017.1, read as the reverse complement.
ACTTTCTCTTTTGATAATTGTAAAGCGAATATTTTTTATCTCAAAATTAGTTAATTCTCCATTAGTAATCTCATGAGCAAATGATTTAAGAGCACTTAAAAGGGCTCCAAATAGTTGGTCTTCTATTTTTTGATGGAAAACTCTGCTAAATATAACAATTCCATCGTTTCTTTGAATCCACAAATCTTGAATAGCTTTAACCATGACTAGATCCCTTTAAACTTCCTAAATAGTCCTCTTCTAAAATATCCAATTGTTTTAAACTTATAAGAAAACATAAGATAACATTGAATAAATATATAAAGAATTCAATATGGATTGTTTTCTATTCTTCTCCTATAAATAATACTCTTTTTGATCATATGAATGGGTTTATAGGATTCTTTCGCTCTTCTCAAACCCTCTATACCTAAATCTTGTTCTCTATTAACATAAATTGCACTTTCATAAGAATTTTTTAAGAAGAAATTATTAATAGCTTGATAAGACCCTTCATATTCCTTATGGGCTTTCTCTATATGAATCACTAAAGTATCATTATTTAGCATTTCACCAAAAGTATACGCCGCGCATCTATTATCCACACATATTATACCTCCACTAAATCCAAGAGCGTTAAAATTATTTAAGGCTTCGTAGATTGCATCTTGTTCAGCATCTAAACTTTCATCTTCTGTACATGCTTGTATGATGCACCATTCAAGCTGCAATTCTTTACATTTTTCAACGAGATCTACTGATAATAATTGGAAATCGTAATCGTAGGTGTTTTTGAATTTCTGTAACCATCTTCTATTTTGCCGATATTTATTTCCCGCTAAATTTAGTATTTCTTCTTTATCATGGACATAATCCCAATTATTCCGATCTTCAAGACATTTTAAATTTAATTTGGTAAAATTCTTACTTTCCTTTAGTTTTTCATAGATATCTTCTGGAACCCTATGAACCTCTATATTCTCAAGATTTTCAAATAATTCAAGAATGATTTTATCAGGACTTGGACCAATTGGAGGAAAAAAATAAAGATAATCATCTGAGTCTGTATTTATAGGCTTTCTTCTATTCTTCAAATAATCATAAGAAAATAGGATTAAATGTTCCTTAAATACGATAAATGAGAAATTATAATAATTCCTCCACATGAAAAGGTTAGTGAAAGTAAATTCAGAGATTTCTGGTGGATACTTTTCAAAATATTCATCAAATAATCTTTTGTCTGTTAATTCGATCGGTTTTCCTGTGCTAAGATTCATGGATTAATTATTATTTAAAGAACTTTAAAAGGATTATTCTTTTACAAATTTTAAAAGAAATTGAATATTTATTTAAAGATCTTTATTACTTTCTTTTTCAAAAGCAAGTTATTGATAATAGAGAAAATGAAAAAAAAGAATTAAATAATATAAGAATTATAACTTTTTAATGATTAATTCAGCCATACGGTTAGAAAATCCCCATTCATTATCGTACCATGATAAAACGGAAACTTCATCATTGATTACTTTCGTCCAGAGGCTACTAAAGACAGAACTATGAGGATTTCCAACAATATCACTACTTACTATTGGATCATCGGTATAATCTAAGATACCCTTTAAGGATCCATTAGCTGCTTCTCTCATCTTTGCATTAATCTCTGCTGCTGAGATTGGATTCTCAACTACTGCTTTAAGATCTACAACACTACCATCTGGAGTTGGAACTCTCATTGCTATTCCATCTAATTTTCCTTGCAATTCAGGAAAAACCAATCCAATAGCTTTAGCTGCTCCCGTTGAAGTTGGGATCATGTTGGCTGCGGCAGCTCTTCCTCGGATCATTTTCTCTGGAGTTCCAGCACGTGCTATATCTGCTGTGGATTGATCATTAGTATACGAATGTATTGTAGTCATTATACCGTACTTAATTTTTACAGATTCTTGTAAAACTTTTACTATGGGAGCTAAACAATTAGTAGTACAAGATGCATTTGAAATAATTTTATGATCACTTGTTAATTTATCATCATTACATCCCATTACAACTGTAATATCTGGATCTGTAGCAGGAGCACTAATTAAAACTCTTTTTGCACCAGCAGTTAAATGTTTGCTAGCTCCTTCTCTATTTACGAATCGACCAGTAGATTCAACAGCAACATCAATATTATTGCTAGCATGTGGTAAAGCTGCAGGATCTCTCTCAGCAGTTATTGGTATATTCTTACCATCAATTATCAATGAGTTTTCAGTAGATTCTACTTTTCCTTTAAATCTTCCAAAGACAGAGTCATATTTTAACGCATACGCCAAATATTTTGGTTCAAAAAGATCATTGATTGACACAACATCAATATCATTCCAGAAATTATCATAAACAGCTCGGAAAAATAGACGTCCTATACGCCCGAAACCGTTGATTGCAACTCTTTTTGCCATTTTATATCACTTTATCATTTTTTAAATAGGTTTTGTTTTATTAGAAATAACAATCTAAATATGTGGTAGATAGTTTTTTAATCTTTTAGTTTTAAATTTTTTTAAATGGTCGAATGACTTGAGAAAATTCTATTCATAGTAAATTTAAAATTCAATCAGATTTCAAGTTTAAAAAAAAAAATCAAAAAAATTTATCATTCTCAATAAAAACAAAAACTTGTATTGTCCAATAAATTGTTATTATATTTTTTTTTGAAAAATATTAGTAATAAAGGATATAGTATTTTAAATTTTAAGCCTAATTGCCCTGATTTATAAAAGTAATATAAGAAATCAAATAATTAATGGTTTACATTTATTTCAACAGAATAAATTAGAGTTGCAATAATTATATGGATGATATAATAAAAATAGGATAAAAGATCGAAAAATTACGCTTCTTCTTCAAATCCCTTTCCCATTAAGCGCATAACTGCATCAGAAAGTTTATTTTGACTTCGACTTAAAATACCTTTAACTTTACCTTCTTTGCCAAGAACTCTTAACATGATGCCATTCCATACAGAAGAAGGTTCACCCTTTATATTCTTAAATCGATCTCGATGAACCTCAACACTAATATTCTCATATTTCTTAGCTGCTTCGGAACATTTAAAACACAGAATACATTTGTCTTTATCGACTTCAATTTCCTTTCCTTTTCTCTCCATTGCACTAACTGAACATTCATCGCAAAAATCATCGATTGTCTTCGTATCTTTCTCATTACAAGTAATCGTAATAGATCCTTCTACTACTTTTCTAACTTTTTGACCATTTTCTAAAGTCCTCACTTCTTCCTCAAATTCAGGAAGCGAACCATTTTCAACAACATTTAGTTTCTTTTCACCATTAATGAAAAGTTCTAGTGTATAACCTGGGCAAATCCACGTACAACAACCACACCATACACACTTTTCTGTGTCAACAACTATCTTTTTATCAGAGTCAATTTTCATCTCCTCTGGGGTACCTATAGCAGTTTTTTTTAAGGGTTCATCATAGATTGAAACTGTAACTGGACAAACACGATGACAAAACCCACAGTCCACACATTTGTCTTCATGATATCGGAGTTGCATAACATGGTTTAACATTTTATATTCATAGTCTATTGTATTCTCATCCACTTGAATAGCTTTTTTTGATGGTAGCGACATATTAAATCAGTATTTTTTTAATATATATTAATAATATATGCAAGGTAATAAAGCTTTTAGAACTTGTATCTCTTAGGAAATATAGTTCTTATTGAAAAATAGGGAAAATAATAGTTAAAAATATTAAAAAAAAAAGTAAAAATGTAATATTTATTTTTTTTTCATATCTCCGCCACAACAGGTAAACCCCATATCTGAACAAGCACTTTCATCGGCACAATCACAACCTTTCGAAACTGTTAATTCAAGACCACAATCTTCACAAACATAAACATCCCCTTCTTTCATTTCATGACAATGAACCATAATTTTTCACCACTTATATTGAATTATCATTGTAAATTGATTTAGATATCTATAAAAATCTTTTCTTTATATGTTATTATGATTTTAGTTATAATGAAGCAAAAAAAAGTAAGTTGTAAAAGTGAACCATTTTAAAATAATAAAGATACAGCAATATCCAAAATAAAATATACGCTAAGGATAAATAATGATAATAGCATGATATATATTTATAATCGATACTAAAAACATTTTTTTAGCTAGATTTGAATAATTTTTTTAAATTTTATGTTTAGATATAGTCAATATTATGTAATCTTGATTTGATTTTAGCAAATAATTGATTAATTATACTTAAGATAAAAAAATTATATCTAAAATGATTTGTTTCCACAAAACCAAATACAAAAAAAAATACAAAAGGTATAATAATCAAAACTTTATCTAATATTTTGAGTGAATACTCTTAAATTTTTTTTAAGGGAAATTATTATAAAAAAGATTTTGATTAAAATTTATTAACATAGATCGGTTTTCTTGATGAGGAGTATAGTTCAAGGATATACTAATTATCTTAAGGAAATATTTGAGAATTCCTACGATCATATATATCTTCACGATAAAAATGGGAATATCCTTGATGCTAATGATGTTTTTATTCGAAAATTTGCATATTCTAAAAAAGAACTATATGGAATGAAGATTACCGATTTATTGTTTGAGGAAGTACCCTCTATTATTTCTGATGAACTTAAAAAGGAAAGGAAAACTGGAGCTGTTAAAATACCCAAAACATACAAAGTAAGAAAAAAAAATGGTACGATAATTTATATTGAAGTGAAAACGATTCCATTAAAAAAAGAAGGTAATTATTATGCAACACTTGGGATTGGTCATGATGTATCAACTTATAAAGAAGTAGAACAACAGATAGTGGAATCAGCGCATAAGTCTCGAAGAATATTTGAGAGTATACCAGATTTATTTTTCTTAGTTTCTAAGGATGGCACCATCTTAGACTATAGAGGGAATATTGAGGATTTCAATTTTCCATTAGAAACCTTTGTTGGTAAGAATATCAGAAACAGTTTCCCAAAACATATAATTGATCTTAGTACAAAAAGCATAAGTAAAACATTAGAAACACATGAACCATTAACAGTAGATTTTGATCTTCAAATTAAGGGTTCAACTCGTTATTTTGAAGCTCGACATTTATATTTTTCTGAAGATCAGGTTTTAGTTTTTATACGAGACATTACTAAGCGTAAAATAACAATTCAAAAGATAAAAGAATCAGAGGAAAGATTTAGAGTTATTACTGAACAGTCATTAATGAGCATATTTGTTATTCAAGATGGAACAATAAAATATTTTAACGAAGAATTACCCAGAAGTACAGGATTTTCTGCGGAGGAAATAAGAAATTGGGGTCCTGATGAATTTATAAAAGGAATTCATCCTGATGATAGAGCGTTTGTTATGGAACAAGCTAGGAAAAAACAGGAAGGATATATAAATGCAATAAGTAATTATAAGTATCGTGCTCTTAAAAAAAATGGAGAAGTTATGTGGGTAGATCTTTTTTCAAAAACTATTATTTTTGATGGTAAACCTGCAGATTTAGTATTAGCCAAAGATATTACTGATGAAAAAGAAGCCGAGCAGATAATTATTGAAGAAAACAAAAGATTGTTAGAACTTCATGAACTTAGGAAAGATCTGATAATACGATTGTCTCATGAATTAAAAACTCCAATGACATCAATATATGGTGCTTATCAAATCCTAAATAAATTTTACCTGCATGAAATTGGAATAGAAGCACAAAAATATCTTGAAATAGGACATCGTGGTTCTCTTCGTTTAAAACATCTAATTGATAATTTATTAGATGCTTCAAGATTGGAATCTAAAAAACTAAATTTAAAATTTCAAAAAGAAAATTTGTCAGAACTTTTAGTTGATTGTATAAATGATATGAAATACTTAGCCACTAATCGTCAACTGAAGTTAAAACTCGAGATTCCAAATGAAATCTATGCCGATATAGATAGACTTAGGTTCAGACAAGTTCTTATAAATATTATTTCAAACGCAATTAATAACAATCCGATAGAGGGTGAAATTTTTATTTATCTTGTTGAAAAAGCTGATTATATTGATGTTCGAATAAAAGACTCAGGAGTGGGAATAACCGAGAAAGAAAAGGAGAAATTATTTGAAAAATTTGGAAAAATAGAGAGACATGGAATGGATTTAGGTGTAGATATTGAAGGATCTGGGCTCGGTTTATATATATCAAAAGAAATAGTAGAGTTACATGGTGGACAAATTTATGTCGAATCTGAGGGAAGAAATAAAGGCGCTACTTTTACAGTGAGATTACTAAAAAAAAAGATTGAAAATTCTTAATTTTTTACTTATTTCCTTACTTACTAAGTACCTATATATAAACGACTAGAATATGTTTTCTTGCGTTTATTAGATGTTCACTGAGGATTTAATTTTTGATAATAAAGTTGTCTTCTTTTTTTTCTCATTTAAATCTTCTTTTACTTTCAAAGTGTCTTTTAGATTTTCAGCCAAAGTTCCTAATTTATTTGCAGTTGCAGTGATCTCTTCCATAGAAGCACTTTGTTGTTCAGCAGCAGCACTAATTCCTTCCATATTATTAAAGGAAACCTGTATGTTTTTAATTATGTCTGTAATTTTATTGCCAGTATTACTGACGGCTCTTTTGGATTCTTCTGCTAACTTTCTAACTTCATCCGCGACGACCGCAAAACCTCTTCCATGTTCACCAGCTCTACCTGCTTCAATACTGGCATTTAACGCTAAAAGATTTGTTTGATCTGCTATGCTTGTAATTAACTCATTGACATTATTTATTTCACTTGAAGCTCTCATAATTTTTTCTGTAAGGCTTGTTGTCTCTGCTGTAGATGCTGCAATCTCTTCAGATGCTGCATTTACTTCACTAGCATTAGCAGCTAATTCTGTTGCAATGTTAGCAACATTAATTGCTACTTCTGAGCTTGATTTGATTACATTATTCGTTAAATCATCTAGTTTATTATCAGTGTTATTAATAATTCTAATAATTAAAAACGCATTTACTCCTATAAAAGAGATTCCAATTAACTGAACAACCACTTGAGCCGTCATATTATCAGGAAAGTATAAAAATGCAATCCTTGTCATATATGCCATTATCATAAGCGAAATAAAGAACATGAGGATAACTTTAAATTCATTAGATTTTATTCCCTTTCCCCGTTTTTTGATGACTAGATAAAAAACAATCATTAGAACACAAAAAAATAATAGAGGTGATAAAAAATTAAAAATTTCTTCAGTATTAATCCCTTGTAAGATCATATTTATCCTTTTAATTATTACTTAAATTTCCTAGTTTTATTTGACGGTAACTAATTTTTTTATAAAAAAGTATCATAAAATAGCAATTTTCAATAAAAACTTGTTTTTTTGATAAAAATTGCATAAAAAACATAAAAAAAAGACTATATAAATATATGCTATATGAAAAATAGACGTACTGATAATTGAAAAAAACTTTTTTTAATAATCAGAATCAAAATCTCTAATTGAAATATTATTCCTTAAAAAAAGTAGTCGTCTTAGTTCATACCTATAAAAAATAAAATATTCTATTTTTACTTCTTGGCAGACTTTTCATCTGACTGATTTTAATGCTTCCTTATTGCTTTTAAGGTAATTTTCTTTTTTTGCTTAGTTGGTTCCTCTGCTACTTTCAAAGTGTCCTTTAAATTTTCTGCCAGTGTACCTAATTTGTTTGCAGTTGCAGAAATCTCTTCCATAGAAGCACTTTGTTGTTCAGATGCCGAACTTATTCCTTCCATATTATTAAAGGACAGGTGTATATTTTTTATTATATCTGTAATCTTACTACCAGTATTACTCACTGCTCTTTTTGATTCTTCTGCAAGTTTTCGAACCTCATCTGCTACAACAGCAAATCCCCTCCCATGTTCACCAGCTCTACCCGCTTCAATACTGGCATTTAACGCCAATAGATTTGTTTGGTCAGCTATGCTTGTAATTAGCTCATTTACATTATTTATCTCACTTGAAGCTCTTATAATTCCTTGTGTAAGGCTTGTTGTTTCAGCTGTAGATGCTGCAATCTCTTCGGATGCTGCATTTATCTCACTAGCATTAGCAGCTAATTCTGCCGCAATGTTAGCCACATTGATAGCTACTTCTGAACTTGATTTAATTATATTGTTCAATAGATTATCCAATTTATTGTTTGTTCGAAAAATTATCCTAACAGAAAGGAATAGGCTCATTATCATATAACTAATTCCAAAGATATAACCAAAACCTTGAGCTATAGCAGATTTATCAAAAAAATCTATTATTTTTATCATTACTATCATTACCATTACCGATGTAATTATCATGAAACTAACCCTAAATTCAGCAGATTTTATTCCTTTTCCTTTTTTTTTTAATATTGGATAAGAAATAACTATTATCAAAGATAAAATAGCTATAGTCTGTAGTATTTCGTTAAGTATTAGTTCTTGATATTGTGAAAGTTGTAATAACATAAGAATCACATTTTTAGTTTTAAATACACAGGAATTTTTTTTATCTTTTTAATTACTTTTGGGCAAATTCTCTTAAATACGAAAATTTTTTCTTGTAAAAGAGAAAAAAAATCCACTATTTATACATATCTTTTTACGAAAAAGGAATTATTTCTCTAAAAAAGATCTTTATTATTTTAATAAAATTATAAAATAAAGAATTAAAAAAATATAGTTTATGTTTTCTCTAATTCCATCTGGGAAATTGCTTTTCCAGATCGAAATGGAATATCATTAACAGACATCCCTGCTTCATGACTAAATTTTTCTTTAAAAGTATCATTTAATGACTGAAAATAGAGAGATAATGGCAGATTTTGAGGACAATTATTATCGCAGTTTCCACATTCTACGCATCTATCAGCAACATGCGCTATTCGTGTTAATTGGTAAGTAGCTTTATCAATATTCTTATCTTTCCTCTTTTTCTGTAAAATACAGTCCACACAATAGCAAACAGGGCACCCTCTTATGCAAGTATTACACATAGTGCATTTAAGAAGTTCTGCTATCTTTTCTTTTTGAGGAATTTTACTCCATTCTTCTAAATCTTTTGCTCGTTTTTCTTTTGCTTTTTCAATAATTTCGTTATATTTATCTAAATGAGCCTTTTTCTCTTTATCTGGAAGTTGTTTAGTTTTAATTCCTGATTTATCTAAAATTTCACTACCTTTTTCGGAATATACTTTCAAGATAATCTCATCTGAATCTATTGGAATTCCAAGATCACTAACCGTCAAATCAGCGATTGTAGGGATTTTACGATAACATCTCAGACAATTCTCGGCAACCGAAAGATTAAATTCTTTTGTACTTCCATCTTCCATTTTCACAATTAGACCGTTATCTCCAACCTTTTCTTTTACAATTTTAGTTGGATCAACATCCTTAATTGCTCTCATTTCTCTTCCTGCTTTAGGAAGCATACCTCTATCTTCAAGACCAATTATAAAAAGATTATCGAGGTTTACTTGTTTTATTTTTGCAAGTTCTATTAAGGCTCTAGTGTCACACGGTCGTGCGATAAGCCCTATTTTTTCATTCATTGCACCTGCAACGGATTTATGCAAAAATTTTGAAGCAGAATCCGTTCTTGCATATCCAAATGCAATTAAAGGAGTTAATGGAAAATCTTTTAGATCTTCTTCTTTTTCTACTAATTTTGGTTGAACGGTAAATCTATCAATATTTCCAGATTTTTTATCAACTCTCAATTCAGCTCCGATTATTTTATCCACTGCTTTTTCTTTTAATAAAGCTGTCAAGATTTTAGAGAAATCTTCTATCTTTATTAAATATTCTGCAATTGCATCCATGTATTTCCAACTCTAACTTTATACTATATGATTATTTTTTCTTAAATTTCCCAAAATTTTTGATATTAATTTTAAATTTTTAGTTTTAATTTATTTATAATATTTTTATGTGTTATATGGTGCACCCATTTCTTCAACTGAGTTCTCATTTTTTTTAACCCAGTTTCATTAGTAAACACATTATTTTTTAAGCTTTAGCTTTTGCTTTAGCTTTTTCTTTTTTAGGTGTGCTTTTCGTACGTAGAGGACTTGGCCCTAATTTACGGATAGTTTTATCCATTTCAATAGCTTCATTTTGAAATTTCTGACCTTCAGCAGCGGTACAATAGATTATTTTTAACCTATTTGGACTCATGCCAACGATTTTTAAAATTTCTTTAATGTATTCTACTTGTCTATATGCATGGTAATTTCCTGTCTCATAATCGCATTCACCAGGATATCAAGCATTAATAACTACGCCATCTGCACCTCTTCCTAATGCTCGCATTATCAGATCTGGTCCTACACGTCCAGAGCAAGGTACCAATATATTTCGAATCGAATCTGGATACTGAGCTCGAATAGTACCTGCCATATCCGCTGAACCATATCCTCATTTCCAACAAGCATAAACAATTATTTTAATATCATTTGTTTCTGCCATTTTCTTTACCTCTTTATTCCTCTATTGGTAATAATTCATCTATTATTGCCATATATTGATCATCTCTAAAGTACCTTAGCTCAATAGCTTTCGAAGGACATAAAGATGCACAAGTTCCACATCCTCGACAATTGATCAGGTTAACAACAATATTTCCTTGTTCATTCACAGAGATTGCACTATATGGACAAGCCTCTATGCATTTATAGCATTTTGCACATCTTTCATCTGATGGAGTGGCTCGAATTAATTCCATAGTATATTCTCCTTTACTCATTGGAATACCTGCTACGGATGCTGCTCCTCGAGCTTGACTTACTGCTTTATCAATCTCTTTCTGACCTTGAGCAGAGCCACAGATATATATTCCAGGTACTTTTGTACTAATAGGATCAAGGCGCGCATGATATTCTTTTAAAAATCCGTCAGGACTTTTTTCCATATTTAATACTTTAGCAATTTCAACTGTACCTTTAGATGGAAGTGAAGCAGACGACAATACCACCATATGGAATTCCATAGAAACAACAGAATCTGTTCCAACTGGCTCAAACTGTACTTTAAGGTTTTTTGTTAGCGGATCTTCTTCAATTTTTCCCACTAATCCTTTAACAAAAATAATTCCCGCATCCCGAGATCTTCTATAGTATTCTTCATAGTCTTTACCAGCGCATCTCATATCTATGTATACGCAAACAATTTGTGAATCTGGATATTCTGATTTGATAAGTTTAGAATTTTTTAGAGAGAGATTACAACAAATTACACTACAATGAGCATTTTTATTGATATCTCTTGATCCAACACAATTAATAAAGAGCACTTTTGAAGGACGTTTACCATCAGAAGGGCGCTTTAAATGACCATAAGTTGGACCATTTGGAGCAAGAATCCTCTCTAATTCTATTTGATTAATTACATTGTCATAAATACCATATCCATAGTCATCTCCTTGGTAAAGATCCCAACCAGTGGCAACTATTATCGTGCCAATTTTAAGTTCTACGATTTCATCTTGCTGGCTAAAATCTATAGCTGATTGTTCGCAAGCATCTACACATGCAAAACATTCGATACATGCTGCTCTATCAAGTTGTGATATTGCGGGAACTGCTTGTGCAAATGCAATATCGATAACCTTTCTTGCTGAAAGATGCTCATCAAAGTAATTACTTATGTAAACGGGGCATACATCTGTACAAGTACCACAACCTGTACATTTATCCTCAAGAACAAATCGAGCCTTCTTTCTTACTTTAACTTCGAAATTCCCAATATATCCATCAATTTTATCTACTTCACTGTAAGATAAGATTTCTATATTTGGATGACGGTTAGCTTCAAGCATTTTTGGTCCCAATATTCATATAGAACAATCATCTGTAGGGAAAGTTCTATCAAGTTGGGACATACGTCCTCCTATAGTTGTATTCTTTTCAACTAAATAGACTTTATATCCCACATCACCTAAATCTATAGCAGCAGACAAACCAGCAATTCCTCCACCTACTACTAAAGCTGCTGGTTCTACTGGTACGGTTTTTGTTGGGACATCTTCTAATAATTTTGCTCTGGCAATCCCAGCTCTAATTAATTCAATAGCTTTTAGAGTAGCTTTTTCACGTACTTCTGGAGCTTGATGTACAAAAGAACAATGTTCTCGAATGTTTACAAATTCCAAGTATCTTGGAGGTAAACCCATCTCTGTCAATATTGCATGGAAAACAGGTTGATGTGTTTTTGGAGTGCAAGCAGCGACCAAAACTCTATTAAATTTAATTTCTTCATGTTTTTCTTTGATCTCGGTGGAACCACCTTCAGTACATAATGATAAATATGGATAAGCCCAAACATTATCTAATTTATTTATTTCTTCGACTATCTTTGGTATGTCTAAGATTCCTGCGATATTGATACCTCAATGGCATACAAACACACCTATTCTTGGTTGATCTTCGTTATTTTTTTCATTGGTCTGTTTATCAGACATATTTCTCACCTTTAGTTAGTCTAACCTCCTAACTTTTACAGATCGATTATTTCTTGGATTAGTATTTTATCCTAATCCCAGAAATACTAATGATAAAGTAAATAGTCTATATTATTAAAATTAAATTATTATATCTTGTAATTTCACTATCATTAATCTTTACAGAGTTGACAATAATTCTCTTACCTTAAAGACTTAAAAGAAAAAAACAAACGAACATCATTAATATTTTAATTACAAAATTAACAATTCCGCATATTTTTTCATAAAAATCTATCAATTTCGATCAATTTTCCTCTTAAAAATTAATAGACAAGGAAGTTTAATGAAAAAACATAGTAAGTAATATCATACCTCATCATATTTTATGAATTTAAAAATCAGTATGCTAAATTATAATTTTAATATCATTTCTTTATCACTATCACTTCCTCTAAAACCATATTTTTCATATAATTTTATACCAGAGGGTGTTGCATGTAAAACTACCAATTGTATTCCTTTTCTTTTAATTTCTTTAATTAATTTCTCGAGTAATGCTGAGCCAATTCCTTTTCTACGCCATGTAGGTTTAGTATACATATTCATAATGTAAGCAAATTTTCCGGTTATATTTAGAAAATAAGGAGGTCTTTGTAAAAAAGATAAACCACTTGTCGCTATTATTTTATTCTCATTTTCAGCCAACCAAGATATATATTCATTAGATTTCATTTTCTCAAGAAAAAAATCTCTAAGAGATTTTTGGAATATTTTCATTTCCATATTGTTCAGAGAATCTTGAATCTCTTTTAAAAATTCAATACGTAATTCTATCAGTTTATCTATATCATCAAAATTAGCTTTTCTTATGGAGTACATAATAATTACCTATGTTGAGAAAGATATAACCTTTCATAACAAGTATAAAAATATAATATGAATTAGTGTTTAATAGTAATTTAAAAAATTAGAATAAAAAATAAAGGATATTAAAAAAAATTTGCTTTACGCCTTAGTTTCCTCTATTATCTCCCGAAATAACCTCTTTACAGCATCAATACGCTTTTCTTCCCCTATTTGTTCAACATCTTTTAATGAGATAGCTTCTTTTGGGCAAACATCAATACAAGCAGGATATTTTTCACCCCGTTCAGGATCTATAAAATCATCCTTCATGGTTTCACAGAGGTCACAAATTAAAGCTTTTTGGGATTGAATATGTAAACTTAATACACCAAAATCACAGGCACGAATACAAAAAGCACACCCATTACATTTATCGTCATCTACTATAATTGAACCTGTTTCTTTATCTTGTTCTAAGGCTTTTTCAGGACAACTTCGAACACATGGTGCATCGTCACACTTTTGGCATGCTAATGCGACATTTAAGATTGGTTCAATCCGAACTCTATGAATTCTTGTATTTATAGGATTAAATTCTCCATCATGGACAAATGAACAAACAGATTCGCAAGTTTCGCAACCTGTGCATAAGTCAGGATCAACAACTATGAATTGGTGTACAACTCCACCTCTTTTTTTAGTTGTTTTTACTTTTGACATCTATTTCTTCCCTCCAGTAGATTTTAATTTACCAATTACAAAATCTAATCCTAATGATTTCAAAGTTTCATCAGTGGGAATTCCTGTTTTTGTATCCCAACCTCGAGCTTCATAATAGCCACTTAATAATTTTTGGTATCCATCTTCTTTCAATGTCACTCCCTTTGCTGGTCCTTTTGTATGTGCTTCTTTAAAGAATCTTTCAGGGGGATGATCATCGTCTCGTGTCCATCCTTGTCGAATGTTAAAGCATTTTGAAAGATTTACGATTGCATTTCCTCTATGTTGAATAAATTCTTCAGTAACTGGAATTCCAGTGACAAGTTCAAAAACTTTTGCCATTTCAGCATCATCTTCATAAATTCCTCGTGTGAATTTACACACAATATATGAATCTATAATAGCGTAAATGTCTTCCAGATCCTTGATGGCCTTTCCTCTTTCAAGAGGTTTATCGTAAGCGAATCTATCAAAATTCCCCTTAGCATCAAGCCCATAAGATCCATTTCTTAAATGACATGCTCCTCTTATTGAAACACTTTCTCCAACAGCGAATGAGGACATTCCATGAAGATCAAATGCAGGCATTTCTAAACCTTTTATATGCATGCCATAATATCCAGCATTTTTTTTACCCATTTCTTCTAATCGTATACCTGCTTGTTTAGTACCATCACCAAATATTTCTCCTGCAAAACCCTTACCAAGTATCATTTCCTCTGTGAATTTTACAAGATTTACAGTTGATCCAAAAGGTAATTCATAGCCCAACTCCTTTTCAGTGATCATCCCTATATCATATAACTCACATGCCATTGCTGCAGTTACACCTCCAGAAATGGCATCAATCCCTAAATCATCACATAATTGAACACATTTAAATACTGTAGGCCAATCATAGCATCCTGTAGCAGTACCGAACCCATAACATAGTTCAACATCAATACTGGCATATAAGTTAGGCCAATGAGGGTGTGTTTTTGGTACCTTAGTAATATGATCACATGCAATTGAACATTGAGAACATGCAACCTTTTTCACTACCCAGTCATTATTGAGTGTTTCTCCTGTAAAAGTTCCATCATCAATTTTTTCCCAGGTTCCTTCGCGATGATTAAATGTTGGCATCATTCCCAACTTATTATAGCTTGTCAAACCTGAAGGAGTACCTAAATCTCGATATTTGGCAGTAGCAGGACCATTAGCAACCTTAATTAATTTTTTCGCTAGCTTATAAAATTCAACGGGTTGAGCAACCTTTATACCTTTTGTACCTCTAAAGCATACAGCTTTAAGATTTTTAGAGCCCATAACAGCACCCATTCCGGTTCTCCCTGCCTGTCTATTACGATCATTGGTTATACATGCCATTCTGCTCATTCGTTCTCCAGCTGGACCCATCGATAAAACCGCTAATCTGTAATCTTGAAATTCTTCTCGCAGGATTTCTTCAGTTTCCCAACAACCTTTTCCCGCAAGTTCAGGGCATGGAACAATATAATAATCATCATCATCCACAACCATATATGAAAGTTCTGGCGCTTTATCTTTAAAAACGATCATATTGACACCAGCTCGACGAGCTTGAGCGGCAACTGATCCAGAAGATATTGCCATACCAAACATATTAGTTAATGGAGATTTAGCAAATACACCATATTTAGAACTTGTTGGTAAGATAGTACCTGGAAATGGACCATGCGCATATATAAATACGTTTTCTGGACTTAAAGGATCAACACCTGCAGGACATTCATCCCATAAGACTTTAGCACCAAATCCATATCCTCCGATCCAATCGCGACAGAAATCATTAGATAATGTTGATTTACTAATCTTCCCATTTTTCAAGTCTACATCAAGTCTTACTTGACTAAAACCCATAACTTTATCAGGAACAGGTATTTCTTTAGTTTTACTCATGTTTTTTACAACTAGTTGTATATTTATATTTTGAATAGATTATAGATATTAAAAATAAATTATCAAAATTTTAAAGGTTACTTGTTAATCTAAAAAATCTCCCATATTAAATTAATAACCAGCACTTTTATGTAATTAATTGGGAAATAAAATAGGAATATATACAAATTTGTAAAAGAAAAACTATAAATAGATTATTATTTAGAACTATTTAAGATTTTATTCAAAAATGAAAATTAAATTAAAAAGAGTAATTTTCCAAGAAAGCTAACGATATCGACAACTTCCATTTTATTTTTTAATTCTCTATTCTCGTTTAGATAGCAATTTAAATGAGCAATACATTTAGGGCATGCTGTAATAAGATATTTTGCTCCAGTTTCTATTGCGCTTAATATTTTTTTTTCCTGTAATTTTTTCGAATCTTGATTACATGAAATATATGCAGAAACACCACAACATTCTGCATCTTGCTTTGTATCCTCCATTTCAACTAATTCTATGGAAGGTATAAGTTTTAATACTTCACGAGGAGCATCAAAAACGCCGCTCATTCTCCCAAGTCTACAAGGATCATGGTAAGTTACTTTAATTTTTTCATAGTCAGGAAATGTTATACTTTCTAGTAGATTTTTTTTTAAAATATATTCAGTAATATGATATATCTCAAAATCGAAGTCATTACTACTTTTAAACAAATTTTTATATTCATGTTTCCACGTATAATATCCTTCAGCGCAGCTAAAGACTAGCGTCTTAACTCCCGCATCTTTAAATAATTTAACATTATATTCCGCGAGAGATTTAAATGTTTCAAAATCTCCACGCCAAAGAGCATCATGTCCACAACATTTTTCTTCTGGTAAAACAACAGGAACTATATCATTTTGGTTTAATAAACCTATTACACTTTTGGGAATATTATAATAATTAGGTGCATTTATTGAAGGCCACATATTTTGATTTCCATAATCACATATCATAATTCCAGAAGGATCAAGCGCATTGTCATAATCCTCTGGGATTTGATCAGAATTACAGCAACAATTACAATTCAAACATCGATTAGATTCTTCTTTCGCTTGTTTCTCAGTAAATCCTAACTCCATTTCATCAAAACAAGCCAATCGCTCAGGACCAGGTATATAATTCATGTCTTGACATGCTTGAACTTGAATATATTTTTTAGGTATAGTAGACCTTTTTAGATCATTCTTTCTAATTCTTCCTTCTTTTAAATCAATTCCTCGGAGATATCTGTCAATCGAATAAGCCGCTTCCCTTCCATCACCAATAGCATCGACAGCACACATTAATGAGTTATTAATGATATCTCCGCCAGCAAAAACTCCTGGAATGCTAGTTTCATAGGTTAGATTATCAACTATAACTTTTCCCCTATCAATATTTAACTGGCTTTCAGTAGCAACAAGAAGTGGTTCTGCATTAAGACCTTGCCCTATTGCTATCACAATATAGTCAACAATAATTTTATATTCTGAACCAATAATTTTATTCAGTGGTCTTCTCCCAGTTTGGGGATCAGGGTCTCCCCATTCAATTTTATAACAATTTAATGCTAATTTTTCATCTGGTTCTTGAGTGATCTTAGCTGTAGATGTTTCAAAATGATATTCAATTACTTCTCGTTCAGCTTCATGTAAATCTTTAAGTATATTTTTAAGAGCATCTTCACTTAATATGTCAACTAAATTCGCTTTAGTTGCTCCAAGTCGGACTACTGTCTCAGCAACATCTATTGCAACTGCACCACCTCCAATAATACCAAAAGTTTTGCCTTTAAACTCTTCTGGATTTTCAGCACACTTATATTTTCGTTCTAGCAGAAAATCAATTGCAACATCTACATTAGGTAAGTTTTCTCCTTCGAGTCTAAGAGTTTTTGGTACATATAAACCTACAGCAATGAAGACTGCTTTATATCCGTCTTTCCAAATATCTTCTAAGGTATAATTGGGACCAAATTCTTTGTTTAAAACAATTTCCACACCCATACTCTTTATGAATTTAATGTCTTGGTCAAATGCTTCATCAGAAAGTCTATATTGTGGGACTCCATATCTTACTACGCCGCCAATTTTATCTCCTTTCTCGAAAATTGTAGGTTTATATCCCATTCTTGCAAGGAAATATGCTGCTGATAATCCTCCTGGTCCAGCTCCAATAATGGCAACCTTCTCCTTAGTCTGTGGAACTGGTTTTATTCTGCTTTGGTTAGGATGCTCTTTTTCCCAATCACAAACAAATCTTTTAAGTTCACGAATAGCTACGGGATCATCGAAATATTGACGGTTACAATTTAATGCACATTGAGCTGTACAAATTCTCCCACATAAATATGGTAATGGATTAGTTTCTCTAATAAGATCGAGAGCTTCTTGGAATTTACCTTCTGCTATAAGCGAGACGTATCCTTGAACGTCTACTCCAGCAGGGCATCCTACAACACAAGGAGCCGCACCTGTTAAAAAGGGAACACATCCCATAAAATAACCAATTTCTCCTTTATATGTCGTCTTTAATCCTGTTCCATCAAGAAAACCAATCTTATTAGTAAATTTAATTTTGTCTTCAGCCATTAATTTCGGTAGACTAGAATATACCCTCTCATGATTACAACTTAATAATCCCTCTTGTAATGGCTTATAATCTGAAGCAAGAGATCGAAGATCCTTAATAATTTGCGTAAAATTTACTCCAGTGCTTTCTTTAGTCATGGGGCAATAGATTGAACATAAACCACATGTGAGACACTTCCAAATATCATTATTTTGCAAAGCTTCCTCTGGTGTTAGAAAAGTTAAATCTGTAATTAGACTACGCGGATAAAAGATATCGAGAAAAGCAGTTGGACATACATTATTACAACGATTACAATTATAACAATAATTAGCTGCAGTATTAACTTTTTTAAGTATCTCGATTGAATCTTTTCCTTTGATTTTATCACCAGGTATTTTATTATTAGATTCAGTCATTTTATTTCAAGAAAATAGATTTATTATTGTTTAATTAAAAGGTCATTTTAATTTGAATATAACTATTATAAAAATATTATCCTTAAATTTAAGAATGATTTTGAGGCATACAAATCTTAAGGCAATAACTACAATAATTATTATCTAATATACTTTGAATACATTTAGATCGATCTATATGTGTAATTATACCATTTTCTTTTTTTATCGGTGTTTCGTAAACAGAATCTCCTTTACAATTTCGTACACAGGCACCACATTTTTCACAGAATTCTTTTAAATCAGTAAAATCTCTCTTTTTTGTATTAGGAATCTCAGCATCAGTAGTAATTATGCTCCATCTTTGTCGGGGGCCAAATTCAGGTGATATTATTAATCCGTTTCGTCCCATAATACCCAAATTTGCTGCAGAAGCATGAGGTCCAAACAGAAGTTTTCCTCCAAATGGATGGTGAGTTTCACTTTTATAACCTTGATTTTTTAGATATTCTGTTAATTGAATTGTAATGTCACCTAGAACTTTATAGACTCGAAATGCTTCTATTTCACAAATAGCTCCAGGAGCCTGTTTAATTTTATCCCATTTCATTTCCATTCCAAGTATTACAGCATTTTTACCATATACCTTCAAACTTTTAAAAATATAATTTTTATTTACAGGTGTATATCCAATGAGATCGACTTCAAGTTGTTTTGCCTTTTTTTCAAATTTCTCCCAAAAATCTGATGAAACTGTTGTTTTTTGATTGTTTTCATTACCATACTTTGTTTTCCTTGCCTGTTGGAATCCTTTAAAAATTCCTCTAAGATATTTACTAAGCAATTTAGCTGATTCTCGATTTAAAGCTTCTTCTGGACCTAAACTCATGTTAAATAGCTTATTAGGAATAACAAAAACAAGATTTTCATTTTTGCCAATGTAAGTAGGTTCAATCCCGGCATCTGACATTTTCTATCACTTTTTATTTAAAATACTAAAATTTTTACTTGTCCCTATATTAATTATAATATAAAGATAATGGTTTTAAATATAAGTCCTCATAAATATAACTGCTCCTTCTGTGGAAAAGAACTAGAATCAAGATTTTTTAAATGTTTTAATATATATTGTCAAGGGCAAAAATTTAATGTAGGTAACCTAGTTATATATAGGTTAAATCCTGATTTAGGAATAGGAAGAGTAATAAAAAAAATAGAAATCCCTACTTCAAAATCTTTGGATGAAGATGATACTTATTTTATTACTAAATTTAAGGTCTCTTTCAGAAATAACATAATTAAGTTAATCCATCCAATTGATCTCATTCATTATATATTTGAAAAAGATGATCAAATTGTTACTAAACAAGGTATTGGTTATATAAATAAAAAGGATTTCCTGATTAAGGATGGAATAATTTCTTATGAACTTTTAATGGAAAATGGTAAAAAATCTCAGATTTTTGAAAATGAAATTTATTCTAAATATGAAACACCCATTAAAAGTCTTATTTCAAAGCAGATAATCGATCCTCCTAAAAATTTTTTGATTAAATATTGGGCAAATTTGTTTTATTCTTATTATAAATCATATCAAATCAAATGTATTACGAATTCGCGCTTGTCATTAATGCCTCACCAGATAAATGTTACACATCGTTTATCTGAAGAGCATTTTCCAAGAATTATTTTAGCTGACGAAGTTGGGCTTGGAAAAACAATTGAAGCTGGCATATATATTAAAGAAATGATGGCAAGAGATTTAGCAGAGCGTATCTTAATTATAGTTCCCGCATCCTTAGTGAAACAATGGCAGTTTGAAATGCAAAATAAATTTAATATCAATTTCACTATATATGACGGTAAAAAAGTTAAAGAACTAAAAAATAAGGGAAATTATAAACATCTAGAAATTCTCCAGAATCCTTTTTATTATGATAATCTAATTATTTGTTCACTTCAATTTGCGCGAAGTAGAAAATATATCGAACTCTTATCCAATATCAATTGGGACATTGTAATTTTTGACGAAGCTCACCATTTAAGAAGGTATTTAATTAATGCAATGACTGGAAACTTTCGAGAAACTCTTAACTATGAATTAGCGAAAAAATTAAGTATCAATTCGGAAGGTATGCTTTTATTGACTGCTACTCCTTTACAACTTCACTCATTTGAATTATTTTCTCTAATTGAGCTTATTCATCCAGACGTTTTTGAAAATTTCAGTGATTTTGAGCATTTTAGAAAAAACATGCCCTTTATTAATTTACTGATTTCAAATTTGAATAATCTTGATAAGCTGAATAATTTTGAAGTAAAAAACACGATAAAACTTCTAAAAGATCTCAGATATATTGATAAAAAAAGGGAAATTAACCAGATACTATCTCAAATTCAAAATAGTTCCTTTAAATCAAACTTAGTAAGAAGAATTGAAGAAGATCATACATTATCTAAATTTTTAATTAGAAATCGGAAAAAAAACGTATTTTCTAAAGAGTTAATAAATAAAAGAATAGTAAATACGATTATGGTTAATCCCAATCAACAAGAATTAGACATTTATAATGAAATCCGCTTATATCTAGCTAAAATTTATAATTCTTCTGTAAGTAAAGATAATGTGGGAATTGGTTTTATTATAACCACATTACAAAAATTATTAACAAGTTCTAAGTTCGCGTTTTTGAAAAGCTTGGAAAGAAGACTTGAACAAATTGACAGGTATAAAGACATTTTTCTTGATCCTGCTATAATTAAACAGGAGGATCCTGAATATTACGAATCAGAACTAGAGGATCAATATCTCGATATAGAACGAATTGATTTTTTTGATAATAAAGAATTCAAGAAAAAAAAAGAAGAAGCAGTAAATCTTTTCAATCAAGAGAAAATTTTAAAAGAATTTTATGATAAATTAAAAGCTTTACCCTATGATTCAAAATCAGATAAATTAATAGAAATAATAAACCAAATCTATTCACAAAATCATAAAGAAAAGATTATTATCTTTACTCAGTTCGTTGATACATTAAAATTTATTAAATCATTGATTGAGAGTCTTGATCATGACTATACAGTTGAATTGTTTTATGGAGGATTAGATAAGCTGCAAAAAGATGAAGCAGTTGAAAGATTCAGATCAAGCCAAAAATTTTCAATCTTAATTTCTACTGAAATCGGTGGTGAAGGGCGAAATTTCCAATTCTGTCGTGTTTTGATAAATTATGATTTACCTTGGAATCCTATGAGACTTGAACAAAGGATAGGAAGACTTGATAGAATTGGTCAAGAATCAAAAGAAATATACATTTACAATATATTTATGGAAGGAACTGTGGAAACAGACATAATACATGCTATTATTAAAAGGATTAATCTTTTTGAAGAATCAATAGGAATTTTGGAACCAATTATCGGAACAATAGAAAAAGATTTCAAAGGTGTAATTTTCGCTGAAGAGAATGGGAAAAAACGAAAGAAATTAAACGAATTTTATAGAACTCTTGACGAAGAAATAAGAAGAGCAAAAGAAATTGAAATACAATTAGATGATTTAATGATTGATAGAAGATCATTTCAGATGGAAGGTCTTATAAGTTCATTAGCATCTTGCACAGATGTACAATTAACCCATAATGAACTATACCTATTAATTAAGCATTTTTTCAATCTTGATAATCACCTTTATGGAACTTTTGAAGATATGTATGATAGTTCTGAAGATGCGAAAAAAAATTATGAATTCAAATCAAAAATGGAAGTCAAAGATAGTTTATTAAAAAATTTCAATTACACCGTTGCAAAAGAGTATATTGGAACATTTAATCTTGATCTTGCAAGGAAAAAAGAGGAAATTGATTTTTTTGCCTTAGGACATCCTTTAATTAATAATATTTTAGATTTTATTAAAAGTGAATCATTTCATGGTAATTTTAGTGTTTTATATCTTAAAAAGAAAGAATTGGAAAAATTATTGAATTTAAAATCAATCAGTACTGATGAGTTATATCTATTCATTTTTTCAGTAAAATTTCAGGGTTATATAATCGAAAATCAAATTATTGCAATAGTTATCGACAACACTGGTAATGAAATTGTAAACTTATCAGATAAAGTTCTAGATATCAAAAACTTCAATGAGATTTTTTTATTTAAAGATTCTCCAGAGATGATATCATTAGATTATAACTTTATAAGTGAACTCCAACAAAAAGCTAAAAAAATTATAAAATCAAAGACATCAAACTGGAAAAGAGAAATTAAAATTCTAAATGATAAGATCTTTGATCGAGAAATGAAAAAAAAAGAAAAAATTTATTCTCATAAAAAAAGAACCTTAAATTTTAAACTTGAATCATTAAATCAGAGATTGGAACGAAATAATAATAAAAGGCCGACAGCAAGACAACTACATAATATAGAAAAAATAACAGATGCGGTGAAAAAACAAGATCGATTAGACAATATTAAAAAATTAGAAGAAGAAATTAATTTTATCAATAAGGATATTATCTTAACCAAAAGGAAATTGGATGACATTTCATTCGAATATGAAGATCTTAAAAATGAGATGATTAAAAGAAATAAATCCAAATTCTATACAAACATTCTATCATTTGCATTGTTTAAAATAATAGAATAAATGAATATCTTAATTAGAACGGATGTTTTTAATCATTAATTCTGCCAAATTCAAAAAAGCATCTTCTACCTTTTCACCTGTTTTTGCTGAAGTTTCTATGTAAAATGTATTTTCTTTCTTAGCAAATACTTGAGCACTTTCTCGTTCGTAAAGCTCGTTTTTTGAGTTAATTAGATCTGCCTTATTTCCTATTAACGCAAAAGGGACATCATCACCTGCATATTCATACAAATCTGATAACCATTCATCGATTTCTTCAAATGTACGCCATCGAGATAAATCGAATACTATTAATGCTCCATTAGCACCATCAAAAAAGCTGGATCTTAGGAATTTATATCGTTCTTGACCTCCGATATCCCATATTTGCATTTTTATTGTTGATCCTGGTTTTGGATATTCTTGAATAACTTTAGATAAAAAATCCGCACCAATCGTTAATTTATACCTAAAAGAGAAGTTATCTTCTACAAATCTGTGTAAAAGTGAAGTTTTTCCTACAGCTCCCGGTCCTATTATTAAAACTTTAAATACATAAAGAGTCATAATGTATCAAAACTTCTTTTAATAAATTATCTTAGTTAGCTTTTTAAAAATTTTCTAGATCATCGAATTTAAATAGAAAAAAAAATTGACTTTAATTCATTCTAAGAATTATAAAATAAACTTTTGAAGACTATAAATTAATAATTTTTATCTAAAATTCTATGCGTAATTTCTGTGAAAGCTATATCTACATTTTCCCCCGTTTTAGCAGATGTTTCTAAATAAAAGTAACGTTCTTTCTCAGCGTATTTATAAGGATCATTTCGATCTATTGTTTCGCCAATTTCACTTACTAAATCCAGCTTATTTCCTAATATTACAATAGGGATTCTTTTTTGCATTATTTTGTACATATTAGAAATCCAATCTTTCATTTTTGAATAGGTAAAGGGTCTTGAGAGATCAAAAACTACTATAGCCCCATGTGCACCATCGTAAAAACTCCGTAGTAATATTTTAAATCGATCTTGCCCACCTATATCCCAAATGGTTAGTCTAATATTTTTATTTAGGTTATTAACAATATTCTTAGTCATAAAATCTACCCCAATAGTGAATTTATATTGAAATGAAAACTCATTATCAACAAATCGTCGTATTAAACTAGATTTTCCTACTGCAGCAGGTCCAATAACCAATATCTTAAAAGTATAGTCTGTCATTTGAGTAGAAAATACTTTTTTATGTAAACAAAGAATAAGAATTTATCAATTTATATTCATGTTTTTCGATATTTAAATTAAAGTATATCTTAAATTTTCAAATAAAAATAACTCAGAAATTGAAAATAATAGAATTAGAGACCTCAAAAAGAGTAAAAAATATACAGTCAAATTAAGTTAATGGTAAATTCTATCTTATTTATTAATTAAGAACATTCTTTTATCATTCTTTTTGTAAGTTCAAGAAAAGCTTCTTCAACATTGTCTCCTGTTTTAGCAGAAGTCTCAATATAAATTGTTTTTTCTTTCTCAGCGAATTGTTTTACCTCATTTCGATCAATAACCACCCCCACATCAGCAATTAAATCAGATTTATTTCCAATTATAATAACTGGAAAATCAGTTTCAATGGTTTGACGTGCATCTGAAACCCATTCTTTCATTTTTGAAAAAGTTTGAGCTCTCGAAAGATCAAATACCCCAATCGCTCCATTGGTTCCTTCATAAAAACTTCTACGTAATACTTTAAACCGGTCTTGTCCTCCAATATCCCATAGTGTAAGTTTAGCAGATTTTCCTGTTTCGAAGTCTATACTTTTACTCATGAAATCAACACCTATTGTGAATTTGTAATTTAAAGAAAACTTATTTTCTACAAATCTACGTATAAGACTGGATTTTCCTACTGCTGCCGGACCAACTACTATAGTTTTAAAGGTATAAATTTGTTGAGACATTTATTATGTACCTCCCTAACTAATTTAGTAAAATTCTTAAAAATATTATAATCCAAATAAAAGTAATCTATTTCATTATGATTTTTATTTTAATATAGTTCAACGCAATTTGAAAATTATGGAAAAACTACAATAAAATAAAACAATTTAATCATTAATTAAGTTATATTTTTTTCCATACTTTTTAAATAATTTAGTGCCTCCTCCTTCTTGCACAACTTGTATTGTTGCTCTTGAATCAATGATTTCCATCCCGGAAACTATATCAACACCATTATCAAATAAAATATCAGGAATCAAACTCGCAGTGGGACCAATTAAAATTATTTTTTGAGCTCTCCTTCTAAACTTTTCCAAAATTGATTCAATAGTATTATTTACTAATGCAGATCCCGTACAAAATAATATATCAGTTTGAAGCTCATCCTCTTCTAATTGATTAAGATTATTTCTATTCTTAAATTTCTTAAATTCTGACGTTATTGCGATTGAATCCTCTATAATTGTAATCTTTTTTGATATTTTACTACAATCTCTAATTAGTGGCTTGATTAATCCTATAAAAGTAACACTTGTGTTTTTATCAATATTAAGGAAAGATAATAAATTATTTTCAATTTTTTGGTAAGGATTCATGAATTTTAATATATGTTGAGAAACAGCATTCAATGTTGCGATTCCTATGATTTTTTTAAGATTGGGTACTTCAAGTGACCAACTTAAAAGCTCATTGAGAGAGTAATTGGTAAGTTCACCAGCAAAATTGATTTTACTGCAATCTGTATTCGAAATTATATTTGGTAATGTTGATGCTAATCCTAAAAAGGTTTTATAAGCATAAGTAAAAACCTCTACACAAGTATAACCTAGTCCAATCACAACTTTAATTATTTTAGGGGGGATGATTTTGTGAACTTGATGAATATTTTTAACTAGATCAACAGTTTTTTCCAGTATCATAATTTATTGGATTTAGAAGAATATGGTTAACTTTTTTTCTTATAAACGGTATCACAATAAGGGTCACCTCCAGCTACAGTTTTAAGAATTTTAAGTTCGATCTTATCATTAGTAGCTGTGCGAAAGTATTCATGATCAATAGCCATTACAGCTTCACATAAAGCTCTAGATGTATTTTCAAGACCAAAGGGACACTTCCTCCCTTGAATCTGGAACTTATCATCTGATATCGAAATTATCTTAACAGAATTTTGGTCAAAAGTTTTTGAAAATGCTGTTGCTACTGTAGACAAATTTGTATTAGGAATTTTTTTTCTAATTTTTAATCCAAGCGATTTTCCTTGCATACCACACACTTCTTTTATAATAGGCAATGCTTCTTCTCCGAATTTTTTATATATAGCTTTAATTAATAAACCTTGAGCCTCAATTGGATTTGATGGTAAATTTTTTTTATTATCTTTTGCCATATTCTCATACGTTTTTAAATTTTTATCATAGCTATAGAATTAGAATTAATGCTAATTTAATTAACTGATCACTTTGCTACATGATAATTATTTAAAGAAAATATGATTTTGCCTCTTATTAAGAGTTAATTATTAATTATATTCAATGATTTAATTTAATTATAAAAAATAGTATTGTTTTTGTAAATGAAAATCTCTCATTCGAGAAAGGGTCTGAATCTAAAAACTCTATTAGTTTTAGTTATTTTCTTTATTAGTACAATAACTATAATATCTGAAAGTTATATTTTTTCAAATAAGAATGAGATTTTAGAAGATTTACCTCAACCAAATATAGAGTATAATGAAGAAAATATTGTTTTTATATCTAAATTTAATTCTGGAATATATTTAGGTATTACACGCTCTCAAATACAAATAGAGGATTCATTTAAAGAAGCGTTTTCACTTGGAGCAATCCTCTTTATTACGGCCTTAACTATTATTATCAAAAAATACAAAAAATTAGACAATGACGAGGTTAAAAAAAATGCTGTTAATCATCAGATAAATAAAGAAATCTCTGCACAAGAGTGTCTTGTGTTAAATTTAATTCAAGAATACCTTTCTAAGAATCGTTTTTTAGAAGTTAACAAAATTATTTCATATCTAAATGCTAGATTATCTAAATCAGAATCATATATGAATAAAAATGGTATACAAACAGCAATCAATAGTTTAATAAAAAAAAATATTTTAGTAGATGGTTCTAAACTTACTCAGGATGACGTTCTTAAAAATTCTAATCGATTAAAGATATATAATACAATTTTAAATAATCCAGGAATTCATTTTATGTGTATTATTAATCTTTTAGGAATGTCGATATTTTTAGTTAAATGGCATTTAAACATGCTTCTGAAATTCAACTTTATTAAAAAAACTAATGTAGAAAATAGAGAGATCTATTATAATTCAAGTCTTTCAGAAGAAAACGCAAAAATTTTGCATTTTATGGGCAGGGAAAGAACTCTAAAGATAATTAATTACCTAAAAAAAAATCCTAATGGATCCCCAAAATATAGAATATCAAAAGATTTAAAGATGCATCAAAATACAGTTTCAAAATATATTCTAAAATTAGAAGAACTTGAGATTTTATTAAGAAAAAATCTTCCCAATAAAACTCTTTATTTTCTAAAAAATCCATCTATTTTTTATTAGAATTATTTTTTAATAGCTTTCTTATAATTACTGTATAGAAACTTAAATCTTCTATTTTTCACTTTCCTTCATGCTTATTTTTTAATACTAATACTCTGGATTGTCTGTTTTATTTATATGAACGGGAAGAATAGTCCTATTGAAGTTAATCATATTTTATAGGATTCTTTTTTAAATTTTTTTTAGGTTTATTGCTTTTTAAAATTTTTTAAGGATATTTCTTTAAATAATAAGAAATCTTACTCATTTTTAACATCAAATTAGAGTGAATTGATATGGAATATATCTTCATTGAAAATGAGAAGATAGGAAAAATTAAAGCAAAATTACTACTTGATAAAAACCCTAAGACATGCCAAGCAATTTGGGATACTCTTCCATTTGAAGTAAATTTATCCAGATGGGGTGAAGAGCTATATGGTGATTGTCCTGTCTCAATTCCTTCAGAAAACTCTCAGATTGAATGTGATGTTGGAGATGTTGGATACTGGATTAGTGGACAAGGATTCTGTATTTTTTGGGGTTCTACCCCTGCAAGTTCAGGTGATAAACCTGTTGCTGCTAGTCCTGTTAATATTTTTGCTAAGATTGAGGGAGATGCTAAAGTAATTTTTAATCAATTTTCTTCCTTTAATGGTGTTGT
Source organism: Promethearchaeota archaeon (assembly GCA_019058245.1). Classification (GTDB taxonomy): domain Archaea; phylum Asgardarchaeota; class Lokiarchaeia; order Sigyniarchaeales; family SOKP01; genus Loki-b32. Next base: position 72,353 of record JAHPZJ010000017.1, on the reverse strand, counting down.
AAAAAAGGGGGAATAGAATTCCAAGTTAAACTAAAAATGTCAGAAAAAGCAATGGAACCTTTTGGTTTAGCACTTAAAGATTTTTATAATGGTAAAAAAAGAGCAAAAGTTATTTTTTGTCGAGATGATGGATTAGAAACTAAGCTTCTTATACAACCTTTTTTTAGGACATCCAATTATTTTTCAAATTTGGAGAAAAAAGCATTAGAAATATGTAAGGGCAAAATTTTAGATATTGGAGCAGGAGTGGGACCACATAGTCTTGAACTTCAGAAACTAGGTCTGGAGGTTCATGCACTAGATATATCACCTCATGCGTGTGAAATAATGAAACGAAGGGGAGTTCAACATGTATACTGTTCTAACATTTACGATTTAGATAGGAATTCATTTGACACAATTCTTCTTTTAGGAAATTCAATAGGATTCGTAGAGAACTTGAATGGAATGAAAAGATTTTTGAATTATTGTAAAACTCTCCTAAATCCTAGTGGGATGGTATTATTCGATTCTAAAGATATTCGACAAACTACAAAACGGATTCATCTTGAATATCATGAAAGAAATCGCAAATTGGGAAGATATATTGGTGAAATAGGTTGCCAAATGAAATACAAAGGGAAATTAGGAGACAAATTTCAACTATTACATATCGATCCTGAGACTCTTTATGAATGTGCTCTAAAAGTTGGATTATCATGCAAAATTCTCTATAAAGAAGAAAGTGGTAATTATTTAGCTAAAGTTTTTACGTAAAAGGGATTTTATTCTCTAAAATGGTTATTTGGTTTTTATTATGAAAAAGAAATGGTATACAAGTAAAGTATTTGTAATAACAGGAGCAACTGGTGATATCGGAAGTGAGGTTTGTCGTCAGTTTGCACCTTTAGGAATGAGAATGTATCTACTAGATCTTCCTAATGAAGCTTTAAATAAGTTGAAGGTGGAATTAAAAGATTTGGGAGCAGAATATGTGGAAAGCTATGAATTTGATCTCACAAATCGAGAACAAATTGAGCGTGTTATAAAAAATATTGGCGAAAAAGAGCAATATATTGATATTTTATATAATAATGCAGGTATAGGAACTACTTGTTCAATTACAAATGGAGGAACTTTTGAAGAATATCGAAAGATCATGTCTATAAATGTTGATGGTATGTGGTTAGTATTGCAAGCAGCACTTCCATATATAGGTAGCCCAGCTCCATCAAAAAAATTTCCAAATCGAAAAGAAGGACAACTAATCTTTTCATCAAGTTCTGCGGGTAAAACAGGTATACCAAATATGGCGGCTTACTCAATGAGTAAATATGCTGTTGTTGGATTAGCAGATTCTCTTCGATCAGAGTTCAGAATGCAAAACCATAATATTCAAGTAATTACTATCTGTTCAGCACCAGCAAAAACAAAATTTTGGGAATCAACACCAGGAATGAAAAAATGGGCGGAGTATTATCAGAAACGAGGTTTTTTATATAAATTTGTGGATGTTAAAGATGTGGCAAAAACGGTAATGAAAGCTTCACGAAAATATAAAAGAGAAGTATTTGTACCAAGATGGTATTGGTTATTAGCATGGCTACAACTCACAAGTCATAAAGCTGTTGGAAAGCTTTTGATAAAAATTGAAAAAAGTAAAGAAGATATTTTAAATAATTAAATCTTTACTCTTAAATAGTTTATTAAAATATCTCATAGATAATAGGCAAATGATATCTAAATGTATATAATAGATCGTAAAAGAGGGGTTTCACGATGATAAGTATTTTTTCTATAAGCTGACGAGAAGATTATTAAAAAACTACCTTCAACTCTAAAAAAAAAAGTAGTAAATCTAAAGCAAATTGAAGAGATCTTCACATAAATAGCTCCCTTTCAAGTTTATTTGTTTATCGATAATTGGTCTTCACAAAATTTTCATTGAAATCAAATCGTGAATTTACCTTTCCATTCTAATTTCAAAGGATTTTTCATTTATTATTTTTTCTTTCTTTCACTATTTGCAGATATTCATCGTAATTAATGCCTGTTCTTTGTAGATCATAATGTACAGAATTTGGTTTATAAACTCCCACACACCAAACAAATTCATTAATATCTCCATTACTCCCACCAAATCCTCGAATATTATATAGATTTTCATATCCATCTAATATTCTTTTATCATTCTCATATCCTAACCTAGTCAATGTATAGAGTGCTATAGCGGTGGTTATTGCAGGATTCCCGATAATAAAACTACCAATACCAGATAGTAAAGAACTGATACAACCCATTTTGCCGTGTTCTGGAGCAACCCGTCGAAAACCATCTTGTTCAGCGGCATAGTTATCTGCTAAAAAAATATTTTCAAAATCAAATCTCCAAGTCCTCGCTCTTCCTTCAAATTTTTCATGAAACTGTTCAAAAAGCCATTTGATAGCCATGGAAATTGATTCATGCTTAGCATCAATACCTAATTCTATCAAAGTTTGTAGCTGAAAACAGGTTGCAGAGAGACTATTAAACCAAGAACCATTTTTTCCTTGAGTAGAAAATAATTCAGCAACAACATTTTCTACATTAGTAGATTTGTTCATTATATTTCTCCTTACAAGAGTGCTGATAAGATCGGTTTTCTCTCGAAATTCTTGGTATAAGTCATAACGAAAGGTATCTTGATCGAGAAGTTCAGCATGTTTCAAGGCTCTTAAAATCCCATAAGTATATATATCAGCATTTTTCCGTCTCCACATACCTGTTGATTGCTGTCTTCTAGTAATTTCTGGAAGGCACCTAGATAGTACTTCGAATGCTTCCTCTTTAGGTAGATGGAATGCATAAGCCCATTTTGCATGATGACCTAAAACATAAGTTTTTGCTTCACGGATAAGGTCTTCATTTGACTCATACCTTGGATGAGCAAGGAATGCAGCTAGTACACCAACTTTGCACCTTATATGTGTGGTACTTGTCATTGATAGACTACTAAATCTCATATAACCATTCACATTTTATTTACTACAGGATTTGTAATATATTTATAGAATTAGATTTTTAAACCTTTACTACTTTTTCACCAAATTTTCATTGAAATCAGACTCTGAATTTACCTTTCAGGATAAATATTATGAATTTCTAATTGAAAAAAATTATCAATATTTATAATATTATCTTGAAAAAGCATTGGGGTATCAAAAATTATTCTATAATGTGATTTACTCAAATTTATATATGATTTTATAAAGATCTTCTTTACTTTTTATGTTTCCAACTATAACGCAATTATTCACATTAATATTTTCACATACCAATGAAGTATTCTTTCCAATAATACAATTACCTAACTTATTATTTTTACCGATAAAAACATTATCAAAGATGATAGAATTCGATATTTCTACATAATCTTTTATTTCAGAATCCTTACCAATGTATACATTCGGGCCTAATAGTACATCATCTCCAATTCTAACATTATCTTCAAGATGTACAGGTTCTATGAAGGTGGGATAATCACCAATAAAGTTATCAACTTTATTTCGATTAAGATGAGTTTGCAAGAAATAATTTAATAAATCCTTAATTTGAGTTTTGGAATTTAACTCTAACTTACCAATAATCTTTTGTATTTCTTCTAAATCTTTTTTCATTTTTTCTCACATTAATAAATTTTATAATTCAAGAGTTTTAATTAGTAAATCAACATTTTCATTAGTTTTAGCACTTGTTTTTATTACTTTTATATGTGGGTTGAAATTCTTAGCATCATTTTCCATTTTGTCAATATTAGTTCCTAATCTCTCTAAAAGATCGATTTTATTAATAACAGCGACATCAGACATCTTAAAGAGCATTGGATGTTTTTCAACAACCCATTCTCCCTCAGTAATCGAAACTACTGTCATTCTCATATCTGTACCTAATTTGAAATCAGATGGACAAATTAGATTTCCAACATTTTCTATAAAAATTAGATCATAGTTGTCTAAATCTTGATTCTTTAAAACTTGATAAATATGATATGCATTTAATGCACATTCCCTTCCAGTATTAATTTGAATTGTTTTAACATCATGTTTCTCAATTCTATCAGCGTCTACTCTAGTTGTGATATCTCCACAAATTACTAAGATTCTATACTTTTTTGATAATCTTTCAGCGATTTTTTCTAGAAGTGCTGTTTTCCCTGCTCCAATGGCGCCAACAATATCTATTGATCTGATCCCTCTTTTCTTAAGTTCATCATTTAGTTGTTTTGCTAATAAATCATTATCCTTTTCTACTTCTTTCTTGGTTTCAATAACAAAATCTCTAATTTCTTCTCTTGATAAATTAATACTTTCAAGTTCTTTAATTCTGTTAACTTCTCTTTTATTATTATCGGACATAAGATTATTTTATCATTTGTGTGAATAGAACGCAAGGATAATTACTTTTTAAAATTAAACATTTAAAAAAAATTTACCTTATTTAATATGTATAAAATCCCTTTCCACTTTTTCGTCCTAAAAATCCTTTATCCATCATCTCCTTAAGAAGATCAGGTGGAATATCATTAATGTCTCCACTTTCATGGTAGTATGACATTTCAATATCATAAACTACCTCAAGACCAATGTTATCCATTAAAGTAAAGGGACCAATATCCATACCGGTGAAGATTTTCCATGATTGATCTATTGTCTCAACATCGGCATGTCCTCCCGCCCAAATTTTTAAGCATTCTTTTTTAATAGCTCGCCATATTCTATTGAAAACAAAACCAAAACTTTCTTTTTTAACAATAAGAGGAGTAATATTAATACTTTCGACCCATTTCTTACCTTTCTCAAAAGTTTCATCACTTGTTTGTGTTCCTTTCATAAGATCTGCCATTGGATACTTAGAAAGACTGTAAAAATGAATATTCATAATTTTATCTTTTCTCTCAACAACATCTTCTATTTTTGAAACTGGAAATGATGAACTATTAGTAGCTAAAATTGCATGAAGTGGTGCTAATTTATCTACTCTCGAAAAAATATCCTTTTTTAATTCAAGTTTTTCCGGAACAGCTTCAATTATTAGGTCAACATTTTGCACTGCTTCTGAAAGCTTAGAATGAAGGCTAATTTCTGCCGATATTCCATCTTTCCCTAAGTTTTTTGTTAATTTTTTTATATATTCATCGACTACTTTCAGATTTATATCAAAAACACGAATTACGTAATTATGAAGAGCTGATCTTTTCATTATTTGTTTTCCCATAAATCCCGCTCCGACAATACATATTGTTCTTATCTTATCAACCATTTTATAATCATCAAATTTAATTATTAATCTATATAGATATTAAATCCATAATAAATATTGAATTACTACATTTCTATTATTATAGCATTTTGTTTATTTAATAATTAAGCTATAATTTTTTCAATTGTTTGTAAAAAGAAATCATTTTCTTTTTTAGAGCCTATGGTAACTCGAAAAAACTCGGAACTTAATTGATTGGAGACATCATGAACTAAAATTCCAGATTCTGCTAGGATTTGTGATATATTGGGAATATTTGTTTTGACTAATAAAAAGTTCGCGTAACTAGGAAAACAAATTATCTCTAACTTAGAGAGATGTTTGTTAATTCTTATTTTTTCATTTTGAAGTTCATCGATATATTCTATCATATATTTTTGATATTTCAAGGCGTTTATTCCAGCAATAACACTTGGATAAGGAAGCATTATTTCTAATCCTTGAAATTTTTTCTGTATCAAGTCACCAGCTAATAAATATCCAATTCCCGAACCTGCTAAACCAAATGATTTGCTTAACGTCCTTAGTATTGCAAGATTAGGATAATCGTTAATCAAATTTGCAAAACTGGCTTTTGAGAATTCATAATATGCTTCATCTATTAACATAATTACATTTTCATTTTCTAAAATTGTTTTAACATCTTTTTCATTTAGAGTCAAATTGCCTGTCGGATTATTTGGATTATCAAATACTACTAATGATGGTTTACTTAATTCATTAAGAAAAGAATTTAAAGGAATTTTAAAATCTGGCTCAGTTATTCGAATTTTTAGTAGAGGAGAGTTTGTTTTTTGAGCAGAATTATTGATAACTACGAAAGTTGGGTCTGATATTATTATTTGTTTATTATTTGAAAAGAGGAATATAAATTCTTTGATTAAGAGATCTGACCCTGTACTTAATACTATTGATTCAAAAGGAACCTCTGTATAATAAGAGATTTGTTCAATTAAAGTATCCACTTCCTTTTGTGGAGTATAGCGATTGATTTGATCAATACTTTCTTTTACAGGATCGATAATTTCTCTAGGGGGCTTTTTATACATTTCATTCATATTTAATTGAATTTTCATAATTCTGACACTAAAAAAAATTAAATAATTTTAAATTTAAATTAATTATTCTACTTTAATTATAAGTTCTTCTTTATAGCCTGTAATAACTTTAGTAAAACCTATTAACATCCTATCAATCTCAATATCTCCTGTATCAACTCTTAGACAATCTAACTGTCTGATTTTCTCTACAGTTGATATGACTCTAATATTCTCTTTTCCAATTATTTTTAGAATTTTAGGCGTAATTTGCTTATTTCCACGTCCGAAAAGAAAACCCTGACCCCCAATGGGGGAAATAATGATTATTACCTTTTTATAATGATTTAATAATTCAAGAATGTTTTTCTCATTTAAATCTAATCCAATAGATTTTTTATTATATACAGCATCTATTCCAAGAAGAGTTTTAGGTAATTGAAGATTGTCTGTAATTGTCTTTATCGTAGTACCTGGTCCAAGTAAATATAAAATATCATTTTCCATATTCTCGATTATGAACTGAGCAATTTCTTGTTTATTTTCTTCAATCGTTCTCCCCATCCCAGAACTGACTTTTCCCGCTTGTATTAAACCTAAGATTTTTGGTACTTTCAAATATCCGTATAATTTTGCTTGTAAGATATCTTGACGAACTAGATCTTCATCAATATCAAGAACCTCCTTTTCTTGGGTTTCTATAGCTTCTTCGATAAATTTATCAACTATCTCTGCCGCAGCTCTAGGATTTATAGCAAAAACAGAACTAAACATTTTTACTCCAGCAGGTAGAGCAACAACAGGCTTTTCCAATCCAATTGAATCGAAAATGTCCCGTGCTGTTCCATCTCCGCCACAAAATATTAAAAGATCAATATTTTCTTCTAGCATTCGCTTCGCAATTCTTTTAGTATCTGCAGCTGTTGTTTCAGTACCAATTTCGCCAATAATTTCAAATTTTATACCAAGATTTCTAACAATTTCAGCTCCCATTGTACCTGGTGCCACTAATAGTGTCATCCTTTCCTTATTTTTTAAATTCACTAATAATTCATTTGCTCTAATCTGGGTTACAGGCATAGCACCCATTTTTTCAGCTTTTCTAAATATGTTTCCATCTGTTCCTTTAAGTCCTACGCTTCCTCCCATTCCTGCGATGGGATTTACAATTAAACCTATTCTTTTTATATATTTATCTTTATTTTGCAATTTTTGACGACATTCCTAATAATCTAACATTGAATCAATAAAAAAGAAATTTTAATATTTATTAATATATTTTTTTTCTGAATAATATTATCTTCTAGTCAAATTACTCTTAAGCGCCTATGGAATATTGGAATAGTAGATTCTTGGATAAAGGAAAAATATGGGGAACTAAGCCAAGTACAACTGCAATTTATGCCCTTAAATTATTTAAAAAATATAATATCAACAAAATTTTGATTCCTGGTGCTGGTTATGGACGACATACTAAATTTTTTTCATCAAACAACTATGAAGTAACAGGTATTGAAATTTCTGAAGTAGCAATAAAGATCTCCAAAAAATTTGATTCAAAATCCAAAATGATCTTAGGTTCTGTATTAGATATGCCATTTAGCAACGAGCAATATGATGCAATATTTTGCTTTAATGTACTTCATTTATTAGTTGAAAATCAACGAGCAATATTCTTAGCAAAATGTTATAACCAGCTTCAAGATAATGGTTTTGTATTTTTCTCAGTTTTTTCTGAGTTAGAAGAGAGTTTTGGAAAGGGCGCCAAGATAGAAGAAAATACCTTTGAAAGTAAACCTTACCGCCCAACGCATTACTTCACAGAAAAAGATTTATTAGATCATTTTAAGGCATTTAGTGTAATTGATACAGATATAATTGAAGAAAAAGAAAAACATGGTGAACTTGGAGCACATGTTCATAAACTAAGATATATTTTTGCTGCAAAAACTTAGAAGCTACAAACCTAATTGTGTTCTAATGATTTTAATCCAAAAACTTTGGGAGGAGATTATACGATAAAATCTTCAATAAAATTCTTCCTTTTTTTTCTTTATTTTTCTAATTGTATAGATTTAAAACCAAAACTTTAATTATTCTATTGATATTAAAAAATAATATAGAAAGTTTAAGTGAAATTTTATGGTTAATAAAGTAATTCCTTATTTAATTAATATGGGTGAAATTACTCCTGCACGAAGTCAAGCTGCTTTATTAAATGAATTAGCAATGGGTATGATTGAATGTATTAGTATATATGGCAAAAAACTTCAAAAGTTAGGGAGATTGGCAAAAATTTCGACAGGTTTTTGGCCAGTTCGATTAATTCCCCTGAGTGATACTAGAGCCTGTGTTTGTAGTTATCTTATGAATAAACAAGAAAAACTTAGTGTTGGGAAATTTGTTCAAATGCCACCAAGACCAGAAAATCTCATAAAAGGAGCAGATCCCAGCTCTTTCTTAAATTCATTACAATCTTATAACAATACCTATTTAAGAAAAACGAAGAATTTCAAACGTGGAACTGTAATCCAAGAGGCATTATTTAATGCTAATGAGGTTGGTTATTTTCAAAACTTTTTCCTAAATCAATACGATTTAGGAGCTCATACAACGCCATATTTTCTTCTTGAAGGGGGAGCTATAGTTAAAAGTGTGAATCAAACAAACATAGTACCAGAAATTTTAGAATTTGTATCTCAAAAAGATGCTAATTTACTTGAAACTTATGGAGATGCCATTATAAAGCTATGCGATAAATGGATTGAAAAAGGAGGTAAAGAGGTTGATAAAATTAAAGATACAAATGTAGACACAAGTGAAGAAGAGAAACAACTCACAATACTCAATAAAGAATTACAACAAGAAATGGAACGTGAAATTGAGGGAACTCCTGAAGAACTCGTAAAGATTGGTAAATATAAAATAAATGATAAAACTGGGGAATTAACCAATGATATCAGTAGACTCAAGCAGAGTGTCGATAGCATGAAAAATGCAATTAATCAACGTGATCTATTTTTGGTTGAAGAAGGTTTAAAAGACATCAATTTAAAGTATCAAGATCTCGGAAATTCGATCTCTAGATACCAAACTGAAATTAATCAGTTAAAGAGAAATGTACAAAAAGAAATTAGTGATCTTGAAAAATCAAAACAACAAAAAATAAGAGAATTAGAACGCAAAAAATCTGAGGTAGAAAGGCAAATTGAAGCAAAACATAGTGAACTTTCTAGTGATTTAAGTTCTGCTGAAGATGTGATTGCGAGAATAAAAAATGAGAAGCAAAATTGTTTAGATAATATCGCATCAATTGTAGATAATGAAATGACAAGTGTTCAGAATTTTTTAAATAATTATACTCTTGAATTAAAGACTAAGAACATCATAGTAGGAATTCCAATATGCATATTTTATTTTGTTGATCCTAATACAAATCGAACTACTGAAAGAGCTCCCGTATTACCAGTGTTGATCGACAAAGGAAAAATTGTAAGTACTAAGATTAAATCGAGCTTTAGACAAAGATTAAGAGACTTAATGAATAAAGACAATGCAATGATTGAATTAGTTGAAACCCAAGGGGATAAAAATAATTTGATGGAAATGAAAAATCTCGACAATCGACTTGAAGATGCAATTAATGATTTGCGTATTCGTAAGATATTGAATAAAAAACAGGCTGAAATGGCTAAAAACATTATTGGTAATCTTATTTGGTAATATAATTTTTATTTTTATCTTTTTCTTCTTAATTCTTGTATTTGTTAATTAAAATTATCACATTATTTGAAAGAATATTTTTCATAATTTCCTTTTTTATTTTTTTTTAATATTAAATTTTAAAGATATTTAAACAAGAGATAATAGAAAAAATTAATATAATCCTCAAATTTAATATTTTCAAAGCTAATTTTTTGTTTTAATTTATTTTTTTAAACAATCATCTGGAAAAGATTTATAATATATTAAAGAAGCTTTTTTGTTTTCTATTTTTCTTGATTAATTTGAATGTATAAAAGATGGTGGTAAAAAAATCCCAGAATTAATTTGTAATATTTGTGGTTCGAAAAAAGAAGTACCTAAATGCTGCGATAAATCAATGATGATAAAAGATGGATATTTACTATGTTGTTGCTCCAAAGAATGTGGATACCAGCCAATTCCAGAATGTTGTGGAATGAAGATGACATATCATTAACTTAATTTTAAATAATAGGTTGTATCAATAATCCTAAGAGAAGAAATTCAAGAAAATAAATCAGAAATAATAAATTTGAGGGAAAAAGTAACTATGGAAATAGAACAACGTAAGTTTTATGAAGAACAAATTAACAGATATAAAGAACTACGCCCTCTCTATGAAGAGTACTCTAAGATTATAGATACTATTCTTGAAAACATAGTACAAGGGTGTTCTTCAGAACATATTATTCAAAACAGGGTAAAGACAATTTCAAGTTTTGCCAATAAATTATTTAGTCCTGATGTAAAATATACAGATCCTATTGCGGAGATAAATGATTTATGTGGAGTTCGAATAATTTTACCAAATGTTAATGAGATGAATACTGTCATTCAAGCTATAAAAGATATTTTTCTAATTGGTATTAGTAGTACTGGTGATGCTTTTAAAAAAATCATAGAAAATCAATATCCAGAGCATTATCAAACATATATTATTCAACTTGATCCAGATTTGAAACTTTATAATCGATTAAATTTAGAGATGGATATTTATCGGGAGGGCTCTTTACAAATGGAGAATTTAAAGTAGTATTTTTATTAAATGATACGCCATCCCAATCTTTAGAAGAAAAAGTTATTAATTTCATAAAAGAGGTTGAGACTAAATTAGGAGGACATTTTCATAAACTTCATTTAGGATGTCAGGGTTATATGGGAGGATCTGAGATGAATAAAATCTTATCAAACATTTTTGGTGTTGAAATATTAAAACTATTAGATCTTAGGGAAGAAAAAGAATCAACAGAAATTATTCAAGTGCAAGAATAATTTTTATGTTTTTTTTACATTTGTTATTCCTATTTTTTTTATTTTGAATATGCTACTGAGATAATAATTAAAGTAATTATAACTAACATAATTTTAATTTACCCATATTATTCCCTCATTGAATTTTTGGAAAATAATTAAAATTTTTCAATATTTATCTATTTATTAATTGTCAATCTTAACTAAGAGAATTAAATGGGATATTTAATGCCAAGTTCAAAAGATTATATTAAAATGGATTTGGAATATGGTGCACATAATTATCATCCAATTCCAGTAGTAATTTCGCGGGCTGAAGGAGTTTGGGTTTATGATCCGGAAGGTAAAAAATATTTAGATTGTTTATCTGCCTACTCAAGTCAAAATTTGGGTCATTGTCATCCTGAAATTGTCGCGACATTAAAAGAACAAGCCGATATTGTTACTCTCACTTCTCGGGCATTTCATAACACAATGATGGGACCGTTTCTTAAAATGTTGGCAGATGTTGTTGGACCACACATTTATGACCCAAATAATAGTGGAATAATGTCTCTTCCAATGAGTACAGGAACAGAAGCTGTTTCGACTGCTATAAAAGTAGTAAGAGCTTGGGGTTATATTAAAAAAAAAATCCCCAAAGATGAAGCAAGAATAATCGTGTGCAGAAACAATTTTCATGGAAGAACAGTTACTATTGTGGGTTTTAGTTCTGACATTTCAGCAGTAAGGTATTACGGATACTTTGGTCCCTTTACCCCAGGATTTAATATTATTCCGTATGGAGATGCGAAGGAATTGGAAAAGGCAATCTTAGAAATTGGTCCTGAAAAAGTGGCTGCTTTCTTAGTAGAACCTATTCAAGGAGAAGCGGGTGTAAAGATTCCTCCCAAAGGATATTTAAAAAAAGTAAGAGAAATCTGTACAAAATATAATATAGTGTTAATTTCTGATGAAGTTCAAACTGGTTTTTGTCGAACTGGTAAATTTTTTGCTTGTGAACATGAGGATGTGAAACCAGATATGATCTTATTAGGTAAAGCTCTTGGTGGTGGAGTTTATCCAATATCTGCATGTGTAAGTACCAAAGAAATTATTGGTCCAGAAGTAATAACTCCAGGGACTCATGGAAGCACATTTGGTGGAAACCCTTTAGCTTCTGCAATTGGGATGAAATCTATAGATATTCATTTACGGGACAATCTTGCCGAACGGGCTAAAGAGATGGGGGATTACTTTTTAAAGAGATTAAATGAAATTTCTCAGAAAAGAACTAAAATACCTATTAAAGAAATTAGAGGAAAAGGATTACTAATCGCAATTGAATTTGAAGAAGATGCTAGACAAATTGTCGAACAATTAAAGGATAATGGTATCTTAGCAAAAGATACACATTCAACAATTATTAGATTAGCTCCACCTTTAGTCATTACAAAAAATGAAATTGATTTAGCTCTTGAAATTATTGAAAAAGTACTTATTTCTTAATTAGAGAAAGTATTGATAATTCCATTTATTTTATTGTATCCCTTTAAATTATTTTAATAAAAAAAGTGAGTTCCTGCTTTAAGATTGAGAGCTTGTTTTATTTTATCAATAGATGTGATCATTGCTTGTTTTCCTCCAGACTTTAAGAAATTAATTATTGCTTTTACTTTTGGACCCATACTTCCTGCAGGAAATTGACCTTCTTTAAGATATTCTTCTGCTTCTGACACAGAAAGTTTTTCTAATAATTTTTCATTATATTTTCCATAATTTAAAGCAACCTTCTCAACATCAGTTGCGATTAATAAAATATCTGCTTTAATTTGTTCTCCTAATTTTGCACTAGCAAGATCCTTATCAATAACAGCTTCGACTCCATATAAATTATTCCCTTCTTTTATGACAGGAATACCTCCTCCTCCACAGGCAATTACGATCCAACTTCCAAGCTCCATAAGTTTTTTAATTTCACGCCATTGGTAAATTTTTATCGGTTCAGGAGAAGGAACTACACGTCGCCACCCCTTAGCTGTTTTGATTTGACCTAATTTTGTACGTACAGGATAAGCAGGTCCAACGGGTTTTGTAGGGTTTTTAAAAGCAGGATCCTCAGGATCAACTTCTACATAAGTTAAAACAGTAAGGAAGAGTTTTTCTTGATCCAACCCAATTTTCATAAGCTCTTCATCTAAAGTACTTTCAATCATAAATCCAATTTGACCTTGAGTTTCTGCTACTAATATTTGTAAAGGACTTTTTGAGATGAATGCTGTTGCTTCCTGCTGTAATAAGAGATTTCCTACTTGTGGGCCATTACCATGTGTAATAATAATGTTATAGTCTCTTGCGAGTTTCGCAATTTGACTAATTGGAACTCTTAAATTCCGAAATTGTTCTTCTGTGGTACCTTCTTCTCCAAATTTTATTAAGGCATTCCCTCCAAGTGCTACGATTAATGTTTTCAAATTCCAACCTCTAAAATCAAGATATCAAGACTTTTAGAAAAAATATTAATAGATAACTTAATATTTAAAATTTTTCTCTTAAAAACAACATAATTGCTTTTTGAATATGCAATCTATTTTCTGCTTGATCAAAAACAATTGATTGAGGACCATCAATTACATCAGCTGTTTGTTCATATCCTCTCATTGCTGGCAAACAATTCATAAAGACCACATCTGGTTTTGCAACTTTCATAATTGAAGGGGTAACTTGAAAAGGCATAAAAGCCTTTTTCCGTTCTTCTTCCTGCTCTTGAGGTATCCCATAGCTCATCCAACTATCAGTATATATTACACTAGAATCTTGAGCTGCATTTGTGGCATTATGAATAACTTGTACTTCTGCACCAGTTTCTTTGGATAAATCAGAAACCTCATCTAAAACTATTTGTTCAGGTGAATATTCTGGAACATCAGGGCATGCAACATCCATTCTCCATCCAAACATTGCACAAATTCGCATTAAATCATAAGTAACATTATTATGAGCATCACCAAAATATGATAGTTTCATGGTAGTTAAACTGTTTTTTTTCTCTTTAATAGTCTGAAAATCTCCTAAAATCTGACATGGGTGTGCAAAATCATCCAACATATTTATCACAGGAACTTCTGCATATTTAGCAAGATCCCTAATATCTTGTCGTTTAAAAACCCGAGCAGCAATAATATTTACAAATCTAGAAGCAACCTTAGCAGTATCTGAAAGGTTTTCTTTTTTACCTAAAGGAGAGTCTTTAATCGAATAAAAAATTGCATGCCCTCCTAATTGTTGCATTCCTGTTTCAAATGAAATTCGTGTTCTTAAAGAGGGTTTTTCAAAAAACATCAAAAGTGTTTCACCTTCTAAAATTGAATTAAATTTCTTAGGATTTTTCTTAAGCTCTATTGCTTTATTAATAACCTTCTCGCACTCATTCTTTGAAAAATCAGAGACTTTTAATAAATGTCGAAGCATTTTAACGATTTTGAATTTTTTATTATAATTAAGTATTAAAAAGAAATACTTGATATAAATCAGTTGAGTTTATTTCTTTTAAAATAGTTATTTTAATTCTTCTTCTATACTAAAATCACGATTATGACAGAGAGTTTCTAAGATCTCTTTATCTCTCGAAGTTTCTTTATCTGTTAAAATACGACTGAGAAGTTCTCCTAATCCAGGTCCTAGCATAAATCCTTGACCACACATTCCAATAGCATTAAAATATCCTTTCATCTCATCTACTTTTCCTATGATTGGATTCCCATCAGGTGTCATTGGATATAATCCTCGCCATGTTCGTCTTACTTTTATGTTCCTTAATCGTGGAATAAGTTGGATCATTCTCTTGGAGATCTGAGGTAGAAAAGAGCTAGTTTCATTACGATCCATTCCTATAATATTTGGATCGGGAGTTATACAAAAAAGTATTTTACCCTCTTTATTTTGATAGAAATAATAATTCCTCGAGTTTCCAAATTTGGGATCATAACAAACACTAATATCCACTACCATTGGAGTAAAGAATTTTTTTACTGGTTCTGTTATTCCTGCTTCATGTGATTCTGGTTCTATTGGAGTATCTATGCCAATCATATTTCCAATTTCTTTAGCATGAGCGCCTGCGGCATTAATAATTGATTGTGTTTTATATTGGCTTCTTGTAGTTTTGATCCCAATTACTCTATTATTTTTAGTTAATATATCTGTAACTTTTTCTTTGAATTGATATTTTGCTCCTAAATTTTTTGATCTTCGAAAAAATGCATGTAATGATAATAGAGGGGAAGCATTACCATCTTCAGGGCTATGTGTTCCCCCTAATAGATTATCATCATTGATACCTGGTATTAAATTCTTAATTTTATTTGCATTAACATAATTAATATTTAATCCATAACTTTTTTGAAGTTTTACAGTTTCCTTTAACTGATTTTCATGTTCTTTTGTAAATGCTAAAAATGTATAACCTCCCTGAGTCCACCAAATATCATCTCCATATCGTTCTTCCCAAGAAGAGAAAATTTCAATTGATCTTTGACATAACCATATTTTTCCTTTATGAGAGTGAGTAGCTCTAATTCCCCCAATAGCATGTTTATTATCTGCTTGTGCTACTGAGGGCAGTGAATCAATTACGAGTGTTTTTAATCCATCATTTGCAGTAGCTAAAGCCGTAGGAACACCAACACTACCCGCACCTATAATGATCACATCATATTCAACCATTTAGAGTTCCTCATTTTTATTTTTAGCATTAGCGAATATACCCATCGGAACTTCAATAAATAGAGGACGTTTTGTTCCATGTATAATATCTTCAATTGCGATACCTTCCTCTCGAAATATTCTTTCAATTAACGGTGTACAAGTTTTACCTCCGCAAGCGCCCATTCCTACTTTAGTCAATGCTTTTAATTCATTGAAATCCTTCACTCCTGAACGTATCCATTTTCGAACTTCTCCTACTGACACACGTTCACATCTACATACTATTGTATCATCATCAGTTAAGGTTTTTTGATATAAATCTATTGGTTCATTGAATTTGGTTTGAAATAGTTTAATTGCTACTGCTTGTTTTGCAATTTTAGAAGGCAATTTTATGGTAACTAATTGAGTTTTAGGATAGTCTTTTAAAATTCGAGCTCTATGAATTTCAAATGTACCTAATTCCTCATCATTACTAACAACAATAACTTTTTGTCCTTTCTCTAATTTATCCTCTGTTAATTCAAAGGGAAAAGTAACTAATAGATTATTTCGATCTTTGCGATAATCTATTAATACAACAGCTAATCCTGGACATACAGCAACACACTTTCCACATCCAATACACTCTTTTTCATTCTTAAAATAAGGTAATTGTGTTATCAAATCATCAATAGTTTCAATTTGTTCATGCTCACATACAGTAGTACATGGATTACATGGTATCTCTTGATTACAATAAAAAACAGGATATATGCCCTCTTCTTTAAATTTTATTTCAGTTTTTATTGGCTGTGGAGGTTTAGTTTTCATTAAATTAGCGGATTCTTCTAATTCGCTGATATTTTCAGAAAATTCAATCCCAATTTCTTTAAGTATCTTTAAAGCTTCAATTTTCCCTGTAAATATTGCAGCTGAAGCCTCTGCAATTTCTTGAGCATCTCCAGCTTCCCATACTTTGAATTCAAAATCTTTTGCTTTTTGATAAAGTTCATTGACTGGATTTAATCCTACGGCAATTAAAATGGTATCACAGGCATATGTCTTTTCAGATCCAGAAATTACTTTAGAATTATCATCAATTTCTGCAATTGTTGTAGATTCTACATTTTTTTTACCATTAGCTGAAATAATAACATGACGAGTATAAATTGGAACACCTAATCTTCTAAGTTTATTTTCATGTACTTTATATCCGGTACACTGAGGTAAAGCTTCAATTAAACCAACCACTTCTATACCTGCTTGGATTGCATGATATCCTGCAATTAAGCCTACATTACCTCCTCCTATAATGAAAATTTTATCTGCTGCCTTTATTAAATCACGATTAACTAGAGTTTGAAAGGCACCAGCACCATATACTCCTGGTAATGTATTTCCCGGAAAAACTAACTGTTTTTCTCTGGCTCCAGTAGCAATAAACAAAAATTTAGGTTTTATTAAGACATATTCTTTATTATTCTTCAAGATTCCAACTAACCCATCACTAAATACTGCTAAACATACACTATTTAGCCAAATCTGAACATTTGAATTAGCTTCAATAGAATTACTTAAAATTTTAGCAATATCTATTCCACGTTTTCCAGCATATACATCTTTCTGAGAACCAAAGAATTTATGTGTTTGAAGAACTAATTTACCCCCAAGTTTACCCTTATCATCAACTAAAATCACTTTAACCTTATGTTCTCCTAAAATCTTTGTAGCAGATAATCCTGCAGGACCTGCACCTATTATAAGTACTTCGATTTCAACAACTTCAGCATTGCTTACATTTACTTCATTATCTTCAGCAGGCAGCTCTGGTAATCCATCACAACTTTCTATTCTCATACCTTCCTTAAGAATAGTCATACATGCTTTTACAGGAATACTATTCACAATTACATTACATTGAGCACATTGCCCATTAGCACAAAATATACCTTGAGGGCTATTATCTTTAATATGATGACCAAAAATTTTTATTTTATTTAAAAAAAGTGCTGAAGATATAACCATTCCCTCAAATCCAATTAATTTTTCACCGTTAAAAATAAAAGAAATCTTTTTTCTTTTTTGTATATCTAAAATAGGATGCTTTTTTATATCGTCCATTTCATTTCGGATTATAATCTAAATATTTATAATTAATAAATATAACTATGCAAAATTATAGAAAAGATTAATATAGGAATGATTTAATTTAAAAGATTTATAATTATTGATATAATTTAATTATAGACATAATATCTTCATAATTAATCCCTAACTCTTTTATTTTTTCTATTGTAGGACAGCCTTTCAAATTCCATCCACGTTCCTTATAAACGGCATCTTGAAGTCTTGAATATTGTTCAACACGATGTTTTCGAAGAATCATTATTTTTTCTTCTGTATTTTTATCTGATAGATCAAATCCTAATTCTTTAAGTTGATCATCATATCTTTCTTGACGACTTTCATATTCTAAGGTTGTAACTGGTCCCATTGATCTATATGGTAAATTAGAGTCTCCAGAACGCAACCCTTGTCCCAAACGAATATTAAAAATTCTCTGAAAATTGTATACTCTCTCTGACATCATGATAAGATCATCTGGAGTCGAGATTCTTCCTGTAACTGCTGAAAAATATTTGGCATACCATTCAACATGATAAGGAACACGAGCTTGGAGAAGCTCTCCTGTTTCAGGATCTTTTATTGGAAGTTCTTTATTTTGAGGGCCAATAGCATCGTTCCAAGGGAGCTTACAAAGTCCATTTAAAGAGAACCAGGTCCTCCAATAAGGGAACCAGCGTAAAGCTTTTGCTTTATCTTCAAAAGTTGGAATTGTATTTCTTACCATATCCTCAAAAATTAACCATGCTTCATCATGTTGTGGCCCTTTAAGAGCTAATCCATATCCTCCTTGCTGAGCGAGTGATTCTTTTGTCATATATTCTGAAAATTCTAATCCTTTGTGCTCCATCCCTATGTCATTAAGAAACTGAGGATTACCACCATAGTTTTCGGTAAAAAATTTTTTCATTTCCCTAATTCCTTTTCCTACAATTACACCAAAACCATCTCCTCGTGCCATCTGATGTATTAACTCTAAAGCAGCTTCAGCATTTCCAAATTTAAGTTCAAGGTTTCCCGTGATTTCTTTGTTTAGAATACCTTTCTCATAGCATTCCATAACAAAAGCAATTCCTGTCCCGACAGAAATGGTGTCTAAACCATAGGTATCACAATAAAAATTAACTTCAAGAACCCATTTTACATCCCATACTCCCCAATTTGATCCACACCCCGCTATAGTTTCATATTCTGGACCATCTACAATTACTTCTTGACCTTTAAAAGGACCTGTCAAAACTTTATGACCCGTTGTATAATGTGAACAACTCATAGTGCACCCAATCCAGCATCCATCCGTTCCTTCTTTGACATGATAAACCTTTCGCATTTCTTCACGACTATAAGATATATTTTTATCTTTAATTTCTTTATGAGAACCATATCGAAAGTTCTCGGTTGGAAGTAGATCAACGACATTCATAATATCTGGTAAATAACCCGTTCCAACTCTTCGCATTTCATTCTGTAAAGGATCCACATCCATAATATCTTTACTATGAATCTTTCCAAGTTCTCGCGCAGTTTCTAAATCCGCTGGATTATTTGATCTTATTGAAACGCTGGGAGAACGACAAACTAATGCTCTTATAGTTTTATTTCTAAATACAGTTCCTATTCCCCCTCTACCTGCTTGCTTAACAGAAGCATGTTTGCGCATTGTTGAATACCACGAGAAATTTAACATCCCCCACTTTGAATGTTTAGCTGCTGGACCACTGCTAACGACAGAGATTTGTCTTTTTTCCGCATCATCTATAGCATACTTCTCTGTTAATTGTTGAGTAAGTTCATGAGAAAATTCTGATAAATTCTCAGAATCTTCAACTTCTTCAATTTGAATTATTCCCTCAATACCATCAATATAAATGACAACATCTTTTTTCGCTTTTCCTTGTATTTCTAATGCGTCAAAACCTGAAAATTTAAGATAAGGTCCGAAGTATCCTCCAACATTAGAATCGATAATAATGCCTGTTAGAGGAGATATTGAAGTAACAATTGACTTTCCAGAACCTGGATAAAAAATACTCCCCCCTAATGGACCTGAAGATATGCAAATCTCATTCTCAGGATCATCCCATTTTACAATTTGATCTTTTGGAAGAGAGTTCCACATAAGCCATAAATCAAAGCCCTTTCCTCCAATAAATTTATCTTTCATTTCTTCAGAAACAGGCTTTATAGAAATTTCATTTCTACTAAGATTGATATATAGAGTCCGATTTACATACCCTCTTTGGATTTCTTGGATTTTATATTTTTTTTCTGCTAGAATCATAAATTTCCTACTACCAAGTCTTAATTACTAAATCAAAAACATCATTTTAAAGTATAGATGATTAAATGAGCCTATAGAATTAAATATTATTTAACTTATCAAATATTAAAAAATGGACTAATCAATATTTTTTAATATTATAAATTTTTATATCATATGCCTGCTTTAGCTCATCTTGGAATAGGTTTAGCAACCAAACGTTTTGCTCCTCAAATACCTCTCTGGGCGCTATTATTAAGCTCTATGGTTCTGGATCTTCTATCTTTTATTTTTATATTTGCTCTATGGATAACTCATGGACTTTTTATGTCAATCATTTGGTCATTAATCGCTTTTTTTATTACGACACTCATTACTTTTAATCTAAAATCAAGGAAAAATTCGGAAAATATTTCAACAATATGGAGTAAGGAAATAATGAATATAAGCATTATCATTGGCCTTGTAGTTTTTAGTCATTGGATTTTAGACTTAATAGGTTGGCCAATGAGTGCTATAGACCCCAACGCAACTGGAGTTCCACTTCTCTTCGATGATGCAGTAAATATTGGCCTTGGAGTATATAGTACTTGGGTTGGAGCTTTATTAATGGATATTGGTGTATTTGCAATAGGACTAGTGATTTATGTTCTTTATCTTTTAAAAATGAAAAAGAACGTAAAGAGCTAATGAGTCTTAAGAACTAAATATTATTTAAATAACGCACATATCGAGTTTAATCTTTGGCATTAGATAACCGATAAGAATAAAATCATGTTATTTTTAAACTAAAATCGAAAGTCAGTCTGTATCATGATCTACTATAAAAATTTTGTTTATGAAGAAACATACTCTGACAGTAATAAATTTACATTAATTCCCTTAGAGTAATCATTTTTAACTCTATCCTCAATCCAAATTTTTCCTCCAAAATTCTCAATGATTTTTTTAACTAATGATAACCCTAATCCCATTCCATAAGTAGTTTTAGAATCGAGATCTGCCCGACTTAATACGCTTTCCTTACGCTGATCCTCAATGCCAATTCCATTGTCAATAAACTCAAGTTTATAGTAGGTTGTATCATCTTGTTCTATTTGTAAAGTTTTTATTATTATTTCTACAATATCATTATTATTATGTCTCACTGAGTTGATAAGAATATTCTCGAATACATCTTGAAGTAACTCATTACCTTTTACTAACATCTTCTCATTAAATACATCAATTTTGATTTGAATTTTCCTCTCTTGAAATGAATTCTTTATAAATTCGATAGATCGTTTTAAAAATTCAAGGAGATCTATTTCCCTAATAGAAATTTCATGTTCTTCCAATTGAGATAGTTTACGAACATTAGAGATTAAATTTACACCCCTTTTGATCTGTCTATCCATAATATTAATGAGTTCTTTCATCTCATTATTTTCTTGAATATTCTCTAAACCTATTTCAAGCAATTGGATAGATGAATAAAGACTCTGAAGTGTATTGTTTATATCATGAATAAATAGATCTTTATAGAATTCTGCTTGATGGTATGCTTTTTGATATTTTTCCTTGGTTTCTATTAACTTTTGGTCTGCTTTGACCTTATCTGTAATCTCATACCCCATTAAAAAATCTGCTGGACGCCCTTTATAAATTATAGTTTTTGAAAAAACTTCAACCCAATAGACTTCTCCATTCTTTCTTATCGCTCTATATGAATATTGATAGGGAACCTCTGGATCACCCGCTTGTTTTTTACGTGCCATTTCCATAATAAATTCCCGATCTTCAGGATAAATTGTTTTTGCAAATTCATTAGGAGTCCATCTTTTGATCTCTTCTGCTGAATATCCTGTAGTTTTAGTAAGTCTATCATTAAAATATTTAAATAGACCATCTTGTATTATGATTATTCCAACGAGGGATTGTTCTGTAATTATTTTAAATGTTTCCATAGATTCATCCAAATTATATACCATGTTAAAAATCCCCTAAAACAGTTCAGGCAACCCTTTTTTCTAGTACAGATAAAAAAAAAATCACATAAATATAACTAATAATATTATATTGGATTATATTTATAAGAATATTTCTTTATGTTATATGTTTGAGGATTAAGAAATTTTACAGAAAACCTAATCTCAAAAAAAGTTTAAATTACTTAGTTAAGAATTCTTTAGACATTTATCAATAAACTTGTCAAGTACTTGCTCTATTGTTGGACTTTTTATTGATTCGATATCGTAATTGACTCGTACAATTGGTTTGTTACATTTTATTAATTTTTCAAGATTTATTGGACTACCATCAATAACAATTTCAGCTTCAGCATTATTTAAAGTTTCTTCCATATCTTTAATCTGTTGTTCATTATAGCCCATTGCTGGAACGATTTGAGTTATGTGGGGAAATTCTTCGAAAACTAATTTCATTGCTCCAGTTAAATAGGGTCTAGGATCGACTATTTCTGCTCCATTATTGATTGCTGCTACAAATCCGGCTCCAATAGACATATTGCCATGAGTCAATGTAGGACCGTCCTCAACGACAATTACTTTTTTTCCGTTTAGATCAATATCATTCTCGACTGTTACAATTGAATTTGTAAAAATTTTAGTAGCATTTGGATTTAGAGCTTTTAAATTATCTTCTACAATCTTTACATCTTCAGCTTTCGCATTATTCATCTTATTAATTACAAACGCATCAGCATATCGAGCATTAACTTCTCCAGGATGATATAAAACTTCATGTCCTGGTCTAAGAGGATCTACTACTATAAATAGCAGATCAGGGATGTAGAATGAAATTTCGTTGTTTCCACCATCAAAAATAATTACATCGGCTTCTTTCTCAGCTTCGCGTATGATTTTTTCATAATCCACACCAGAATAAATAACTAAACCTTGCTCAATATAAGGTTCATATTCCTCGCGTTCTTCAATAGTACAATCATATTTATCTAGATCATCATAATTCTCAAATCTCATGACATTTTGTTGGACTAAATCACCATAAGGCATTGGTTCGCGAATAGCTACGACTTTATATCCCTTATTCTTTAAATATCTATATGTAGCTCGAGAAACTTGACTTTTTCCACATCCAGTTCTTACTGCACAGATAGCAACTACGGGTTTATTTGCTTTAAGTTGCGTAAATCTACCTGAAATCAGGCGATAATTTGCACCAGCAGCAAGTGCCCTTGATGCTTTATGCATCACTTCTTCGTGAGATACATCAGAATAGGCAAAAACCACTTCGTCAACCTGATACTTCTTTATTAAATCTTCTAATTTATCTTCTGATACCATTGGAATTCCATTTGGATATAAACTACCTGCTAGCTCTGCAGGAAATTTTCTTTCGGTTTCTTCTGTGGTGCCTACGTTTTGTTCTCCCGCAATAGTGAATGCTACAATAAAATATTCTTCGTTATCCTTAAAAACAGTATTAAATAGGTGAAAGTCATAACCAAGAGCACCTATAATAATAACTCTCTTTCGGTTCATATATGTAGACCTCTCTTAAAGTAATAATCTATTTATCATATTATTTAATTTGAGATTCATAATAATAGTTGTCGATAATATCATGGGAATAACAGCCCACCTTTAAATTTATACAATTGATATAAAGATTATTTTTAATTAGATAAGTTTTAATCAAATAGGATTAAAAAAATATAAATAGAAAGAGAAAATAATCTTTAACTGTATTTACTGAGTTGAAATCATAGCTTTTAAAATATTTTCCTTTAGGCTTTCCAGACTAAAAGGCTTTTTTAAAAAACTTAAAGCTCCAACTGAAAGGGCTTCTTTTTCAATACTACTATCAGCACTCGTGAAAATAATTTTAGAGTGATTATTTATAGTTAAGATCTCTTTTGTGGTCTCAATGCCATTTTTCTTTGGCATCCGATGATCCATCAGAATTATATCAGGCTTTCTTTGAAATGATTTAAATAGTTGTACGGCTTCTTCACCATTATTAGCTGTTCCCACTACCTCAAACCCAATATGTTCTAGCATTTTTTGATACAATAATAAAATGTCTGTATCATCATCAACCATTAGAATTGAAATAGTTATCAATGATCACCTTTTTGCATTAATAAAATGACATTAGTTCCCTTAGAATAATCGCCTTCAACTTTATCTTCAATCCAGACTTTTCCTCCATAATTCTCAATGATTTTTTTAACTAATGATAACCCTAATCCCATTCCATAAGTAGTTTTAGAATCTAAATCTGCCCGACTTAATACGCTTTCCTTACGTTCATTCTCAATCCCGATACCATTGTCAATAAATTCAAGTTTCCAATAAGAAATACCATTTTGTTCTACTTGTGAAGCTTTTATTATTATTTCTGCAATATCATTATTATTATATCTAACAGAGTTGATAAGAATATTCTCGAATACATCTTGAAGTAGATTATTACCAAGGATTAAGACTTTTTCACTTGATATATCCCATTTAATTTGAATTTTTTTATCTTGAAATAAATTCTTTAAAAATTCTATAGATCGATTTAAAACCTCAAAAACATCAATTTCATCAATGAAAACTTCTTCCGCTTCCAATTGAGACAATTTACGAACATTAGCAACTAATTCTGTACCTCTATTTATCTGTCTATATATAATATTTATGAAATCTTTAATAGTATTATTTTTACAATTTTCATCTAAGTTTATATCGATTAATTGGATAGAGGAATAAAGACTCTGGAGATTATTAGTTATATCATGGATAAAGAGGTCTTTATAAAACTCTACTTGGTTATATGCACGAAGGTATTTTTCCTTTGATTGTTTTAATTTCTGTTCAGCTATTTTCAATGGTGTAATATCATTTATAATTGTCAGAAGAAAGGGTTTATCGTTAAGTAGAATTTTAACGAAAGAAAATAAACCGTATCTAACTTCCCCAGATTTAGTTTTATAGTCGGTTTCATGATTAATTATACTTCCTTGTTCTTCAATAGTTCTTAACATTTCTTTCCGTTCCTCCCTACCCTTTAATCTAGCTTCTGAAGCTGTTTTACCAGTAATTTCTTTCCTAGAAAACCCAAAAAGCTTTAGAAAGGCATCGTTTACTTCAATTATTATACCTTCGTCCATGGTGCTTATAGACATTGCTAAAGCATTAGAATTGAACGCTTTAGAAAATTTTTCTTCAGATTCTTTTAGCTTCTGTTCCGCTTCGATCTTATCGGTAATATCAACTGTCATTGCTAAATCTGCAGTATGACCGTCATAATTTATTGTTTTAGCAAATATTTCTAGCCATTTAATTACTCCATCTTTCGTTATTATTCTATATTGATATTGATTTACAACATCTGGATCTCCAGCTTGTTTTTTCTGTGCTTGTTCCATGACAAATTCTCGATCTTCAGGATAGATAAATTTTGCAAATTCATTAGGACCCCAACTTTCAATCTCTTCTACTGAATATCCAAGGCTCTCAATAACTCTATCATTAAAATATTTAAATACACCATCTTGTGTGACAGATATCCCCATTAAAGATTGTTCTGCGATATTTCTAAATTTTTCTTCTGATTCTTTCAATTTTTGTTCAATCTTTTTTTTATCGGTAATATCATTAGTCATAATTAAATCTGCAGGCTGACCTTCATAGTTTATCGTTTTTGAGAAAATTTCAATCCATCTAATCTCTCCATCTTTCCTTTTTATCCTAAATTGATACTGATTGATAACATCTGAATCACCTGTTTGCTTTTTACGTGCTTGTTCCATGACAAATTCTCGATCTTCAGGATGGATTATTTTTGCAAATTCATTAGGAGCCCAATTTCTGATTTCCTCTGCAGAATATCCGTTAATTTCAACTAATTTGTCATTAAAATATTTATATACTCCATCTTGTAGAACACTTATAGCCACTAAAGAGTGATCTGCGATATTTCTAAATTTTTCCTCTGATCCTTTTAATTTCTGTTCAGATTTGATTTTATCAGTTATATCATTAATCATTACTAAATTTGCAGTGCGACCTTCATAATTTATTCTTTTCGTAGAAACTCTAATCCATGCAATTTCCCCGTTCTTCCTTATTATTCTAAATTTATTCTTATCGATAACCTCTGGATCAGCTAACTGTCTTTTGCGTGCTTGTTCCGCGACGGATTCCCGATCTTCAGGATGGATAACCTTAAGAAAATCATTAGGATTCCAACCTTTAATCTCTTCTATTGAATACCCAGAAGTTTCAGATACTCTCTTATTAAAATATATTAATTTACCATCCTGTATTATTATTATCCCAACGAGAGACTGTTCAGTAATAATCTTAAGTATTTCAAGTAATTTATTTAAATCATCATTTATTTCATTTATCATCTAAAAAGCCTTAGCAGTCTACTGTTTTATTTTATATTTACTACTGATGTGGTAACTAAATTATAAAATAAACTGAATTAAATATGGTAGAATTTATTTTTAAGAATATCGCTTTGTTTTATAATTTCAAAAGAATAGGGAATCTTATAGACTCGTAACTATTGATAAATTTTAAAATTTTAAAGTTAAAAAAAATACAATATTAATTATCAGTAATTATAATTTCGATAATTTCTTAATCTGGATCAGATCTTAAAATAATTTTATTAATAATATTTTTCTCATTGTACATTCTATAAATAGTAAGAAACTTAATAAGATCAATTAAATCCTTTATTTTGAGATTTAACATATTATTCCTCTTTGTAATACCAACTCCTGATGTTAAAATTAATAGAATCTCTCTAGTCTAAATTATCTGAAGTTATTGATTTAAATTCATTGCTTTTAGGAGGTTATTTTTTATTTTTTCGATACTAAAGGGTTTCTCTTTGAAACTTATGGCGCCAACTGAAAGGGCTTCCTTCTCAATACTACTATCAGCGCTCGCAAAAATAATTTTCACACGATTGTTTATACTTAAAATCTCTTTTGTGGCTTCAAGACCATTTTTCTTTGGCATCCGATGATCCATTAGAATTATATCAGGTTTTCTTTGAAATGATTTAAATATTTGTACGGCTTCTTCACCATCAAGGGCTGTTCCAACCACCTCTACCCCAATACATTCTAGCATTTTTTGATACAAAAATAGAATATCTGTATCATCATCAACTATTAGAACTGTAGTTATCAAGAACCACCTTTTTGTATTAATAAAATAACTTTAGTTCCCTTAGAATACTCACCTTCAACTTTATCTTCAATCCAGATTTTTCCCCCATAACTATCAATAATTTTTTTGACTAATGATAAGCCCAATCCCATTCCATATGTAGTTTTGGCATCAGGATCTGCCCGATTTAACACATTTTTCTTACGTTCATCCTCGATCCCAATGCCATTGTCAATAATTTCTAGTTTACAATAAGATTTATCATCCTGTTTTACGTGTGAGGTTTTAATTACTATTTCTACACAATCATTATTGTTATGTCTAACTGAGTTAATCAGAATATTCTCGAACACATCTTGAAGTAGTTCATTACCAATGATTGGAACATTCTCACAAGAAATATCATATTTAATTTGAATGTTCCTATCTTGGAATGTATTCTTTAAAAATTCTATGGATTGCTTTAAAACATCAAAAAAATCGATTTCCTTGAGAGATATCTCATGATTTTCCAATTGAGATAATTTACGAACATTAGAAATTAAATTTATCCCTCTATTAATCTGTCTATACATAATATCTATAAGTTCATTAATATTATTATTTTTTCTATCTTCTTCTAAGTCTATATCGATTAATTGGGTAGAAGAATAAAGACTCTGAAGAGTATTATTTATATCATGGATAAAGAGATCTTTATAAAATTCTGCTTGATTATATGCTCGAAGATATTTTTCCCTTGATTCTTTTAATTTCCGCTCCGCTTCGATCTTTTCTGTAATATCAATGTGAATTCCAAAACCCGCTGGGCGACCTTCATAAATTATTGATTTCGAGAAAGTTTCACGCCATCCAATTTTTCCATCTTTTTTTACTATTCTATATTTATAGTTAACTGCATCATCAAATTCACCACGTTGTACTTTAAGTGCTTGTCTTATTACAAGGTCACGATCATCAGGATGTATGAATTTTATTGATTCTCCCGGACCCCAATTTTCAATCTCTTCTTCTGATCCTCCAAAAGTTTCAGCAACTTTTTTATTAAAATATTTAAATACACCATCTTGTAGTATAGTTATCCCCAATAAGGAATGATCTGCGATATATCTAAATTTTTCTTCTGATTCTTTTAATTGCTGCTCAGCTAATTTCCGGGGAGTTATGTTATTTAGAATACTAAGAAGAAAAGGCTTCTCATTAAGCATGATTTTAATATAAGAGACTAAACCATATTTAGTTTCTCCTGTTCTTGGTATATCTTTGGTTTCTATATTAAATAGACTTCCATGTTTATCGATAAGTCTTATAAATCTTTTCCGAACTTTTTCACTAACCCATAAACCTAACTCATCAGTCGTTTTACCAATAACTTCTTCCCTAGAATGACCTACATAATTTAAAAAAGCATCATTTACTTCAATGAATTTACCATCTTCAAAAGATGATATGCTCATAGATAAAACATTAGAATTGAATGCTTTAGAAAATTTATCTTCTGAATCTCTTAACTGCCTTTCAGCTTTTATTTTATCGGTAATGTCAATAATCATTGCTAAATCCGCCGGATGTCCTTCATAATTTATAGTTTTCGAGAGAATTTCGAACCATCTGATCTCCCCATCTTTTCTTATTATACGGTATGAGTATTGATTGACAACGTCAGAATCACCAACTTGTTTTTTAAAGGCTTGTTCCATTACAAAATCTCGATCATCAGGATGGACAACTTTTGCAAATTCATTAGAAACCCAACTATTAATCTCTTCTGGTGAATATCCACTCATCTCACAAAATCTTTTATTAAAATATTTATATCTCCCATCTTGTATAATAGATATTCCTACTAACGATTGTTCTGTGATATTTCTAAATTTTTCTTCTGATTCTTTTAATTTACGCTCAGCTTCGATTTTTTCTGTAATATCAATATGAATTCCAAAACCTGCTGGGCGACCTTCATAAATTATTGATTTTGAGAAAACTTCACGCCATTCAATTTTTCCATCTTTCTTTACTATTCTATATTTATAGTTAAATACATCATTGGATTCACCACTTTGCATTTTCAATCCTTGTCTCTTTACAAACTCAAGATCATCAGGATGGATAAGTTTCAATGATTGTCCTGGACTCCAATTTTTCATTTCTTCTTCTGACACTCCATAAGTTTCAGCAACTTTTTTATTAAAATATTTAAGTACACCATCTTGTAGTATAGTTATCCCCAATAAGGAATGATCTGCAATATATCTAAATTTTTCTTCAGATTCTTTTAATTTTTGTTCAGCAATTTTCCTTTGTGTTATATCACGAACAAAACCATAAAACCCCACCTTATTTCCTTCAGAGTCATATAATAAATCCAAACTTCCTTCAAAATAAATAAGTTTCTTCTTAATTGTCCTTACTTTAACGAGTCCTGATGGTGGACGAGGAATTCCTGTGTTATAAACCTCGTTGAATAGATCAGATAAAATTTTTCTTGACTCTTTATCATAAATTAATCGAGTATCCTTTCCTATCATTTCTTCCCTTGAAAATCCTGAAATTTTGCAAAACTCAGCATTAGCATAAAGTAATTTTCCAGAAAGATCAGTTTCAAAGTATCCTTCCATCATATTTTCAAGAATATTTCGATATTTTTCGTCTGATTCTATTAATTCTTTTTCTGCATTGATTTTATCGGTAATGTCATTGATTGTTACTAAATCCGCTGGATGTCCTTCATAGTTTATAGTTTTTGAGAAAATTTCAACCCATCTTATTTTCCCATCTTTCCGTCTTATTCTGAATTTATATTGATTGACAACGTCGGGATATCCTGCTTGCTTTTTACTTGCTTGTTCCATTACAAAATCCCGATCTTCAATATAAATAAATTTTGAAAATCCATTTGGTGCCCAACTTTTTATTTCCTCTGCCGAATAACCACAAATTTCAATAAATTTCTCATTAAAATATTTTAACTCACCATCTTGTAGGATTGTAATACCCATTAATGATTTTTCTGTAATATATTTAAATTTTTCAATAGATTTATTTAATTTAATATTCATATCCCCCATTATTCAATCCATCCTTAATATATTAGAAATATTTACCTTTAGATTTAAAGCAGATAAAGTATCTAAGTAAGGAAAAATTAACTATGATTAATATAAAAAAATTCATTTTTAAGCATATGTATTTATTAAAAGGGAAAATATTTTAAAGAATTTTATAGAACTCAAGAAAAAAGCACTTTTTAACTTTAAGTTTAATAAATAACTATGCAAATTTTCATCTTAGTGATTTGGGGGTTAGACATTTTACCATATCATATTTTTACAGAATTTTCAACAATAAAACCAATTTTAAGCTCATAAGAGATTATTAAGATAATTTAGGACGATTTATTATAGTCGAAAACTCAAAATATTATTTTATATCCAAAGGTTTTACTATTTTTAGAAAGAAAATTAAAAAAGTTATTTATTAAAGATCATTCATTATTCTTCGAAGTCTCCCCTGAATAATAAGTAATTGTATATTTCTAGCACCCCCAATAAATTCTTCAGTTTTACTTACATCTATTAATTCATCCAAGGGGGTGTTATCTGTAATCGAAATACCTCCCATTTGTTGTTGGACTTCATAGCAAGTTTCGTGTGAGAGTTTTGATACAAAATATTTTCCTTGAGAAGATACACTAGCAATCCATTTTTCTGCTTCTTTTGAAGGATTCTCAGCAAATAATATTTTATCATCATAAATTGTCGCTGCTTGTAAAGCTAATGAAGCAGCAGCAGTATTTTTTGCCAATAGGTCAGCCAATCCAAATCCTACTCCTTGGTGTTGTATAATAGGTCTCCCAAATTGTTTTCGGAGATTAGTATAAATTAAGCCATAAATTAATGCTGACCAACATCTACCAAGAGCACTTCCCATTAACCCTAAACGCTCTGGTACTAATCCATCAAAAAGATTATGATATCCATCTCCATTATCACCTAAAATATATTCCATGGGTACCCTTACATTATCTAATATAGTATGAGAAATATGAACACGAGGAACTGAATTAATCTTTAATCTTTTTGTTTCTAAACCTCCAAAATCTCTAGAGACCATCCCTTGAACCATTGTATCTCTGGGATTTTTAGTATCATAAACACCATAACTAACGAAGTATTTTGATTTAGGACCATTAGTAGTGAATACTTTTTTACCATTAAAGATAATTCCATCATCCGTCTTAGTACAAATTGTATTTAAATTCACTGCATCGGATCCTCTATCAGGTTCAGTAATACAAATACTCCCTATTGCTTTTCCTGTCATAAGTTCTTCTTGTACCTTAAAAATCTCTTCTGTTTTCCCATGATGAAAGGTAGGGTTCCCACAAAGATTTCCACTTGCTATTCGAGCGAATTCTAATTGAGGATCACAAATAGACATTATAGCAGCTAAGAGTACTTCCTTCTTAATACCAAAGGGTGTAAAATCTTTGTATTGATTTATACGCTGTATATATCCATATTTACCAAGCTCTGGCATTAAACTATAAACATCTTGATTCTTATCGATTTTAGGATGAAGTTCTAGACAAAAATTCTCTAACTCTTCACAAAACTGAATATCTTCATCTTTTAGCATTGGATAAATATTGCTATTAAATATTTTGAAGACATTTTCTAAAGCCATCTTTTCTAATGTACTGTCTTTAATAATTTTTTCTTGCATTTTAAATCACTTTAAGGAAGAAATGATATAAATCAAATAATTAGAATACTTATTTACACTTAAATTTTAAATAAAAGTTGAAAATAAAAAAAAATAATTCTGTTCTTATTTAGTTATAATCTCGATTATTTTTCCATCTCTCATTTTTAGCATTCTTTCCGCAAGAGCACCGATCATAGGATCGTGAGTAACCATTAAGATGGATTGATTAAGCTCCTTATTAAGTTCTCGAAGTAAATTAACAATTTCCATACCCATTCTCGTATCAAGTTCGCCTGTTGGCTCGTCAGCTATTAAAATAGAAGGTTCATTACATAATGCACGCGCAATTGCAACTCTCTGCTGTTCTCCTCCTGAAAGTTCTGAAGGTAAATGATCCTTTTTATCACTTAATCCTACGAGCTCTAGAAATTTATTAACATTTTCTTCTATTTTTTGTTTAGGTCTCCCTGCAAATACCATTGGAAGTTCTACATTTTCATAAGCAGAAAGTACAGGTACTAAATTATAGAACTGAAAAATAAATCCTATCTCTTTAAGTCTTAATTCTGTACGCCGTTCATCATCCATATGAGCTACATTCGTCCCATTTATAAATACGGCACCATGCGAAGGATTATCAAGAGCACCAATCATGTTTAGAAGTGTTGTTTTTCCAGACCCAGAGGGACCCATAACAGATACAAATTCACCTTTTTTAATGCTAATACTTACCCCATTTAATGCTCTTATTTCAATACCTTCAGTAATGTTGTATATTTTAGCTAAATCAAATGTTTGGATTATTGCTTCTGGTTCTAATTCATAATTAATTGTTTCTTGAATTACTGAAACCGATTCTTTACTCTGTTTTGATTTTTTCATTTTTTAAACCTCTATTGTATTATTTGTAAATACCTTCAATTGATTTTCCACCAGCTTTTTCTCCTGTAAATTGACCATCAGTAAGAGTGATAATCCGATCTGCTACTTCTGCTATCCTTATATTATGTGTGACCATTAAAATAGACTCGCCAGCGTTCTTTAAATCAAGGAAGATTTTCATTATATTTGTAGTTGTTTCAGTATCTAATTCACCAGTAGGTTCATCAGCAAGAATAATTAGAGGCTCGTTAACCAGAGCTCTAGCTATTGTAACTCTCTGTTGTTCTCCACCAGACATTTGGGTAGGTAAATGTTCCATACGTTTCTCAAGACCTATTCTTTTTAATAGAGTTTTAACCTTTTCTTCTCTTGATTTAGGATCTTTTTTGTCAATTATCATAGGAAGCTCAACATTCTCATAAGCTGTTAGGATAGGAAAAAGATTGTAGAATTGGAATATTAATCCAATCTTTCTTAATCGCATTTTTTTATGTTGCTTATTTGTCATTTCAGTAATATCAAGGCCCATTCCTTTAGCATCAACGTTGTAAATGATCTTACCAGAGTCTGGGAAATCGAGAGCACCTAAACAATTTATTAAGGTTGTTTTTCCTGAACCAGATGGTCCTACGATTGCGATAAATTCACCTTTTCTAACTGTAAGGTTGACTTTATTAAGTGCTGTGATTACTGAATTCCCCACAGTATAAGTCTTAATAAGATCGTGCACATCAAGTACTATTCCCAGATCAATATTAACAGCTTTTGCTGTAGATTTTTGTTCCTTATTCATTCTTACTTTTTTCTTTTTAATTGATATTTTTAACACCTCTTCTTAATTTAATTTAAATTACCTCGTTCTCACTGCATCTATTATATTCAAATTTGCGGCCCATTTTGCAGGATATCGTGAACTTAGAATTACTGTAGCTAATACTACCAAAACTAAAATAAATAACGTTAACCATGGAACTGTATAAGTTACAGTAAGAAAACCCCCTCCAGGTATTGAACTCACCATCAATGACCCAAGAGTTAAACCTGCAGTAATACCACCAAATAAGCCTAAAATTGCTAAAATTAATGATTCTCCCGATATTGAACGTATAACACCTTTTTTACTTAATCCTATAGATCTAAGCATACCGATTTCTCTTCTACGTGCCATAGTTGTTAGAAGACTATGAAGTGTTAATCCTATCATTGCAATAACTATACATAAGAATAATAAGCCATTGGTTATGAAAACGATTAAATTTAATAAAGTGTTGAATGTGGAATTTATAAACGATCTTGTGAAGGAAAATATTATAAGATATCCACTATCGTGTATAAATTGTGCTACTTCTTGTAAGACAGCTTCATCTTTTACTCCATCCTCTATCCAAACAAACCAATCATATACATTAGTCCTTATATCTAGTTGTAAGCTTTTAATATTCGCTATTGACCAGTATCCTCCTACCGAAAAAAGATACTGCTGAAGTGTTTCTTGGCAAGTTGTTATATTAAATGGATGTTCACAATGAACTAGAATATAAGTTACTTTATCATCAGAATAAGTCGATCCCTTCATATTTGGATATACCACATTTCTAGCTTTTTCATAATTTATATAAATCGAACCATTGGCTTTGTGTTCAATGACTTGGGGTTCAATAACATCACAACCACTTTCAAAACCAGCCAACCAATAATACTTCTCTGCATTATATAATGTAGGGTTTTTTATTATTCCAATAATTTCAAATAGTTGTGGAGGTGAAGAATCTATTGGATAAATACTAATATTTTCTCCGATTTTAGCTGAAGGATGAGATTTAATAAATATTTCATCGACTACGCATACATTCTCGTTTCTATTTAATAAATCTTCCACATTTGATCCTTCATAGCCCACTTGTTGTTCTACAAGACTATTATTTCCAAAATATGAATCAGATTTTAATTTTCCATTTGAATTTGTATGAATACCAACAACTGATGTCATATCGTCTATTTCTATTCCTATAGCTGTAGTTGTATTATAATCCATTCTTGTGGTATAGTAATCAATTCCGTTAATACTGTTCATAATGGTTTCAACAGTTGAAAAATTAAACCAATTTGGCATAGATAAATCCCACATGAGATCACCAGTTTGAGGTAATTGTCTGAAAATCATGTCAGTTCCTCCACCAGGTAAATTTTTTGATGCAATTTCTTCATAGACCTCCCAAGAGATATACATATTATAAGTCTTTCCTTCACTCATTCCAAAAAGGTTTAAATTCACAAATCCTTGAATACTTCTGACAATAGCAACAACACTCATATTTACTACTAAAGTAACTTCATTTGCATTATAATCATTCATAGAGATGAATGCTGATAAATTTGCATAATTTACACCAAGCGAGAAATTAATAGGTAATTGATCTCCTACTTTAACATTATATTCATTAGCAAATTGTTCACCAATTATAATATTATTACTCTCTTCAATTTCATCCATCATTTCGTCAAGAGTCATTTTTTCAGGGGAAATTATAATTGATTTAGTCAGATGTTCCCTAACTTTCGTAGTATCTAATATATTTATAGTTATAGTTTTATTCCAATCGTCATCAAGCATGCTATGTCCAATTAATTCATTTTCTATTTGAATCTGAGCATTTTGATAATTTGTCCCCATTGTATCCTCAACTCCAGATTGATTTATTATTCCATCTTCAAAAATCCTAGGAGTCCCATAAGTAAAAAATCGAATGTCGCCACCCATAAAATCATTAATAGTGGTATTTATACCCGATCTCATCGAATCCATCATTACACTTATTCCAATTAAAAAACTTGTTGTTAATGTGATTAATATAAAAGTTAAAGCAGTTCTCCTTCGATGTCTCAGTATATTCTTTTCAGTTAATAATCGTGTTTTTTGAAGGTAGGGAGAAAAGAAAAATGTAAAGAGTCTATTAAGTGGTTTAATACAGAGTACCATTATCCATATCATTCCAAATAAGATAAAAATAGGACCAAACATTCCAGTAACCATACTTCCCCCTCCAAGAGCTTCTGTATTAGATTGTACTTCAAATGTAGATTCAGAGTCAAAACTCATAAGGAAAATACCAAGGTAGATAAGTAATCCTCCTAAAATAAGAAATATAATTCTTTTTAAATAATGTCTTTTTTCTCTTTTAGACTTTTCTTCAATAGGATTTAAGCATTCTATAATAGGTTTACGACTTGCTTTCCAACTGGGATAAAGCGAAGCAAAAATACAAGATATAAACCCCGCTATAAAGGTAATTATAAGAGTCGTTGGATATAAGATAATTTCAAAATTTGAAATTGTTACTCCTTCAAAGTGAGATGTAATATTTGTTATACTTTGGAATGTAACTGACATTATTACATAAGATATCAAATAAGAAAATATTGTCCCTATTGAAGTTCCAATTATCCCCATAACAATCCCTTGGGTTAAGAACATCCTAAAGGTTTCAGATTTTGAGGCTCCAATTGCCTGAAACATCCCTGTTTCATATTCCTGTTCTTTTTTAATAATATTGAATATATTCATCATTAAAATTATTGATAGAATCAACGCTATAATCCCAAACATAGTAAACATCGTACGCATGATGCTCATTGAAGTATCAATCTGTTCAATACTATCTGATTTCAAGTCGTTTACAACCCAATCTTTTTCATCATCGAGATCTATTAATTGAGTTTCAATGTTTTCTGCTACAGAAGAAATTCTATATATATTGTCAACACCAACCACACCCAATGTATATTCGCCAGTATGATTTTCTGTACCATCAACAAGTTCATGTGTATTATTAATATTAGCAAATATTCCAGGACCTATGCCCATACCCATTATTGAAGGTGCTGATGTACCTTCTGGATCGAAATCACGCCCCTCACTAGTATCACGTATAATAGCTACAACAGTGTATTCAATCCACGTCCCTGTATTACTAGGAAGATATCCTTTTAAAATACCTTCATTTGGATAGATCCAAATGCTTTTATTCACAGTAAAATTTCCACCTAATTGAATTTTTAATGATTCTGAAATAACCACTACTTTATCTCCAGTAATTTCATGAGTGTAATCAAGAAGTTCTTCGATTGTTTCACCGCTGCTGATGGAATCTATGATATATGGTGCCCCACCCAATTTCTGTTCATCTCTATTTTGAGGATTGATACCGTAAATTCCTGTCGATATACCATTATTAGCTTGGGTTCCATTATCAATAGAACTAACAAATATATTAAACCCTGAAATCCGATAAGCTACGGATTCAACATGTTCTACATTTCTAATTTCAAAATCAATTTCATCAGGATCAAACCAACTATCTGTACCATTAACAGTTCTGATTAAGATATCAGCAGTACCTAATTGTTCATCAAAAGTATTTAACATCATCTCATGAAATGAATCTGAGACAATAAGAACACCTCCAAATAATGCTACACTGATAACAAGTGTAATTGTTGTTAAAATATATCGAAGTTTACGTCGTTTCATATTACGTAATGCGAGTTTTAGTATTACGCCCATCTTCTTTTTTTCTTATTTTTTTGTTATATTATTTTTTATATTCGTATGGATAATATTTTTATCCCTTAGTTTTTTTAAAAATTAAATAGTTCAAACTTAAATACTCATTTTTTAGTTTGAAAAATATTATTAAATTGAACAATTTAATTGTTTTATAAAAGAATTCACGATATTTAAATATGTCGAAATTTGACATGTCCAATTTTAGGCATAAGAA
Organism: Promethearchaeota archaeon; assembly: GCA_019058245.1. Classification (GTDB taxonomy): domain Archaea; phylum Asgardarchaeota; class Lokiarchaeia; order Sigyniarchaeales; family SOKP01; genus Loki-b32. Next base: position 34,483 of record JAHPZJ010000017.1, on the reverse strand, counting down.
TATAATGTTTTGTATCCTTTTTTAAATTTAGAATGTTCTAAAATCTAACTTTAAGATTTTTGATTATCATTTAGATTTGAATTTTTTCAATTCTTTTTTCATTCCAACTTTACTTTTTTCAAGAATTTCTGATATAAAATCAATTAAATTAATCCGTCTAGTGAGGATTTCGATTTTTTCGTCATTAGATTTATCAAATAGGATAGTATCGTAAATAGATTGGCTAAAAAGATCCTTCAGATAAATAGAGTTATCATCATCATCTACAACAGTAGACATCATACCAAATAATGACAAACTCATTTCTCGTTGTTTTTCTACTAACTTTTTTAAGACTCCTTTGCCTTTAATTGTAAGGGAATACTCTTTGCTTTCTCTCTCCCCTGTTTTCTTTAGATCATACTGGATTAATCCTTTTTCAGAAAGATTGGAAAGATATGGATACATTGTTGAATTGGTTGGGCGCCATGCTCCATAAGTATCTTCAGATATTTTTTTCATTAGTTTATAACCATTAGCAGGTTCTGCCTCAAGAGCCAGTAAAATAAGGAAGCTAACGAACCCCCTTTTCATTGAATGATCAAGAGCTTCAACAAATTTTTCTTTGCTCATTATTTATTAAGTTTAATTATTCTTGGAATATAATATATGTCGAACATTTACATGTCTATTCTAAAAATATTTTTGAAAGATTTAAATTTTATGAGTTGTATTTGTCTTTCTAAAAAATTGTCATTAACTCTAAACTGATTATAAGAAATTATTATTTTAAAAAAATAAAAAAAAGTGAATTTAATTTCCTTTTAACTAATTTTTAGCAAATTCTTCAAATCGTTTTTCGAGATTAGGATCTTGGATTGTTTCCATAATATATTTTGCAAATTCTTCACCAGTAGCACCAGTATCTCTCCCCGTCATTTTTAGCTTCGCTTCGTAAGTAGCGCATATGTCTAGAGCCTTTTCAAGTTTCTTAGCTTTTTCAACAAATCCGATATGATTAATTAATAATGCTGCTGCTTTTATTATGCTTGAAGGATCGGCATATTTTGTACGCCCAGTTTCGACCATTCTAGGAGCAGTACCATGAATAGCTTCAAACATTGAATAGCGTTTCCCAATATTTGCACTACCAGCAGTCCCTACACCACCTTGAATTTGAGCAGCTTCATCAGTTATAATATCACCATACAGATTTGGAGCAACAAAAACTTTGAAATCACTTTGACGAGCGGGATCTACTAATTTCGCAGTGGCAATATCAATATACCAATCATCCCATTTCACTTGTGGATATTCTTTAGCGATTTCTTCTGCCATAGCAAGGAATCTACCATCAGTTGCTTTTACAACATTAGCTTTAGTTACCACTGAAACCCGATTTATATTATTTTTTGCAGCATAATCAAAAGCCAGACGTATGATTCTATCGGAACCCTGTTTAGTTATTACCTTAAAATCTATTGATAAATCCTCTGAAATATTAATCCCTTTAGAACCTAAAACATATGCACCTTCTGTATTTTCTCTGAAGAACATCCAGTCTATTCCTAATTCTGGAACCTTGACTGGGCGAACATTTGCGAAGAGATCCAATTCCCTTCTCATTGTTACATTTGCACTTTCGATATTAGGCCATTGGTCGCCCTTGCGAGGGGTTAATGTAGGACCTTTCAATATAACATGACATTTCTTTAATTGTTCAAGAACATCATCTGGGATCGCCTTCATATGTTTTGCTCTATTTTCAATCGTTAATCCAACAATATCTCTTATCTCAACACTCTTATTTTCAATTTCCTCTTTTAAAACAAATTCCATAATTTTCCGTGCATGTTTTGTAATCTCCGGACCAATTCCATCTCCTCCAGCAACTCCAATTATAATTGGTTTTAACTTGGAATAATCTAGCCAATCTTCTGCTTGTTTCATTCGCTCTACTCGTTCAAGTTGTTCTTTTACGAGATTCTCAAAATGTTCTTTCGCTTTTTCAATCATTTCTTCCATTATATATAACCTCTAATTCTGTTTTTTTTCAGTTATTTTCTATAATTTTTTTCTTAAAATTAAATATTTTATTATGGTTTAAAAAAGATTAAATTATTCACTAAATAAAATTTCATCCCAAGGCTGCCTATAAAGACCAGCACGTTGACGTTTTTGGTCAAAAATATGGCCCATCATTCCTATTGACCGTCCAAGCACGAATAATCCATTTAAAGCTTCACTATAAATCACATCTTCAATCTCTTCAGGGGAGAAGTCTAAATTTTCCAATAAATCTAAAAAGGTAATTCCAATACACCCATCAACATTTAATATTAAATTGTTTCGTTTAGATGTGGTTATTTTCTCTACCTCTAATGCAAGATCTAAGTGTGGATGTTTTTGAAAATTTTTAAATACGAATTCCTTAAGTAATTGAACTCTCACATCAGGATTCTGAACTGATTTGATTCTATGACCAATTCCTGGTATATTGATATTAACAACATCCTTCATATAGTTAACGAACTCTTGTGGTTGCATTCCTTTTTGTAAAGCTTCCCTTATATATTTGGCAGCATCAGAAATTGCACCTCCAAATCTAGGACCAATAGTTAAAATACCACTTGCCAAAGCTGACATAAGATCTTTTCCTGCTCGGGCAGTTATTATAGCATTATGAGCTCCACTTACAGCTGGACCATGATCAGCTGTTAATTTTACAACGATTTCAATAAATTGTTGAGCAAACTCTGGTAGTTCTCGCTTGAACCAAAGAAGTCCAATCACATAACCTATACTTTTACTTTCTCGTATTATAGTATCTAATCCAACTCCAGCAAAAGTGGGTACATCACCTCGATCGTCTGAAATTGTTACAATAACATCACTCGATCTTCTTACTAATCCCATTCGAGTTGCATCACCAAAGTCAATTGGTATTTCTGGAGGTTCAATTTCTTCAATGGGTGTTACTTTTCCTTCTTGCTTTAATTTTTCAAATGTCTCTCTAATTCTTTTATCTAAATCTTCATAAGAATCAGGAACAATTGCTCCAGCATCTCTTAAGGCTTTATTTTTTGCTTCCGCGGTTTCCATATCACTTCCTGCCATTGCACCAGCGTGTCCAAATTGTAGACCACTAGGTAAAATTTTAGCAGCTGTTCCAGCAACCCAAATAACTAAGGGTTTAGTAACTTTTCCAGATTTAAGAGCATTAACTATATCATATTCATCTTTACCACCAATTTCTCCTAATGAAACTAGCATTTTGATCTTAGGATTAGCTTCATATCGCATAAGGTGGTCAACTAATCGTGAACCAGGATATCGATCCCCACCTATAGCAATACCTTCATAAATGCCATCGGTATTTTGGGCAATCATAAAATTCATTTCATTAGAAAGTCCCCCTGATTTACTAACAAATCCTATTGAACCAGGTCTATATAATTTTGAGAGTATGATATTTTCAGTTGTGCCTGCACTGTTTCCAATTTTGAAAGCTCCTGCCCTAATTCCACCAACAGTGGCAGGTCCTATTATTATCTTATCTTTTTCTTCAGCAATTTTAAGTAAATGTCGACTCTGCCTTTCAGGCATTCCTTCTGCAATTATTGCAACTGTACGTATTGTATCTGATTCTAATGCTTCTTTACTTGTTGGATATGCACTTCTAAATGAAGAAAAATTTATCATTACGTCTGCATTAGGGTGTTTCTTAATAGCCATTTGAAGTGTTTTATAAACAGGGACAACGATTTCTTTACTACCCCAAAATACTTTATGATAAGCTATTGCTGCATCTTGAGTAGGTCTTATTACTGCTGCAATTGATGGTATTTCTCGTCTACATAAGTAATCAAAATCTATCATCCTTTGAATTGCGGCTTGTTGAAAACCATAGATTATTGCTTGTGTTTTCCTATCAAATAACTCAAATTTTTCCATACTATGTCATTCCTCCTTTAAGTTTTTCCCTCTTCTGCTTTTTTTATTAACTCAACAACTCTAGTCATATGTGTATATCTATCAAAGACTTCAATTGGTATTCCTGTTTCTTTTCCAACTTTTTCCATCATCTCAAGCCCTTGTTTTTCATTTGGTCCTCCTCTTCGAACAAAGATCTTCACGTTCGCTTTCTTTAATTTATCAACAGAATTTTTAATCGCACTTACTATTCCAGTAAAAGTTACTTTTACATCAGTGAAATTTGCAATTCCACCCCCAATTATAAGATATTTAGGTTTTCCTTGCAGATCAGGATTTTCGGTAATTAAATCAATAATGGTTTGAGCATAAATTTCTGTATGTTCACGACTAGGATTGCCACTATATTCCCCATAATTTCCTAATTCTTTTCCTAAACCTAAATCTACTACTGTGTCGGTATAAATTACTGAAGCTCCACCACCCGCAACCATTGTCCAAACACGACCATTTTTATTTAATATTTTTAACTTTAATGAAGCTCCCGTTTTTTCATCAAGATCTCTAATCCTATCTTCTTCTATAGTTGATTTTTGTCCAAATCCCGCTGGAAACTCAATGGGATTATCAGGATTTCCCCATGTATCTTGGTGAAGAAAAGCCGCAGTATCATCTAATCGCGCTTTTACATCTAAAGGAACAATTTTCTTGTCTCCAGTAATCGCAAATGGATTAATTTCAAGAAACGCAAAATCTTGATCAATATAAACTTGAAATAATGCCTTAATAAAAGGAATTAAAATATCTTTTAAATCACCCAAATCAGGCATTTTACTTAATAAATCAAATGTATTTATATCTATTCCAAGTGGGACAGGAATATGATATACTTTATCCCAGTTTTCCTCAATAAAAATGCCTCCTTCAAAACTAAAATGAATAATATCATTTTCTCTATCTGAGGTAATTGAGACGTAATATTCTTTCTCATGAGGTATAAAAGGTTCAATGAGAAGACGGTTTAATTCACCTCTAACATTACCAATTTCGAATACTTTATCTAAATTATTGCGACAAAATTGTTTCATTTCATCAAAATTCGCATCTAGTAAAAGTAAATTTGCTTTTCCCCTTTTTCCAAATAATTGATCTGGTTTAGCAACTAATTTTTCTGATTTAATCCAAGTCTCTACAGAAATCAATTGATTCAAGTCAGTATCACTTTGAACAATAGCCAATTTATCGTGATATTCAAATTTAGGATAGTATTTCGGTAATTGGCTAGCTAAAAGTTTTTTAGCGTCATATTCATAAATATTTTTCTGTGCCAAATTATTCAAACTCTCCTTATAAATTTACAATTTAAATCAAAAATTATTATTAGGTAGAGTATGTTTTCTAATAAATTTTACTGAAACCGTTAATATGGGTGTTTTATTTTTGTTCTTCCTTAACACATAATATTTTTTCAGAGAAAGTAGCATTAACAAGAACTTTTTTTTAATTTTCTTCTAATTTGATAATTATTTTTCAACCTTTCTTTATTTCTCTTAAATTTTTTATTAAAAGAAGAAAAAAGGAAAAAATATACGAAAAAATGCTTTCTATAAAAGACCAAAAATTAAAGGTAAAATTTCGATAGAATAAATTTAATTAAATATCCATATTTATTTGTAAGAAAATCATATAAATCCATTTGGAGATTCACATTTATGAATACTTTTTTGAATTGATTTTAATTAAATCTCAATATAAACTTTTATTATTGTCTTAATCCTTATTACAATATTAAAATACAAAAAAGAGGAATGAACCATGAATTATCGTATTGAAAAGGATATGCTAGGTGAAATAAAAGTTCCTTCTGATGTTTATTGGGGATCTAATACTCAACGAGCTATTATAAATTTTCAAATTAGTGGTAAGAAATTCCCCTCAATTTTTATAACTTCATTAGCCCAAGCAAAAAAAGCCTGTCTCTTAGCAAATATAGATTTAGCGCTAGTTGATAAAGAAAAAGGTAATGCTATTCTTAAAGCTATAGATGAGATATTAGATGAAAAGAAATATTTCAATCAATTCCCAATAGATATTTTTCAAACTGGATCCGGAACCCAAACAAATATGAATATGAATGAAGTAGTAGCGAATCGAGCAAATGAAATATTAGGATATCCAAGGGGCGATAAACATCCAATACATCCAAATGATCATGTAAATAAAAGTCAATCTTCTAATGATGTCATTCCAAGCGCTATGCATGTCTCTGCTTTACACTCGATTCAAAAACTTTTTCCAACCTTAGAAAAGTTAGTAGAAAGCCTAGAAAGTAAAATAATAGAGTTTAAAGATGTTATTAAGGTAGGAAGAACACATTTACAAGATGCCGTTCCTATACCCTTATCGTTAGAATTTGAAGTTTATAAAAAACAAATCACAACAAACTTAGAAAGACTTCGATATACTAGTAATGAATTGTATTATATTCCAATTGGGGGAACTGCGGTAGGAACAGGTTTAAATGCCCATAAAGATTTTGCTAAACTTGCGGTTTCTCACCTCTCAAGAATTACTAATTTATCTTTTAAAGTTAATCCTGTGAAAGCGGAAAGTATTGCATCCCATAATGCAGTTGTTAATCTAAGTGGAAATCTCCGGTTATTAGCTCTATCATTATTAAAGATGGCTAATGACATACGCTGGTTGGGAAGTGGACCACGGGCAGGATTATCTGAATTAAAAATACCTCAAAATGAACCCGGTTCATCAATCATGCCAGGGAAAATAAACCCAACTCAATCTGAAGCATTAATTCAGGTTTGTCTTCAAGTTATTGGAAATGATTCAGTAATTTCATTTGGAGAGGCATATGGTAGTATATTAGATTTGAATGTATGTAAACCTGTAATGATAATTAACTTGCTTGAATCTATAGAAATATTAAATGGAGGAATTAATTCATTTATAGATCATTGTTTATCTGGGTTAAAAGTTAATGTTTCGCAAATAAATGAAAATTTAGAACAAATGCTAATGATTATTACAAATTTGACTCCTATTTTAGGTTATGATAAATGTTCTGAGATAGCTCAACGTGCGTATAAAGAAGGAAAGACAATTAAGACAATTATTAAAGAAATGGGACTAAGAATCGAGAACTTAGACGAATTATTAGATCCAAAAGAGATGGTTTGAATTGAATGAAAATCCTATATTGTTTTTCACCTATCCTTCACTATAAACTATTTTAATTCTCACGATTGCAGTAAAATTGAAGAATTCCCTTTTTTTTAATTCTATTAATAACAATTACTAAGGAAATGACAATAATAATAATTACGATAATTATAATAATTAGCGGAGTCAAAAATGGATTATTTAAAGGATTATTCGGATCATAACCTGAAGCAACCTCTTTCCCATCACTAAAACCATCACCATCAGTATCCATATCATTTGGATCTGTAAAATAAATATAAACCTCTTCACCATCGTTTAAACCGTCATCATCTGTATCTGCATCATTTGGATCAGTGCCACATATGAACTCCTCTAAATTAAATAAGGTATCTGAGTCAGGATCACTTGTAGAATCATCTAGAAGCGGGTTACAATTATTTACTACCTCCCAGCCATCAGGTAGACCATCCTCATCAGTATCCCAATCATTTGGATCAGTATTTATACTAAGAAATTCTGTCGTATCTGTTAAATTATCTCCGTCTGAATCATAGCCTGTATCTATTATTTCTAAGCCATAAGTCTTATCGGGAATATATGCTATATTACCGTCAACGTAAACACCAAATGCCACTCCGCCGTCATCAAATTGTCCGAGTTCCGTTGGATTTGTTGGATCGGATACGTTTATTACCACCAAACCGTCATAATATGCAGCAACGTATGCTATATTATCGCTAACGTAGAGACCTAGTGCGGTTCTCCCGAGGTTTCCGAGTTCCGTTGGGTTTGTCGGGTCAGATACATCTATTATTTCCAAACCTTTGTCTTCATCAGCAAGATATACTATGTTACCACTAACTTGAACACCTCGTGCATCTCCTCCTTCATTATATCGCCCAATTTCCGTTGGATTCGTTGAGTTAGACACGTTTATTATTCCTAAACTGCCGTTCCCATCAGCAACATATGCCGTATTACCACTTACGTAAACATCATATGCCGACCCTTCGCTATCAATACGTCCGAGCTCTATTGGGTTTACTGGGTCAGATACATTTATTATTCTCAAGCCAAAACCCGTGGCAACATATGTTATATTTCCAATAACGTAGAGACCCAGTGCAGTTCCCCAAAAAAGGTTTCCGATTTCCGTCGGGTTTGTTGGATCGGATACATCTATTATTTTCAAGCCGCTAGAATGATCGGCAACGTATGCTATATTACCGCTAACGAAAACATCATTTGCATACCCACCATCATCAAATTGTCCGAGTTTCGTTGGATTTGTTGGGTCAGATATGTTTATAATTTTCAAGCCATCATAGCTATCTACAAGATATAATGTAGTCCCACTAACGTAAATATCTTCTGCATCTCCTCCATCATCATAATTTCCAATTTCTGTTGGAATTGCTGGATCGGATATATCTATTATTTCTAAGCTATTCTCTCTATTTGCTGAATATGCTAGGTTTCCGATAACACAAACATCAAACATATAACCACTGTGATGAAATTGTCCGAGTTCTGTTAGATGTGCTGGGTCGGATACATCTATTATTATTAAGCCGTCATACCCACCTGCAAGGTATGCTGTAGTTTCACTAACATAAATATCCTCTGCACCTTGTCCTCCATTAAATTGTCCGAGTTTCGTCGGGTTTGCTGGGTCAGATACATCTATTAATTCTAAGCTATTATTACCATCAGCAACGTATGCTATGTTACCGCTAATGAAAACATCACGTGCACCTCCACCGTCATCGAATTGTCCGAGTTTCGTTGGGTTTGCTGGATCGGATACATCTATTAATTCCAAACCGTCATAAGTATCAGTAACATACGCGATATTACCGCTAATGTAAACATCATATGTCGATCCTTCATCATCAAATTGTCCGAGTTCCGTTAGATTTGCTGGGTCGGATACATCTATTAATTCCAAACCGTCATAAGCATCAGCAACATATGCGATATTACCGCTAATGTAAACATCATGTGCTACTCCGCCGTCATCAAATTGTCCGAGTTTTGTTGGGTTAGCTGGGTCTGATACATCTATTATTTCCAAACCATCATAAGTATCAGCAATATATGCGATATTACCGTCAACGTAAACACCAAATGCCACTCCGCCGTCATCAAATTGTCCGAGTTCCGTTGGGTTTGCTGGGTCGGATATATCTATTATTTCCAATCCACTGCTCTTTTCAACAACGTATGCTATATCGTTGCTAATAAAAACGTTATATGCATTTCCCCCATCGCCAAATTGTCCGATTTTTGTTGGTGGCAACCATTGTGAAACACCTAAATCGCTTGTTGACGGAAAGATGTATGAGATCTGTTGATTATTATTACTTAGATAATTCGATATGTTTATTGGGTATACCAAAATTAATATGATTAATATGGTGAAAATATTGAAACAGATTCTCTTAATATTTTGAATTTGTTTTTTGGCTTGATTAATTTTTTTTACACCAGAAATTTTTTTTTAAAATAGTAATTTCTCTAATAAAACTTATTTTATTTATTTAAAAATTATAATAAGCGCCCGTAAATAACAGCAGTATTATATTCAAATTTAACTAAACCATTTTGTTGATGCTTTTTAAATAGTTTTTTTAGATCCATAATCATGGAATTGAATGAAGGATGGTCATCTAAAGGAATATAAGAAGTAGAAAGGGCTCTACCTTCCAAACCTTCATAGTCAAAAATTTGAGAATTATAAAACTTTTGAACTCGATAACTTATTTCCACATGATCTCCGCCGAAAAATTTTTGATAATCTAGCATTCTCTTTTTAACGTATTTATAGTCAGTACCATATTTTTTGATAAATTTTTCATAGTCTTTTAAAAATTCATTTTTCTGATTGTCTCGACGATTCCAAATCAAGACAACCCATCCATTAGGTTTAAGAATTCTTGAAAATTCCATTCTAGTTTTTTCTAAATCAAACCAATGGAAAGCTTGGCCTACTGTAATTATATCAACGCTTTTAGGGTCAAGTGAAGAATATTCAGCTGAACCTTTAATACTTATAAAATTAGAGTACTTACTTAATTGGACTTCTCCAGCTTTTCTCATATCTCTATTTGGTTCAACTCCATAAACTTTATTTCCTTCCTTTAAAAAAAGTTCACTGAGGATTCCCGTACCTGATCCTATATCCGCAATTACAGAATTATTTGATAAAATATGTTTTTCTTTTAAGAATGGAATGATTTCTTTTGGATAAGAAGGTCTAAATTTAATATATCTTTCTACTCTTGAAGAAAAACGCTTTTTTGGATCTTGCTTTAAATTATTATCAAACATGATATCTTTAAATAAAAAACCACATATAGTTATAAAAAAACATGTCCTATTTAATAAATCTAATATTAATTCCAATGATTAATAAAGAGGAGATTTAAATTTCTAAAACCCAATTTATACCTGATGATTTCGAGATCCCTAATCAGCTTGAAACAGAAAGTTTTCGTCTTCGAATGTTATCTATAGATGATATCAAAAAGGATTACGAAGCAGTTATGGAAAGTCAAGAGCTACTCCATACTATGTATGGTGGTCCATGGCCGAGATCAGGATTCACCATCGAGGAGAACCTTAAAGATCTAAAAAGACACCAACAAGAATTTCTAGATCGTAAGGCATTTGCTTATACTGTTATATCATTGGATGATTCAAGAGTTCTTGGCTGCCTTTACATCAACCCATCGGATGAAATGACTATTGATGCTGTGGTAACCATGTGGGTTCGCCAAACTGAATATGATAAGGGGTTAGATGAAATTCTCTTCCGTACTGTAAAGAAATGGATCAGTTTAAATTGGCCTTTTAAAAATGTAGATTATCCTGGTAGAATATAAATATTGTTTGATAAAAATAAGTAAAAAAAGTATGTATAAAATCTTTATTTAGGAATGCTTTTGTTTTATTAGTGTTAATTTTCCACCTGCCATTAATTCCTCTAAATCCTGCTCACTAAGTGAATGAGTCAATTCAATCTCAAGATTTTTTGAAATGTTTTTCAATGAGACTTTACCAGACTTAATCATAGATAAATCAATCTCAAACTGATCACCAGCGTCAATATTGTTATAATCTTCTTTATTTACAAAAATTAATGGCACAATTCCAAAATTTATTAGATTTGCTAAATGAATACGCGCAAAACTCTTAACTATTACAGCTTTAATTCCTAAGTATTTAGGTGCAATTGCTGCATGTTCTCTACTTGAGCCTTGTCCATAATTTTCCCCTCCAATAATAAATCCTCCGCCCTTTTCAAGAGATCTATCATGAAATGTTTCATCCACAACATTGAAAACAAATTTACTGATCTCTGGGATATTACTTCTTAATGGTAGAATTTTAGCTCCTGCTGGCATAATATGATCTGTTGTTATATCATCCTCAACTTTTAGGAGAACTTCCCCATCTAATTTTTCTGGTAAAGGATTAAATTCCGGTAATGGTTTGATATTTGGACCTCTAACAATTTCTATATTTTTAGCTTCCTCAGGAGATAATGGTGGAATAATCATATTATCATTAACCGTAAACAATTTAGGCATTATCATTTTAGGTAAGTTACCATACTTTCTAGGATCTGTGATTTTACCTTCAATTGCGGCAATAGCAGCAGTTTCGGGACTTACTAAGTAAGCATTAGCACTTTTTGTTCCTGATCTTCCAAGGAAGTTTCTGTTAAAAGTTCTTAGAGAAACGGCATTACTTTTAGGAGCTAAACCCATTCCAATACATGGACCACACGCATTTTCTAGAATTCTTGCTCCGGCTCTTACTAAATAATCCATTTCACCAGATTCTATCATGTGATCTACAACTTGTCGAGAGCCAGGACTTACTGTTAAAACGGTATTTAGATTTATAGTTTTCCCTTTTAACATATTGGCAACAATTTTAAGATCTCGTAAAGAAGAATTAGTACAACTTCCAATACATACTTGGTCTACGTTCAAACCCTCTAATTCCTTAACAGTTTTAACATTTCCTGGACTATGAGGTTCAGCAATAAGTGGTTCTAATTCACTTAAATTTATCTCGATCATTTCATCATAAATAGCATCCTCATCGGGTAATAATTCATTCCATTGATCTCCTCTTTCTTGAGCTTCTAAAAATTCTTTAGTAATTTCATCTGAAGGAAAAATTGAAGTAGTAGCCCCTGTCTCGGTTCCCATATTTGTTATCGTTCCTCTTTCTGGGACTGTTAATGTCTTTATTCCTGGACCAGTATACTCTAGAACCTTATTTACTGCTCCTTTTACACCAATCTTTCTTAATACTTCCAAGATAACATCTTTTGCTGATACAAAATCTGGAAGTTTCCCTGTAAGATACATCTTCACAACTTTAGGCATTTTTAATCTAAATGGCTCTCCTGCCATAGCCGCAGCTACATCAAGCCCACCAGCTCCAATCGCAATTGATCCAACACCTCCTCCTGTAGGGGTATGACTGTCACTCCCTAATAATGTTCTTCCGGGACGAGCGAATCGTTCAAGATGTACCTGATGACAAATACCATTACCTGGACGTGAAAAATATAAACCATATTTTGCTGCTATGCTCTGGAGATATCTATGATCATCAGGATTCTTGAAATCAGTTTGTAATGTATTATGATCAACATAACTTACTGATAATTCGGTTTGAACCCTAGGAACACCCATTGCTTCAAATTGCAAATAAGCCATAGTACCAGTTGCATCTTGGGTTAATGTTTGGTCAATTTTAATAGCTATATCCGTGCCTTTTTCTAAATTCCCCTCAACCAAATGATTTTCTAAAATCTTTTCAGTTAAAGTTTTTCCCATTTTTATTCATTTATTCCTTTTATAATTCCTTTTCTGGATAAAATAGATACTAAAATAATTAAAATTAAAATGCTATTAAATTTTACTTTTGAAAACAACCATTTTCATTTTCCCATAATAAAAATTTTATCTATTTGTCTATCAATTTGGTTTAACTTTTTAAATTTTAAATAATTTTCCAAATTAGATTTTTACTTTATAGTGATAATTGTTATGAGAAGAGATTTACAACCACTTTCAAAAGAGGAATTATTAGATTATATTGAAGATATATCCAAGAATTGGCTCGCAATTGATGGTACTTGGTTTCAAACCATTGAAAGGGAATATGGTCTTGAAAAAGCTATAGAACTTGATGTTAAGCAATGGGAACGATTTACTATAATTGAAGCGAAAAGAATCATAAAGCGATTCAAAATCCCTAAAAATGGGGGGATTCCTGCCTTGATTAAAGCCTTGAAATACAGAGTATATGCAAATATAAATAAACAAGAATTTATTGAGATTGATGATAATAAGTGTGTATTCAGAATGAATAATTGCCGTGTTCAATCTGCTAGAAAGCGTAGAGGACTTCCAGATTTTCCTTGCAAACCAGTGGGCATAGTGGAATATGGATTATTTGCTAAAACAATAGATCCTCGTATAAAGACTAAATGTATTGCTTGTCCTCCAGGTATACATCCTGAAGACTATTTTTGTGCTTGGGAATTCACAATTACTGAGGAAACATAATGGAGCTAAGAGATAAGGCGTATGTTGAATTCATCAGTTACAAATCTGGATCTTGCTATAATTGATGATCATAATAAAACAATAGGAGATATACTGAAAAGCAATAAATTTATAGCACCCCTAAAAAATAATATGATATAAAGTTTAAAAGGATGTCAATCCTAACACTATTATAACATGCTATTGATTTATTAGAACTAAAAATATATTATATTTTAACAATTAATTGAAAAAAAAAAAAAAAAATGATTTTACATGTCCGAAGAAAATATTAGAGGTCAAATTAGTGCAAAAGAAGATGAGATAACTCGCATTGAAGAAGAAGCTACTAAAAAAGAGGCTTCTGCAGAAAGTGGAATAGAACAAGAATATAATCCTAAAATTCAGGCTGCTGAAGCTAAGTCAAAAGAAGCAGAAAGTATGAAAGAGGAAGCTATTGACAAAGCAGCAGAATGGAATGCTAAAAAGAAAGAAAGGATTACTGCTTCTAAAGAGGCTACCAAAACACTTAAGACTTTAAGAAGTGAAAAAGAAAAAGCTTTAAATGCTAAATTGAAAGAAATTGAAGGGGAAAAGAAAGCTAGTGTTAAAGCAATTCAATCAGAAATTAAAGCTTTAAAAAAAGAAATAGCCGCTATAGAAAAAGCTAGAGCTAAAGAAATGGCTGCATAATAGAAAAGAAATTTTAAATTCTAAATTTAACAACTTTCTTAGTTATCTTTTTTTTTATATTTTTACTCTATATATATTATAACCTTTTTCCTTAAGAAAATTGAACACCTTAATATTAGCTGGATTTGGACCATATGGTCAATTTTATACAAATTTGAGTGGTGAAATTGTTAAGAGATTCTCAATTCGAAATGAAGGTTTCTCAATTGTAAAAAAAACTATACCTGTTAGTTGGAAAAGAAGTATTAGAACATATAAGGACCTTTTATCAAAAGTACCATCAAAATCTTTATTAATAGTAATTCTAGGTATTCATCAAAGTGATAAATTCCATCTTGAAAAAATGGGATGGAATTTTAGTATGGGAAAAGATATTGACAATAAATTTAGATTTGGACCTATAAAATATTCCTTCTACCCTTGGATTAAAACCAAATTAAATTTAAATGAACTCTATTCTATTCTTGAAAAAAAAATAAATATTTCTCTCTCTCATTTTGCTGGATATTATTTGTGTAATTATCTTTATTATTGGTCTCTCTATTTATCAAAAAAAGAATATCCTGTTATTTTTATTCATATTCCAAATAGGGGAAACTTAATAGATCTTCTTATGAAAGTTAAGATGATAATAAGAATAATCATTAAATTATACTTAAAGAAGAAATTATAAGTTTAATGGTAATTTTTGCCCTTTTTCATTAATTATATCCTTGGAATTCTCTGAATGAATTCTCAATTCATCATATAACCAATTTAAAAGGCGCATTTTAGAGTTATAAATCTCAACTTCTTCCTCGAATAACTCCATTTTATTATTCCCTATTAAAGTAATTTTCTTTATTTCAAGAGAATCAATTACACATATTTATCTAAGTGATATCCAAATATTATGTGATTAAGTCAGATATCATTTTAAGGCTAGTAAATAGAATAAAAATTAAATAAGAACAGAATAGAGTCTAAGTTTTCATATATTTTTTTTGAATTTTTTCAATGTCATACATAATAGTCTCAATAGGTTCTCCATTTATTACTCTATGCATTTTATTGATTAATTCTTCGGGAAAGATATCAAATTGAGCAATTTCTTCTTTATAAATTTTGAATTCTTCAGATACTTCATACATTTCTGAACTTCTTTTTAGATCAAATTCTCTAGTAACAATTTGGATAAAAGAACTAATTAAATCATTATAAAATTCATCTTCTATTTGCTGTGCTGTGTAATTGATGTCATATATCAAATGATCATATTTTTTATTAATCTTTTCAAGTTCTTCTTCTCTTTTCTTATTAATCTCATCGATTTTTGGTTGTAATTCTTTTTTTCTCATTTCTAACTCTTTAAGTTTAGATTTTAACTGTTCACTCATAATACTCTTAAATCAATAACTTTATTTAAAGAATTAGAAACTTCAATCTTATCAGAGAACTATTTATTTTTCATTAAAATTTCAATTTATATAATAATATAACATAGCTTTTACTATATTATACAATTGATAACTTGTAATGATTTAAATCCTAGTGTTGAAAAAAAAAAATATACCAGTACCAGAAGACAATCTTAAATTTATTGATGTTCATTGCCATTTGCCTTTTCCTCGTCCTAAAAATGATCAATTACCTTCAGATAAAGAACAATATTTGAGTTACTTCAAAATGGGGGGTCAATTTTTAATTACTAGTTCTATAGATATGAACACCTTAAATATAATAATAAATTTTATGAAGAAATTTGATAAAAATTTTGGTTTTACATGTGGCTGGGCGCCTCAAACTGTTACTTATACTCCTAAAACTAAATACAATTCAGAATGGAGGAATTGGATTGACTATATTCAAAATAATTCTGAAAAGTATTTAGGGATTGGAGAAATTGGTTTAGATTTCCATCATGCAAAAACTTTAGAGAAAAGAAACGATCAAATTAAAGAATTTAGAAAAATTATTGAATTAACAAAAGAACTAAATAAACCATATATTCTACATGTTAGAAATGCTGCTAAGCATGAATTTGATAAACAACATCCAGAACATAGATTTAATAAAGAAGATGCGGCAAATAAGACGATTCTCAATATTCTAAAAGAATTTAATATAGAACCTAAGAAAGTAATGTGGCATTGCTTTTCAGGGCCAGCAGAATACGGAAAAACCTTATCAGATCAAGGTTTTATGTTGTCTGTTCCTAGCTCTGCTTATGGGTTTGAAAGGTGGCGAAAAGTTACTAAATTTTCGCCATTAGAATCATTACTTACTGAAACGGATTCCTATTATCAACACCCATTCAAAAGAGGTCCTATAAATGTTCCATCAAATGTGAAATATTCTATTTCAGCTATTGCTTATTCTCATAAAGTTTCACAACAGTTAGTAAGTGAAAAAACAATAGAAAATGCCATTGACTTTTTTAATTTAGAAATTGAATCCTAATATTATCATGCAAAATTTTTTTTAATTAGAATTAGAGGAATTTTTATTTGAAAGTGAATAATATTTATTCAATTATAAAAATCTAATAAAAGAAAAAGTGTGATTTGATTAATTATGGGAAGAGCTAAAATTATTGGAATAATTTTAGCAGTTGTAATCGCAACATGCACTGGATTATTCTTCATGATTGGATTTCTAACTTACGGAACAATTTCATCTTCAGGTTCCCGTTTTTATATTCCAGATTTAATTCGATCTCCAGAACCATTCCTAATACGTACTGATATTGGAAATATCAATATTAGATATAATACTAGTGAAACAGAAAATGTAGTTAAAGTAGATTATAATCTCAGAATGGGTGGAGCATATATGATTGGAAAATCAATAACAGACTTTTTCCAAATTGAATGGGATAATAATACTTCACCTGAGATTCATAAAACAAGTTTTATTTTAAGAACTAAACCTGGAGTTTCTTTAGATCCAACCAATTGGTTCTCCATAAAACGAATTGAAGTTAATGTAACTCTTAGAACTGATCTTATATATTCAATAGAAGAGTATGCTACTACGGGTAATGTGGTTAATGATATTCCAAATAATGTAACTGTTGATAACTTATATATTGAGACTACCACAGGCAATTCAGTAATTAATTTAGATCAAGCGGCAATTAGGGATTTAAGAGCCGAATCAACCACAGGTGGAGTATCCGTGTATGCAAAAAAGTCAAATTTTACAAGTGATATAATTGCCACTGCTACTACGGGAAATCTTAGATTGAACTTTTCTGGTTGTTTAATAAATAGTAATATTGATGCTGAAGTAACGACAGGAAATTTAATTTATAATTCTTATAATATAAGGTGTTTAGCAAATGTAAACTGGGATCTTGAGACTACTACAGGAAACATTAACTGTGATATAATCCAAAATATAGAGATGGGTGGAGATGTCTTCTGTGACGGGATAGTTAAAACAGGAAATATCAATATTGATTACAGGGATTCTTCATCTGTTATAGGAGCTACATTTATAGGCACAACAACTACAGGCCAATTCAGTCCAATCAATTCAGGAGGATTTGAAAATGTTGGATTAACTCAATTTAGTTCACTTGATTACAGTAGTGCGAATTATACTTTTAGATTTGACTTAACAACTACAACAGGAAATATAAATATAAATGGACAAAGTAGTTAAATACCTTAAATTTGAACTTTTTTTTAAAATTTCTTAATCCTTTTTGATAATTGGGTTGTAATTAGACGAAGAAGATTGAAAGAATCTTATTAAATCATAGTTCAAGTTATTAAATAAAAAATCAAAAATCAGTCTAAAGTTAATTTATATATCTGTATAAATTGTGTTAACTTAAGTTAAAAACATTTTAATGATGTGATCTATTTGAAAAAAAGTAATAGAATTCTTTTAATTATTGTTTCTATATGTATAGTCTCTGGAGGAACTGCGTTTGGTTTTTTAATATTGAGTACATGGGGCGAATTACCCTATAAAAATACTTATTATTATACTCCTATAACTCCTTCTACAATCGAACGAATAAATGTTAATTCTGATATTGGATCTATAAACATTAATTATAATAAAACACCAACCGATTATTACGCAAAAATAGATTTGGATATTCGAATAAAAGGAATGTTAGTTGATGGCAAATCATTTCAAGATTTTTTCTATCCTATAATATGGCAAAATCAAAGCACACAAGAGATCTCATTCATATTGGATGCAAAGGCATCCACTTGGTTAACATTCAGCATTTCTCAGCGAGTTAAAATTAATTTAACACTCAGATCAGATGTAATATACGATCTTAATACTCAAGCTAGTACGGGGTCAATAAGAATGGATATTCCGCCTAATAGCATTCTTAATAATACAATACTATCAACTTCTACAGGCTCTGTTTCATTAAATGCAGCTAAAAATACAAAATTTTTAGGTGACGTTGAAATTTCGACAAATACGGGTTCTGTTGCCTTATATGCTAATCAAATTAATTTTACTCAAAGTTTGGGCGCGTTCACTTCAACAGGTTCTATTAGATTGAATTTTTCTAATTCTTTTATTGGAAGGCATTTAGTTGGAACAACCTCTACGGGATCAATAAATTTCAATAGCTTTAATATGAAATATTCTATTAATGATAATTGGGAACTGCGTACTTCTACAGGGAGTATTGATGTTAATATTATCCAAAATACTGAAATAAATGCTAACGTTAAAGGGGCTATAAGAACATCTACAGGGAGTATTGATGTTTATTATAAAGACAATTCAGCAAATATTGGAGCTCAATTCACAGGTTCAACATCAACGGGTTCTGTTGATTATGATCCTATAGGTTCTGGAGGATTTATTGAAATGGGGGGTTCTAAAAGTAAAATAATTACTTCGAATGATTATAATTCAGCAACTAATACATACACATTAAGTTTGACCGCTTCAACTGGTAGTATAGATGTAAATGGTGAAAGTTTATAAATTTTAATTTCAAATTTTTATTCTTTTTTTAAATTATTTCTTAATTTTCAAATAAATTCTAAAAAAATAAGTTAATTTCCTTTTTAGATATATTATTCATTTCTTTACCACTTGATTTTACATATACAACAAATAAAAACTTTTAATATATTCAAAATTAAACTAATCATCTTTAAATTAAAGATATATGATATTGATAAAAAAAGGGTAGAATTAAAAAATGGTTAGTAATGATTTGCTTGAAAAATTAAAAGCAATACAAGAAGGTCAAGTTGAAAGAAAACCTTCTGATGCTCTCTTATATGCAGAAGCTTTAAAACAACTAGCTCAAGAAGATGAAGACATTAAAGAAGAAATTGAAGATATTGACCTTACAGTCGTTCAATTTGTAGTTACTGATGCGGATTATAAGTATTGGTTAAAATTTGGAGAAGGGCAAGTAGATTATGGTGAGGGTGAAATTGATAATCCAAGCGCAACAATGAAAGCTTCAACTAGTGCATGGGCAGGAATGGCTTCTGGTGAGCTTGATGGTACTAGTGCTTATATGAGTGGAGATTTGCAAATTGAAGGGAACCTTCAAGATGCAATAACTTATGGTGAACTTACTGCAATGATAATGGAAGCATTAAGTGAACTTGGAGATTAATAATAATCTATTATTTCAAATCTTTAAACGGACAGATTAATTATATATTTAATCATTTTTTTTACTTTTTTTTTACTTTTGAGAAGAAAAAATTTACTAGATAAATAATCATAAACGTTAAAATAATCCATATAAAAAAATCTATTAATAAATTTGCCCAATTAATTACTTTTTCTGCTCCGGGATAAACGGGTCGACTTAGCCAATAGAACGGAAAACCCCATTTCTCGGCTCCAATGAGATTATCTTTTGGATAGGCTAAAATTCCGGTAATCAAAGTAATAAATATTCCTCCAATAAAAGAACAGAGAATAATCATAACTAATTTTACTTTCATGATCAAGATTATTTATTTAATGAAATTAAAAAATTTTTATTAAAATTAAAATATTACAGAATAATTTAACATAAAGCTTGATAACAATAATAATATTAAATAAAATTTTTATCTTAGTTAATTTTTGAATTTTTTTTAGTATAAAAAGATTAAGGAAATATCCCTCGTAATTCAATAGCTTTTGCTATTCTCGATACAGCTATTACATAAGCAGCTGTTCGAAGTGAAATATTTCTTTCTTGCGATATTTTAAATACTTCCTCAAATGCAGTTAAAATTATTTTTTTTAGCTCTTGATTAATCCGATCTAATTCCCAAAAATAAGCATGAATATCCTGAACATATTCAAAATATGAGACGCAAACACCTCCAGCATTAGCAAGAATATCTGGAACCACAGGAATTCCTTTTTCAAATAATATTTTATCTGCTTCAGGTGTTATAGGTCCATTTGCTCCTTCTATAATGACTTTACATTTTACATTTTTTGCATTTTTTTGAGTTATCTGATTTTCAAGAGCAGCCGGAATTAAAATATCACATTCAGTTGTAAGTAATTCATCGTTGGTTATAATATTATATCTCTCATCTTTATAATCTTTTAAATAATTGCCATCTTTAGTCCATTGTAATAATTTATCAATCTCTAAACCCATATTATAAAATAAACCTCCAGATATGTCTGAAACTGCCAGTATTTTGCATCCTTCTTTAAATAATATTTCAGCAATTGTACCACCAACATTACCAAAACCTTGGATAACAATACTTTGTGATTTTAAATCTAAGTTTTTTTTCTTACATATAGCTTCTAAGTTAAAAAACAAACCCATTCCTGTTGCTGGTTCTCTACCCACAGATCCTCCTATTTCTACAGGTTTACCAGTAACAACACCTGGGATAGACCTTCCTTTATTCATTGAGTAAGTATCCATAATCCAAGCCATAATCTGCGCATTAGTATTAACATCTGGAGCAGGAATATCGATATCAGGTCCAATAATATTAATTATTTCAGAGGTATATCTCCTCGTAAGACGTTCTAATTCGCCTTTAGATAATTTTCGAGGGTCTACACATACTCCTCCTTTAGCGCCACCTAATGGTAAGTTTAAAAGACTACATTTCCAAGTCATCCACGTAGCTAAAGCCTTAACTTCATCTAAATTTACTTCAGGAGAAAATCTTATGCCTCCTTTCCCAGGACCTCTAACTGTACTATGATGAACTCTATAACCTTCGAACATCTCAAGAGACCCATCATCCATCTTAATAGGAATAGTTACTATTAATGCACGTTCTACCCTTTTAAGATATTTATTTAAGTTAGGATGCAGTCCCATTTCTTTGGATACAATATCTATTTGCTTTTTTGCTACTTCAAATGCACTTAATCCCATAAGAATTTACCTTTTAAAAATCGAATTTAAAATTAAAATTACTAATAATATGTAAAATACCTAATTTCTATTATTATTTGTTTTTATTTGAAAAAATAATTAAAAAAATGATCTATAGATTTATAATGCAATATTGAACAAATTTTAAAGGCTCATTTGCGTATCCTCCACTATCAAGCCCTCCAAGTTGATCTAGTATTTTCTGAGGAATAAGATTATCTGCGAACCATAGATCTTTTAAATTTACTAAAGATTCTAAACCCTTAACTTGAATTATCTTATTTTGCCCTAAATCAAGTGTTTCTAACTTTATTAATGTTTCGAACCCTTTAATCTCCCCTATTTTATTTTCTGAAAGAAAAAGATTCTCTAAATTATCAAGCGAATATAGACCTTTAATATGTTTGATATGATTCTGTTTTAAATTTAAAATTCTTAAATCCTGACAATTATCTAATCCTCCTATCTCTGAAATCTTATTAGTATTTAACCAAAGAGTTTCTAGACGTTCCAGAGAATTTAATCCTTCGATTTTTGTGATTGAATTATTATTTAAATAAAGGCTTTTTAAATTATCTAAATTATCTAAACCTTCAATTTTGTCAATCTGATTTCCTGCTAGATTCAATACTTCTAAATTTCTTAAGTTTTCGAGATTTTTTATTTTTCTTAATTGATTTCCTGCTATCCATAAAACTTCAAGATTTGTTAAATTTTCAAATCCTTGAATTTCTGTAATTTCATTCCATGAAAGATCTAATCTTTTCAATGACTTTAAAGAATCTAATCCTTCTAAATTTTTTATTTGATTACCTCTTAAATATAATTCTTCTAAATTACTTAAATTCTCTAACCCTTTTATCTCTTTTATTTGATTACTTATGAGATGTAATATCTTGAGGTTTACTAAACTCTCTAACCCTTTAATATCAATTATCTGATTATTCCCTAAATTTAATATTTCTAAGTCAGTTAGATTTTCTAAACCTTTTACATGCAATATATCATTAGAACTTAACTCTAAATTCTTTAAATCATTTAACTTTGATAATCCTTGTATTTCCTCAATGTCTTTTATCTCTAAAAGGCTTAAATCAAGAAATCCATTTTTAACTTCAAATTTATTCCCTGCTAATTCTACGGATTTCATTAAAGACACTTTAGATATTATATTTAGTTAGATGATTTCAAATTGTTATAACAATAATTAGATATAAATTAATTAAACTTGACTTTTAATTTATGTATTTCCTTTATGAGAAACCTCGTAAAATAATTTTATAATTTAGTATTCTTGCTTTTTATAAAAAGTATCATTAGGATCTAATTTGATATCTAATAAATGAAAAGATTATAGTAGATAAAATATATGATTTAAAATCGACTATAATGATAAAGGATATTATTTTCCTCATTTTGGAAAACAATTTAGTTTATGAAATTAAAACTATTAAAAAGTGAAGAATTTTTCAAAATCCATGAAAATATTTAATTTTATAAATCAAAATAATTTCTTTATTGTTCTTTTATCATAAAGATGATGGATGAAAAAAAAAAAAAAAAAAAAAATAAAAAAATTTTTAATTTTTAATTTTTTTTTTTAAAAGAGGCCCCATTTTTGTAGAAACTTGAAAGAACCAAGTTGTGGGGTGTGGGG
>JAHPZJ010000017.1:0-11123 GCA_019058245.1 Promethearchaeota archaeon | reverse complement strand
AAAATTGAAGAATTTTTCAAAATCCATGAAAAAATTTAATTTTAAAAATCAAAATAATTTCTTTATTGTTCTTTTAACAAAAAGATGATGGATGAAAAAAAAAAAAAAAAAAATAGATAAATTGTTAATTATAAATTTTTATTTATAAAGCTGGACCCATTATTGTAGAAACTGTCAAGAACCAAGTTGTGAGGAGTGAAGCCATAATGGATCCAAGATAAATTTTCCCCGTTTTACGATACCAGAAGACCATAAAGAATAAGATTAACATAGTAACTGGAACTACGAACCATAATTGAAGTGGCATTATTGGTGTTGACTCCAGACTCTTGAGTGTAGGATTTTGACCGACCCAAAATCCAACATATTGAATTACAAATACTATGAAAAGACCAAATACCATAACGTAACAAAGTTTTGCCCACCAAATCAGTTGTGTTTTGATTCCTGAACTTGCTTCTTTTTGACGAAGTTCTGCAAATGCAAATACTCCACCTATTATTAAGAAAAATGGTAAAATCAGTGGTAGGTAGAGTAAGAACATAAATAATCGCTGCAGTGTGAACATCTTCATGAACGTCCAGAATACTCCTATTTCAATTACGAAGAATGTCTGAAAGATGCTTACCAATAAATACATCCACGCAAAAAGAATTACAGCTATTAGACAAGTCTTTAAGAATATCTGCAAAGCTTCTTTCTTATTCTCCTTGCCATAAGTAATTCCAAGATCATATGGGGCTATACTCTCTCTATTTTGCCTCCAAGTAACGAAATACCACACAACGACGAAAATAAGTCCAATTAAGGAACAATAGAGATAAAATCCTAAGAAATTATTAATCATTCCCATTTCAAATGGCGCTTTGAAATGCCAAGCTTCATCAGCATTTACACCAAATATATAAGCAATTGCAGCAATGACATTATTAAGTGTAGCAGCCGCCCACCAAGCCCACTTCTTTTCTGAAATAAATGTTGTGCGTTCTGGCATTGGTTGTACAACTTCTTTGAAAAAGTTTGTCATTAATAGCCATTTAGTTAAGAAGATCAGAGAAGCAAAAATTGTAAGTAAAGCCAAACATTGGAATACTTCCACAGCAATATATGTTTGACCGCTTATAGCTGCGGCACTCATCGCGTTAGCTTCAGTTTCGCCCTTTAATGACTGTAAGAACCAAGCTACAATCTCTTTATTACAGGATTGGTCCATTGTTAATCCTGGATGGGTAACACCAATATTATAATGGGTTCGAAACGCCGTTCCAAGTGAAAAATTACCATAAGTTGTATCTACTTCGCCAGGACCTAGCAATCCTCCATTTAAGCCTGTTACAAGTAGTCCTGTGTCTTTAACTTCCTTTACACTCATGTTTGCAGTATATCCAAATCCATAATATACACTAGTATATAAATCTGTAGCATACCATTCTTCATATTCAGCCCAAGTATGTAAAACATTGTGAACATTCGGAAATTTGATTTGTGGTGGAAAGGATTCGAATACGCATGCATCATGATCTGGTTTAGCCTGTGCTAATACCCAACCTTTAATATAGCCCATTGAATGACCATAAATGCCCATCATAGTTTCGCCCTGAACAGTAGATCCATTAACATATGGTTGCGCCTCCAACCAATCATAAGCAGCACTAGCTTCGGTAATATCAGCTATACCATAATAAGGAGAATCCGAAGATCCATGACCATCTTGGTCAATTATTAACACTACAAATCCTGCTTTGGCTAATTCTAGAGCGGTCCCTCTTTGAATATTCTTATCATTATTATATCCATGTAATCCAAGAATTCCAGGAGCTGTATTTACTGAACTTACATCGTTAGGACGAAAAAGTTTCCCTACAATTGTATATCCATTTGGATCTGTAATTTGAACTTCGCTTACATTAATAGTATTAAAATTAGTTTGATATTCAAATGCCATTAATCCACAGAAAAGTATGAACGCCGTACAAATTATTAAAAACATCTTTGTTTTTCTTTCTTTTTCCATATAAAACAAACCTCTAATATGTTTTATGTTATTTTTTTTTTGAAAAAAATTTTTTTTTTCAGTTTTTTAGTAAATAAAAACTATAATCAATGATTTAGTTGACTTTGTATAAAAACTTAATATTCCCAAATAGGATATATCAGAATACGATATATAAAAATAAAATATCTCAAATTAAAAAAACAAAAAAGTTTAAATTCTTTAATTTGTGAGAAAACTATTAAAATTACTATAAAAAATTTTATTTTTTTCTGCCAAGGTTATTCTTTCTATTCAATATATTAAAAATAAATTAAAAAATTCTAAGAAATCCTAAGACTAATAAAAGTCAATATTTTATAGTTGGATACTTTTTTTTCTTTATGGTTAGAGCTTTATATATGGATAATTCTTATCTTAAGAGTTGGAATACTAAAGTTGTAAGTGTTACTGATGGAAAGTATATTCTTCTTGAGCAAACAGCATTCTATCCTAAAGGTGGGGGACAGCCTTGGGATGAGGGATTTATTATAAAAAATGATCTAAAATTTAAAGTAATCTATGTCGATAAATTCTCGGGTTATATTAGTCATGAAGTAGATAAAATCGGATTAAAGGTGGGTGATGAAGTTAGTTGTGAGATCGATTGGGAAAGAAGATATACCTTTATGCGATATCATACAGCTTCGCATCTAATTAGCAGCATTCTTTATAAAAGAGCTGATGCGAAAATTACAGGTAATCAAATTGAATTAGATAAAACGAGGATGGATTTCTCAATGCAAGATTACTCTCCTGAAAAATTACGGGATTTTGTTGAGGAGGCAAACAAACTTATAGAGCAGGATCTATCAATTACTATTGATTATATGTCAAGAGAAGAAGTAATAGTAAAACCAGAATTAGCACGTTTAGCTGTAGGATTACCGGAAAAAATTAGCGAATTTCGTATTATCAGAATAGGAGATATCGATGAGCAAGTCGATGGAGGGACTCATATTAAACACCTTAAAGAAATTGGTAAAATTGAATTAATCAAAACTGTTAATAAATGTAAGAACAATAGAAGGATGTATTTTAAGTTAAAATGAAACGGATATCTTGAATTGCATAGATTATTCAATAAACGCTAAATATTGAAATCATCATCAAAATCGTCCCATTCCTCTACTCCTTTATCAAATCTCTTTTTCTCTTCTTCTTTTTTTTCTCTCTTTTTTTCTCTACGATCTTTACGAGTAAGTTGATCGTAACGTTTTGTATAAATTTCCTCGTACTTTTCTCTTAATTTTTCGATATCTTCAACATGACCAATTTTATTTTCCAATCCATCTTCAAAGAAAAAATTCTTTTTGAATTTCTTTGCGGGAATACCCACATATATATATTCTTTTTCTAAAACCTGTCCAATTGTGGTTACAGAATTCGCTGCTAGGATACATTTATTTTCAATATGAGTACCAGGCATAACTATTGCATGTGATCCAATCCTCACATCATCTTCAATCATAGTCTTCCGAATTATTAATAAATTACCTATAATGACAGCGGATTGAATGATTGCACCTTGACCTACCACTACGTCTTTACCAAATTCTATAAATTCTGTATCAACCCACCCTTCAAATAGAGAGTTTGAGAATTTTGTTTTTACACCAAAAGCTTTAAAACAGATATTGTCCAAGAAAGGAAAGGGAAATTTATGAGCAAGCCATATTGGCCACCGCTTAATTGTATTTCGAAGACTCCAATATCTATAATCTTTATCTTCTGGGATACGTAAGAATACACCTTCTCGAGGTTTATGTATTGCATTAATTATTATTAATAATATTTTAGCAAATAAAATAGAAAAAAACACTATAGATATATACATTCCAAATATTAGAAGAGGAAGAAAGGTATAAAAATGAATAGGTCTCTCATAATTCCATAAAAAACGCCAATAGACCCAAAATTCTAAAAGTACAGGAATAATACTTATCCAAATTAGGAAAAAATAAAATATTAAATATCTCTTTTTTACTAGAACTGTAGGCGTGAAAGGCCCTACTCTCATCGTATTTGGGACACTCATTATCATACCTTTTCTTTTTGAGTTTTAATTAATTTTTTTTTATCTTCATCAATATTTACTTCATGGATAGTTGTGAATTTTTTTTCGCCATCAACATCACGCTTAATAATTACATCTCTTTTTTCTTCAGCATATTTGTTTTCCTTGAGTTTAATAGCGGGGAATCCAAAATACACCCAGCCTGGTTCCAAAACCTGATTATATGTTGTTGAACTAACAGCACCTATTACAGATTCTTTGCCGATAATTGTGCCAGGAGATATTGTTGTATGCCCTCCAACCATTACATAATCATCAAAAAATATCTTTTTTATTAATAAATATCTTCCAACTACCATACTCGACATTATTAAAGCTCCTTGCCCAATTAGATTCTTTCTACCAAATTTAACGAATTCTGGATCGCACCATGCATCAGGCAAATGACTTGATGAATCCATATCGACTCCAAATAATTTTAAAGCAACCACATCAGTCCATGGTAATGGAGAATTTCTCATAAACCATAAACCCAACTTTTTTAATTCGGTTCTTATCATCCAAAATTCATAATCTTTATTTCTTTTTTCAGCTTTGAATACACCTTCCTTAGGTTTATGAATGAGATTAACTAACAGTAAGAGCAACTTACTAAAAAGTAAGCATGCCACAATAAAGATATATATTAGACCGAATAAAATTAGTGGAAAGAATAGGAAAAATTCCAACCGAAAATGCATTGAACTTAATTCATTTTCAGAATACCAATACCAAATTATTGTAGTTACTAATCCCGCAACCCATAAAAGAGGTAAATATACAATTAAAAACTTTATATTTATTCGACTTACTGCTGAGCTAGTAGCAAAATCAATAGCTAATTCTTCATCTGATAAATTATTGATATCTATTTGTACCTCCTTTTGTTCTTCTATTACAGCATTTTCTCTATGAACGTAATCAACATCATTTTGTAAAAGATTCTTTTTTTTAAGTTCTTTAATAAGTTTTTTATCTTTATATCCTTCAATATTTTCATTCCTTTCCAAATCTTTTGGAGATAAATCAAGATAATTTAATATTTTTTTTCTAAAGATCTTTCTAAATGGTATTCCAAAATAATAACCTCCCTTTGCGATGCTATGTTTACTTGTTGAAGCTAATGGTAATAAAAAAGAATTATCATTAAGTTCTGATCCTGGACCAACTTGATTCATAGCAGCAGTTGTAACATTATCTCCTGCCTTAATCTCAAAATAAGTAATGTTGCCAAAAATTCCTTGAAGTAAATGACTCGCTAATGTAGCATTCACGCCAATATAACAATTTTTACCAATATCAATAAATTTATCATTACCTACAGACTCTTCGATTGTTGTACCTTTACCAATTTTATTTGAGCCAACTGTATTGAAAAACCAATTAGATAACCAAGGGAACATCCCTTTAGTAAAAGTATTTTTCCCATATTTGATCATAAAGCTTCTAATATGATAATAATTTGCAGTCCTGCTTCTAATATTTCGTGGTATCACACCTGATTTTGAGGGTGAAATCTTCTCAGTGATTTTCCAAATAATGCGTGTTGTTAAACCAATTAATAACAAATGGAGTAAATAACAGCTAATAAGTATAATTGGCATAGATAATAGAGTTAACAATGAATTAATATTTGTAAAAATTGAGAAAAAATCCAAATTTTCTAAGAAAAATATTCGAAATGGACCCATAAAATATAACCAAAAAACAAATCCAGGTACCAGCCATGACACATAATAAATTATAGCAAAAATTAAGATATACAAATGAAATTGTAGACTTAATTCTTCTTTTAATACTTCTTCATTGTTTTCTTCATACTCGAGAGCTGTAGTTTCTTTATCTTCTCTGCTCATCGCTATTTTCGTTTATATTATCATTTTTTTCTATTTTTTTACTCAATTAAAAAGCAATTAAAGATTATTATATTTTAATAGATATTTTCCTACCTTTAAAATTTATGAGATTAACACAAAAATAATAATTCACTATGGAAAATAGATGCGATTATTGCGGAAAATGCTGTATCAATACAGAAATGATTTTATCTCAACAAGATATTGAAAAAATAATCAAATTTTATCCAAAAAAAATAAAAAAGAAAAAATTTAGTTTTATTAATCAAAATGGGTTTTTTCAATTAAAAAATTCTACAAATCATTGTGTATTTTTAGATAATCTCTCGATGAAATGCACAATTTATGATTTTCGACCTCAAGGATGTAGATTCTATCCATTGATATATGATATTGACGAACAGTTATGTAAACTTGATGCTGATTGCCCCAGAACCCATGTTTTCTATGAAAGTAAACAAGATTTTGAAAAAAGTTGTCGAAATTTAAAAAATTTTCTGAGAGAACAATTAAATTTGAAATTAGATTAGAAAATTATAATTTTTTATAATTTATCATTTTTATCTTCATCAATGTTTACTTCATGTTCCATTTCAAATTTCATCTGGTCATTTATATCTCTTTTAATTATTATATCTCTTCGTTCACTAGCATACTTATTTTTTTTAAATTTTATAACGGGAATTCCTAGATAGATCCATCCTGGTTCAAGAATCTGATTATATACAGTATTAGAGATAGCACTAACAAATGCTTCTTTCCCTATGATGCTACCAGGTGCGATTGTGGATTGCCCACCAACTAGAGAATAATCACCACATATTACCCTTTTTATAATCAAGTACTTTCCTAATACCATAGAAGAATTTATAGAAGCTCCCTGACCCACCAAAACTCTCCGACCAAAAGTAATAAACTCACCATCACACCAAGAATCATATAAAGAACTAGATAAAGTCATCCTTATTCCAAACCATTTGAAAGCTAAAATATCCATCCAGGGTATAGGCCAATTTCGTATAAGCCATAGAACAATTTTTTTTAATTCAGTACGTAAACACCAAAATTCAAAGTCAGTATCTCCTATTTCAGCTTTAAATATTCCTTCTTTTGGTTTATGAATCAAATTTATTAACACTAAAAATAATTTACTAAAAAAGAAACACCCCATAATAAATACAAACCACATGATAAATATCATTGCTGGAAGAAAAAATATCATTAAGAATCCATTTGGGACATAAGATATGAATGTATAGAAAATTATAGTGTCTATCATTCCAGAAAGCCAAAATATTGGTAGATATACCACTAAGAATTTAATATTTACTCTTGAAATGGCACTACTTGTTGTAAAATCAATTTTTAAATCATTTTCGGTCAATTTATTTATATCAATAATCTCTTTTTGAGACTTCTCAGTTTTAGGTTTATCATCAGGCTGAGATACAACATTATTTATTTCAATTTTTAATTTTTCTATATTTTTCTTATCTATATACTTCTCAATATTTTCATTTATATCAAAATGTTTTGGAGTTAAATCTAAATACTTCACTAGCTTTTTTCTAAAGATTTTTCTCATAGGGATTCCAAAAAAATAGTTATTTCCTTTATTTATTATACTATGTTTACCAGTTGAAGCTAAAGGAAGTAGATAAGAATTCCCATGTACATCTGATCCAGCAGCAATTAGATTTGTCCCTGCAGTAGTAACATTATCTCCTATCTTCACTTGAAAATAATTAATATTTCCAAGAGTACCATCCACCATATGGCTAGCTAATGCAGAATTGACACCAAAATAGCAATTACTTCCAACAATAGCAAATTTATCATTCATCATACTCTCTTCTAAAGTTGTGCCTTTTCCAATTGTAATTGATCCCACAAAGTTAAAAAACCAATTACTGAGCCAAGGTGTAATTCCTTTTGTAAAAACATTCTTTCCATATTTAATCATCATACTTCTAATATGGTAATAATTTAATGTTTTACTCGAAAAATTCCTGGGAATTATACCATTTTTGCTTGGTGATTTTTTTTCGCTTAAAGTCCAAAATCCGCGAGTTACTAATCCAATTAAAAACAATCGAATAATATAACAACTAATAATAACTAATGGCATAGTCACCAAAGCTATAACTGATTTAGTGTTTGTAAATAGAGTAATAAAACCTCCAATTTCTAAAAAATGTGGTAAAAAAAAAAGGATTATATATGTCATGAATATAAATGCTGGTACTATCAATGATGTTAAGTATATAGTAAAAAAAATAATGAGATACCAAAAATATTGAAATTTTATTTCCTCTTTAGGTGTTTCTTTTTTTGAAATATTTTCTACAATTTGTTGCTTTACTTTTTCCATTATAAAAAATTAATGATTTTGAGTTATATCTAGTAATTAAGAGTTTGTATCTAAAAAATTCAATGATCCCAAAATTAATTCATAATTTTTTCTTGGACTTTTTTGAATAATTATCTTTATATCTGAATAATTGTCTTAATGTGATCTTGGCTTAATTTATAGGATTCAAAAGCTTTATTTATTTCACTCAACTGAAATTTATCAGAAATTAATTCTTCAACCTTTATATTTCCCGATTTTATTCCCTCTATAGCTTTTTCAAATGGACCACATCTACTACTATAAAGAGTCAATTCTCTTACTACAACATCAGTAAGATTAATAGGGGTTTCAATTCCATACGTACTTTTTATATGAATTTTTCCTCTGGTTCTACAAGAAGCAATTATATCCCCTAATGCGTCTGGATTACCTGTCGCATCAATTACCATATCTGCTCCTAATCCATCTGTGAAGTTTTGTATTACATTCGGAATATTTTTTTCTTTTAATCGATTAATGATTTCTTTAACTCCCAATTTTTTCGCTAGCTTTAATTTCCTATCTGACTCATCCACCCCAATTATTTCTAAACCTTTTAATTTAGCGACTTGACTTATCAATAATCCAAGCTTACCAAGCCCAAAAATAGCAATTACTTTATCATCGTCATCTATAGGCATCATTTCGAAAACCTGAAAAGCTGCAGCAAGAGGTTCAATAAACGTAGCTTCATCATCAGAAATAAAATCTGGAATTTCATGTAATAAATATGATTCTAAAGCAATAAGTTCTGCTAAAGCTCCGTCAACATCAATTCCAATCGCTTTACGAGAAATACATTGAGTATATATCCCTAATTTGCAATAATAACAGTTAAAATCAATATTAGTATTAATTTCTGAAGTTATTCTCTTATTTAGCCAAGATTTATCAACATCTTTACCTACTTTTTCAACTATACCAACAAATTCATGCCCTAAAATAATTGGTGTAGGTGTTGGGAGATATCCATTAACGATAGCAAGATCTGTACCACAGATTCCAGCTACTTTAACACGAACCAAGACTTCAGAGTCTTTTATTTTAGGGTCAGATACATTTCTTATCGTTATTTCTTTCCCATTAAATATAGCAGCTTTCATTTTTCAGGATCACCAAAAAAAGATAATAATAGATTAAATCAAGAAGGAAAGAATTTTAAATATTTTCTGAAAAAAATTTAATTTATTATCCAAATTTAATACATTATCTTTTTGACTTTCTTTAAATTATTAAAAGTAAGGTATAAATACTACTTAAATTAAATACGATTGAATTATGAAGATTCTTGTTACTGGTGCTGCAGGATTTATAGGTTCTCATTTATCTGAAACTCTCTCCGAAATGGGGCATGAAGTCATAGGTATTGACAATTTCAATCCATATTACGCTCCTGAATTAAAACGTCTTAATGCTGAAGAAATTTCCGCTAAAGGAGTACAGGTTTTGGAAATCGATTTAGTTAGTGATGATTTGTCTGATGTTGTTAAAAATGTCCAGTTTATCTTTCATTTAGCAGCTCAACCTGGTATTTCAAGTACGACAACATATGAAGAATATATACGCAATAACTTAAATGCAACTTATAAATTACTGGAAGCTGTGAAATTTCTCTCTGGTTTAAAATGTTTTGTCAATGTTGCTACATCATCCATTTATGGTAAATTTGCATACGATGCGGAAGATAGTGCTCCAAAACCGACTTCATACTATGGTGTTACTAAATTAGCCGCTGAACAATTAGTTTTGGTCTATCAAAGAGAAAAAGGCTTACCTGCATGTTCCTTAAGAATCTTCTCAGTTCTAGGTCCACGTGAACGACCAGAAAAGTTGTACACAAAACTTATTCGTTCTATTTTAATAGATGAGCCATTCCCATTATTTGAAGACAGTTTAAACCATTCACGTAGCTATACAGCAATTTCAGATATTTTAACTGGCTTTTTGTTAGTTTTAAATCATCCTGAGAAATGCATTGGTGAAATATTTAATATTGGCTCTGATAATGAAATTACAACTAAAGATGGTATAGCAATTGTTGAAAAAATTATGGGTAAAAAAGCTCGTTTTGATATAAAACCTAATCGACCTGGAGATCAATTACATACTCTAGCTAATATTGATAAAGCACGTCGCATATTAGGCTATGAACCTCATACAAGTTTAGAAGAAATACTTCGAAAGCAAATAACATGGTATAAGGAAAAAATTTTTTCTCGGGGATTACATAAATTAACAGCATAATTATGAGATTAAAATAGGTTATTTTGTTTCTGAACTAAAAAAATTTCTGCTTCGATTACCTTAGTAATAAACCTTAATCGCGAAAGCTTTAATTTTCTGTAAGAAGAAAATTTAAAATATGATATATATATTTATAAAATATCTTAACTCTTGATTTGATGGTATAAAATAGAGAAAATTAAGTTAAATGCATGAAAAAGGTGGGAAATAATGGGATTAAATTATGAACAAATGAATTTTGTGGATGATGTAGTTTCCAAAATAAAGGATTTTACCGAAGAGAATCCAAATGTCAGAGAAACGATATTGGAAATTATAATAACCTCATTAAATGATTTGAAAAAAAATGTTAACGTCCATAGATGATTCATCCTTTAATTTCTTCTATTTTTTTGGATTTCTGATATTCAAAGTATAAATTATAAAGTAATTTTAAAAAAATCTAATTGTAATAAACTTTCAATTTAATATTTTTTATAAAGAAAAAACATAATTTTTTTTTAATAGATTCTGTTTTATATGATTGGAATTCTGCTATATTAC
>JAHPZJ010000016.1 GCA_019058245.1 Promethearchaeota archaeon | reverse complement strand
TTATATTTTTCTTTAAATACTATGAACCTATTTGAATTTGAAGAAAATAAACTCAATTGAGATTCGTCAATTATTCCTATTCGACTCGTTAATACACCTGTTTTGTGATCGTTGAAAACTATTTCACATAATAATTCTTTTTTGTTTATCATGAAATAATTTCTAGATCTAATAATTTAAAGAAAAATTATTCAAAAAATAAAATAAAATTAAAATTTTTCATAATGTACTATTTTATCAATAGGAATTCTATCATTTACTTCGCTCTTGGATTTAAGAGGGTATCCTAAAGGTGTTAAACCCATAATTTTATACTTCTTAGGAATATCTAGTATTTTTTTTATTTCATCTTCATTAAACATTCCAATCCAGCAACTCGCTAATCCTTCTGCTGTAGCAGCTAATATTAAATGTTCGAAGCAAATCCCAAAATCTACACCATAATATTTTTCACCATTTTTATTAGTGCCAGATCCCTCTTCACTTATTATACCAACGATAAACGTAGGAGCACTACTAAACTTTTGATCTTGATCAATTGCTCTCCATATTGCTTTAACTTTTTCAGGTTTTTGTACTAAAATTAGCGATACACCTTGTTTATTTGCCCAGGTAGGTGCTAACCTAGCAGCTTCTAAAATTCTCTCAATTTTTTCTTTTTCAGGAATATCTGGTTTATAGGCTCTATAGCTCCTTCTTTTTTTCACTACTTCATAAAAATCCATTTTAGACCTCATTATCTTTTTTAGAATTTTGATTTAAATACGTAAAAAGTTAGTCTATTTATAATATTTTGTTTGAAAAATCATAAATTTGAAATTTTTTAAATTGTTTTTTTAACAATAATCTTTCAAATATTCTGGAATAGAATTATTTTCCTTTCATATTTTTAATCCAAATATCATAGGGAATCCAGTTTTTTCCTCAATTGGTTTCACATAAAAAACTCTACTTACAAAATCATAGAAAAAATAATTATTTGGATTAGATTCAATTTTCCTAAGAATATATCTACTAATTATACTAGATATAATAACTAAAAAACCAATATCGATTATTTTAATACCTAAATCTTCAAATATTTGGTGAAGAATAAGATAAAAAATACCTATTATAACATCTAAAATACCAATAATAAAAATTAGAAGGGATAAAATAATATATATTTTCCATTTATGGAACTTTTTAATACAATTGAGGCAAATTGGTATGTCCAATAAAAATTTTAAAGCTCTTTTATTTCTAAATTTTGTTAGTAATTTTTTATCTGGCAATTGTTTGTATTTATAAGGCTTAGAATAAACATCTTTAGAACCGCAAACTAAACATTTTAATTTTTTTAGAACTTCTGGTTTTTTACTTTTTTTGTTTATCATTTTAAATGCAGATTTTGATATCGGTATAAAATTTATTTAATTTTTGAACCGACATTTTTTTGTTATTCAAGTTATACTATTAAATTTACAGTTTCCTCTTAAATAAAATTGTAATTTTTCGTTAGGTTCTTAAATCAAAAGTTAAAAAACAGGGTAATGGAATCTAACGAAATTTATATAGCTTATAATGTTGAGTTGGGGAGAATCTTTAAGGTCGGATATGGTCTTCCAAAAAATCCACAGAATTATACTTGGACGTGTAGGAACTGTAAAAAGCCAGTCTTTTATAATCCGTATGAAAAGTGTTTTAAACATAGAGGAAAGAAACCAGAGGATTTTGAACCTGAAACTTTAGAGCATAAAACTATGAAAAATTATTGGTATACAGTATTTCCGAAATTTAATCACATCAAATCACGACATAAGGAATTTTGGCTTGAGGATCAAGTCGCAGATGTATTTTTTGAATTACGGGATGGGAAAAAAGTCGCAATTGAATGTCAAAACTCACCGATAATTGCCAAAAAGCTAATCGAAAGAACTAAAAAGTATACAAAAAAGAATATTTATGTCTTGTGGGTATTTAACGGATCTGGAAGCTGTGTATCAGAAGAAAAGAGACCATGTAATTCAGATAAAATTCGAGTTTTAAAGGAAGAAAGAAGGCTTCATAACTTATATGGTGGTCGTATTTATTATATGAATGTAATTGGAGAAGAGGTTGTTGAACAACCATATCCTATTCATTTCTCTCCTTATTTTGAAAATCAAAGACTTAAAACAAGCATATATGGACATGATAAATATTATAGGGATTACCAGAGTGCTACTTTGGGTACTATTTTCTCCTATAATATTCTATGTATAGAATATAATGGATATTATTTAGCTCGATTTATGGATAAAAATATGGGTATTTCATGTGCTGAACAACTTCATATGTGTTTAAAGGAAATCTGCCTTAAGAAACTAAAAGAAGAATTTCTAACTGAAAATCAAGAAGTTGAAGTCCCGATTAATTCAATAATTAAACTAGTCCATGAAGAATTTGGATATTTCTTACCCTATTCGATTCTTAAAAGGTCAAAGAAAAGGATTAAAAGGGTAAGATTTGAGCGTAAACTGGATAATAATTATAACATCCAAGATACGATTGTAATTAAAATTTCTGATTTTTTATAGTCAAAAAATCATAGATAAATCCATTTAGTAAAATTACATAAATTACTCGTAATTAGATATTACCTTCAATCCAAATAATTGAGATTATCTTTTTCTATAAGAATCGGTTTTCAGATTCAGAATTTATTGATTTATGGATATTTGAATAATTATTTTTTAATAACGTAACATTTATATAGTATAATTTACACTTATATATTGTCAATTGAAGATTGACAATAACAAGTTATTATAAAAAAATGGGGTTTAAAACACAATAAATAAAAAAATGACATATAATATTAAAAATGGAATGGGAGATGTGAAATCTATGACATTTGAAGATTATTATGATAGATTTGTTAACAATAGAGGATTTTCAGATAGGAAATCAGGTCAGATTCTAATTTCTAAAAGTGATTATAATCGACTTATAACGAAAGCAGAGAAGTATGAATCACTAGTAGAGGAACATAAAAAGATTAAGACTCAAAATGACCGTTTGTTAAAGGAACTGGATGATATGAAAGAGGATGGTCGAAAATTCAAAGAATTAATGGAAGAGAAAGAGAAATATTTGAATGCTCTTTTAAGAATACGAGCAGATTTTGAGAATTACAAAAAACGTACAGAACGAGAAAATAGCAACTATAAATCATATATTATGGAAACTGTGTTAAAAAAATTAATCGATCACTATGATGATTTAGTAAGAGCATTTAATTTACTTAAAATGCTTGAGGAGAAAGATGGAATCAAAAAAGGATTTGAGATTATTGTTAAAAATTTTGATAAGATATTAGAAGAAGAAGGAGTAAGACCTATGAATTCGGAAGGTGAAATATTTGATCCATATAAACATGAAGCAATATTAGTCGAAGAAGGTCGAGATGATCTCCCTGAAAATACTATATTAGAAGAGATAACTAAGGGTTATTATCTTAAAGATAAGATTTTAAGACCAGCAAAGGTCAAAATCTCAAAAAAATCAAAATTAAAAAAATTAAATGAAAATTAAAAAAAAAATCAAAATTGAAAATAAACATAAAAATGGAGTGATGAAATATGGGAAAAATAATAGGAATCGACTTAGGAACTTCAAATTCAGCAGCAGCCGTACTTATTGGCGGTAAACCAACAATAATACCGAGTGCTGAGGGTTTAACATTAGGTGGTAAAGCTTTTCCATCTGTAGTTGCTTTTACGAAAGATGGTCAGAGATTAGTTGGAGAACCTGCTAGAAGACAAGCAATTTCTAATCCAGATCGCACAATAACAGCCATAAAGAGAAAGATGGGTACTTCTTACACTGTGAAAGTTGATGGTAAGGATTATACTCCTCAAGAAATTTCTGCAATGATTCTAAGGAAAATCAAAGAAGATGCTAGTGCTTATTTAGGTGAAGAGGTTACTGATGTTATTATTACTGTACCAGCATATTTTAATGATAATCAAAGACAGGCTACTAAAGATGCGGGAAGGATCGCGGGATTAAATGTAAAGCGTTTAATTAACGAACCCACTGCCGCGGCTGTAGCTTATGGGTTGGATAAAAAGAATGCTAGATTAAAGATTGCTGTACTAGATCTTGGCGGGGGAACTTTTGATGTGACAATAATGGAGATGGACAATCAAGTCTTTGAAGTAATTTCTACAGCAGGAGATACTCAGCTTGGAGGAACAGACATGGATAAGATTCTTGTGGATTATATAGTTTCAGAATTTCAGAAAGATCAAGGTGTAGATTTAAAAGGAGATTCTATGGCGATGCAAAGAGTCAGGGAAGCTGCAGAAAGAGCCAAAATTGAATTATCTACTTCAATTACAACTGATATTAATTTACCTTATATAACTGCAACAAAAGAAGGACCAAAACATCTTAATATGACACTTACGAGAGCCAAATTAGAGCAACTCATTGAACCTGTACTAAAGAGATTAGATACTTCAATATTGAAGGCTCTGCAAGATGCTGGTATAGCTAGAGGCGATGTTGATAAAACAATATTAGTAGGTGGACCTACAAGAATGCCTGTTGTTCAGAAGAAATTTGAAACCTTACTTGGTAAAACTCCAGAAAGGAGTATTGATCCAATGGAATGTGTAGCCATGGGTGCTGCTATTCAAGGTGGTGTATTAACTGGTGAAGTTGAAGATTTATTGTTATTAGATGTAACTCCTTTGTCTTTAGGAGTTGAGACTTTAGGCGGTGTCTTTACAAAACTGATTGAACGAAATACTACAATTCCAACGAAAAAAACTGAGACGTTCTCAACTGCAGCTGATAATCAACCAGCGGTAGAAATTCATGTATTACAAGGTGAAAGACCACGAGCAGCAGATAATATAACATTAGGAAGATTTCATTTGAATGGTATTCCACCTGCACCAAGAGGAATACCACAGATCGAAGTAACATTTGATATTGATCAAAATGGAATTTTAAATGTTTCAGCTAAAGATAAAGGAACAGGAAAAAGTCAATCAATAACTATAACTGCCTCTACAAAGATGTCTGATGATGATATTGAGCAAAAAATTCGAGAAGCTGAACGTAATGCTGAAGAAGATAGAAAATTCAAAGAATTAACAGAAGCTAAGAATCATGGAGAATCATTAATTTATCAAACTGAAAAACTTTTGAAAGAGAATGAGAGTGGAATTGGAGATTTAAAATCGAAAATATTTGATAAAATCGCTGAATTAAGGAGTGCAATGGAATCTGAAGATGTTAATCGAATTAAGAATGCCATAGAAGCCTTACAGAATTCACTACACGAGATTTCTTCTCGAATCTATGGACAACAAGGACCTTCTCAAGGAGCTTATCAGGGTGCTCCACCTGGAGGTATGGGAGATGTCCCACCAGGTGCTTCATATGGATATCAAGGAAAATCTCAAGATGAAATTGAAGAAGAACAATTCAGGAAAGCAACAGGTCAAGATGATAATGTAGTTGATGCTGAATATGACTAAATTCCTTTTTTTTATTTTTTTTTATTTTTCTAGAAATTCACGATTATTAAGCTATTATTCATTATTAAAATAAGGGGGTTGTAAAATATGCCAAAAGATTATTATAAAATTTTAGGAATAAATAAAGGAGCTTCAAAAGATGAAATTAAAAGAGCATTTCGTAAGATGGCTCGAAAATATCATCCTGATGTTAATCCAGATGAACCAAAATCTGGAGAAAAATTTAAGGAGATAAATGAAGCTTATACAATTTTAAGTGATGATAAAAAAAGAGATATGTATGATAGATTTGGGGTTGTAGAGGGAGACACATCAACTTATCAAAATTGGGGCGGTTCTCCTGGAGGAGGAAGGGTTCATCGAAGTCCAGATGGAACAACTTATTATTATACATCCTCAAACTCTCCAGGGGGTTTTGATTTCAGTGATATTTTTGGAAATAGTAATAATTCTCGAAGTAGAAGCGGTGGATTTGATTTCTTTAATGATTTAGGAGATATTTTTGATGTATTTTCAAAAAGAGGACGAAGTTCACGAGTTAATTCAAGTAATTTTGGATCTAGACCAGTAGAGGGTGATGACTTAAGATATGATATTGAAATCGATTTTATGGAAGCTTTCAATGGAGGAGAAAAAAGAATATCATATAAAGATCCTAATACAAATCAAATGACCACATTAAAAGTCAAGATTCCAAAAGGAATTAAAGACCAACAAAAGTTACGTCTTAAAGGTAAGGGATTATCTGGTATAAATGGAGGTGCTCCAGGAGATTTATATATAAATGTAAATATTAAACCTCATCCAACTTTTAAACTTGAAGGGAATGATATTCTTGTTGAGAAAGAAATTCCATTTACAACTGCCGTACTTGGTGGAAAAATACAAGTTCCAGGAATTGAAAAAGATCTAACCGTAAATGTACCTCCTGGGACTTCGGATGAATCGATTCTAAGATTAAAAAATCAAGGATTTTATTTTACGGGATCAGAACAAAGAGGAAGTGAACTTGTTAGAATTAGTATCAATATTCCAAAAAAATTGAATAAATCCCAAAAAGAATTATTAGAAAAATTAAAACAAACTGGATTATAAAGGGATATCAATAATGATGAAATTTGATAAATTTACTATAAAAGTGCAAGAAGCCTTGATGGCAGCAAGATCTCTAGCTCAAGAGAGAGATCATCAAAAAATCGATCCTCTTCATTTATTAATTGCTTTAATTGATCAGCAGGATGGGATTACAACGCCTTTGTTGCAAAAATTAGGAGTAAATATAAAAAATTTATTAAATGATCTCTACAATGAAATGGGGCGGATTCCGAAGGTTACAGGTTCAGGAGCAATGGATGTGGTTTTATCTCACGAATCAAGTACTTTATTTGATGCAGCTTGGAAAGAAGCTGATATGTTGAGAGATCAATACCTAAGTACCGAACATTTATTAATAGCTATGAGTAGTAATCATGAATTTACTGTATATTCAATTCTAAACAAAAATGGAATAACAAAAGATAGGATTTTACAAGCATTAAAAACCATCAGAGGGCATCAAACTATTACAGATCAAGATCCGGAGGGAAAATATCAAGTTATTGAAAAATACAGCCGTAATTTAACAGATTTAGCCAGAGTTGGTAAATTAGATCCTGTAATAGGAAGGGATGATGAAATTAGAAGAGTGATGCATATTCTATCCCGTAGAACAAAAAATAATCCTGTATTAATTGGAGAGGCAGGAGTAGGAAAAACAGCTATAGTAGAAGGATTAGCACAGAGAATAGCAAGTGGAGATGTTCCAGAATCATTAAAAGAAAAAGATATTTTAGCTATGGATCTAGCAGCAATGGTTGCAGGAGCTAAATATAGAGGTGAATTTGAAGATCGACTTAAAGCATTTATAAAAGAAGTTGAAAAGAGCTCAGGAAAATATATACTATTTATCGATGAACTACACACATTAGTTGGTGCTGGAGCAGCACAAGGTGCGATTGATGCTTCAAATATGTTAAAACCAGCATTAGCTCGAGGTGAATTAAGGGCCGTTGGAGCCACAACTCTGGATGAATATAGGAAATATATTGAAAAAGACGCGGCATTAACACGAAGATTCCAAACTGTGTATGTTGATGAGCCTTCAG
This sequence comes from Promethearchaeota archaeon, assembly GCA_019058245.1. Classification (GTDB taxonomy): domain Archaea; phylum Asgardarchaeota; class Lokiarchaeia; order Sigyniarchaeales; family SOKP01; genus Loki-b32. The sequence goes on along the minus strand of JAHPZJ010000016.1, from coordinate 17,892 downwards.
TAGAAGATTCGATAGCTATTCTTAGAGGTTTAAAAGAAAAATATGAAATTCATCATGGAGTAAGAATTACAGATTCTGCAATAATTGCAGCAGTTACATTATCGCATAGATATATTTCAGATCGCTTCTTACCAGATAAAGCTATTGATTTAATGGATGAAGCAGCTTCAAGATTAAGAATTGAAATTGATTCAATGCCGACTGAAATTGACGAAATTGAACGCAAAATCATTCAATTGGAGATTCAAAAGGAAGCACTTAAAAAAGAGAATGATAAATCAAGTATAGAGCGTATGAAGAAACTTGATGAAGAACTACATAATCTTAGAGAAGAAAACGATAAATTAAAACTACAATGGAATAATGAAAAAAATTTAATTTTAAAGATTAATCAGATAAAAAGAAATATGGAAGAAACAAAAATTGAGGCTGAAAAAGCTGAAAAACGTGGAGATCTTGGAAAGGCTGCTGAATTAACTTATGGAGTGCTTAATGAGTTGAAAAAAGAATTAAGTCAAAATAATACTGAATTATTGGAAATTCAAAAAAATAAAATCATGTTAAAACAAGAAGTGGATGATGAAGATATAGCTCGAATAATTTCTCAATGGACTGGAATTCCTGTATCAAGAATGTTGGAGGGTGAAAGGGAGAAATTATTAAAGATGGAGCAAAGATTGAAAAAAAGAATTGTTGGACAAGACGAGGCTTTGAACAAGATATCAAATGCAATTCGGAGAGCGAGAGCTGGAATACAAGATCCTAACAGACCTATTGGGACTTTTATATTCATGGGTCCAACTGGTGTAGGGAAAACAGAGACAGCTAAAGCATTAGCAGAATTTCTTTTTGATGACGAAAATGCTATGGTAAGAATTGATATGTCAGAATTTATGGAGAAACATAGCATTGCTAGATTAATTGGTGCTCCTCCTGGTTATGTAGGATATGAGGAAGGAGGGTACTTAACTGAAGCAGTCCGAAGAAGACCATATTCTGTTATCTTATTTGATGAGATCGAAAAAGCTCATCTTGAAGTCTTCAATATCTTATTACAAATTTTTGATGATGGTAGACTAACAGATGGTCATGGTCATACAGTTGATTTTAAAAATACAATTATTATTATGACAAGTAATATTGGGGGTCAATACATTCTTGATTCCAGAAATGATGATCCCTTAAAAAATCGAGAACTAATTTTAGCAACTCTTAAAAATTATTTTAGACCGGAATTTCTAAATAGAATTGATGAAATTGTCATTTTCGACTTCCTAGATAAAAATCAATTAGAAGATATTGTTGATATTCAAATTAAAAATTTAAATAAAATCTTGTCGGTTCATAAAATCAAAATTATTCTTACTCAAAAAGCAAAACAATTCTTAAGTGTGAAAGGATATGATCCTGATTATGGTGCTAGACCTTTAAAGCGGACAATCCAGAATTACATACAAAATCCATTATCATTAAAACTATTAGAAGGGGATTTTATGGAAGAAAGTATTATTAGAGTTGATGTTGACAATAACAAAAAATTGTTATTTGAAAGAATTGGAAAAATGGATGTGAATTAATAATTGGTCTACAATTGTTTTATAATTTTAAATAAAATACTTTTATTGAGGATATTAAAATGGGATTAAATACTAAAAATAATATTGTTTTAAATGTTTGTCCTGAATGTGGAGGATCACTAATTTCATTAACTGAAACTGGAGATGTTGTATGCAACCAGTGTGGATTAGTAATTGATGAAAAAAATGTCGATGTTTCAAATAATGGGAGGAGAGCTTATACAAATCAAGAAAAGAATAATAGGGATCAAACTGGAGCTCCAATTTCAATTTTATTACCAGATATGGGATTAAGTACAGTTATAGACAGATCTAAAATAAGTAATCCAGACTTAAAAAGAGCTGCTAAATGGAATACCCGTATAACATGGCAAAAAAGAAATCTGTTAATTGCCTCAACGGAGTTAAAAAGGATTAGCACAAATTTAAACTTACCTATATATGTAAGAGAAGATGCTATGCGCCTTTATAGAGAAGCTTTCAAAAAAAAATTATTACGAGGAAGATCGATTAATGCAATGGTAGCAGCATGTTTATACTTAGCTTGTAGAAGAAAACAACTTCCAAGAACACTCCAAGAAATAACTAATGAAGCATCAGCGAATGATAAAGATGTAAGAAGAAGTTATTCAACATTAATTAGGGAGTTTAATTTAAAATCTCCTTCTACTGATCCAGTATCTCTTATTCCGAGATATATAAATGATCTAGAATTAGATTCAGAGATAGAACAATTAACAACTAAAATTTTAAACTCTTTTAAGGCAAGATTTTCTGTCAGTGGAAAAGATCCAAAAGGTTTATGTGCTGGTGCAATTTATTTAGCTTCTAAAATTAAAAATAAAGATGTGACCCAACAAAAAATTGTTGAAGTAATAGGAATTACAGAAGTTACTCTTCGTTCACGCTATAAAGAATTAAAAAATAAGCTAAAAATCACTGTGCCTCTATGAATTAAGTGATTTTGTACAGTTTTCTTTTTTTAATTAGAAAATTCTTTTAATAGAATATTTAGAAATGGATCTAGACAATATTTCGATTTCATAAATATTAAATATTTATTTTTTTATTATAAGGGATAATTAGTAGTATTATAATGTAGGAAAAAAGTCTCAATATAATGAAACCTCTTGTATTTTTAGTTGAAGATGACGATGTTCTAATTAAGAATTTTGAAATTTACTTTGATATGCATGATTATGATTTAGTAACTGCTCTGAACGGAAAAAAAGGATTAGAAATTCTTTCAAAACTAGAGCGACCTCCAGATATTATAATTAGCGATATTTTAATGCCTATAATGGATGGATATGAATTTTATATGAAGGTTTCAGAAAAGACAGAGTGGTCAAGAATTCCTTTTTTCTTTCTTTCTGGTAAAACAGAGCCTGATGATGTAAGATTTGGAAAAATGCTAGGTGCAGATGATTATATTACAAAACCTTTTAGTCCGAAAGTATTATTAGAAAAAATCAGAATAAAAATAAAAGATAGTAGAGAAATTAAAAAAACTTCCAAAAAAGTCGAAGAAAAACTTAAAGATATTTTAAAGTTCGAAGAACCATCTCTCGAAAAGTTTAGTAGAGCTGACTTTTATTATCTTTTCAGAATGGGATGGGATGAAAATGAAGGACCTATAATATTGGAGTACTTTCCAAAAAATCTGATTCCTTCACTTAACCTTGAAGAACTTACAACCCAATTGTATTCTACTTTAATAAAGATTTATGAATTTGAGCAAGCTCTAGAAAAAAAACAATTTATAATGAGAATTGTCAAAAACCTAATAGATGCTTATGCATTAATTGATAAAATGGAAGAAAACGCAATAATAACTCCTAAAAGTGGAAAAGGAACATTTATGATTTGTGCTATAACTCCCAATTTTCATTATCTAAATTCAAAAAGAATAAGAGAAATCCTAACACAAATAGCGTTCAATTTAAAGACAAATAAAGAATGGAGTATAAAAGACTATTGGGAAGACCTAACCCAAATAGAATAAATTTTCCCTTCTTCTTCTATTAAATTTATTTAAGATTTTTAACCCAAATATTATATCTGATTCTGGATTTTAGATTTTACTGTAAAGCAGATAATAAGTATTGTTCAAAAAAAATATAATGGTAGAATCAAATCAAGAGGATAAAAAGTTACGAGGTTTTGCAATTCTAATCAATAGTATCCTAACACCTTTAAATGAAAACAAGGAATTTAAAGAAAAATTTAGAAAGGTGGATACTAAAATTCTTTTAAACGCTTCAAACTTAGATTTTGCTGCTCTTATTACAATTAATGATGGAATAATAAGAGTTGAGAGTATACCTAATAAACCGAAAGCAAATTTGAAAAAAAGAAAAATAGGATGGAAGGGTTTTTTAGAAATGGACACATATACTTTTCTTTCTATTGCTATGAATAATCTATCGCTATTAGGTATTGGGAAAAAATGGTTAACTCGTAAAGTAAAAATGCGTGGAATTAGGAAATTACTTATTTTATTAAAAGTTTTTAAATTTTTAACAAGTTATAACGATTAGATATTCCTATAAGTATAGGATATCAAAGAGAGATTTACTTTGAAAAAAAAATCATAATGAAAAAAATTTCCTTAGGTTCAATTCTATTTTTCTTCTAGAGCTTTCTTTTCGAATAATCTTTTTTTCAATTTAACCATTTGGTTATCCATATTATAATCCACTAACTCCACTTTTGCAAGTTCCTGAACAGCCCTTAGAACAAACGCACCGGAGATTCCCGTAGTATTTTTTATTTCATCTCGAGACATAGCTTCTTTATCACCGTGAAGTATTTTTAAGATACGATAATGTGGTTGACCCTGCCAAATTTCAGAAACTAGGACGCTATAAATTGAGAGTAATGCACGAACTTTTTCAAAATTAAATTCTGCATTTTCAGCTTCTTCAGCCGCCTTCATAAATTTTTCTAATTCGATTTTAACATTTTGATACTCATCTAATAATTTCATTTGTTCTTCTGTTAGAGATCCTATTTTTTGGTCTCTCTCATTTTTTTCTAATTCAAGTTTCTTTGTTTCTTCTTCTAGTTTTAACTTTTCTGTCTCTAATAATTTTTTTTCACTTTCCAATTTATTCTTGGCTTCTTCGAGTAAAATTTTATCTTGCTCAAGTTTTTCCTTTTCTTTACTTAACTCTATTTTATCTGTTTCGAGTTTAATTAAAGCCGTTCTTGAAGTTTCTAAAACATCAATGAAATCCTTAAAACTAGACTCCGCAGCTTGAATAGTTTCATCAATAACATTTAAAGTTTTTTTTTCTTCTGACATTGGAGTCACAAATAATATTATATATTGTGGTATAAATAAAAATTCACACTTTAATATTAAACTTATATAAAAATATTAAAATCTATGTTAATAGCTATAGTATTATTTTTATATTCATTTTAGTCTATAATTTCATCATATAGTTCTCTAAGATACTCTTTAATTTTATCAAAATGTTTTTTGCCAAATTCTGTGAGAGAATAATACTTTCTTATTTTTCCTTCGACATTACGTTTTTCTAAAGATAGTAGACCAGAAAATGTTAATCTATTTAACCATGGGTATAAAGTTCCGTCTGAAATGGTATAATCATTTTGGATTAGTTTCTTTTTCAGCCAAGATCCATAAAATGGTTCTTTTCTTGCATGATATAAAATTTGGACTAATATGGAAATCTTTTGAAATCTTCTCAAGGGATTTATAGATCTAATTTGTGAACCCATTTTTTACATGAAAGAAAATTGAAAATGAATAATATTAATAAATCATAATTCAAATTTAATATTATCGAATATCGATATCGGTAATCGATATAAATTAAATTTAGTTTAATAATTGAATGAATATCATAACTAATTTACTATGTCCCAACCTGAAAAAAATAATTCAAAGAAAAGAGTTAATCAGAAAAAGAAGATGATTTTAGGCGTCTCTGTACCTGTCTTCATTATGGGGCTTGTTTCTTTTTTTACTGATGTCTCTTCTGAAATGATCCAATCAATTCTACCACTGTTTATTATTTCTATTGGTGGAACAGTCTTTATTTTGGGATTGATTTCTGGAGTTACGACCGCCCTTTCAAATGTTATGAAGGGTTTTTCGGGGTGGTTAAGTGATAAATTAAATAAAAGAAAGCCATTTGTGGTTGCAGGATATTCTATTTCTAATATTTCAAAACCTTTTATTGGGTTTAGTCCCTCTTGGCAATATATTTTAGGACTTAAAGCTACTGACCGATTTGGCAAAGGATTAAGAACCTCTTCCAGAGACACATTAATATCTTATTATGCCATTAAGAAAGGAAAAGCTTTTGGAGTACATCGAGCTATGGATACTTTTGGAGCTGTTGTAGGGTCCCTCTTAGCCTCTGTATTTCTTTTTTGGGCATGGTCATATTCACACATAATCTTTTTTTCTATAATCCCTGGAGTTTTTGCTATTTTTTTTATTTTAATGGTGAAAGATGTCGATCCATTAAAATTAGATGAAAAAAAGCTAAAATATTATGGAATACCAAAAATTGAGGAAATCGACAGAAATTTCATTAAATTAGTTATCATTTTAGGAGTAATAGAGTTTGCCAGTTTAGATATATCATTTCTAATTATTAGATCCAATGATTATATTGGATCATTGATTTTTTTAATACCATTACTTTATCTTCTAAGTAATATTACATATATGTTTTTTTCTCCAATTACTGGAACGCTCTCAGATAAAATCGGACGCAAACCTGTGATTATTATTGGCTTATCTATATTGCTACTTTCTTGTTTTATCTTGATATTCCCTATTGAAAGTTCATTATTTTCATTGATATTAATTATTTTGATTTATATATTCTATGGATTCTACATGGCTTCTGTAGATCCAATTTCAAGAGCTTATATTGCCGATTTAGCAGGTAAAAATAAAAGAGGCAGAGCTTATGGATATTATTACTTATCTGTTGGACTTATCTCAATGGCAGAATCTCTTATTTTTGGATGGATTTATGCTTTCTTTTCATATAGTTGGGCATTCATTTATGTATCAATTCTATTATTTATTTGTATAGTTATATTTTCTCTTACTGACTTCTCAAAAATTATTCAAAAAAAAAAATAATCTGATTTATTTTGAATATTCCCAGAAAATGTATGAACTATATAAATAGTATAAAGAACTGATTTTAAAAGGTGAGATGTATTTCAATGGAAAATGGAGAAGTTAATGTTTTAGCTACTATCTGTAAACAAAGAAATGTAAATTTTAGCGTTATTTTTTATAGTTACTATATTCCTCTTGAGGGTTGGAATTTATCTTGGATGCAAAAAAGAGAATATTATAAAGAATGTGTGAATTTGGAGGGAGAAATAGCATTAGCTACGATTTTAAGATTAACTAAAATGTAAAATGATATGAAGATTATTTTTATTTAATCCAAAGCTGAGCTAAATATATTAAAACCTCTGCAGCTTTTTGTAATGCAATGGTTGGTATAAATTCTTTTCTGGAGTGAAATAATTCGCCGCCTGTGAAAATATTTGGAGTAGTTATACCTCGGGCACTTAGTTGGGCACCATCAGTGCCCCCCCTTATTGAATGAATTTTTACTTCTAATCCTGCTTTTTTAATTGATTTTTTCGCTAACTCTACAACTTTAATATTTTTCTCTATATACCTGAGCATATTAAGATATTGATGGGTAAAATCTATTTCAATATTTAATCCTGGATACCGAAGTTCATAAGTTTGTTTTAAACTTTCTAAGTAATTAATTCTTCTTTGATTATTTTCACTTTCAAAATCTCTGATTAACATTCTTGCTGTAGCCTCTTCAGCTTTCCCTTCCAATTTTGTTAAATGATAATATCCTTCTCTTTCTTCTGTATGCTCTGGTGATTCTGCTTCAGGAAGTTCACTAAAAAACCTACTGGCAATTTGAATTGCATTTATCATTTTATTTTTAGCATATCCTGGATGAATATTTAAGCCTTTAAATTTGAATAAAGCTAACCATGCATCAAAGCATTCATATTCTAATTCACCAATTTCTCCGCCATCTAAAGTATAACATATTTCCGCCAATTTCTTTATATCGACTTTCTGAATTCCTAATCCAATTTCTTCATCAGGTGAAAAACAAATATATATTGGTCCATGCTTTAATTCGTCAAATTTATTCCATGCAGCACATGCTGCCATAATTTCTGCAATACCTGCCTTGTCATCAGCCCCTAATAATGTATCTCCTTGAGAAGTTATAATATCAAGCCCTTTATATTTCTCTAAATTGGCAGAATCATGAAGAGTTAAAGATAATTCACTATCTTTTTCATATAATATCGGATCTCCATTGTAATTCTTATGTATTATAGGCTTCACATCCTTTCCATTTACTGATTCAGATGTGTCTAAATGGGCTAAAAATCCAATAGGTTGGGTTTTTTCAAAACCTTTACTTGGAGGTAAATAAGCATAAACAAAACCATATTCATCATGAATAATATTTTCAAGGTTTAATTCCTTTAATTCCTCTACCAATAATTTTCCTAAATCGAATTGGATTTTTGTAGATGGCGTAGTTTTAATGTTCTGATCTGAAGTAGACCAAATTTTTACATAGCATAAAAAACGTTCTAGTGCATCATTAATAAGAAATTCTTGTATCTCTTTTGTTAGCTCCATATCATTAGAAATTAAACTTAAATTTTAAACTTGAATAAATATAGATAAAAATCAGATATAAAAGTGAAATAAATTAAAAAATAAAAAAGTTAATTAGATCTTTACCAAATTTCGAATTTTTCATTGAGTTTTGTACCATAGATTAATCCATATGGGATAAATAGGTCCCAGATGCTAGTTACAGCGTTTACCCAAACGATTAAGATTAACCATGCTTCCAATCCTTCAGTACCAAAAAAAGCAATATATACTATAATATTTAATATTACCATTACAATAATCCTAACTATTATGCTAAATATAGATGAAACTATATAGTTTATCGGTTTCTTCAATTTTAGACTATTATATGATGTTTCTTCTTTTTTATATAATTTTAAATAAAGTGTTGGAATTATTATTAAAGGAAGTGTGGCACATAATTTCATTAATGGTCCAATCACGGGAATAGAGGTATCAAATGGGATTAATGCAATGAATCCTATAAAACAACATAAGATACCCGCTAATGGACCAAAGATTAAAAAGCAGGTCATCCAAATAATTGAAATCGGATCGAACAGAGCTAATCCTTGAGGAACACGAGTTAGGTTTATAAATGGCAAGAGAATTGGAAAAATAATTGCGGATAATGCCCCAAAAATAGCTGCTCCTGCAATTTGTAGTGTAAGACGAGTTTTTGGAGTCATAGTCGACTTTTTCTCTGCATCATATGATGAAGCAATTTCAGATTTACTGGTTTCAGACATTTTTCTCATTTAAAGAATGTTTAACTTACTTTATTGTGTTCTTTGATATGGTGTATTTCTCTATTTAAAAATTTTTAGGTAAATTTAAAATTAAATTAAAAACAGTAAGATTAATTTATCAAAAAAAAACTGAAGGTTTAATCTGTATTTTGTAAATTTAATTTCATCTTTTAATATATAGAATTACTTAGATTAACAATATTAATCCTTGTAATATGAATTTTTAAAAAAATGATCTACTCATTTTTGGATAGTTATTTGTTTTTAGAAAAATTTAAATCCTCTCTAAATTTGATTTGATATATAATATTTTTTTTAGAATTTTATTTAATATAAAACGAAATGAAGTATAAGGTTGAAAACCATTGGTCAGTAAAGAACTGGAAAAATTAATCATTCAAATAAAACAAAATAAAGGAAATAACTATAAACCTAGTGTTAAAGGATATCGAGAGTCATTTGATCAATTGGCTAAATTGATTAAAATACCGGAAGATGCAAAGTGTGAGTCAGTAAATGTTGAAGGAATACCTGCTGAATGGATTTCTGTCCCTGAAACTCCAAATAGTCCTGTTATTTTATACTTTCATGGTGGTGGTTATGTTGCTGGTTCTATCAATTCTCATCGTGGATTAGGTGTTAAATTAGCTCGAGCATCAAAATCACGAGTAATATTAATTGATTATCGACTTGCTCCTGAGTATCCCTTTCCTGCTGCGTTAGAAGATGCTGTAGAAGTATATCAATGGCTCATCTTATCTGAAGGAATTAAACCAAAAAATATAATTATAGCTGGTGAATCTGCAGGAGGAGGTCTAACCATATCTACTTTATTAAAATTAAAGAATGAAAAATTTAATTTACCTGCAGCTGGAATATGTTTATCTCCTTATATGGATTTAGCGGTTACTGGTGAATCAGTAAATACAAAAGCAGATATTGACCCTCGTGTGACTAAAGAAGACCTTTTATTTTGCGCAAATCAATATTTAGGTGATGAAAATCCAAAAAATCCATATGCATCTCCACTATACGCAGACCTTCAAGGATTACCCCCCATTTTCATCCAAGTTGGAACTTCAGAAATATTACTAGATGATTCAATTCGTTTTGCAGATCGAGCTAAAGCTTCTGGTGTTGAAGTCTCACTTGAATTATGGGATGACATGATTCATATGTTCCAACTTTATGCTTATCTTATACCAGAAGGTCAAGAAGCAATTAATAAAATTGACCTGTTCATAAAAAGAATTTTAAACTAGTTTATTATTTTAACAACTTTTTTTCTTTCGCATCTAAATCTAACCAATCACTAATAATTTTAAGATTTCTTCTTGAACTTCCACATAAAATTTTAATAAATGGAAGAAAATCTTGAATAAAATCTATTTGAGTAATTTCATATTTCTTCTTAACTTTCTCTACTAACTTTTTTTCAACACTCGTTAAGGAAAAGTAAGTTCCTGAAGTGTATCTAGGGAATACAACTCTCCTAAATCCTTTACTTATAGGTGTTTCTTTCCTTGAAAGAGCAACTCCCCCAGCAAAAAGGTCAAAAAAATAAGGTAATAAACTCCAATCTTGATTTATACGTATTTTTCCAAAAATCTCATCAGCAATAGACAGATTTTCAAATGCAACAGATAACTCTCTATTAGATTTTATAAATGTTAATAAGTTTTCATTTATCCATTTGTATAAAAAATTATAATCAACATCAGATTTATCAGTTAGACTTCGCGCTTCTCTTAGAGAAGAAACTTGAAATAAATCTCTAATTAATGAAAAGATTTCTTCTAAATTATCACGATGAAGGTTTAGAATTAATTCCTTATGATCTTCTTCTATGTTCCCTTGTGTAATTCCTTGGATATCATTAATTATACCTCTTAAATCACCATTATTTTTATCAATAATTAATTCTAAGTCCTCTTCTTTAAGATATGTAATTTTTTCATTTTTTAAAATACTCATAGCAATCTTTTTTACTTCATTTTTTGGTAAAGGGTGAACCTCATATCTTCGGATTTTGTTATATAATGATTGTAAATTTGTTTTATATTCATTAGAACACATAATAATAGGGAACTGTGTGTTCTGAATCAATTCAATTACAGTAGGAATTGCCCCTCTATCTTGTACTCCATAAATCCCGTCAATCTCATCGATTAAGATTAATTTTTCTTTTGATTGGGTAATAAAATCCATAATTCCACGTGTTTTTGTTGTTTCTTTTAACCTTTTTTCTATTTTGTCTCTAGTTCGTGTATCAGAGGCATTAGTTTCTATTACTTCCATATTAAAATCATTAGCTAAAGCATATACTATTGAAGTTTTTCCAATTCCGGGAGGACCCTCCAATAAAACAGCAGCTTTCTCGGGTGGAATCTTAAGTTCTTCTTTTTGTTCTTTATCAATAGAAGTTCTATTATATTGTCGAATCTGTTTATTTTCAATATTTACTTTTTTTCTTTCTTCAAAAAAATTTTTAATAAAGTTGGTTAATTCTTCTGCTAATTTCACCCTTTGACCACTCATTCTAGCCGATGGTAAAGCCATATCTTTAATACTTTTTGGACGATACTTCTCAACCCAGGGAATATCTATTTTTACATTTGACAAATTATTATCTCCTTATATATATTCTGAAAATAGACAAATTTTTGAAAATAGGCTGGAAACTTGAATATCATTGTCCCTACCCAGTATAGAGCGAAAATCAGCATCAGCAATGTAATTTATTAATTTACACCTAACAAATTTGCTTAAAGGCATTTTATTGAGTTCATCAATTAATAGTTTGAAGAATTCATTAATATCATATTTATAGTTTGATAAGATTTTTCTCGATAATTCTCGAACATTTGGAAAATCTCCTTTAAACGCAATCATTAAAAGACTTTTTATAAGATCATTATGGAATTTTTGAGAAAATTCATATAATTTATTTATATCGATTATTTTTCCTGAGATACTACTTAACTGTAAAAGATCTATAGCATGAGATATTTTTCCTTCAGAAATTCTATATAAAACCTCAATTACCTCATTATTAATCTCTAATGACTCTTTTGTGGCAATAATTGTTATCAAATCTTTAAAATCGATAAACTTAATAGGAGATATTAATACGATTTGACACCTACTTACAATAGGATCAATAATACTTGAAATTTTAGTTGTAATTAAAATCATCCTACAATTTCTACCATATATTTCCATTAATCTCCTGAAACCTTGCTGGTTTTGACCTAAAGCTTCAAAATTTTTTACAATTAAAATTTTAAAGGGAGAACCACCTAATACTCTTAGTTGAACGAAAGGTTTTACTCGTGCTTGAATAAAAGCAGGAGTTGTAATTGTTCTTCCAGCACCACTCCCTATTTTACTTGTAGAAATATAGGCATCAGATCGTACCTGCTTTCTTTCTTCTTGACTTAATGGTATATCAGCATAAACTAATTTAAAATTTGCATCATAATTGTTTTTTAAAAACTCTTTTGAAAATAATTGGGCTATTAGTGTCTTACCTATACCTTTAGCTCCTACAAATATCATATGTGGAAAATTTTGTTGTTGGATTATGTGTTTTAGGGTTTCCTTGATTTTTTTTCTTCCACAAATTTGATCCAAATTCTTTGGAAGATATTTTATTCTCCAAATCGGTATTTCTTGTTCCAAATTAAAACTCCCTTTGCTTGAAGTGTTTATAAATTAATAGTTAAGATTCAACATTTTGAATTAAAAATGCTAAAAGTGCTAAAATCTGAATTATTTCATCTGCTCCCTGACTTATTCGATAATCTACCTCTCCAAAAAAAGCCTTTATTTCAATTAAATTTTCAGAAGTAATATTCAACGACGTTAAGATTTCTGTTATTTGTCTTATAAAATTTCTACTATCGAAAGTATCAAGAGATTGAATTATTTCTTTTGACTTAATAAAATCTTTATTTTTCAATGCTGATTTTAATTTTTCTAAAATTTGTTTATCTAAGAATCCTGAGATTTTAAAAATCTCATTAATATTTAAATTCTCCAAGAGGTCAAGAGCAACAGCCATTTGAAGAGCATTTATAGCTTTCCGTAAATCCCCCCCTGAGATAAAATATAATTGTTCAAAAAATTCTTCATTTTTCTGAGAAGGTATTTCCAATTTTTCTTCTTTACTAATATACTTTAATCTTTCTATAATTTTTTCCTTAGACAAACTTACAAACCTAAAAACAGCACATCTGGATATGATCGGATCTATTATCTTATTTATGTAATTACACAAAAGAATGAACTTAACATTATTGGATGTTTTTTCAATAATTCTTCTAAGTGCTTGTTGAACTTGACCTGGTATATTATCTGCCTCATCTAATATAACAAACTTTAACGACTCATTTTGTATTAAATTTTGATTAACAAAATTTTTTAAAATATTTCTAACAAAATCTATTCTTACAGTATCAGAAGCGTTTAATTCTAAAAGATTTGTATCCAATTCCTCTTTTTTAAGAAAATGTCTTGCTATTATTAAAGCAGTACTGGTTTTTCCTGTTCCTGCTGGACCAGTAAAAATCATATGAGGTATATTTGTGCTTTTTACAAATTCCTTGAGATTATTAATAGCAAAGCTTTGACTTACGATATCTATAAATGTTCTAGGGCGATATTTCTCAACCCATGGGATTTCTAAACTCATCTTCTTAAATTATTCTTCTTTGCCTTCTTTGGTTAAATCTAACTCTAGAACTTCATATACTTTTTTGAAGTTCATTTTCTCATATAATTTAGCAGCTTCTACAGCTTTTTTCTTAATATTTACCTTAACTTTTTCTACATTAATTTTTTTTAAATGTTCCATTGCTTTTTTCAATAGAAGACTTCCAAATCCTTTTCTACGATATGGTTTTTTCAGAAAAAGTTGTTTAATAGCACCTTCAGAAGATCCAAACGGATCAATTCTTAGTTCTGCAATAATCATTCCTATAATATCACCAGAATCTTCATCTACTGCAATCAATATTCCATGACGTTGAAGCGGATCGTAAAGTCGTCGCCGAATTCCCCAATCAAAGCGTTTTGGATCGAACTTTTGTCCTAATCCCTCAACCAATAATTTTGTTAATTCTCTTAAATCATCAATGTGTTCAGGATTAGCGACTTGAACCTTTATATTTGAACTCATGTTATACCAACGCAAATGTCATTTACTATATTATTAACATAATTATTGATATTTTAAAATTTAAATCTTCTTGACTTAAAATTAATAAAATAACAAATGAGATATTAATGAATACAGCTTTTAATTAAAACAATAGCATTTTCAATAATTTGAAATATAATTAACATTATAAAATAAAAGTATTAAAAGTGGCGAGCAGACGTACCGTCCCAGGCTGTTACATCCTTATTTACCCATCCACATTTAGGACATTTATCTGGCAGCTCCCAACTCTCTAATGCGGGATGAATTCGACAATATAATCCTCCACAGCTCTCACAGACCAGGTATTTAGCTCCACATCCGGAACACATTTTTAGTTGTCCTTGTTCTACAAAAGGGAAGGCTCTTCGCATCCATTCATCATGGGCTAGACTGAAAGAGTTTTTTCCACACACAATACAATGAACTCCATCCTCTTCATGACTCATTTTATATTCTCACTAAAATTTATAATTCATTTAACAACGGCATATTGTAAAAGTATTTTATACTTTTTTAATGTAGTAATAAATTAATAATAAATTTATAAATTAAAGATTTTCTTAAAAGATAAATCTAATTATAAATAAAGTGTAATTTGATGAAAATATAGCGGAATATTTTATCATTACATTTTTAATTTTTTAGCTTTTGTTTTAATTTCAGGATTTATTTTCTCGAGTTCTCCAATTAATTGAAAAGTTTTATCATCATTCAAAGATTCGCTGAATTTCAAAAGCATTTCTTTAGAACCGACAAATAATCCTCTCTTTTTCAAAGGTTTTCCATCATCTTTTAAAGGATTAATTTCTAAAAAAAGTAATGCTGGTTTAGTTTTGGTAGCAGGAACTTTAACTACAAAAACTCCTGGAACAGGAGTCTCCATTTTTTCCCAGTCAGCTCCACTCTTTAGGTGATCTTTTAATTGGTTTTCAATACTTGACATATTCTTTATATATAATTTTATTTTCGAATTTTTAAAAATTCTTTTTACGTTACGTGTAACATATAATGCATATATAAAAATTTTTGGATAGAATTAATATCTTATATTTAATTAAAAGTCTAAAAGTATAACCAATTTTAAGTTTTCTTATCTCATATTGCTTTATACTAATATTTAAACGGATTATTACATTTTGTCGGATTTCTGAGGGTCATTTTCCACTAAACCTTTAAATATATCACTCTCGTATATATTTTTATCAATTAAAATAAAAAAAAATTGATGATTAAGATGAAACTTATTTCTGTAAACTTACCTGAATCCTATCTTAAAGTGCTTGAAATACTTGTAGTTGATGGAAAATTCCCTAATCGATCTGAAGCAATTAGAGTAGCAATTCGAGATCTAATTAAAACAGAATATATAATAGAAGAATCTGTAAATAGAAATATTGCTCCTAGTGTTGTTGAATCAGACGTAGAAAATGAAATTCAAAATAAGTTATTTAATTAAATTTTTTTTATTCTTTATTAAAAAAATATAAGCGAAATAACGTAATTAATTACTCATTTTTTCCCAATAAATCTAAAACCTTTTTCCTTCGTTCTTCTCGTCTAGCTGCTATCCTTTTTCTGAGAATTTCCATATCATCTTCAATAGTTTCTTCGTTCATAGACTTTACTTCTATTAATGATTTTTTACTAATTCCGCTTCTGAATTCTGTAATTTTTTTAGTAATTTCTTTGATGATTTTTTTTTCTAAATTTAATTCCTTAAGTTTAAATTTGGCTTCATTTAACTCAGAAATTGCTTTCATGAACCTATTATCAACAGCCGATACTTGAGCCTCATCAAGAGCTTTATATGCTGCTATAAAATCTCTACTCTGCGATTTTTTTATATCTACATCTGCAGTTATTAATGGAATTTCTGCTTTTTCCTTAAAATAGTTAATTATTTCATTAAATCTTTCAATTTCATCATGTCTATCTAATTTTAATAATCTTTGGATCACCTCTCGCATAATTAGGATTCCCTCGTTATACCTGAAACTATCCAATAATTTATTTGCTTTTTCCAGTTTAAAAGATATCTTTCTATCAAGTTCTTTCTTAGCTTCTTCTTTTCTTTCTTCTTTTCTTCGTTCCTCAAGTTCTATACGTTTTCTTTTTACTTCCTCTTTTAAAAGTGCTCTTTGCTTTTCTTCTTCAATCTTTTTATTTTTAATATCTTCAAGAATTTCAGCTTGTTTTTGTTCTCTTTTCAGCTTGAACAATAGTTCATTATTTATACGTGATACTTCTCGTTGCCAATTAATACTTTGGAATAATTCTCGTGCATTTATATATTTCTCGTATGCTTCAGTAAATTTTCCATCATCCATTAATTCTGTCCCTTCTTCTAGAAGGTTATATGCCTCTTCGGAAATTTGTCTCTCCTGTTCTTTTTCCCTCTGAATTTTAAGAACCTCTTTACGTTTTTCTTCCTGTTGTCGTTTTTTAATTACTTCAGCCTCATCTAATTTTTCTTTTAATTTTTCTTCTATAAGTTTTTCTTGAGCTTGTTTTTCTTCGATAGCCTTTTGTTCAATTTCAAGAGCTTTTTTCTTATTATTAATCATGACAACTGAATCTCGAACCATTTTTATGCCCTCTTCCCATTCTATATCAATAAATACTTTTTCACTTTCTTTATAGAATTCTATTGCTTTATCAAAATTATCTTGTCTCAATTCACGTTTAGCTTGATCCATTAATCGAAAGGCCTTATCTTTTTGAGTTTCAAATTGAGCCACTCTTTCTTTTCGCAAATCCATGCCTTCTTTTCTCTTTTGAAGTAGTTTTTCTTGCTCTTTCCGTGCTTGTTCTAATAAACTCTGTTGAATTATTAATTCTTCTTCTCTCTTTTTAATCTTTTCTGCTTCTAATGCACGAATTTTTTTATCTTGCTCAAATTTTTCTTTATAGAAATTGATTGTCTCAATTAATTTAATAGACTCTTCTTTCCAATTAATTTCTTCAAATTCTTTGCGAGCCTTACGATAAATTTCAATAATTTTTTCATATGGGGCCTCATAATCAAAAATACCATCTTTTAGCTTTATTTCATATTCCTGAGCCATTCTTTCAGCATCTTGAATCATGCTAAAGATTCTCTCAGCCGTTTCATCAGCTTGTTTTCGTTTTTCCTCAAATTCAGACAATCGCTTCTGTCGTTCTAAAAAATCTTTTTCCGCATCTACATTAAAAAATTCCACTTCAATTTTTGGTTGTTCTAATTTCTCTTGTTCTCTTCTTCTTAATTTCTCATCTTTTTCTTTTTTATCTTTATAAAAGTTTATAGTTTTAAGTAATCGGTTAGCTTCATCTTTCCATCCAATTTCTTTGAATAATTCTCGTGCTTCTTCATAATTAGAAATTGCTTTATCATATGGACTTTCATATACTAGAATATCTTTCTTAATGCTTAGTTCATACTTTTTAACTGCTTTTTCTGCATCATCAATAAGATTCATTGCCTTATCTAAAAGAACATCCTCTTCTTTAAATTCCGCTTCAAATTCTTTTATTTTACCTAGCTTAGATGGTTTAATTTCTCTTTTATCTAATTTTTTTAATTCTTCGAGTTCTTTTTCTTTCTGAGCTTTTTGAGCTTCTACCTCTAATAGTTTTTCATGTTTCTCCAATTTTACTTGGTAGAGTTTTATCTGATTGGCATAGATC
>JAHPZJ010000015.1 GCA_019058245.1 Promethearchaeota archaeon | reverse complement strand
TCTTTTTTTTCTTTAAATTGCATTAATCCAAAATACATAAATATTCATATTCTAAAAAAGGAGTTCTATTATAGAATTAGGAACAATGATGATTTAAATAATTTTATTCTTGCATTAAATATTTTGTAGAATAAATAGAAGAAATATTCATTATGATATTGATAAGAGAGATAAAAAGAATTAGTAAAAATAATGATAAAATATTCTTTATTTATCCAATAATTAAAATCTCTTATTTAAAAAGATTTATATATTAATTTTTATATATTGTATCCATTAGATTCAATGAATTAGTGTATAATGAGTTATTCAAATTCTGACAAACAAATTAAATTAGAAGAAAATCAAGAGATAAATAAAAATTTTTTAAAAAATTATAAACTATGGTCAACCCGCCTTAAACTAAATAATCCAATTACATTAACCATATATTTTTTAATTTTTATTATTGCAGTAGTAAGTAATATTTATATATATGGATTAGAAAATTATTTAAACGCTACTAGTTATTTAACACAAATTTTACTTTTAATAACTGGTATTTTTTCATTGTTTATGAGTAATAGAATACCAAAATTGTTTCAAGAATTGATAAGTAAAAATTATAAACTTTTATTAGATCCTAAAACTGGCTCTAAAAAAGAATACGATAGATATGTTATTTTTATTCAAAAAAGATTCAAATCAAAAATAGGTATATATCTTCCTTTGATACTAGCAATAATTTATGTTATTGGTTTTTTTTTTCTATCTTTTTTACCTCAAATAATATCTAAAGAAGTAATTATTTTAAATGAAATTATTTCTCTTGAAGGGCCTAAATTATATATTAATTTTTTTGAACAAATATTAGTAATGTATTTATTTTTTTATTGGATTTTATTGATTACTTCAACATTAGTATTAATAATAATTATTTTCAGCTGTTTGAATAGACTTGGTACTTCAGACTATAACCTAAATGTATCTTTTGAGGAATTAAAAATTGGTGGTTTTGAAGAAATTGGCAAATTTATTATTTCAATTTCAATCCCTATAATTCTTTTAAGTACTTTTTTTAGTATTATTGGCCTTTTTCTCATATTTTTTATCAAAAATATCTTAAGCGGGTATACTTATATGATTGTAAGTATAATTATAACAATTATTCTAGTATTTTTATTGTATAAAAATACTTTAAATATTCATCACGCTATCGTAAATTACAAACACAAACTTAAATCTAAATTATTAAATGATATTAAATATTTCACTAATTTAATAAAAGATGAAATAAAAGATGATAAAATATATAAATATTATAAATCAATACATTATATTCAAGAACATTACAAGGAAATTGATAAAATTAGTGATTGGCCATTTAATCCGACTTCAATTAAAAAATTATTAGTTACTTTAGGATCTTCACTTTTCCCCTTTTTATTATCATTTATTGGTTTAGGTTAATAAAAAAATATTATTATCGTTTTTTATGACGAATCTAATAAAAAATTAGCTTTCGGTTTTGATATTATCTTTTCTTTTTTATTAGACTTTATTAAAATTTACTTGATTAATGATTTTCCAGACCTTCTTTCTGAGTGAAACTTCTTCTTCTGATTTTGTCGCCATAAGTTCACAAATAATTCCAAAATTATGTATTGCTATTTAAAAGCTAGTCTATTTATTTATTTCTATCCATTTATCTAATTATTTTATTGATTGTCTATTGACTATAATTTTTAAATATTCTCTGGTTGCTTCTTTTCAGACTTTCTCTTTTTCTAAAAAGAACTAACATTAATACTCAATAATTTTGGTATTTAACAAGAATATGTCTATATTTCCATTTTATCTTAGCTTTAAGAAAAGTGGATTAGCTTTAATAATTAAAATTTTAGAAACATTTATTTTTATACACGTAATTTTAAAATAAAAGGATGATTGCTTGATGAACGAAAGTAAAAATTGGTCAGAAGAAGAATTAAAAAATTTCAAAAGAAAATGGGAGGCTATTACTATTCCAGTCAATGTTCAAATTGAAAATCGGCAATTTCCTCTTGATTTAACTAGAATAAACAAAATCTTATTAAACGCAGAAAAAATTGCTTTAGGAGACTGCATTTGTCGAAAAACTCTTCAAAATTGTGACATACCAATTAAAACATGTATTTATCTCAATGAAAGGGCAGACTTATTTGTTAAGAGTGGAGGAGCTGAAATTATAACACAGAAAAAGGCATTATCAATTGTTTCTGAAACTCATAAATTAGGATTAGTTAAACTATCTATATATCAATTAAACAATAATGAAAATTACCCTTCTGAAATTTGTAATTGTTGTTCATGTTGTTGCAAAGCACTGCAGGGATTAAAATTAATGAATATGAAGGGTTTGGTAGAACCCAGTGAGTTTGTTGCAACTTTTGATGAAGATTCATGTATTCAATGTGGTATTTGTGTCGATAGGTGCCAATTTGGAGCGAGAATATTAGATACTGACAATAATATTATTTTTAAAAAAGATTTATGCTTTGGATGTGGTGTTTGTGTTACTAGTTGTCCTGAAACTTCAATAAAACTTATTCCAAGATAGATCTTAAACACCCGGTTTATTAAAAAGTATATATATGATATTTAAATCTTTTAAAGATCTATCTTTTAGAGCTTTTGACCAAAAATAATTGAAGATCCTCCATATAACTCTATTCTTTTTTTGTATTCTTTTAGAACTTTATTAATAGCACCTGATCTTATATCTTTTCGTAATTTTTTGCATCCAGCATCTATTTGATCCTCTGTTAATAATGCGAACATAGAATCTCCATCGCGAAAATTCTTCTCTAAATATTTTTCTGGACTCTGATTCAAAATAACTGAATCTTTATAGCATACTTTTGCTCCTATATTTGAAAATCCAATCTTTTTAAGTAGCAGAGTTAATTCTTTTGTATCAAGATATCGCTTTAATTCCCAATTTAAGCCCTCTGGAAAATAGTAAGTAAACCAATATGTATTGATTTGATTATGAGAACATGTGTGTATTGCTATAGACCCTTTTTTATGAAGAATACGATAAGCTTCTTTTAAAAACACATGCTTATCTTCAATATGATGAATAACTTGAATGGCATATAATCCATCAAAAAGATTCGAACGGAAAGGAAGATTTATGATATTACCATTAATAAATTTTAAATTAGGAAACTTAGACACTGCCTTATTAATCATAGCTAAAGAAAGATCTATACCAATAATTCCTTTTATAAAATAATTTAGAGCAGCAGTATAATTACCAGTACCACATCCCATATCAAGAACTAACGAATTAGAATTTATGTGAGTTAATTTTACTAAATCCTTTACTGTTTTTGTATTAACTCCTCTACTTAAATCATAAATTTGACTAAATTTATCGTATTTTATTTCTTTCATTAATATTCATTATAAAATTTAATTAGTTTACAAATTTTTTGAATGAAAAAAAAATTAGACCCGAAATTCTATTTACTTACAAATAAATTAATTCATTTAAACTCTCAATAACATAATCTGGTTGATATTCCCATTGATTATAGGATTTTGTTTCGATTTTAAATTGTCTTTTAATTAGACATGACGAAATATTTGCTTTTTTTGCAGCAATTATATCGACGATTGAATCTCCAATCATTAAGGCTTTAGAGATCTTATGATTATAGTTGAAATTTCTTAAAATTGACAAAATACCTCTGGGAGAGGGTTTTGCAAATGCCTCATCAATCTCAGGTCCCATGCAAAAGATTTCATGAAAAAATTCGGATATATTAAATTTTTTCAAAATATATTCTACAACATAACCAGTTGTATTAGTTACAATAGCAAGTCTATTAGAGTTATTATAAATCTTTCTGAGTATCTCTTTAGCATCATTAAATAATCCTATTTTATTTTGTTTAATTAGAACTTTTCGTTGCTCAAAATCAATTTTATCATATGTTTTCCAAAAATTATGTGGTTCAGAAATGCCCCACTTATCCAATATTTTGATAAAATCTTTTCCTGCTAACCAAAATTTTAATCTTTCTTCTTTATCTGGTATTTTAGGAGCTTTCAATGTATTTAGGGTAAGTGTGAAAATTTTTTCTGCATAATCACGAATATTTCCAAGATCTAATAACGTTCCATCTAAATCAAATATATATAATTTAAAGCTCATTTTCTTACAAAAAAAATGAAAAAGTATTTAAAAATAGCCAATATGCCCTAGATTATTCTTGTTCTCGTCTAAAGCATATACAAGCCCCATCGATAAAGGTTCAGCATCTTTATCCTTAGTAGATTTAGCGACTTTTTTTATTGTATCTAATTTTAAAATGAAAATACCATTACATTTTTTGCATTTAATATATATTTCTTTTGTGTGTATCTTATCATCTTCATATTCTTCTTTCTTAAAGGGTTCTAATAATTCAGCATTTTGATTATCGCAATTTCTCAAAAAGCATTGATCTAAAGAGATCTTTTCCATTCCACGTCTCGCTAATGAAATATATGCATAGCTTGGGATTTCAAGCCTTAGATCTTCTTTATTTACCATAATTAAGTTAAAAATAAATAATACTTAATACTTTTTATTATTTTTAAAAACATTTTAGAAATTTTAAGTAAGGTAGTTAATCTTAATTAATATCTAGTATTATTTTTTATTGAACTGAGATATGTCAGAAAAGGAAGAATTCTCAAAGGATATTATTGATCATATTTCAAAGTTGGCTTTATTAGATTTGTCTGAAGATGAAAAGGAAAAATTATCTCAGGAATTAGGAGATATTTTAAATTATTTTAAAAAACTTAATGACTTAGATACAAGCGATGTAAAACCCACTACACATCCAATAGAGGGATTGAAAAATGTTTTTCGCGAAGATATTCCTAAAAAATCACTAACAAATGAAGAAGCTTTGAGAAATGCTAAACACAAAAAAGATGGATATTTCAAAGCTCCTAGAATACTAAAAGAATAATAAAATTCTATTTTTTATATTCCTCAGTTAATTTTTTTATTGCTTGAGCCATATCTTTGAGTGCTTTTCTTCTTTCTTTACGATTCATGTTATCAAAATCATTTTCCGAATCTGATCCTATTTTTTCCGGAGAAGCCATATCTCGATATTTTGTATATATCAAACTAGTTACATATTTATCATAGCGATCCAAAGCTTTGTTTAAACTAGGATCATCTTTAATTTTATCCCAGAGCTCTAAAGTTTCTAAAGATCTAATACCCAGATCAATTCTAAACCAACTAATTGGAAATAAAAGTTCTCTTTGAATTCCCATCTCAATAATAGCTAAATTTTCTTCGTCAATATAAAGTTCCGGAATTTCATCCTCCCTATATACAATGTTATCACTCATAATATAAAGATTTGCAGCACCTCGAGAAGTGCAGACTATTCCGGTTGCAAAACCTTTTGCCATTCTCAACGTATCAGCTAAATCCTCCAATTTATTTCCAATTATATGGAGCTTATGCTTTTTGGTTCCTTGAATCTCAATATTTATTTTTTTTATTCCTTTTGAATCAGAGAGAATTTGGGGGAACAAATTTTTGTCTCGAGTTTTTTTATGAGCTTCTAAAAGTTTATTTATAATTTCATAATCTAATTTTAGTCCAGGTATTACAGTATTTTGATTAAGAAACGCATCTACTTCAAAATCAGCAATTCCATAAAATAACTTTTCATTATTAATGATATTATAAATCGTTTCTACAATGGTTTTGAGTAATGCTTCAGGATCTTCCCGAATAGAATCATATTCCTTTGTTTCAAATGTATCAATTTGATCCTCTAATCCTTCTTCTTGATAAAAAGCACCCCAACTTAATTCACTGAATATTATACTTTCAGAATATAAATTATGGTAAGAATCAAAACTTAAAATGGTTTTACTGCCGCCTAATTCGACGCCCAATTTAGATCCCGATGCTAGAATCGTTGAAGGCGGATTGAAAAGTATGATTGGCAACGATAAAACCACTTAATTAAAGTTTAATTTCCTTATATCTAAGTTAACTTTTTGAAGTAATTCTAATAATTATAGAGAAAAAACATATTTATAATTAGTGAAAGACATAGAGTTTATCCAAATTAAATTTTAAAGTTTCAAGTTTCACTTTTAGGATTTGAATTTTTACGATATTCTGCATAGCGATATAAAATGCTTAGACATTTAGTTATGTCATCCCACATACTAAAAATAGGGATATCATCTTCTACAAATTTCTGCATCCAGCGATATCTATAAGGAAATGGACCAGCAAAAAATAGAGGTTTTGAATATTTTCTCATAAATCTTTTAACAGATTTAGAAATAATATTTTCATAGAGTTCATCTCTTTTTTTCATCATATCATCTAATTTCATGCCTGATTTTTCAATAATATCAAAAAGATCATCAAAATCATAAACTCCAAACACTATTACTGCATCAACTTCATTAGATTTCATTAATAATTTTGGGAATTTTATAAATACGTTAGTAAAGTTGTTGTGGAAAGTAATATCAATAGGGTTTACTGAACTTGCTGTTTTAGGAATATCTATTTTAATTATTGCTTGTAATTCTTGTGAAAATTCAGGTACTTCCAATCCGTATAATTCAGAAGATTTTGTCATCATAGCACCAGGACCACCAGAATCTGTTATAATTCCGACTCTATTACCTTTTGGAAAAAAGTTATATGATTGAGCTTGTGATAAAGTTCTAAGATAAAATAAAAAATCCATAATTAAATTTGTAGAAATTATACCTGTTTCTTTAAATGCAGCCTCATAGATTCTATGATCAGAACTAATTGATCCTGTATGACTCATTATAGATCTTGCTGCGGCTTTTGTACCTCCAGCATAAATTGCAACTATAGGCTTTTTTGGGGTTATACTTTTCGCTAATCTAATAAAATCTTTTCCACGTTTAATTTCCTCAATATAAAGCCCTATAACCTCTGTTTGAGGATCATTTTTGAAATAGTGTAATACATCTACTAAATCTATATTTCTTTCATTTCCCACAGAAATGGATTTTCCTATTTTAATTCCAAGCTCATTTGTATAAAAAGCAGTTTGAGCCGCAACAGTACCTGACTGACTAATCAACGAAATATTTCCTCGTTTATGGGGTTTATATATCCAGAAAGTATTAAAATAATTATCTTGTTTGTCAGGATAACCATACCATCCATTATATATACCTAAACAATTAGGTCCTATGAATCTTATGTTATATTTCTTAGCTATTTCATCAATTTGTTTAGATAGTTCTATTCCATCAGCTCCAATTTCTCGAAAGCCACCTGATGTAATAATTAAATGCTTTACACCTTTTTGACCACATTCTTCCATAACTTGGGGCACAATTTTAGTTGGTAATATTATAAAAGCAAGGTCTGGAATAATTGGGATATCAAAAATAGTTTTATAAGCTTGAATTCCTTGTACTTTTTCTAATCTTGGATGCACAGGGTATATATTTCCATCAAATCCACCTCCAGCAATAATATTTCTCAGTTGCATTGAACCCATTGTTGTCATGAGATTGTTATTAGCTCCAAAAACACAAATACTCTTAGGATTCAGAATTTTTTCAAGAAAATGATTTTTAAGAGATTCTGATTTATTCTCACTCATAAGATATTTTAAACTGTATTGTTAATAATGAAAATTAATAAAATAACAAAAAGATTATTATTGAAAAATTTATGAAATTTCTTTATCTCTTATTAATTCTATTTCAGCAGAAAAACTAGGGATCATACCGTCATAATCAACGTATGTTTTTTCCTTTAATTTTTTTAAAATAAGTCTCACCCCTTCAAATTTTTCTTCACAAAAAGCTTGCAATTCTTTATAATTAATTTTGCCTCCATGCTCTTTTATCTTTTCAATTATAAATATTTCTTCTTTAGATAAATCAGCCATATTATAATTTTTTCTTTTAAAATATTTATAATTTTGCACTTATTTTTTACCTGTTGAGCCAAATCCTCCTTGTCCACGTTCTGATCCAGTAAGATTATCCGTTTCAACAAATTTATAATTATATAACTTAGATAGAATGATTTGACAAATCCTTTCTCCTTTCTTCAATGTAACCTTTTTATTAGATAAGTTTACTACTATTACCATCCATTCATTTCTATATCCCGCATCAATTGTGCCCGGAGAATTTACAATGGATAACCCCTCCCATAATGCTAGTCCACTTCGAGGAACTACTTTAAAATAAAAACCTGTGGGTATTGCTGTTGAAAATCCTAATGGACAACCAATTCTCTCTAGAGGTTCCAATGTATAAGTATCCGCATCTACTTCAATAAGTTCTTTTTTATTATTTTCAAAAATAATCTTTTTAAATCCCATAATTCGTGCATCGGCACCTGCATCTCCTAATTTTGAAGGTTTTGGGATAATAACACCTTCTCTTAATTTCTTTAAAGGAACTGAAATTATTTCCTCATTATTTTTATTGCTCATATATATCATTTTAAATTATCTTTAGTCTTAAAAAAAAATTTTTATTAAAGAATGGATATTCTGTTAAATATCAATATTTTATCGGTGAAAAAATTGATTGTTATCGACAGATACGACCCTAGAAAGGATAAAGAAGCATTACAAGAAATTTTTAAAGAATTTATCGCGAATAAAGCATATTTCTTCTCTCATTGGGAAAAGTTTGAAGAAGAATTAAATCGGAGGACCCTAGATCTTCAATATAGAAATTCAATGGTTATTGCAAAAGAAGATGGAAAAATTTTAGGTTTTGGAACGTATACCCTTTCTAGAGATTATTTAGGAAATGATAGAGTACTAATCCATCAAGTTATTACTAGAAAGAATGATTCATTTAAATTAGGTATTGAAGAGAAAATAATCCGAGAATTACAATTATATATTAAGAGAACGCTAAAACTTGATAAAGTATTTTTTATATGTCCTGATTCTGATGGTGCTTCAAGAAGTCTTTTCCTAAAACTTGGAATTAAGAAATCACGATATATTTGGTATGAAAATGAAATTTAATTAAGATTCTATTCTTTTCTTAAAAAAAGTGAAAATTTTTCATGACAAACTTAAAAGATGTTAAGGAACTTATTGAAAAAGTTAAAGATTTAAAGAATCAAGAAAATTATGAAGAAGCCTTAAAAATTATTGAAAAATTATTTGAAGATTTTCCTAATTCTGAAGAAATTAAAGAGTTGTTAATAGAAATATTATTTGATTATGGAGGATATCTAAATGATGATTATACAATTGAATATGAAAAAGCTAAACAATGTTTTGAGAGAATTACCATTCTAAGCCCAAAAAATTATCGAGCATGTTATAATTTGGGATTAGCTTATTTTAATTTAGGGAAAATTGAGAATGCTAAGAAATCTTTCAAAAAGGCTTTAAAAATCAAACCAGATTATAAGTATTGTCTTTATAATCTAGGATTGGTCTGTGAGGCTTTAGGAAAATATAATGAAGCTTTAGATTATTATGAGAAAGTATTAGAAGTCGATTCGGATTTCAAATATGCATTAGAAGCAAGATCTCAAGTAAGACGTATATTAGATGACTTAAAATATAAGAAGAAAAGAGAATGATATCAAAAGTAATTGAAGAAATTAATCCTCCATCAATTTCTTATGAATCGCATAGCATACAATTATGACTATTATAACTACTATACCACCGATAAGATATCGAAGAACAATTGGGTCAGATAAAATATCTAAGATATCACCAAATGACTGAAACATATTTGCCCCTTTCTTATTACTATTAAAATCTAAATAATATTCGTTACTTTTAAAATTTAACCATAGATCAAAATTATAGGTAATATAATATTAAAAAAAATTGGTTAAAAAATTTTTTTATCTTTCTAATTGGAAATTTACTTGAACCCGAACCCTATATATCAATTTATCAATGTCTTCTTTTACTTTTACATCTGATTCAACAATTTGTATGTTTCGGATACCACGGAGAGATTTCTTGGCTTCTTCGTAACAATTCTTTACGGCCTCTGCCCAATTCTTATCAGAGGTTCCAACTAATTGAATACTTTTATAAACGGTCATTTTAATTTCACATCTAATTTATTTTCTTTGTAAGTTTATTTGTTATAGTTTAATATTTAAATATTTCGCAGAAAACGTATAAAAAAAGAGTTGTAATATAAAAATACAAATATCAATGCAAATAGTAAAATAAAGAAAAAAATTAAAAATTTAAATTTTAATGAATTTAAGCATCTAAATTCTCTAATATAGTAGCAACGCCTTGACCTCCTCCACAACAGGCGTTAGCAACACCATATTTAGCCTTGTTATCTTTTAAAATTCGGGCGAGAGTCCCTGGTAATCTTATCATTGTTGAGCCTAATGGATGTCCAATTGCTGTTGATCCCCCCATAACATTAACCTTTTCTTCAGGAATATTAAATGCCTTCATACAGTTGAGAGTTACAATTGTGAATGCCTCATTTATTTCCCAAAAGTCAATATCATCAGCCTTTAATCCCGCAAAATCTAAAGCTTTTTGCGTAGCGGGTACTGGACCTCTCCCCATAACACTAGGATCTACGCCAGCCCATCCAATTGATACAATTCTAGCCATAGGTTCAAGTCCTCTTTTCTTGGCTTCCTCTGCTTCCATTATAAGGCATGTAGTGGCTCCCGCATTAAGAGGTGAAGAATTTCCAGGAGTAATAACTCCCTTATCGGTTCCTTCCCTTTCCATATAACCTTCTTTACCGCCATTTTTCTCTAGATAAAAGGGTCTCGAAAGTCTAGGTAATCCCGCAACTGCCTCCAAAGTAGATTTTCTAGCCGCCATGTCATGATCAACCATCATTGGCTCTTCTACATTACCTTCGACATGACCTTCAACAGGAATGATTTCACCTTTAAACCAACCATCTTCGGTATTTTTTACTGTCAAATTATGTGCTCTTACACCAAATTTGTCTAAGTCTTCCTTTGTAAAAGCAGGAACTTCTTGTTCATATAATTTTTGAGCCGTTTGAATCATATTGATAGCATTCATTAAATCATATTGGGGTCTATACCATTTACTTTTTTTATTAACAATATTCAAATTTGCATTGACATGGTCATTTTGCATTGGAATACGAGTCATGTGTTCAACACCCCCTGCTAAACAGATTTTACTATTACCTGTCATAATTTCCATTATCCCTACATGCATACCAGACCCTGCCGATCCACATTGTCTATCAACAAACAAACCAGGTACATGAACAGGAAAATCAGCTAAGAATAGTGGAATTCTGCCACCATATGTCCATGCTTCATACACACCCATTGCACTTCCTACAGTAAATTCTTCAATATCCTTTTTCTCAACAGGTTTATTTCCCAAGTATTTAGGTGATTCAAAAAATTCCATTAATAATGTAGCAAGAAGTTCATCACCGCGAATTTCCCCGAAAACATCTCTCTCTGGTTGTCTTGGTCTTGAACGTGAAAAAGCAGTTCTTGCATAATCAATTAGCCATACCTCTTTCATTTCCATTATATATTATCCCTCAATTTTTAGTTATTTTACTAATTTATTTTTAAAAATTTTAAATTTTAAATTAGGAAGTGTTAAAAAAATATTAAACTTTTTTATAATTCCCTAAAATGGTAATTATAAACAAATTTAAAACAAATAAAAAATAGTTAATTAGATATTTTTCAGTGTTCATATTAAAAAATAACTAGCATTATTTTTATGCCTAGAAATTTTAGATTATTTATGTCCTATAAAAACAATGGTTCTATAAATAAACCATTAATCTCTATAATTGCAGGAAGTACTTCAGATAAAGAAGTTTATGAAAAAGCAGAAAAAGTTTTAAAAGATAATAATATAAAATATGACCTTAAAATTATTTCTGCTCATAGAAATCCAGAACTATTAGATGAATATTTAAATAATTCTGAATCATTACTATATATTGCTGTTGCTGGACTTTCTGCTGCTTTACCAGGAGTAATTGCATCAAAAACTAATAAACCTGTTATAGGCGTACCGGTAAATGCTAAATTAGGAGGATTAGATGCCTTATTATCAATTGTTCAAATGCCTCCTGGAGTTCCTGTTGCATGTGTTGGTATTGATAGGGGGGATAATGCCGCATTTTTAGCAATCAGAATATTGAATCTATTAAAATTATAATCTCTATTTGATAAAATTGTCTGAAGATTTAGTAGAATTAGGAAAAAAGAACGCAGCAATAAAAGCTGTGGAAGAAAATATTAAAAAGGATATGATCGTAGGGATTGGTAGTGGTTCTACAGTTGTATATGCAGTGAAAAGATTGGGTGAAATCAATAAAGAAAATACTTTAAATATAAAATGCATACCAAGCTCGTTTCAAGCTTATCAGTTAATAATACAAAATGATTTACAGTTAGTATCTTTAGAGATGTATCCAAATATAGACATAGACTTTGATGGTGCTGATGAAGTTGATAAAGATCTTAATTTGATTAAAGGTGGTGGAGGGTGCTTAGTACAAGAAAAAATTATTGCTTCAAATTCAAAACAACTTATTATAATTGTGGATTTTAGAAAAAAATCTGATACTTTAGGTACTAATTGGAAACGGGGAATTCCGATTGAGGTTATCCCTATGGCTTATTTTCCAATAATGGAAAAATTAAAAAAGTTAGGAGGAAAACCAATTCTACGTATGGCTCAATCCAAAAGTGGTCCTTTAATTAGTGATAATGGAAATTTTATTATAGATGTAAACTTTGGTGGACTTAGCAATCCAAGTGAGCTGAATATGAAATTATTAAATATACCTGGCATTGTTGATACAGGCTTATTTATTGATATTACTTCTAAAGTATATGTTGGACTAGAAGATGGAAAGGTATTAACACTTACCAAATAAAAAAAAATAGAATTTAAAGTATTATTCGTTTTGCTCAGTAAAAGAAAGAGCTTCTCCACATCTAGGACAGAATTTTTTGGGTTGTGCGATAAATTGCCCACAGAAGGGGCAATAAAATTGTTTAAGATTGGATAAAGGTTCGGGTGTTATATAAGTTGTTTCAGATTTTTCATAAGATGGTTCATAATAATAATCTTGATATCTTGGTTGGTATTCAGAAACTTTCACCCGTTTTTGTCTTCTTACAAAATAGATAAGGATACTAACAACTGCAATAATCCCAATTACTATCGGAATAATGTATATAAGAGAAGAAAAGTCAAATAATGCCCCTGAAATAAGTATTACTATAATAAAATCATCATATCCTCCTTCACTATCATATACAGTAATAAGTAATATCCCTAGATATCCAGAATTTGAGGTTGAATCAAAGTTAGTAGTGGTTGAGATAGATTTTGTTCCTGAAATTGTGCTATATATCATCGTATTTGGAATACTAAAACTACCTTGATATTTATTAGAGCTTGTTTGATAGGTTAACTCAGCAACATCAATAACATCTGGATAGATAAGTATAATATGTCCACTCTCTTTTGCCACTGTTATAAAGAGATTAATAAAGACTCTCATGTTAGATGGACTATCCTCATAATTAACTGTATCTCTTACATCTACTACAAAATTTAGGGTTTTACCTTGATTAAACCTATAAACATTTGTTTTACCTCCAGTCTCAGTATTGGCAAAAGTATTAGAATCAAAACTAGAACTCTCATTCAAGATTTCTGGAGGATTATTTTCAATTTTAAAAGAAATTCTTGGTGAGTTTGAAGTTGAATAGTTAGAATTTAAAGGTTCTAAATAGAATATCGCATATCCTGAGGGATCTGTTACTTCTGGATTAAATGTTTCACTATAATTATTTCCCGATCCTAAATAACTGAATGTTAATGTTTTATTGGTAGATTGTTTAGAGTTATAGAACGAGTAAGAATATATAGAAAGATATCCTTTAAAATCATTATATAAACCAGTATCTAATTCTGCGATGATATAATTTTGTTGATTGTTAGCTCTAGTAATTGATGACTTACTTAATGATATTTCACTAATTTTTGGCAGAGCATTATAATCATAATATAGTATTTTTGTTGTTTTATTAAATTCTTTTGAATCAACCATTAGATCTACAATTATCGTATAAGGTGTACTACTAGTAATAGGCAAATTAAAGGAATTATTAAAATAGATTCCTTCACTTGCTTTTGAGGTATTTAATAAAATCGGACCTTGAAATATTCCATTTTTAATCATCACACTCAAGGAACTATAATCACTATCAGTAATGGGTGTTTCAGAGGTTTGGTTTTTTATAGAAATAGATATTTTGTTTTGCGAATTTGAATTGCTTTCTTTTCCTAAATCAATGTTTATAGATATTTCATCTGATGGTAGCAAAAAATCAATTATATTTGTCAATAAATTATGATGATCTTGAGCAAACGAACTAGCATCATATTGATCGTAGAGCCAATACAAATCTCCAAAAGCTAATACTTTTCCTTTAGCTTGTTCTGTACCATCATAAAGTGCCACTACGGTCTTATTATCAATAGTAGCAATAGAATGAGCATTATCTGATATTGTAAAAGTATTACCATAAAACCAATAAAATTGAGAAACATTATTAAAGATCCTCGAATCATTAAAATTATGTACATTTTGAGAACTTACACTCGCACCTATGCCCAACCACTCGTCATCTAATACATTTTCTTCATTGACTTGAATATCAATTCCCAATCTTGAGAAAAGATAATTAACATTCTCTACAATCAAATCTTGAGATCTAGTGCCTAAAAATAGTAGATTACCTCCATTGTTGAAGTAAGTTTCTAAATTTCTTATTTCACTTGGACTATAAGGCAAAATTGGATTTTGTAAAATTACTATATCATATTGTGCTAACCTTTCTTCCGTCAGTAAGGAATTATTAATATTCCTATTATAATCAGGAGTCCAATATTCCATACTATAGTCAATAGAGATGTTCAATTCAGTAAGATCATTCATAGCTTCATAGAATCCCATCTGGTAATATGTATATCCAATATCTTCATCAGCAAACCAATCATTTAATCCATGATAAGATTCCATTAGAATTCGATATTCTGGCAACCGAATATCTAATGTTATATTTATATTATCATAGATTTTTATCCCAGATGTAAGATTTATTTGAAACATTTTTATCTCCGGAATAGCGTTCTGTTCTATTTCAATATCAAGTTCTATAAAATCAACTCCGGCTTCTGAAAAAATTAATGTAGATTTATCAGTGGAAAGAGATATACCTTGAATGTTATTTGGGATTTCAAGATTAAAAGTATTAGAATCGCCAGAAATCACAGTTAAATTAAATTTTTGGTGGTCTCCAGGAAAATGTAGTAAATCATAAGGTTTAACAGGGAGATTATCTGGATAAATCTTTGCAGTATCATTATAAGCAGGAGAAATAGTTTCTAAATAATTTAAAGAAGCAGTGACGTTTATTATACCAGCTCCTGATTTAAGAATATCATCTTCATTTTCGTCTATGAGTGGCCTAGCTCCTTCTAATAAAGCTATCCTCGCAGTCTCAGGTGTTATATTAGGATAGGCTTCTAAGAGAATTGCTAATGATCCCGCAACCATTGGACAAGAAAAACTCGTCCCACTCAATGGACTGTAATCAGCATCACCAGCAAAATCGAAATAATCACCCTTATAACGTTCCTCTTGAGAAAATGTAGAACCTTTAGCTACTGTTGAGATGATATTAACACCAGGTGCTACAACATCAGGATATCCAATATATCCAAAAGTTGGTCCCCAACTACTAAAAGAAGCTAAACTTCTATTTTCATTAATAGCTCCTACTGATATTACATCTTTACCTGATGCTGGACTGGAAGCACTAAAATATTGAGGACCAGAATTACCTGCTGATGCGACAAAGATTACACCATAATCATCTGCAGCATTGGATATTGCATCCGTTATAATATCAGAGACATAAGGATACCCTCCACCAAAACTCATAGAAATTATATCTGCGCCTGCTCCTCCTAGACTCGTTGGTTTAGAGCTCCAATCAATTGCAGCTATAATATCTGTTTCAGCTAATCCACTCTCATTTCCCGCACGCGCATTAATTAATAATGCACCTGGAGCCACACCACGATATTTTCCAGAAGACCCCTCACCATCACCAGCAATAATTCCTGCGGCATGGGTTCCATGACCAGTAAGATCGTTATATTCGTTCGACCCCTCTTCACTAACAAAATTACGTTCTTTTACAATATTCAAATCAGGATGATGATATATTCCTGTATCAATCACTGCTACCCTCACCCCAGTTCCGTTGTATGGCAGACTTTCTGCTCCAATCGCTGGAAGCCACCAATTAGGATAGTCTTCACTATTTAGAGCACTTAATTGAAGAGTATCATCTTTAACATAAGGTAATTGATAAAATTTCGATTCATGAATTTCTTTTATTGAATTTAAATCTTCTATTAATTCACTCTTTATTATTAGTTGAGTTGGATTGACTTTTACATGAGTAGCAGAAATTATATCGTAATTATTTTTTAATTCATAATTATCAAAAACAGAATCTAAGATTTGGATACGTTCTCCTTTACTTAAAGATTCATCAAATGATACAATAACATTTATACTTTTTTGTTCTTTTTTTGGGGTTTCAATCAAATTTGTAAGTAATTTATTAAGGTCACTATCAAATTTTAGATTACTAATAC
Source organism: Promethearchaeota archaeon (assembly GCA_019058245.1). Lineage (GTDB taxonomy): Archaea > Asgardarchaeota > Lokiarchaeia > Sigyniarchaeales > SOKP01 > Loki-b32. The sequence goes on along the minus strand of JAHPZJ010000015.1, from coordinate 109,844 downwards.
TTGAAAAATCCTCTTGATTAATCTCATTTGAATTGATAGAGTTTTTAATTGCGGATTTTAAAGAGTTTGTATCTACTTTAATGTTTTGATTTTGACTATAAGGATTAGAATTAACTAATTGTATTCCTATAAATGGAATAACAAAATAGCTAAAAAGAATTATTGTTAGGGCTATAGATTTATTTTTATTTTTTAGCTTCGTCATAGATTATATCAAATAAAACACTTATTTAAACCTAAAGATTTTAAGTTAAAATATTTTTAAAAATCATGAAATTTTTATTAGTGTGAAATATTAAATGAATTAGCTTTAAACAAAAAGAAAAATTATCTCTTGAGATAACATAAATAAATATACAAGTTTATTGTTTTACTCAATAAAAACTAGAAAATCTCTGAATGAAATTCTTATGAAAAAGTATAATTTTAAAATACTCCTTTTAGGGGCTCCTGCAGTTGGCAAAACTAGTATCCTATATCGATTTGTAAAAAATAAATTCTCTCACGATTATATAACCACTATAGGTATTAATTATTTAACAAAAGAAATTAATTTAGATGAAAAGTATTATGCTAAACTTGTTATATGGGATGTTGCAGGACAAGAAAAGTTTAAATTTCTCCGTAAATCATATTATGAAGGAACTAATGGTGCTTTGCTTATTTTTGATCTTACAAGCCTTAACTCATATGAAGATTTAAAACAATGGCTTTCAGAAATGTTTGAAATTATGCATAAAAAAATTCCATTTATTATAATAGGTAATAAATTAGACTTAGTCAAAGATATAAATCGAGCGATTGATCTTGATAATGTAAAAGATTTTGCTGAAAATCAAGACAGTATTTATATAGAAACTTCCGCAAAAACAGGTGAGAATATTGAAGAAGCTTTCACAAAATTAACCCAACTTATTATTAAACAGAATTCCAAAAAGTAAAAAATCTTTATTGTTTAATATTTAATTTATAATGAAGTTTAACGATTGAAGTTAGCAATTAGACAAGAGTAGACGAAATTTTAGGGTTTTCTTTTTTTTATTTTTTTCCCCTAGTATATATTAAATATTTTAAGTGATGAAAATTTCCTAATCTTGGATAATGATAAAGATTCACTAGTTAATTTGTATAAATTTACCCTGAAATAGAAACTGAGAATGGACCTAGCGGGAATTGAACCCGCGGCCTTTCGCATGCCAAGCGAACGATCTTCCACTAATCCATAGGCCCTTTACTATATATAAAAAAACACCCCCAAATAATTAAATTTTATTATTTGAGGATTTAGGTTATATTTTTAAACTTTTGATTGAAGTCTATTTCTATTTTAGTGAGACTTTGGAAGGAAAGACTAAATAAACGCTTATTTTAAACTTGATCGTGAAACGATGATTTCACGATTAAAAATATATTTTAGTGATATTACTTATCTTAAGATTTGATTGAGGTTATATTTTATCTTGAATTTTCGATAAAATTTTCATTGAAATCAGATTAAAAATTCACCTTTCCATTGAATCATCATTGAATTTAGAGTAAAAATTAAAAAAAAAAGCTATAGTTTTTCCATTATTTCTTTTGCAAAATTGCGAGCGTTTTCTACTTCTTGTTCATTCGGATGTCCAACTGTTGCATCTCGCATTTTTCCAAACTGTTGAAGTCTAGGATTATCTACTTTTAAGAGCATATCTGCTACTTGTTGGGCGAGTACTCCTTGACAATTATAAATGCCGACCATATCCGATTCATCGGCACATTCTTTGCATTTACCTACTAAGGGTTCAATGAATGGGGTTCCTAGAGGAGTAGCGTGAGTGACAAAGAGCGCTATTTTTCTATTTTTTGCTTTCGTTTCAATGAACTTTGATGCTATCTGTGGTGGTCCCATTTGATGAATGGGAAACCCTATAAACGTAAACCCATAATTCTCCAAGCTTTCAACTTCATTTAAAGGTTTAATCTCTTTATCTCCTGAAATTGTTTCATATATTGCTTCAGCTATCTTTTTAGTGTTGCCTGTTTGCGTCATATAAGTTACAAGAGTTTTCATTCTTTTCAGCTCTAATTTTAGATTATGGAATTATTATTTGTAATCTTTTTTTTCTTTTAAATTTTTAACTTTATAGTTAAATATAATGTATATGCATTGGTTATAGGAAAAAAATTGACATTTATTTCAATTTTTCGGGATTTTCAATAATTTTTTTCCCTCATACAAGAATTATTTAGCATGTTTTCAATGAAATATATAATTTTTTTTTATCGGTATCAGCTATTTAATTGAAAATAAAGAGTCTAATAAGGATATAAAACAAATTTTTTATTTTATCAAATATATTGACTAGGGATGAATTTCTTATTTTATACTACTTTTAGTTCTCCATTTGATACTTTTACTATAATCTGGAATGAAGCTAATTCAAATTTACAAATACAACGTATATTTCTCAGTGATCCTCTAAAAAACTCCGAAACTAAAGCTCGAGAAATATTTAAACAGATTAAAATAGGATCAAACTCATCAATTATCTTATTAAGCCAGAAAATTCAGCGATTTTTGAAAGGTGAAAATGTAGAGTTAACATTAGACCTCCTTGATTTTGATATTTGTCAAAAAATTCAGAAACGTGTGTTATTAGCTGAAAATGATATTCCAAGAGGTTGGGTAAGTACTTACAAACGAATTGCATCTCATTTAGGTATAAATAATGGCGCGAGAGTTGTTGGGAATTCCTTAGCTAAAAATCCCTTTCCAATTATCATACCATGTCATCGAGCAATTAGAACAAATGGGGAATTAGGAGGATTTCAAGGAGGTATTAAAATGAAGCGTAAGTTGCTAGAAATGGAAGGAATTGAGATTTCAGATAAAGGAAAAGTTATTACAGATAAGATTTATTATTAGTAATCTACAATAAATTTGAGAGTATGTTTTAGAAAAATGAAAAGAATAGGAATTTTAGGAGGGATGTCCTATGAATCCACAATTAAATATTATGATCTACTTCTTGAAAAATACTATGGTAAGTTTAATGATTATAATTATCCTGAAGTATTAATTTTCAGCTTGAATTTTCAAAAGCTTATTGATCTTGAGCTCGGTGGAAATAAAAAAGAATATATTGAATATTTAATGAGCGGTATTAAATCATTAGAAAGTGGTGGTGCATCTTTTATAGTAATGGCTGCTAATTCTCCGCACGCTGTTTATGATGATTTGGAGTATTTATCAGAAGTTCCAATTTTGAGTATTGTGAAAGCTACTGCTGAAAAGGCAAACCAAGAAAATATGAAAAATTTATTACTTCTTGGGATAAAATTTACAATGCAGAACACTTTTTATCAATATACTTGCAAAAAATTAGGTATCGAGGTAATAACACCTTCAAATTTAGAACAAGATATTATAGATGAAATAATTTTTGATGAATTAGTTGTAGGATTTTTTAAGCAGGAATCAAAAGAAAAATTAATTCAAATTATAGAAAATTATGAAGTAAATGGAGCTATTTTAGGATGTACTGAATTACCGTTAATATTAACTCAATCTGATACTAAAATAAAATTGCTTGATACCCTCAAAATTCATGTTGATGCGACATTTGATTATTACTTATCATTAGAATAAATCAATGTAAATTTTTTTAAGTCTCAAGTGCTATTTATTATAATTATATACTAATGGTAATTGCTTATTGGACGCTTTCAACTTACATCGTTGAAATTCAAAGATCTAGCCCCAATTATATTAGTCATGCTTTTACTTTTTGTTTCGACTGCATGTGCTAGTATGCTAATTCCTAGTTATGCTGCTATAAAACAAGAGTTTAATATACCAGAAGCCTTAATTGCAATTCCTGATGCCTTTTTTGTATTAGTTAGTGCTTTTTTTGCTTTATTATGGGGCTATTGGGCAGATCGAGTTGATCGAGGTAAAGTACTCATAGTAGGCGCTTTTTCATGGACAATTGGAATGCTTTTAACAGCATTTTCTTCTACATATTTTATGTTATTAATATCAAGGATGTCAAGCGGAGCAGGTTTAGGATGTGTATTACCAATTGGATATTCGGTTATTTCTGATGCAATTCCCGCTGAAGAAAGGTCTGGTTGGTTTGGGACATTAGCAATCTTAAGTTCAATATCCAATGGGGCAGGACAGGGATTATCTTCTTTTCTTGGTCCTATCTTCACATGGAGGTTTCCTTTTCTTATTTTATCTGGAATAAGTATTATGGTTATTTTTATTTTATTTTTTGTTAAAATCCCTCAGCGTGGAGCAGGTGAAAATGAACTATTAGACTTAATAGAATTAGATTTAGAATATAGCTATCGAATTTCAAAAAAAGATCTAGGATTTATAGTAAAAAAGAAGACAAATCTTTATTTAATTATCCAAGGTTTTTTTTCTATTATTCCTGGTACAGTTTTAGTATATTTTATGACTTCAATGTTGACATTACAATATTTCAACGAAATCCCTATAGAAATTAGACTTCAAACAGCTGCAATATTTGCAGGAATGATTGGTGTTGGATATCTTCTTGGAAATGCAGTATTTGCGCGCTTAGGAGATATATTATTTCGTCGAAATAAAAAAAACCGAGCTAGATTAGCTACTATATGTTTAATATTTTCAATCCCATTTGCTATAATATTGCTCCTTTCACTAAGACCTATAGATCCGACACTTTTAGGTATAGTTTATCCAGATCCAATTCCCACTAGTAAATTATTTTCTTTTATTATACGTACAATTAGCCAAATATTCGTAGCTTATCCTAATTATATAATTTTCTTCTTTTTTGCCTTATTGGCTTCAATGTTAGGTGCTGGGCCTGTAGCTAATCGAAATGCGGTCATGATTGATGTTAATATGCCTGAACATAAAGGAACTGCCGCTTCTTTCTTTAAACTATCTGAACAAATAAGTAAAGGTATTACATTATTACTATCCTATTCCCTAATTTTTCTACTTGGAAGTACTTTTAAAATGATCTTTTTTACTATATTTTTTTGGTTTCCTGCTGCTATTTTTTGGATTTTAGCTAGCAAAAATGTAGAAAAAGATATGTCATATAAATCAAGAATTTTATCAGAACGAAAGCAGGTTAGTGTAATTGATTATATCTTTGAATTAGAGATTCAAATGGATAGAGGTATTCAAAAGGTTCAAGATTCAAAATATTATATTAGGACTAATCAAAATAAATTCAATAAATTAATGAATGATGCATTAACAATCTTTAAATTCTGTGAACGTGAGGGAGAATCTAGAAGTATTACAAATATCGAAAAAAAGGCTCATATAATGTATTTGAGAGTTTTATTAGTTAAGCAAGAAACAAATAATAGTTATAAACAGCTTAATAAAGAAAATATAACACCTCAAGAAACCTACAAACTGAGATATGAATTAAAAAAAATTTATGATGGGATTAGTGAATATGAAAAAAGTACTTTTGGTGAGATTCAAACTTATTATGAAGATGCTTATTTAAAAATTATTGAAGCTAGACTCAATAGCACTAATCATCTAATAAAAGGTTTAAATAAAATAGATGAGGCAATCAAAATTTATGAACGTGTAAAATATTTATTAAATGAAAGACTTGAAATTGTCGAAGAAAAAAATGATTTATCCGAAGAAGAAACAATTGTGCGCGATAAGGAACAAGAATTACTTGATAAATGCTCGAAATCATTAAATGCAACTATTAAATTAAGAGAAAATGTGGAAAATGCTTTCAATAAATTAAAAGAGGAAGATGTTCTAATGGAAGATATTAGAAAAATCTCTGATCTTACGCAAGAGTATGATGTTAAGATATATGATATAATTTTTGAGACTTTTAAAGATGATAAAAAAACAAAAAAAGTACTCATCGAGACATTAGGAAAAATTGAGGATATCTTTAACCAATATGAGAAGTGGAAAGAAACAGATTTTGCAGTTTTCTAAAATAAATTCAATTATTAAATTCGCATCTTAATAATTCTTGCATTTCCATTTTTTCCTCTCCAGATAGAGTTTTTGTTGATTTACCCCTATTATACGCAAAATCTGGGGATTCGGGATTAAAGCATAAATTAACGAGTAAAAGCAAACAATTTCTAACGCGTATTGCATTTGATATTTCTTTATCGAGATCCTGCATTAATTCTATTAAAGCTTTATATCTCTTTATCTCACTATTTTCACAAACTTCCAAGATTTTATCGATGCAATCCGCCATTTTGAAAATTAAATCCCTAAGTTCTCCTATATTTTTATTATGTTCTGAAGTGCTTAAGCTGATACATAATAAATTACATATTTAATTCTATTCATTGTCTATTTTCTCATGAGAAAAAAAGTATTTAACAGCCCAATATCTCTATAATGGATTCTTAATTTCAACAAAAATTAAACCTATTCTTTTTGAAAATATTCCACTCCGATCTCCATCTTTTATTTCTTTTTTAGGATTAAAATATATATTATTAACAAAAATGTGACTAATTTCTTCCTTGACAATTCCAAATTTGTTTAATAGATACTACAGAAATTCCCTCTATTTTAATATCGATAATGCATGGAATCCCTATACCATAGTTTGATTGAATTATCTTTTCCCTTAAATCACCATATAATTTTAGCTCTATTGTACACATCATTCCCTTAATATTTATAATCTTATGAATAGAACAAGCTAATATTAATAAAAATCTTATTTTTATAGATTAAAAATGCATTCTTAATAATATACAAATTACTTCCAATTGAGGAAAATATTTTTTTTGGAAAATTTTTAAAAGAGTTTAATAAAATTAGGTTCAAAAGTTAAACTTCTATACTTTGTACAAAGTCTTCAATTGATTGCTCCAAATCTACTATATCATCTACGTCTTTTATATCTGCACTTGCTAACTTAGCGAGGAACTCTTTTAAGATTTTTTCTTTAGTTTTATCCGTAGGAAACAATAAACTAGCCTTGTAATGTTCCCAATCTAGAATATTGGTAAACACCAAAAACAGAATCTCGACATGTGAATAATCAATTAATCCTTGCAGTTTTTCTTTTGTAATCATTACTTTAGTATGATCTGTGTAGAAATCTGAGAGATCATCATAATAATTTGTCAATCTTGCGATATTATCTAATTGTGTGTGAAGCGCAGCTTGATTAATTGGGCTCTTTTCATCTTTATACATAATATCAAAGTATGTATTGATGAAATCTTTTAATTTTTGGAGCTTCTGCTGAAACATGCGAGTCTTTACAATGCGTTCGAACATAGGAGATTCTTTATATCTGTAAAATTTAAGTTCAAATTTAACTATATCTAATATATCGAAAAAGAGCTCACGGATATCTATTGCCTCAGCCATTTTCTCACCGAGCGAGTTATTTTCCTCTAATTATCTAATGTTTCAAAATACAATTTGGGTCTTAAAAAATGTTAAATTACAAATTTAAATTAATTTTAAAGTATTTATATTTTTATATTTCAAACCTAAATAACAGTTTTTTTATCAATGTTGTAAATTTCTGATCTATTTATTTTAATATTTATTTGTCAAAAAAAGTGATATCATGAAGTATAAAATACAATCTTCTAAATCCAAGTTTTTAATCAGAAATTGATAAACGCAACATTTCCCGATCCTGGTCCAAAAGCACTTTTCTATCCTTTTTGTTGCCTTAATATATCTTAAATTCTCAGAGGAAAAACGTGATCGGGAATAAGAGGTTTCGTAGATTTATATGGAATTTTAGTCTTTTCTTTTTTGATCATTAGTTTTTTATACAATATTGCTTTCATATGTATTTTTATTATTCGTATTGGGCATCGGATCATGAAAGCCATATTATTTCGTGGTGAATGTCTTAGTTCAAGAAACTGAGAAAAAAATCTGGAACCTTTTTGTTGCGATCGAATTACTTCAAATGAAACAAATCGCTGAGTTATATTTTTTAGATTTTCTGAATCTCGAAAACAATAATAATTTGATGTTTTTAAAGACCATTTAATGGCTTCTAATTGATATTTCATTGAATTCAAATTCTTTAGGATCGATATTGCTATAGAGAAAAGGGAAATCACTAGATTCATAAAAGTACTTTTTATTATTTCTTGCATAGTGATTTGAATTTTTGGTCTAATACTTTCTCTTAAATCATCTCCATATAAAATAGTGCTATTAGTTATAATATTACCAAGAACTATTTTCCGAGGAGCGAAAACTGAAGATACTATTCTATTTACTCGAAATATCTTATGAAAGATTATATTTTCCCAATATTTTTTCTTTGTAAGAAAATGACTTATGAATATACCAGTGGTTTGGTTAATTACTCCCAGAATTCTTTTAAAAAAATGTTTGCTTAATTCTCTGAAATTATGTTTAATTTCTAAAGATATAAAATATTTCTCAATCTCTCTAATATGATGATTTGAAACTCTATCTTTAAAGATAATTAGTAAATCGCAATCTGATAATGTTGATACTTTTTCATTACTTTTTTCTCTTTGGCTACCAAATAATAAAATAGATATTATTTTATTGACTCCAATCTCTTTATTAACAAGAGTAATGATATCCTTTATATAATTACGAGATTGTTCGTTAATACCATTTAATTTGCTAGAAATTCTATCTTTAATTTTTTTATCAGATTCAATGATACTAATATCTTGCAAAACAAATCATTAAAGTACGCTTAGTATTAAATAATGTATTATATTCCTTATTTAATAAATTATATTTAATTCGGAAACACTTCAAAAAGATATCAACGGAAGTAAGAATCTGGACCTCTATCTTCTCGAGGTGATTTCATAAAGTGATCTGCTTGTTTTTTAAATGATTCAAAAACCCCTTCCATCTCCTTAATTTTTTCGTTTAACTTACTAAAATCCATTTCAATTGAAAAATAATCTATTAAAATTGTAACTAATGCTTTAGAACTTCGGGGATCTAAAGTCATCATTGGTAATGGAAGAGTTTCTGCTAGTAAACAAATGCCTGGACCATAACCTTTAGCTCCCGCCCAAGCAGGTAAGATTCCGTTTGCCCCTGAAATATACCCTCCTTCATAGAGTTTTGTATTTTCTAATTTTAAAAATGTTTGAACAAGTTCTTGATCCGTTCCACAAACATATACAGAAGGTTTGTCATGGACAATATCAGAAATCATAGCACCAGTACTTAAATACATATTAATTCCTCCTGTTATCTTGTGTATCTCTTCGCAAAAGACTTTAGAAAACTCAAACACACCTTTAGGTGTTTGGGGTTGGTAAGATCCTGTTAGAATAAAAAAATCATTTCCATCTTCCTTTTCAGTAGCTTTATAAAACAATGTGGCGTTAGGGATTTCTAAATTTCCTTTTTCGACAATCGCTTTTGCAGGAAAATCAAAATACTGAATATCAAGAAATTCCCTAGCTTGTAATGATTCTTGTATTGAAGTTATAGCCAATTTACCAACTAATGCTATTCCTGGCCATCCTATTAATAAAATTGGATTTTTGATATTTTCTTTTTCTAACTCAAACTTTTTCTCAATATTGATATGCATTTCTATAATTATTTCTATGTTTTATTTTCATATAAGATTTTCAAGGTTCTCTCCACATTTAGGACAAAATCGTTTAGGAGTTGTAATAAGTGTTCCACAATATGGACAATAAAGACTACCTTCTTTTCCCATCTCTGGTTGAATTATTGTTTCTTCAGTATCGACGGCTTGGTAAGGTTCCTTTCTAAGAATTTTATATGATTCTTGATAAATATCTCTTGTAGGATAATATTCTGAAGGATATTGAGTTTTTAATTCTTTTTTAGCCTTTGAAGATGAAAATAGAGCCGTTAATAAACATATGAACAATGGTGCAAGTATTATATCAATTATACTATAGAGGATATCAATGAGAATTAATCCTCCGTAATTTCTAGTTGATGGTTCTTTCCAGCTAGCATAAGTATCAGAAAAGCCAGGTGAAAAATTACCTATGAATATATTCAATATAAAATTAAAAATATATCCAATGCTTAAAATAATAATAAAATTGATAATAAATACACTAATAATTTTCCAAAAATTACCCTTTGCTATTGCACGAGCTTCTGAGAGGAGATTTTTATCTGTTTTCATGTTATATGTGAATACTGAAAAAATAAAGAAAGAAAAGATAAATAATGCAGGAATATAAAACATTAAGAAACTTGCAGGTAAACAAATCCCTAGTATTAAAATAACTAATAAGATTTTTTTGTTAAAAGCTAATTTAAAAGAATCTTTAAAACTAACATCCTCATTAATATATTTCTTGTAAACATAGTTACTAACTGAACACATCGCGATAGTAATAATTATCGCCCCTATCAAATTTTGTAAAAAACTCGAAAGAAGGGTTAAACCCATATAAGTCATTAAAGTTCTTATAGCTTCTGGATCTACCTCTGTAGATTCAAGAAGCGCATTTAGAATGGCTTGGGGATTCACGTCTAAAGAATCAATATACCAATTGAGGTCAGTTAATAACAAAACATTTAAGATAATCAATAAAATTTGAAAAAGAGCCAAAGGCAAGATTAATATTTTATAATTTTGAGAAAATAATCTAAACCCATCCCGAAGAACATCACCGAAGCTTTTATTTGCAAGATGAATTAAATTTTGTGAATTACGTTCCATATTCCTTATAAAAAAACATTTTATTTAATAATTTATTATAATTTTTTACATAAAGATATAATTATCTGAATTTATTCGATAGTATAGAAGGTATAATTTCAAAAAAGCATAATTGTTTTTAAAGTATTTATTTTAATTGTTTATGATAATAAGAAAAAAACCATCTCGACAAATACCAGGAATAATTACGTATATGGAATATTTTTCATCAAAAAGATTAGCATATTCCATTTTTTTTATTACACCATTTATTTTCGGTTTCATATCACTATTATTACATTATTTTATAGGTTCCACCTATTTTGAATTCTTTCATTTCTTCCGTTTTGTCTTTCTCTTTCTAATATCATCTGGTATTGGAAGTCTTTTTGCAATTTTACTTTATTCAAATAGAGCTCCTATTCTAAAACTCCCCCCAAAGGGATGGTCCATTCAAATAAATGCCTTTTTCAGTGCAGTAATTCAAGTTACATATATGCTTGGACAAATATTGGCAATTTTTTTGAATGATGTTCAAATACAAGAAGTTTTTTTAATATTAGGAACTATTCTTTCATATATTGTAGCTTTCGTGATCTATTTTTCATTTACTACGGTTGGACGTCCCGGATATTTAATTTTATCCTTAATTCAACCTATATCCACAATTATTCTTTACAGTATCCTTATGTTCCAAGTTTTTGATATTTTATTCTTTATTAAAGCTCTACTCTTTTTTGTTGTATGTGCTTTAATATTCGCTTATCCTTATAGGAGAGGATTATTTCGGGTTAGTAACATTTTTCAAGAAGCAACAGGGATGGGAGGATACCCTTTCATCAGGGCATTTGTTCTTTCTATGTTAACTAATGGAAACGATGAACTTATAGAAAGCTATTTTGATAGGGTTGGTATCCAATCTGATGTAAAAATTCAGTATCTAATAATTCGAAGTAAAGAAACAAAAAAAATAAAAGGTTTATTTATAGTTCCAAATATTCATTTTGGACCATTTAAGACATGTGGATCTTCTGATTTACCTGAACATATTTATAAAGCATTCGCTAATATACAAGGTACCACTGTTTATCATACTACAAATACTCATGCTCAAAATTTGACATCTCAAGTTGAAGTTGATAAAGTAATTACCCGTATTAAAGAAGATATAAATGGAGTTTCTGAGAATGATTCATTAGAATGGAGTTCGGAAATTGTTGATTTTTCAAGGAAAATCTCAAATTCAGCGAAGCTAATTGGGATGGTAATTGACCACACCCCACTTATCTTTTTAACAAGACACCCTTTACCTTCTGATGATATTCAACTTGAAATTGGTGAAAATATTCGTAATATAGCGCAAAAGGAAGGATTTAATGATGTTATAGTAATTGATTCACACAACTCAATAATTGGAGATGAAATATTAATTGAATCGGATTCTTTAGAAGCAAATGATTTAATTAATGTTGCTGAGAAATTTTTTGTGAATAATAAACCAGAGGATAATGAAAAAGCCAATATGCTGTATGGGGTTGCTAAGGATCCTATTAAAGAATATTCTGAAAAAGATGGAATTGGTTTTGGAGGAATAGTAGTTCATTTATTTAAAAATGCAATAAATAATCAAAAAACTATTTTAATTCATTTTGATGGAAATAATGCTTTTTTAGAAATCAGATCTTTTATTTTAAATATGCTCCAAAATCGTGGCATTGAAAAGGGAGAAATCACCACTTCTGATTCACATACTGTTGCTAGACAATTTTCTAGTAGAGGTTATTCGCCTATAGGTGATAAAATTAAAATTGATTTTATTCTTGAAAAGCTGGCCAAACTAATTAAAGAAGCAGAAAAAGATTTAGAGCCCGTTGAGTTTATGTATAAAAACTCTTTTGAAAAAGTGAAAATTTGGGGGGATCCACAATATTTTAACGCTATTATTGACACTCTTAAGGAATGCTTAAAGGTATCCCAAAGTTTATTGACAATTAGTTTAATTGGTCCTACCTTCTTTTCGTTAATATTATTGATATTTCTATTTAATATTTAAAGTATAAAGTTTAGAATTATCTTAAAAAGCTTTAATATTTATATAATCCAATCTCTTAATTTTTATTTATTATAAAAAACGAATTCATACTCAAAAAAATGTCATTAAATCCTTTAGACATCGTTAACGGGGTTTGCTCTCTTGTATTTGTAACTATTTCATTATTAGTTGGTGTTATTATTCTTTCTAGATACTTTAAATATAAAGAAAGGATTTACTTATTGGTTGGAATGACTTGGATATTTATTAGTTGTCCATGGTGGAGTTCTTCCATATCATTTTTAGTAGCTTTATTTAACAGTGTTGGAATATCTCCAGAAGCTTATTTTACTATAGGGAATATTTTCGTGCCTTTTGCAATTATAGTTTGGTTAATGGCTTTTACAGAATTTTTATATACTGAAAAACGGAAACTTATCTTATTGGTTTTTTCTCTATATGGCTCAATCTTTGAAATTCTTTTCTTTACATTCCTTTTTGTAAAACCAAAGTTAATAGGAGAACTAAATCCACCTGTTGATGTTAGGTATAATTCTTTCATAATGATATTTCTTATATCATTTTTAGTAATTGTTGTATTTACAGGTTTTTTGTTTGCTAACCTTTCCTTAAAATCTAAAGATCCAGAGGTGAAACTCAAAGGTAAACTGTTAGTAGTTGCATATATTACATTTTCAGTTGGATCACTATTAGATTTGGCAATTCCTCTTAATGAGATTGCAATAATTATTACAAGACTAATTTTAATAATTAGTGCTATTTGTTGGTATGGTGGATTTTTACTACCTAAGTTTATGAAAAAATATCTTTTAAGAACTAAAGAAAACGATCTAGTAGAAATTAAGTTTAAGAAAATAGGGGATAAAACCTCTAATACATAACTTCTCTTTTTTATTATAATAGTGTCATGACAATACACACGTAATATCGAGGTATTATTCAGATTCATATTTTTTTTCTGATCATTCTTTATTAAAGAATCATCGAATTTTAAGAATTGAAATGTTGAGTTCTGAAATAGATAAGTTGGCGAAAGTGAGTTTAATAGGATATCCTGCTACAGGAAAAACGACTTTAGCAAAACTTCTATCAAAAAATGAAATAAATCGATTATACTTTCCAACACATGGTCTGGATTTGAAAACTATTAAGCTGGATGATTATGTCTTGAGATTATGGGATTTAGGGGGTCAACAGAGTTATCTTAAAACTTATTCTAGAGATTATCTCTTAGGTTCTGATATTATTTTTATTGTTACTGACTCAACTCCTAGAAATGTTTTAAGTTCAAGAGACCTCATTAATTATGCGTGTCATTTTGTGGGAAAAGATTGTCCTATCATTGCAATCGCAAATAAGCAAGATTTGGTGAAAAGTGAAGGGCGAATGGATTATAAAAGAGTTGAAGATATACTTCACATTAAAACTTATGGATTAACTGCTATTAATCCTTCAGAACGATTAAAAATGATGAATATTATTACAAAAGAATTAGATAAAATAGCAATCAGGAGGAGAAGAAATAAATGAATTTTACTGAAAATGAAATGTTTGGAGCGGCATTAATTGGGTTTGATATGATTGATGGTCCATTTCTTAAATGGAAAAAAGAGTTTTCACATACGAATAATGGTGTAAATTTAGACGACTTTGCGATGAATTTTTATTTAGCATTTCGAGGTGGAAATGAATCAGTTAAAAAACCTAGAGCAATATTATATGATAAATTCTATATTGTTGCATTTCCTAAAGATTTAGAACTATGCTGTCTTTTTATGAAACCTAAGAATGCCATTGAAAATAATATTAATCAATTAAATAAGATCGCATCCAGAATCATAACAGAAATGGAAGTTGACGATCCAGATGATAAAGATGCTGATGACTCTGATGAAAATACCATTGAAGAAATTAAAAGACTAATCCCGAATTTATTAAATGATACCAAGATGACCACTCCAGAATTGAGAAAATACTTCAAATTAAGTAATTCTCAAATTTGGAAAATTATGTCAGATTTAGAGAATGAAAGGAAAATTAAACGGTCTGATAAAAAGGGAAGGTCTATACTCTGGACAGCATCTTAACCACTTTTTTTTACCAATTTTTCAAAATTGAAAAATAAACTTATATAGAATTCTGAAATAATAATTATTTAAATACAATCTATATATAGTCGATAATGATGAGATATAAAAAAATCTTAAGTAGTATTACTGTTATCATTATGGCTTTATTGATATTTTCTAAAATAACTAGATCTGTTACCATAGGCGATTCAACTGTATCAGTAGATATTAATGATAAATATTATTGGATAGTGACTAAACATTCAGCGGGGTCGCCTTTTACAACAGGTGATAAATATAATTTATCAGTTCAAAATATTTATGGAGCTGGAGGATATCTAAATATGGATGTTAGATTAGATTATTATAATAGTACAGGAGATACTTGGTCAACACGTATTAATGGGTTATTTTTAACTTTTAATGAAACTCTTGATGAAATACAATATCAAATTGGAATATTTTTTCTATATGGTTGGATTTTTGTGATTCCTACACCATTAAATCTTACTCTGATTGGGGAATATTTTATTTCAACTTCGGGGAGTGTTATTGATAGCATGACTATATCAGATACAACTTTAACATTAGATTCTAGTACTTATTATTTTAAATATATATATACCTATAATGAAAACGGAGTTCTAACAAAATTTAGTTGGGTATCTTCGATTTTTAGTACAGTAATTCTTGAAATGATAATGGATTCTGATCTACCTGATAATGGCGTTGACGATGGTGGAGATGATGATGGTAATGGTAGCAATGATGATGGGAGTGATGATGGTAATAATAATGGTGGTGATACTGAAAATGGAATTCCATTTGGTAATAGTTATATAATACTAACCCTTATAGGAATTCTAATTAGTGTAATATCAATAAGACGAAAAACCATTAAAAATTAATTTTTATCTTTTTCTATGTTCCCATCCTTTTTCTTTTGTATACATTCTTGAAAACATAACATAGCATATGTCAGGAAGTTTTTGATTTTCATTCTTTATGGTAATAAATCGAAGAATGTGATTGATCAGGAAAATTCCAATAAGTTCCAAATGATAGCTACCTATATTGGTTAATTTTTCTCCTGAAAAGGAAATACCAAGCCCTTTTTCTTTATCCCACATGAGTTCTATAAATATTTGAGGAAAGATTTCGCGTTTCATTCGCCAACCTTCTGTGGTTTTCCACACCTTTCCTCCTATAAATTCAGCTAATTCATTTTTTTTTTCCTCTCTTAGAAAGGAGAATGGCTCATTTCTCTGTACTAAAACTTTTTCCATCAATTCTGTTTTTTTATCATAATTTTTTTCGAAAGGTTCTTCTTTTTTTAATAGTCTTTCAATAAAGTCCATAGTAATATCAATAAAAGTCGCACTATCTTCACCAGGAACCCAAGTAACATGCTCACCTGAGAAATAATACTTAAATTCAGCCTCAATACCATCCCCAAACTCATCTCCAAAATATGAATAAGCAATATGGATATTGACTTCTGGAAACATTTCAATAGTAATTGTCCAGTCCTCATTAAATCCAATATTTTCAATTTTACCTCCTAATTCATTATTCACTATTTCCTTTAGAATAGTAAGATCCAGATCTACAAAGAGCTCGTATTTTGCGTTGCTTATATCTTCAAGCTCTTTCTCATGAGGACCTCGTACACCAGTTGCATCAATCTGACCTACTGTCCAAAATTTTCTTTTTGACATGATGGATTTAATTATACTTTTTTTTTGAATTTTCCTATGAAAAAACCTTGAGTATGATGAATTGAAGGAAATAACCTTCCTGTTCCCTGAATGAATTTATCATTAATTTTATAACTTGGAGAGAACCAATTAGGTAAATCCAATGGTTTAAGATGATCTACAAATTCTAATATTTGATATTCACCCTCCTCTGGATAAAGACTACAAGTAGAATATACTAAAACACCATCAGGTTTCAAGAGGTTAAGAGCATTTTCAAGTAATTTTTTCTGTAAGATAATATTTTGTTGCAAGAATCCTCTGTTTTGTCGCCACTTTAACTCAGGAGTCGCTAAAAGGGCACCTGATCCTGTGCAAGGAGCATCTAATAAAACACAATCAAAATATTCTTGAAATCGAATGGGAAAAACTATACTATCAGTATTTAAAATGTATACATTTGAAACATTTAATTTATTGAGTAATAATCTCATAATTTCTGCTCTTTCAGGAAGAAATTCTCCCGCTATTATATACCCCTTATTATTCATATATTGTGCTATTAAACTTGTCTTAATTCCTGGAGCAGCACACATATCACATACTTTTTCTTCTTTTTTTGGTGATAAGACTTGAATAACTGCTGCGGAAGCTTTATCTTGGAAAATTAAATTCCCTTTTTGGTAGAGTTGATTTTTAATTACTTTATTCTTCTGAGAGATTGGTATCCATAGTAATTCGGGAACATTGAGATCTTCAATAAATTCAATTTTATCCTGTTTAAGACTTTCCTTAATATGTGGTATTAAATTCTGTAAATTAGATTTTTCAAGAAGATTATTAATTCTTACAGTTATTTCAATATTATTTAATCCATTCATAAATTCAATATTAGTCTTCAGGAATTCTAGATTCATTACCGTAAGGAGATGTTCAATCATAAAACTGGGTGTCGCGGTTAAAATACTGAGTTTTTCTCTTTGATTTTTGTGTTTTAAAGCTTTATCCCAAGAAAAAGTCCTAACTTTTTTTAAGAATTTTCTATCTATATCTTTTAATTCAATTAGAATATTCTTCTCAGATGTGTGTTCCCATAATATTTTGAAAGCAGCATAGAGATACTTAGGATATTGATCAATTTCTAAAGGTTTAGAATATTTGAGTGAACTTTTAATAATAAAGTTTAATTTATTCCAAAAACGTATTATTTCATTATAGTAGTGAATAATTTCAGGATTTTTACGTATTTTTAATGGTAATGAACGAGTTTCTCCATTGATAAACTTTAAAATCAATTTTAATGTAGTCTCAATCTCAGTCTGCTTTATTTTACATTCCCTTTATTGATAATGATATGAAATAAAATGATATAATTTAAGGATTAAAAAAATTCTTTTTGATTTTTATTCCTCTAATGCGGGAATTATTACTCCTCTTCTTTTTAAATCAATTATAATACTTACTATTTCATCGCGAGAGGCTTTTCTTCCCGCTAAAGCATAATTTAAAAGGTTCGAAGTAAAGAAGAACTTTTTTTCTTTTTGAATTTGGTCAGCAACTTCAACAAGAGCTTTATCTAATCCTTTAACCTTAATAAGTTCATAATGTTTTGCTAATTGAAGTGGGTAAGTTAAACTTATATTGAAATACTTCTCAATTAGCGCGTCTGATTTTCTAAATTCTGTTACATCACCATCAAATTCTTTCAATAGAGTTTCAAATGTCTTCTCAAATTCTTCTGTGAATAATAGTTGATTTTCTTTAAGTTTTTCTGAAGGTATTCCATCAAGAATTAATGCCGTCCTAATATAATTTCCATCGCTAAGCACAATTTTAAAATCTCCATAATCCATTTCAAATCCCTTGCCCTCATCAGGGCTAGTTCCTTTCTTAATCTCACTTCTGAATTGTGAGATTGCATGAAGGAAGCCAGAAATTAGATCAGCATCAATATCCTCTAATGAAAATTGTTTATCATATATCGAAACACCCACATCTTTATGAATAATCATAACATGGGATATTTTTAGTAAATCATCTAAAATCATAGCTTCTCCTGCCCAAATTCTTCTTAATTTGATTTTTCTATATCTCAACCCCACTACGGTAGCTAGAGCAATTACTAAAATAGCTACTATATATGGTAAATATTTAAGGAATTCCTTGAGATCATTTTCTAGTTGAGATATTTGATTTATTTTGAGAGTTTGCAAGTTTTGTCCAGCAGAATAATATGTACCTGATGTATTATACACTAATTCAATAGAGATGGAGCGAACTTCACTTGGCAAATGATATTCAATATGGATTATTCCTTCGTTATTGGTAATATCACGTAAAGAATTATCTATCAAATTTTGATCTTTATCATAAACCTTACCTATAACCAGTTCCCCATCAATGTCCGCTCCTGTTTCATTATTAGTTAATTTTCCTTTGATTAGGATATTGTCTCCAAAAATATGGGTTTTAGATAATTCTTGATTATTTAGTATTTCTAGAGCAACTTTATATTTAGATACCACAATTTCTGTTATATTTAACGCCAGAAACGTATGTGTTTCATTATATAAAATCCAAAAAGCTTTTAAGTAATAAGTTCCCCCTGATGTTGTTGTTGAAAAAATATCCCAATAATAAGAAGCTGAATGTTCTAAGCTACTTTCATTTAGTGTAGTAATTTGACTAAAAATAAGGGCTGAGCTAGAGTTATAAATTTTTAAATATATATTCCCCCCATAATTTTCTTTAATATCGATGTCTGTTTTTATCATTTTATCAATGTATGTACTGGTTGAATTTACGTTCAATAAGAGTGTACTTTTTGATGAATTCAAGCTTATCTTCCAAGAACCATCATATATATTATATACTGTTATTGTGTTAAAATGACCAGCAGATTGACTGGTTGAAAACCACCCTCCATTGGGATTGGGCGGGGAAACAGAACAATCATAAATTTCCATTAATTCCCAATCTGATGGAACAATAATTTGTAAACCCTGACTATTCTGCAAAGTAGTATAATCAATATAATCATAGTAGGAAATATCTGAACTTACATTCCATAGAACCTTTTGTACAGAATCATCTAACTTATATTCCCAAATATAACTCTGAGAATGTTCTATTGTATAAATTCCACTAACATCAAAAATAATTTCTGGCCAAATAGATGTCACATTAAAATTGAAAAAAGCTTCAGTTGGAGATCCATCACTTATATCGGCTTCCCAAATTCCTCTTTGATAACCATTATCGGTGATATTTAAACCTAAATTTTGCATCTTAATAAGACTTGGAGATAAAGTTGCACTTTTCAAACCTAAACCTATTTTCGAAGCTATATCAGAAGAATAAGCATTTTGTATATAAAAATTAATGCTCACATGATTTATTGATACAT
This sequence comes from Promethearchaeota archaeon, assembly GCA_019058245.1. Taxonomy (GTDB): domain Archaea; phylum Asgardarchaeota; class Lokiarchaeia; order Sigyniarchaeales; family SOKP01; genus Loki-b32. The sequence continues at coordinate 89,955 of JAHPZJ010000015.1, read as the reverse complement.
TAAATGCCCAGTCAGGGTCTCCATCAGACACATTAGTTTGATATCTTAACCGCATTTTAATAGTATTATTATTGCTCCTATTTAGAAATTGTAAGAAAATCCATGTAAAACCGGCATCTAGATATACCAGTTCTGTTTGTTCTTCGGTAAAAGCAAAAGTTCTATTAGTTTCACTAACACGAATCCAAGACGCATCATTTTGCTCATCTGAAAGAAATTCGCTCGTATTGTTTCCTTTAAAGAATTCTAAAACTGCTAAGGTGATGTTATTTTTATGACTGATGCTAACATTCGATTGTACCCTAATTTCCGTTATAGGAATTATAGGATATGGATTAACTGTTATCCAATCATAGAAGTCTACATCCCATAGTGAATTGTTTAGCTCAGTTAAAACATCAAAGGTAAATTCGATTGAAATATTGTTTGTTTCTGCTCTATTTTGAATTCTTTTATCATCATTATTAAATTTCAAAGCTTCAATAGTTCCGTCTGATTCAAAATCCATTGTCCCATTTGATTGAGTAACATTATTACAATAATAGAGCTTTTGTATTTGGGGGTCATGTGGTTGGATTGTTGTAAGTTCTTCTAATTCTCCAATCTCCACAGTAAATTGATTAATTGAAACATTAAAATCACTTGTTCCATTGCTTTCATATTCAAATTTAAATTTAAGAGAATTATTTTGATTTTCTTTACTATTAATACCTGCTACTATGTAAATTGCTTTAGTAATTGGATCTTTTATTCTATAATTTATTAACATTTCATCTGTTTGTGTTAAATTTTCAAAAGAGATAACATAAGATGTATTCCAAACTTTATCTATCCAATTAAAAAAAGTTAAATTAGCATTTTTAATCCCATCCTTATTACTTACATTTATTGCAAGATTTAAGTCAATACTATAAACATATTTATAATGATCTCTAATCCACCAATTAAGATCATTATGCTTAATACCCCATAAAAGGGTTTTATTTAATTGAGACCAATTCAATCTGGAGTTTTTTAATTCTTCTAACTCAAATCTAGTTGTTATATTAACAAATCGTGATTCATTTTCTACTATATATCTATTATCATCAGTCCAATTTTTAAAAGATTCTATTCCTCCTTTAATAATTGTTCCATTTATAGTACGATTTTCTTTAACATAGTTTAAAGTATAATTATCAAAAGTAAATTCTGGGGATTGGGCAAATGTTTCTCCTTCTCCTATATCGGAATAAGTATCTCCATCTGGGTTGAAATATAGAAATTTTAGGTTTTGAGCAGGATTTCCACAAGGTATCTCTACCCTTATTGCAAACCAATATTTATTTATTTCATTTTCTACTGTTCTATATGTATTAGATTTATTTAAATAAATAGAACCATCAGAATTTTTAAAATCAAAGGTTTCCCAATGAGGCTTTGCATTCATTCCAATTGGTACTGATTTCCTCAATTTTCCCAGTGTCTCAAATTGATTAGGTGTCCCACTATTAGAACAATTTACAATAGCAATTTCCCAATCTGTATAATTTGCAGGATTAAAGACGTCTAAAATAAAAATACTCACATTATTAACATATTGACTCAATTCTACAGAAAACATCTGATAAATGTATTTAGGCCCTTTTTCAGAACTCACAATATATTCTGAATATTCTGTTTCAATATTTTTTGTGTAATTTAAGGCATAAATATTCTCAAATTGCATTCTAGCGTGTGTTATATTCCAATTTTGAAGAAACAATTCGGGTTGAATACTTAATCCTGGTTGATATCGATTAACATATAAATCAGTATCTGAAGTACTTATATCACAAAAAATTTTTCCTTCTCGATTTTCAATAGATCCAATTTCTATTTCTGGATCATTATTATTAGCAAGTTTGATATTATCGGGAATTTTAACCTCAAGATCCTCATCTGAACCACCTTCGTTGGAAGACAGATTAAAAATAGATATATTAATAATATTTGAAAATAAAATAATACAATTTATCGCGATTATTATAGAAATTGACTTTTTCTTCTGGGGAATATTCATTTAAATCAACCTTTTCTAAAGCTAGTTTTTAAAAAAACTGAAATTAATCTAAATAAGAAATAACACATTTTTAAAACTAAGGTTTCTATTACAATAGAATATATATTCATTGGTGTTCTATTGTGAATCTATTTGAATAAAATTATTCTACAAAATCGATTTATTTCTTGAAAAAAATTATTCTAATTTACAAATATTTAGAAAATAAACTTTATAATTTTTCTAATATTCAACACATTATAATAATATGTTTTGAAGTTCCTTTAGGATGGGACTGTAAATAGAAATATTGAATTATCATAGAAAATCAAAGGTGTAAAATATGGAATCGGAAAGTATAAGTAAATCACAGGATAATAAATTTGAAAAATTAAAAGAAAGAGATAAAAGTCTCCAAGTAGCATTGACTGCTATTACTGCTGCTCTCTATATCGCCCTAGGATATATTTTCCAACCGATAAGCTATCTTGGATTACAATTCAGGGTAGCTGAACTAATTGTAGGGATGTGTATTTTATTTCCTCGGGAAGGATTGATTGGAAAAGTTATTGGAGTATTCTTTGTAAATCTGAACTCACCCTTAGGAGCGATTGACTTAATTAGTTGTATCGTGAACGTGCCAGCGCTTTATTGTATTATAATCTTTAGAGAAAAAAAACTTCTGAAATATTTGGGTGGGATTTTGTACGCGATTATAATTTCGATTTATGTTGCGATTGCACTTAATTATGCTTTTGGATTGCCTATCTGGTTGAGTTTTATTCAAGTATTAATAGCTGAGGTAATTCTAGCAACAATCGGAATATTAATTTTTGATATTATAAAAATTAGATTAGATATTTAAAATACAACAATTTTTTAAAAAATCGACACTAAGAATAACAGCAGCTTTTTGGATTGCTTTCTTAATAACCGAAAACATTGATGCGCTTTTATTTGCCAAGTATAAAAGGGTGACAAAAGATAAAAAACTATGGTTAAGAAATGTATTTATTGATATCCCTACACTTACGCTGGGTAGTATTATTTTTGTAAATATTGCTTCTAGTGTTTTGATACCTATTTGGTCAATTCTTTGAGGGCAAATTTTAACTAAATGGTTTTTTTGTGTTGTAGATACTCCGTTTATGTATATCTCAAGAGGTATTGTTAGTGGACAAATAAATCTTTTTGGAAATTTATTTAGTAATATTATAGATGAATAAGTTAAAAATAAAAATAAATAATTTTTATATCTTTACTAGTTCATAGTCTATGGAACCAAGTTTATTCTTAATAGCAGCATTGAATTGATATGCTGGATTTACCATAGGATTTAGAGTTTTAAATTTTTCAATCCCCACTTCAAGTGGTTTGGTCCATTCTCCATCCTTATTTAAGAAAGGAAGGCCTGGAGCATTTGTTTCCGCATCAATACAAGCTTTATCAATAGCTATAGGATCAGTTGATCCATAAATCCCGAGATCTGGTACTACTGGTACACTAGCATTTGGAACACAATCACACATAGCTGGAATATCAATTGCAAAATTAATATAGCGAATTTTTTTAGGTCCAAAACTTAGAACAGCCAAAACATTATCTATAAATCTCTCGACAAAATCAGGAACTTTTCTCATTTCTGGTCCTATTATTGCTTCTTCAACAGGACATTTTCGCATACAATGAGAACATCCATAGCAGACAGAAGCATCAATTATAGCATGTTCACCATCAACTTTAATAGCACTCACTGGGCATGAGTTTACACACTCTTGCTGACATAATGTAAGATCACATTTTTCTATATTTATTTTGAGTAGCCCATCTAAATGAGCTAAATACTTATTTCTTTTAGATACACATCCAATCCCCAAATTTTTTAGAGCACCCCCGAATCCCGCTTGGGGATGTCCTTTAAAATGAGAAATTATTACAAGTTTATCAAATTCAAATAATTTTTTTGCTACGGAAACCTCTTTGAAATGAATTCCTTCTATCTGAATAACTTTCCTATCGATTCCTTCATCTCCGTCAATGAAGTAAAGAGATGCTCCTGTGATGGCATCTGAATATCCATGGAGTTCAGCTATTTTTTTATGATCTTCAACGTTTTTCCGATGACCAACACATATAGAATAATCTTCACATATTCCAATATTTTCAATATTATTTCCAAGACCTTGAGTTTCAATAAGTGTTGGTTTTCCTTGTTTGGCTTTAATAGCAGTTACTACTTCACGAACATAATCTGGACGTAAATAGCGTGTATTTTGAGCTTCCCCAACATGAACTTTTACTCCTACTTTATCACCAGGTCTAATATGGTCTAAGATTTTATCTAAGATAAGTCTTGTCTTCACTAGATTATTAGTAACCATATTTTTTGATGTATTAGGCATAGCAGCTACCTCAATTGGAGATGCCCAATACACTATAGGTTTAGATGACATAATTATTTTCTATTTTATTTTATATATATTTTTCAGAAATCTAAGATAGTTCTTTTCTAAAATCAAATTAATTGATTAAAAATAGTGTAGATAATTTTTAAACTAATCGGCTATTGAAAATAAAAGAAAAAGATGAATAAAATAGAAGAATTAAAAAAAAATATTAAAAATATGAAACTCTTAAGGTTGAAAAATTATATGGCATTTTTAATATTTTAATAGCGTTTGGTATCTAATATATATTGTTTCAATTACCTATTTTAGAAAAAGGATAAATAAGTATATCAATAATCATGGAATTATTTCCATAATTTAATTGAGAAAGCTATAAGAATCTATCTAAAGTGTCTTGAGTTTTTATGAAATTAATTAATTTACTACTTTTTTTCCAGTATTTATAATCAACCATGAAGCCCTCTGCCATTTTTTTTAACGAATCGTTGAAATTATCTAAGATAACAGGATCTTGTGTGAACATAGCATTCTCAACAGTCGATCTAATAACCCATACTCCAAGTGGAACAACATAACCTCCAGAAACCTCTCGAAAAATTAAAACTCTCGCTTGTCTTCTTATTTTATAAAGATATTCACAAACTGACTTCCTTGCTGCATAATAGGCTCCAGTTATATTGCTGGCATATGATTTTCTTCCACTATAAAATTCGAAATCAGTCATTATCTGTGGTTTTAAATTACGATTATTACCATCAAGAGAAATATTCCATAATGTATTAGGTGCCCAAACTTCATTCATCTCATAAATAAATTTTCCTGGAAATAATAAAATCTTAAAATGATTATCGAGATAGGTTGCTTCGAAGATCCTGTAATCATTTATTTCTGGAAATTTTTTGATTTCTTTAATTAAAGCTTTAGATATTATATCATCAACAGCAGTTATAGTCCATCTAGTAGGAACAATTCTGCGTCTATTTTTCTCACCTAATAATCCTGCTGAAAAGACTCTTTTAATTGTTGATTCAGGAACATGTCCTTTAAAATATAAGTTTTCTGAAACAGCTTCTGCTGCAGGTAAATCAGTATCTGAAACACAATATTCCACTTGAGGATGAATTTTTGTATTTTCAGCAATTTGAATTCTTTCAGTTATTCCAGAAGGTCCCATTGGTAAGGCATGGTTATCCATCATCATTCTTAGATTCATACGCTCAAGTTTAGTTTCAGTATCTACTGGTCTCGCAGCCATCGACAATTCCTGTGATGTTTCTAAGAGTCTTTGAGTCTTTAATGAAGGAGTACTTTTTCTTGACTTTCGTCCAATGAAAACATTTGTTTTAAAATTACTCCTTACTAAACTACTCCTGTAGCGAATAACATCTACCATTTCTTTACCAAACCAGAGTTCAGGAGCATCTAAAATATGATAATCTGAAATATCAAGCCCCGTCTCAAATTCTTGAAATGGCACTAATGGCCCTATATATACATTTGGATAATTAAAACGCCCAACGAAAAATCCAGGTGGACTGGATCCAAAAATCTCCACATCTCTTCTCATCTTATCTAATTCAAAGGGGACTAAGGACTTCATTACGGATTTTTTTAATAAAATTGGACATGTTTTTTTTCCACATAATAACCGTGCACCTTTACACCGAAGACAAATATTTTTTTCTACTTGTGGACGTACCAACTTTTTCTTCTCAAAAATATGTTTATATAATTAAAGTAAGATTTTTAGTTATTAAAAAGATTAAAGACCATAAATTTTTATTATTATTAATAAACCAAACATGCACTAAATAAGTTATAAATGCATAATATTATTCAAACTCTTTGAGATATAAGAAATTTAACTTGTATTGTTTGGATAGCTGAAGAATATTACATAATTTGTGTATATTGTTTTTATATAGAAACACTTCTTAGAATATATTGTGAAGGTTATCCATACCAAACTAGCTAAAAAAAAAGATAAGATTCATTCATTTTTTAATTCTTTTTCTCTTATCTTGAAAGCCTCAGTTCCACTTATGGCTATTTTTGTTGGTTTTTTTGTATGGCTTGACGGATATAAGGTTTTTTTTAATGAATTTGAACCCGTTTATCTATATTATCTTGAGTTTTTTTATTTGTGTTTTTGGCTTATTTCACTCTGCTTCCTTTTTAAGAATTTTCTTTCTATTGACTTGTTTTCAAAATTTCTTGTGTTTTTTTTTGCTTTGGGAATTTCCATTGAGTTCTGGATTCTAATATATTATAATACGTTCTCGATTGTGTGTTTTTATGATCATATTCCATACACGCCTTTAGATAAATTCTTTATAATCGCCGCCAGCATTTTTCCATTAATTGAGGTTCTAATTATTATTATCTCACTATTAATTCCAAGGATGCATTCAGAACTTGATTTTTTGACGAATATTATGCAAATAAAAAATGTTAAAATATCGAAAAATTCTCGATTTTTTGAGATATGGACCTCATTTCCCTTATTTTATGGAATATACCATGTTTTTATAGTATTGCATGAGTTTTTCATTCTAAAATGGTGTCATTACCTATCGTCAAATACAATGTTTCTCATCGCTTTACCTTGGGTAACATTACTAGGATTTTATCTTTTTTACTGTATGAGTTCCTTTTTGACTAAATAAATATTAAGCATAACTAGATGGTTTTTCTCTCTTGATAATCATGCAACCTTACAATTAAGAGAGATGTATCTTTTTTTAAGGATCCTACCAATTTATTTTCTCTCTAAAAATCAGATTCTTCAATAAAACAAATGAGTTTCTTTTATTATAAAAAAGGCAGAAGAGTTTAAATTTTTAATATTTATATTTAGAACTAATATAATTTATAGAACAAGAAAAAATCCTTTCAAATATAAAGAATTTTATAATCCAATAATAGAATCTAAAATAGATTAAATTTACCTTCGCAGAAAAATATGAAGTGGCAGTATATAGCAATCATAATTGGATTTATTTTGTTATCTATCACTCTATTTTTAATAGAGTTTATTATATATAATACAATTTATTTGAGTTTCTTAATTGTAATAGCAGTAGCATTAAATATTGCTCATTTTCTAACACATAAGTTCAATTGGGAGTTAGATCCGAAAAAATTAGTTCCTATATACTTTATACTCTCAACATCATTAATAATAATAGAATTTTCATTGACAGGGAGTTTTCTTTGGAGTTTTACTTTAACTTGTATGTCACTTTTCTTTGTAGGGCATTACTTAACTCATGCGTTTAATATTATCTTTAAGCAGTTTCACATAAAAGGCTTATATAGAGGTTTAATTAGTTTTTATTTGACATTCGTATACTTTTTCATCTTAATATATATCTTTGTTCAAACTTCTGAACATCCATTTATCATTGATGAATTTGTTTATTTTTTTTATCTTTCTTTAATCGCTATGATTTTGCTTACAATAAATTCTCTCATTAGAATAATAGTTGTTGCTTTCCATAGAAGGAAGTATGAGTTGTTCCCTATTAATAGAATAGAATATGCTGCTTTGTATTATCTAAAGAAAACTAATTCTAATAGTCTTAGTTTTCTGAATTTAAAAGAACTAATCAATGGTATGTTTAATATATTTATACCGAATGTTTATTTTGATGATCAAACGGCAAAATCTAGCGTTTATTATCTATGTGCTCTTGGTTTTGCCGATATTAAAAATGATATTGTCTCACTTAACGAAAGTGGTCAACGGCAAGAAAAAATCTGGACAAATGCATTAAATTTTCAAACGAAAAAATACGAAAAAATATTAAATAGTAATAGCGTATTGATAAAATCCTTTCTAGGATTATTTTCTCTGAGTCTTCTAAAAATTTTTATTGGATTATTTAATTCAGAGTCTTTATTAGCAGAAGGTTTTGAGAATTTTCTTGACTGTGTAGCAGTAGTTTTAATTGGAATTGGCATTAGATTTAAAAAAGAAAAATTAATAAATATTATCTTAATATGCTTAATGGGATTCACTGCTATTTCTATTCTAATTAATTCAATTCAATCTTTAATCATAGGTCCTGAACCTGAGTCTAATATAATATTCATTATAACTATAGCAATTATTTCAATTTTTTTGAATACATATCTAAGAATTTTGAAAAATTTCATTGGAAAAAAAAATAGAAATTCCTCTCTGATTGCAAGTGCAATAGATTCTAAGATAAATATCATCTTATCTATCAGTATTATGTTAGGTGCTCTGTTATCGAGTTTTGGAACGGCAATAGGAATACCATTTTTTTATTATTTTGATCCAATTATTGCAATATTCGTATGTCTCTTGATATTTAAAGAAGTGATAGAAATATTTATTGAAATAATTGTTTTCCATAATGAAGAAATTGAGTATGAGAAATTTCAAATGAAATATGAAGAAAATTTTAGAGAATTCATAATTAAATGGATATTAGCTGTTTACTTTGATAATTATGATTTGGAAATTACAGTTAAACAATTAGATGAGAATTTTCAAAAATCTTTGATGAAGGGTGAAGAAGTCTATACAGAGTTTGCTTCTTTTGGTTTATATCTATTTAAGGAAAAAGGGATCGTATCTGTAATCAAAGAATTAATTGAAGAAAATTTAATATCCCAATCAAATGATAAAATTCTAAAAATAACTGAAAAAGGTAAATATCTTTATAAACACTTTTACTCTAAAGAATTATTAGAAGACCTTAAAGATCCTTTCGATTTCTTCTTTGAACAACAAATTACTTTTGATGATATTAAGACAAGAAAGCGAGAATTATTAGATAATTATCATTTAAGCTAATTTTAATGAAATCTTAATTTTGAATATGTCCATAACCCTGCTTATAATTAACTATTTGCTGAGTAAATGTATCAAAATTATATTGTATATAATGAGTCCTCCCATGCACCATCGTCTCTAAAAAGAAAAATCTCACAGAAAATAAGCCATTCTCCCTAAAGAATATTGGTAAAACTGTCCATTTCGCAAAATAATAATGTTTATTGCATAATTCAATTGCTTTTTTATAAAATTCCATTTCCTCTGATTCTAGAACAGATTTATTTTTATATATTACCTTGGATGATAAAAAGTGTGATTTTTTTTCAATACATAATGATAATCCCTCATCAGTAATTTGCTTATCAAAAATAGTGAAATAAAATGGTAAAACTCCCGGAAAGTATTTTTGATGATCCTTAAGATGAAAACTTATCCAAATTTTTGATGAAATTCTATATAAATAATAGAATAGAAAAAAATATGTATAAACGTTAATAACATTCATAAATAGGGATAATCCTACTGAACTATGATACATTACTAGAAGTATTACAAGAAAAACCAATGAATTTATAAAAGTAAATGAACTTCCTGCTTTTTCGACATAAAAGCTATATTCTTTTTTAGAAAGAGGATATAAGTATGGAATTTTTGTAGTAGTAAGGAGATCCATTGACACGTGTAATCCATAAAAAGTAGATCCTATTAACCAAGATATAAGAAATGATTTATTTCCAAAAACAGAGAAAAAAATGCTTAAAATAGCAGATAATATTATCCCTATTATATATGAATGAGATCCTCCACGATGTTCAAGATAATTTGATTTGAATATTCGTTTCAATGGTGCTAAAAAAATATCTAAATCAGGTAAGAATGAAAATAAAATTGCTATAGGGAAAAAATCAAAGGTTACTTTCTTTAAAAAAAGTATATACAATAGAGCTCCAAAAACAGAATGAGTGAAAATATCCATAATACCAGTATCTTGCTATAATTTAATAAATTGAAAATTTTAAAAAAAGATATCTCTTATTTTCTATAATTATAAATTATTTTGAATCAATTTATCTGAATTTTAATATTAATCTAATTTATTTATAAAACGGATAATGAAATTAGATTTTTTTATGGTTTGTTATATTTTATAATTATTATTTTTATGATTATTTACTCTTCCTAACCAAAGTAAACCATATAGACTGGTAAATATAATTATCATCGCAACTAATTGATATATCTCAATAGGTTCTTTTAAAATAAATAAGGCAAATATCATAGTAATAACAGGATTAGGTGTTGTAATACTGCTTGCTACAGACACATCTACATGCTTCACAGCATAAAACCAATTAACAAGTTCTAAGTAATATACAATTCCCATAAGGAATCCAAAAATTTGAAATTCAAGATTTATTAACCCATCAAAAACAACATTGATACCATTTACAAGAGAGGATATTCCAAAAAGAATTAATGATGATAAAAGCACCCGAATGAAAGTAACTTGATTTGGAGTAATTGGAGAGGTATCAAGAGTGTGTTTAATAATTACATGTGCTATACTCCATAGAATAGGTACAATCAACGCTAATGCTAGCCAAGGAGAAAAACCACTAATTAACCAAGTACCTTCTGTGCCAAGATAATAAATACCTACCATCAAAACTAATGTGAAAATAAGCTCATTTAATCTTTTTTTTTTCTTAAATAAAACAAATTCCATTAAAATTGAAAATAAGGGATAAGTTTGAATTGCAATTGCAGCATTGACGGTACCAGCTTTCTCAAAAGAAAGAACATAAAAAAATGTTGCTATAGAAAAAATTATACCTGTAATTCCCATTATTAGGAGAGTTTTATTTTGAATTTTTGAATCTATTGATTTTTGAAATATTCCAACACTAGATTGAGGCAATTCATAGAAGAATAACGGTAAAGAGCATATTAGTTCCCAAAAAGAGAGATAAAAAGCAAAGTTTAATGCATTCAATGTTGAAGGGCGACTATTTGAAATAATGGGTAATATTCCGAGTAGGATTAATGATATAAAAGATAATTTAATCCCAATACGCCTATTAGGATAAAATCTTTGAGTTATTTTATTAATCGAATGTAAATTTTGTGAATGGTTTTGTTTATCTACCATAAAATATCAAAATCTAATAACAATATAAAAGTGAGGAATTTGTGATTATAATAATTCAAGCTTATAAATTTAATACTATATTGATGCTTTTTAAAAAAATTATTTACTTAATCTATTTGTTTTAATAAGAGCTTGACTATGTGATCTAAATAAATTTTCCTCTAAATCTTCGATTCTGGAAATAAAATTTATAGAAACGATATAATTGAGTACTCTAATTGGTTTGTATATAAAAATAGATATTAAGTATTAACTTCAAGGAAATTTTTCAGAAAATCAACTTATCATAATGTTTATCTACAATACGTAATAACTTTTAGATATTCTAATTTAGAATGGATAAACGATGATAATTAAAAGTCCGTTCAATGGAAAAGTTCCTAGGATTCACCATACTGCTTTTATTGCTTCTGGTGTTATAATAATTGGTGATGTAGAAATTGGCCCTTATTCAAATATATGGTTTGGAGCTAAAATTCGTGGGGATTGGGGAAAGATTATTATCAATAAAAATGTAAGCATTCAAGAGAATGCGGTATTACATACAACTGTAAATGGAGTATGTAGAATTGGGAGAAATGCTACATTAGGGCACAAATGTATGTGTCACGGTCCCTGTTCAATTGGAGATAATTCCTTAGTCGGAATTAATGCTTCTGTTATTCAGGGAGGAAAATTAGGAAAGGGTAGTATTTTAGCAGCTGGTTCTGTTTTAAAAGATGAAACAGAAGATTTCTGTCTTTATGCTGGCATACCAGCAATTAAAAAAAAACAATATCCTGAAAGAAAATTAGATGAAGTTGGTGCGAATTTATATGTTGAAAATGGTCAAAAATTTAAAAAGGCGGGATATGGACAAAAAATTCCTGAGGAGTTCATAATATTTTAATAATATAATTGAATCAACTATTTTTATAATATGATTCTAATCATAATTCATCATATTCAAAACTATGAGAATTTAGAATTATTTTAACAATCTTTATAAAACTATCTCGAATATTCACGTTATCTTTAGAGGAAGTTTCTACATAATCTCTTTCATCATGTTTTTTAAGGAATTGTTCAACAATAATTCTATCTACCTTATATTGCTTTTCATCTTGAGCTAAGTCGAGTTTTGTACCAACAAGAATCTTTGGACTATATTGAAGACCATGCTGGATTATCTTATCATACCACCAATCCAGTTTTACAAGTGATTCCATTCTCACTAAATCAAAAACTAAAAAAATCCCATTTGCTCCATTGATATAATATTTGAATAGTGTTCGGAATTGTTCTTGTCCTCCAAAATCCCATATCGAGAGTCTTAAAAAAGTTTCTTCTCCTCTAATGAAAATCGGGATATCATAAGTATAAAAATCAATTCCTACGGTTAATTGGGTATGTACACTAAAAGTATTAAAACATAATCTTCTTGCTATGCAAGTTTTTCCGACGCCCCCATCTCCGATGAGGCAAATCTTGAAAATATAGCGTGGATCATCGTCTATCCTATTATTTGTTATCATGATTGGGTCAATCTCTCAGCTTTATATACTTATTATGCCTCACTTTTATTATGAATCTCGAAAGTATTTGATTTATTAATATTTTGAGAATTTTATCTATAAGTAATATTGTGTTATAAAAAATATAATAATCTAATTTTATAAAGATATTTGATACAAATTGAAGATCTACAGATTTAATTAAAGTAATCTTTCATAGTCAAACTCTTGAAAATCTAATAGTTTTTTAACCATCTCTTTAAAAATTTTTCGAATGTTAACATTATCTTTAGATGATGTTTTAATGATTTCATGCTCGTTATGTTTTTCAATGAATTCATTAATAAATAACTCATCAATTACAAATCCAGGCTCCACTTGATTTACCAGATCAAGTTTAGTTCCAATAAGAATTTTAGGTTGATTGATCATAGCATTTTCTATTAACTTATCATACCACCAGTCTAAATCAAGAAGACTTTGCATTTTTAATAAATCAAAGACTAAAAATATTCCATTTGCTCCCTTAATATAATAGTCAAAAAGAGTCTTAAAGTGAGCTTGTCCCCCAAAATCCCATATTGAAAGTCTTACATTGGATTGTTGACCATCAACTATTATCGGTAAATTATATGTATAAAAATCTATTCCAACAGTTAATTGAGTATTCAGAGTAAACGTATCATAACATAATCTTCGAACAATACATGTTTTTCCAACTCCACCTGCTCCGATTAAAACTACTTTAAAAATATATTTATAGCCATTATCTTCTTCAAATATGAAAGGTTCACCATAAAAAATATTGATAATTTATCTGAGTATTTTCAAAAGTGATATAATCTTAAATAATTAAGATATATTTTAATTATAGATCTAATAAATTATTACTTTTAAAGACTTTTTCATTATTAAAAAGTGTAAAAGAATATCTTTATGGAAAATATGATTATAAATTCAAACTTAAGTTTGAGATAATAGTTCTATCAGAGCTCTTGGGATTTCTTTATAATCATTTACGGCATAAAACTTACCCCTACCTGCCTTAGCGATTTCTTTACATTTCTCAATACCTTGATCCGCATCATTATCAGCAGGCATTCCTATAACATGTAATTTTGGATATTTTTTTGCTAGGATTACGGGATCTTCACCGCGATTGTAAATACCATCTGTTATTAATATACCAAAACGACTTTTTCTATTTTCTCTTATTTTTCTTAATTCTTTCAGACCTTTTTCCAATCCTATATAGATATTTGTAAAGCCAACAGCTTCAGAATCTAAAATATCATCAATTATTGAAATAATAGGTCTTTTTTTATTGATTTTTTTCATGACCATTGCAGTTGAATTAAATAAAACTATAGAAAAGTCTTCTTTTTCCATGTTATATGCTAAAACTGATGTTGTAAGTGCGGCATTAAGCAACAAACGTCCATACATACTACCACTTGTATCCAATAGCAATACTACTTTTCTTTTTTGTCGTTTTCTTTCAATTCCATATATATCTTGATAATTTAAATTTCTTTCATAAATTTTTAACGGATTATGTTGAATAGTTTCATCCATGCTAAATTCAGGCATACCCATTTGATAATAAGGAACTGTCTTTTTAAATTGACCTCTTATTCCTCTGCTTGTAATTTTTAAAGATAATTTTAAAATACTTTGACGTGCTAATCTTCTAAAAACTGATTTATATTTTTCTGATATCGGACGTCTAATAAAAAAATAGACTTCTGGCATAAAATCACCTGATTCAGCAGCTTTTTCTGAAAAAAATTGTACTCCTTCTTCAGTGTCTAAAGCATCTGTTGAAGCATATACGTTCGCTTTTAATAAGCCCATAAGAGCTTCAAGATTTTTATGTTTTATAGCAAGATATGTTAATTCTTTGATTTGTTTGTAATCTAGTGTGTTTGCAAGATGTTTATAATAATCTGGTTTTTTTCTTTTTTTACGGATTATTTCATACTCTAAAATTTCTTTATCTGGTTTACTTTCGGTTAGTCTAACATGCAGTCTTTTCTCAATCTCTTCAGATACTTCCTCAGAGAAATCATCGATTATTGAAAATCCGATTTATTCAATACAGCTAGTACAATATTAGTAATTATCTCCTTTTTTGATTGAGTTAGTCCATCTTCAAGTTCAATTTTATTATATAGTGCCATTATAGCAGCTTCAACCCAATTTTTAGTACTATTACTATTACCATATTGATTAATTAAGGTAGCTAAATCAATAGCTCCTCTTATTGAACTCCCTCTCCGGATAGAAGTATTTTCTCTTGTTATTTGGATGACTTGTTGTGAAAGTGCAGCAATTTTATCAGCATTACCGCTGTTCAAATTGGACTCTTGTTTGATAATTAGTATTTCCTCTTCAGATCTTTGATAATCCAAATTTATCCAAATGAATCGATCTTTTAAGGCTTCGCCTAATACCGTGACTCCAACATGCGCAGACGGATTTTGAGTTGCGATAACAAAGAAATCTTTATGAGCTATAATGGTTTTTAATTTAGGTATTTTAAGTATTCCTTCGTCTAATGATGTTAATAACGAATTTTGGGTGCTTTCTGGCATCCGGTTTATTTCATTTATGAATAAGCAACCCCCATTCATCATAGCTAAAGCTAATGGTCCATTTTTGTATGAATCTTCAATATATCCTTTTGCAATTACTAATGGTGGTTCAAAATATCCAACAAGGTTATGAGGTAGTAATTCTTCGCTACAATCGACTCGATAAAAATTAGTGTCATAATATTCTGCAATGGCTTTCGCTAATCTAGTTTTACCGACTCCCACTTCTCCTTCTATTAAAATATTTTTATTTACTGAATGTGCTAAAACAATTTGCTTTAATTCTTCAGTCCTACCAATTACTTTATATTTATCTTGTATATCTTTTACTGCTGTGGTTATATCAACCATATGTATGAGAATTAACTATTTCTAAAATAATTTTAGATTATATTTAAATAACTATAAAGAAAAAATTTGGATTTTACTTTTAAAATCTGGATTTAATATATCAATAATTAGCCTAGAGATTAAATATACTCTAAACTTTATGATAGCTTATGGAGGAAAAAACATATAAAATAATTTACTTAATTGGAATTATCATCACTTTAGCTCTGATGTTTTTGTTACTTTTTACTGGAGATGTATCTTTAAACTTCACATTTCTTATCTTTTTTTGGGTTGTGAAATTTTTAGCTGGTTTTGGCTTGGTCTTGAGTATCTCAAACGGTTTCTTATTACTTATGGATAAATTAAGTAATAAATTGGCAAAAAGAGGCACTATTGTTTTGATCGTACTGGAAATTATCATTCCAGTGCTTTTAATCGCCTACGCTATTTATAAAATTATTTCAAGTTATACAGAATCTGCAGCAGTTACTCAGACGGGCTTATGGTTATGGTTTGATAATATAATATATATTTATGGAATAATTTCGTTATTACTGAATCTTTATATCATTCCTCTAGCGAGTGAACAATTTCATAAAGCAGCGGAAATAAGTAAGTTTTCGTTCTGGAAGAAAGGTGCAAAAAAAATAGCTAGAAAAATAAAAAGGGAGTATTTTTCATTAAGAAAGGAATATGCAAAAGCACAAGTTCAAGATCAAATGGATATTAAAGATATTTTAGATTTATGGCGTAATAAATTTGCTGTTAATCTATTGTTAGTTTTAGCGATTGGATCATTTTTATTCACACCTATTACATTTATTTGTGTCTTGTATTGGTTACATTTATATATTTTTTATAGATTACAAATTAGATTATGGGAAAAAGCATTCCTACTAATTGGAATGATATGGATTGGGTTAATTGCTGTAATTTTGCCTTTCTTAAGCTTTCCTTATGTAAAAGAGATTTGGATTACGATAGATCCGTATTTTTGGTCTGTAGACGTTCTATATTTAATTGGAATTTGCTTTGCTACATTTATATTTATTAAAAAGATACTTAATTTACAGGGAATTACAATTAGTGGCTTAAAGATCGAGTTAAAGGATAGAAAGATCGAAAAACTTGAAGTAGAAAAAAAAGAATTAGAAAGACAATTAAAAGAAAAAGAAGCTTCTGAAAATAAATCTTAAAATTGTAGGAAATAAAAAAGATTTAAAATATAACCTAACAATAATTTGAACTTATCATCTTATATTTTAGTGTATTTGGAATTTCTTTTTTTATTTTATTATTTAAGATAAATGTTTAAAATAAAATTGTCTTCATAGATTTTAAATAAATTTAATAAAAGTTATTGAGAAAATTTATAAAATAAAAGGTTTTGAACTATGGGAAAAGGCGCAATTGTTTTAGCTTTAATAGGAATAATAATTGGTGCAGGAGGATTAATTTTTGGTTTCATAGCTTGGAACTCAATGAATACAATGGAAAAAACAATAGGTAATTTTGAGGATACAATTACATTATTACAAGATGAGTTAGAAGATCTTGAAAATATGACTTATTCGAGCCCGAATAAAACGTGGTATAGTGAGTATGAAGATGTATTCACAATTTCTCCTGCTACAACAGTGCTGGAATTATCAGTTTTAAATGTAACCTTCGAGTTAAACTCATCCTCCTCAATTTATCTTTCTTTTACAGGTGTTGCAGAAGTCTATCCTATTTCGGGGTATTCTCGGTCATTTTTCTTTTTTAAGGTAGATGGAGAAAATATTCTAAATCCTAAAAGTGTTGTTGGCAGTTTAAATGGTGGCTCACAAAGAGATTATTTTTCAGTAAATCTACAGCATTTTATAAATAATATGGTGGCAGGAAGCCACAATGTAACCCTAAGTGTATCGTCAACAAATGCATTAAATACAGTATCAGATATGACTTTATTTGTTCAGAGTTTCACACCCTAAAAAAATAATTTTCTTTCTTTTTTTTCTATCAATATAATCTACTGTTCTAAGGGAAGAAAATTCAATTTTTTCTATATTTGGAATATTAAATAGGATTTTAATTATAGATTTTAAATTATTTTGGAAAAAGTCTGACAATCACTTGTTCTCCCTTTTTTAATCCTTCTTGATTGGGGGGGATTTCAATTATTCCATCAGATGCCGTAAGAGAACTAATCACTCCAGAGCCTTTCAACTTAACTGGAATTGCTATAAATTCATTCTCACGTTTTTCTAATTTTACTCTTAAAAAATGTAAAATGCCTAAACCCGTAACAGGAACATCTTTATCAATCCTAGCCACTATTTCGATTCTAGGATCTAACACAGAACATCCTAACATTTTTCTAATGGCAGGTCCACTAATTTTTAGAAAAGAAATATATGCAGCACCGGGACTACCAGGAAGACAAAAGATTAAAGATTTATTTAAAAAACCAATTAAAACAGGAGATCCAGGTCTCATTGCAACGCCATGTGTTATTATAGTCCCTATTTCATTAATAATCTCAGGTAAATAATCTTTAGTACCGACAGAAGTACCTCCCGTAAAAATTATCATATGGGAATCTTCTACAGATTCAATTAATTTAATTTTGATAGATTCTTTATTATCCTTTATGCTTTCTGCACGAATGACGATTCCACCATATAGATTTACTAATGCTGATATCATTGGCTTGTTAGAATTATAAATTTTACCAGATTGTAGTGGTGTACCTGGTTCAATTAATTCATCTCCGGAAGAAAAAACACTTATTTTTGGTTTAGAAATTACTTTCACTTTATTAAATCCTAAGGAAGTCAAGAGTGCAATGTGTTCAGCTTTTAATTCGATACCTGCATTTAACGCTAATACGTTTTTCTTTATATCCTCCCCTCTTTTTGACACATTTTTTCCTGGGGCTAGAGCATTATAAATAGTAACAATATTTTCTTCAATTTCTGTATCTTCAATTTTAATAACAGCATCAGATCCTTCGGGTATTGGAGCACCGGTAGATATTCTAACAACTTCATCTTTATTTATTTTAAGATTAGAAGATTCTCCGATTTCAATCGTTCCTATAAGTTTGGTCTTTTTTGGATTTTTAAGAGATGCTCCAAATGAATCTTCAGCTTTAATTGCATATCCATCCATTGCTGATCTATCAAAAGGGGGAATATCTATTTCACTAATGATATCCTCAGCTAAAACTCGGTTCAATGCTTTAGTAATTTCAATTTCCTCAAGTGGATTTACTTTAATCTTCATAAGTAATTTTTGAATTGTATCTTCTAGAGGTGCTAACTTTGAAAATCCAATTTTATGAAGTTTTTCCAAATTATTTCACTCTTCCTTATTAATTAAATATAGAATATGCCCTAATTCAGGAAATATAATTTGTTTTAATGCTAACTCTACCGCATTTGGAGAACCTGGGAGTAAAAAAATAACTTTTTTTTGGTTTTTTTTTTTTAAAATACCTGCTGTTGCTCTTGATAGCATTGCTGATGTACCAATCTCATTGTAAGAAAGATGTCTAAAGAGTTCTCCAAAGCCATCAAATTTTTTTTCTAATCGAGGTTCTATAGTTTCATATGTTATGTCTTTTGATGATAATCCTGTACCACCACTAAAAATAATAGAATCAACTTTATCATTTTTCATTAGTTTTGTCAAGGTCTTGTTAATATGGATTTCTGAATCAGGTATAATCTCAGTATACTCTAATGAAATGATTGGGTTGTCATTCAATAGTTTTTTTACTTTAGGAATAGTTTTATCTGATGTTTTTATTTTTGATTTCATTTCAATAAATCTGCTGGTACTAACTACTACGAGAGCTAAATTTATTGTTTTAGGGGCTTTATCTTTATGTTCTTTGGGTACTGACATCTTATCTTTCATTTGAATCACATAATTTTTCGTTATATATTACTTTTTTAGAAGAAAAAGACTTCTCTTTTACCTCCTCTTTCTATAATTGATTCTAATTCATCAATTTCTATGTATCCATCTGCATAAAACATAGTGCTTATTGCTTCTGAACCTGTTTTTATGGGAAATATTTTATCAATTCCATTTTCTTTCTGAATTTTGACAGCTTTAAATTCATGACGACCAATTGTACTATAAATCCGTTCTCCCGTTTCCATTATTCTAGAAGATTTATTCCTTAAAGGAAAACCTGATATTTTCCGTAAAAAATTATCAATAAAAACATAAAAACAACTTAGTGCCGAAGTTGGATATCCTGGCAAAATAAATAAAATCTTTTTTTTAAATTTTGCAAAAATTATTGGTTTTCCTGGTTTAATTTTTACTCCATGAACTAGAATTTCAATATCATTATATTCTTCCAAAACTTTTGGACCTAAATCACCTTCACCTTTAGAGGTACCACCTGAAAGAATTACAATTTCACTCTTCTCTAAAGCAGTATTTATAGCTGCTTTTAAATCATTATATTGATCCTTTATGATACCCTGAAAAATTACTTCGACTCCTGTATTTTCAATCGCTTTTTTTAATACTATAGAATTAATATCATAAATCTTACCAATTTCTAATTCTTTTATATCATGACTTACTAATTCATTTCCTGTGCTAATAAGACTTACAATTGGCTTTTTATATACAGATACTTTCTTGATACCACACGATGCCAAGATACCTATTGTACTTAAGTCAATTAACCTACCCTTTTTGACTATAATATCACCTTTTTTCACGTCATGACCAATCTCGATGATATGTGTTCCAGGAGTTATTGCTGTAGAAATTGAGATTTTAGAGTCTTTTTTATCACTGAACTCAACCATTACAATACCATCTGAATTTTTGGGGATAGCTGCTCCAGTTGCTACATAAGAACATTGTCCTTTATGTAATTCTTTTTGAGGGACATCTCCTGCTTGAATTATTTCTATCAATTCGAGTTCAATAAGATTATCTTCTTCGGCACCAAAAGTATCCTCTGCTATTACAGCATATCCATCCATTCGTGATTTTCTGAAATGAGGAACATTTATAGGACTAGTAATATCTTTAGAAGTAACCCTATTGAAAGCTTCTTCTAAAGATATGAACTCTTCATCCTTAGTTAACTTCTCTATTGAATTTATTATGTTTTTGAATTCATCTACACTAATAGTTTTAAGAAATTTCATTAAATATTCATTCAATTTATAGTTTTGATATCTTTAAAAATTAATAGTTAATTTTGTATATACCATTTTTAATGAATCCACTTTGAAGTTCCATCAGAAAAAATTTCTTTTTTCCATACAGCAAGTTCTTTTTTATACATATCAACAGCTTTACTAATTACTTTAAAACCTTCTTTTCTATGACCTGAGGCTACAACTACATAAACTAAATCCTCAGAAAGGTTAAAGTCTCCTTTTAGATGGATAATTTTAATATCAATTATACCATTTTCTTTTTTTAAATTTTCACAAATCTTATTAATACTTATATTTGCCAACTCGTTATATGCATCAATTTTCATGTTAATTACAGGTTTTCCATTTACAGAGCTTTCTCTTACAATTCCGGTAAATGTGTGAATAGATCCAGCTTTTTTTATTTCAGGACTTTTTTTTACCGATTCAATAATTCTTTCTAAATTGATTTCTCCTTTGTTGTATATTCCTGATTTAATTGAATAATTTTCATTAATACTCATAACGTTTTAACCTCCTGATACAGGTAATAAGAAAGCAATTGTATCTCCGTCATTTAAATTAATAAATAGTGGATCTTTCTTCTGGATTACTTGGTTATTTATTACGACAGATATTAGATTATGTATTTTTTGACTCTTTTCATCCCAAATTATATTCTTTAATTCATATTTTTCAAATAAAACATTTAATAATGCCTTTAAATTGCTCTCTGATATTTGAAATCTTTCTCTTTCTTTTTTAGTAATCTCCTTAATTTCAGCAAAGTAGAGTATTTCTATAATCATAATTTTGCCTAGTTTTTAATAATCCCTAATAATAAGGCTCTCGTGAATCTACCACTTGCTTGACTATTTGTTCATATTTAGATAATGAATGATGATTTCGAATAGCGTCCTTAATATTTTTTCCTAGGTCTGATCTATACAAACAACCAAAAAGATTTCCATCACACCCCACACGTAGTTTTGTACAGCCCATACAAAATTCATGACTAGGAACAATAGTTTCAACTATTGCTGAATTTGCTAAAGTTAATACTTTCCGATTTTGCATAGAGCCTCTTATCTTTATTTTTTTAGATTTTGATTCAAGATCTTCAACAATGGGTTTAAGATCAAGATGATATTTCTCATAAAATTCACCATTTCCACCTACTGAATCTGAAACCTTGTGTAATTCAATTAATTGTAAGATATATCCATTTTTACTACAAAATTCTAACATAGATTCTAATTCATTATCATTTAACCCTTTCATTACAACAAAATTTAATTTTATCGAATTAAATCCAACTTCTTTTGCTTTTTTTAATCCCTTTAGCACCTCCTTTAATGAATCCGAACCATAAATCTTTTTATATACTTCTGGTATTAGCGAACAAAGTGATACATTTATTCGATTCAATCCTGCTTTATATAATTCTTCTGCTTTGTTAAATAATAAGAATCCATTGGTAGTAATAGAGATATCTTTATATAAATGCAAATCAGCTACATTCTTAATTATTTGTATAATCTCTTCTCGGCATAAAGGTTCTCCACCAGTAAATTTTATTCTAGTAACATTTAAGATTTCGGCTAATATTTTGCATAACTTTGTTATCTCCTCTACAGTCAATTCTGAAGTTTTGGGTATAAAGCCTTCTTGATCACAGTAAATGCAATTATAATTACACTTTGATGTTATAGAAAATCTGATGTGTTTAATTTCTCTATTGCTTTTATCTTTCATATTCTAAAATCACTGCCTTTTTATCTTCTCTTCGACTTTTAGATCATAGATTTGAGTCGATGGATATTGCCCATCTTTATCCTTTTCATACATTTTGATAATATCCCACAAATTTAAAAGTGCGATACTAACTCCCGTTAGTGCTTCCATTTCAACACCAGTTTTCGCAATACTTTTAACTCTGCATATTACTTTAATTAGTTGACCATTAATTTCAAAATTTACATTCACATTTGTTATAGGGATTGGATGACAGAAAGGAATTAATTCTGGGACTTTTTTAACCGCATTGATAGCAGAGACTTTCGCAATAGTAAATGCATCTCCTTTTTCAACTTGTTTATTAATAATCCGTTCAATTGTCTCTTTTTTTAATTTAATCTTGCCAGACGCTATCGCAATCCTAGTAATTGTATTTTTTTCAGATATATCGATCATTTTCGTTAAAGATGTTAAAATCTTCGATATTTTCTTGTAAACATAACGTTATTTAAATTAAATTGAAATTTCTTAAAAATTTATTTATAATATTTTAACATCTGTTGCTTTAAAATTGATAAAGACCTCAGAATCTATTTCTAACTTTAGATTTTTTCGAGAAAGCTCAGTTATGGTTATTAAAAATTTCTCTGATTGACATCTTACGATTAAATGACAAATATTTCCAAGTTCTCGGATATTTTCAATAAATCCTTTGAAGGTATTTCTATAGCTTGTGTTCTTAGGGGGTTCTTTAGCAATACCAATACTTTCTGGTCGAATACAAACTTTAACTTCCCCCTCTTGTTGACTTGCAGCTGTAATAATTAAATCATTAATTTTAATTTGAGATAATCCTGTTGCTTTATCTAATTCTGCTAATCCATAAAGAATGTTTTCATATCCTACAAAAAGAGCAGTAAATTCATCCTTCGGAGCTGTGAAAATTTCATTTGGTCTTCCTATTTGAGTTATTTGACCATTATTAAGTACAGCAATACGGTCTGCATATTTTATTGCTTCAAGAGGATCATGTGTACTCATAATAATAGTTTTTTCCTTATCCTGTTTTATTCTCATAATAAAATCATCTAATAACTTTAAATTCATCGAATCTAAATTTGCTGAAACTTCATCCAATAAGTAGAGCTCAGGGCTAATAACGAAATTCATTGCTATTGCGACTCTTTGCATTTCACCTCCAGATAAAGATCTTGCATTTTTTTTCTCCATACCCTTTAACCCAGAAAATTGTATAATTTCATTCACCTCCTCTTGATAATCAATACTTCTCATTCCACGTACTTTTAAACCATATGCTATGTTATTAAAGACCGACGTATTCCGTACGACAGGTTTTTGTCGGACAAATGAGAATTTTCTCCTGTAATTAACTTTTTCCTTTCTTGAAATGTTAATTAAATTTTTATTATTATAAAGAATTTGTCCAAAAGTTGGTAATTCAAGTAATCCTATTAATTTTAACAAAGTAGTTTTACCACTTCCATTTGGGCCAATTATAATAAAGCATTCTCCTTTTTTAACAGAGAAATTAATGTTAGAAAGTACAATGATTGCTGATTTATCTCCTTTATAGTATTCTTTGTGAATATTTCTAATCTCTAGTAAATTCATTTTAATCAACTCTAGCTTGTAAACGTGTAAGTCCGTAATTGACTATAAAAGTAATAGAGATAAGAATTACCCCTAAAGCTATTGCCATCCCAAATTCACCCATACGAGTCTGAAGAACAATAGACGTCGTAAAGGTTCTAGTTTCCCATCTAATATTACCTCCAACGATTATAACAGCTCCTACTTCAGAAATTGCTTGACCAAAAGCAACAAGAAATCCAGCAATAATAGATTTTTTCGAATGTTTAATTAATTCCCACCATAATTGGCGTTCATTAGCCCCTAAAGAAAGGACTGTTTCTTTTAAAATTGGATCAACACTTTCTATTGCCGCTTTAGCAGTACCCATAATAATAGGGATTGCTAAAAGAAATTGGGCTATAATCATAGCTGATGTTGAATATAATAATCCTAATTCCCCAAATGGTCCATTTCTTGATAATAACAAATATATTAATAATCCCATAACTACTGGAGGGAATCCCATAAATGTATTAATTAAGTTTGTAATCTCATTTTTCCCTTTAAACTTTCTCAGTCCTATAAATGAACCAATTGGTAAAGCAACTAAAGCTGCTAAAAATGTTGAGGTTAAGGAAACTCGGAACGAAACTTCAATTACTCCCCATACTTCAGGATCAAAGGTAAATATTAAACGTATTGCTTCTAATATTCCCTCTATAATTTCATTCGGCATTATTTTAACTTCTTTTTTTAATTTAACTATTGTATTAAAAAATTAAAAAAAAATGAATTTTATTAAAATTCATTAGACTGTTAAATCTGCAAATTCTATTTGATATGGCTTCCATATAGTTATTTCATCAGCAGTAGTAGTACAAGCAGTATCATGATCACAAGTTCCAAAATCCGCGTGAAATAGAACTTGATTATTTTTTCTATACGCATCAATTAGATCCTGACCATACGGAGATGTTAGAAAGCCAACAAATCTACATACAGAAACATATTTAACGTGGGGATATAATATAGGATTAATAGGGATAACCCCATAAGGATTGAGTAAATAATTTTCACCAACAATAGATTCTGCTAATATCTTTAGGGTGGTATATTGTTCAAATAAAGAAAGCCATGTACCTCTATCAATTATTGTATATCCTTCATGTGCGGCTTCAGCATCCTCATATGTTATTAATAATGTGGTTCCCATACCTTCTCCAGTTTCAGAATACTTATCTGGTTGATTTTTCCATCTTGTTTCTGGGTCCACTCCAATTAGGTTCCATAAGGCTAGTTCTTTTGAATGAGTCCCCGAACCATCTCCTCTAGAATAAAAGGTCATATTTCCATTATCTATAGCATCTCTTAATTTTGTCATGACTGTTATTATGTTTTCACCAGGATGTAAATTAGCAGGATTAGATTCATGTCCTACTATAATAAAATCGTTATACATAACACATGCACGATAGATTCCATATGGGACTCCACCAACACCAAGACTAGCATTAACAAAATCATCTTCTCTTGACCTTGAATGAACCAAAATTACATCTACATTCCCATCTTTCCCATATTGAATAGCGGTTCCTGTCCCTACTGATAATACTTTAATTTGAATTCCCGTCTGTTCAGTAAATTTAGGTAATAAATAATCTAATAGTCCTGAATCATATGTAGATGTTGTTGTTGCTAATGTTATTTTTTCTGGATTTTGAGCATTCAAATAATCAATAACAAAATATGTTCCAACTGAACCTCCCACAATGATTATAATTGCTAATATAATAGCTGTTTTATGATCACCTACAAATTCTTTTAATGGTCTTCTTGATGACATTTTATAATTTCCTATTTTTTGTTTTAGTTATTTTATAAATTAAAGATTAATGATATGTATGACTGTACATATCGATAAAGATAATTAAAATTCAAATAAAAAGGTTATGAAGAAGAAGTATTTTTAATCTATCTAAAATAAAAACTTGGATGATGAAGGATGTCTGTTGTAATTTTTGCATTAAAAATCCACTTGCATTTAGTGCAAGGTACCCATGTGAGTTGAATTATTTCTGCTTGTACTTGCATTATCTTATTATTTTTTATATACCCTTAATAAAAAATAACTAAAAACAGCTTTTCAATGTAATTGCTTTATTCTATGTGAAAAATGTAAATTAAAATACAATATAGAGCACTATATATTCTCTATCTCTTGACATTTGTATAAAAAAAATTTTAAATAAAAAATGAAAGATATTTATTAAAGATTTTTACTTTCTCCATTTCAATGCATAATTTATAACATCCTGAGGGCAATTAGAAATACAACTGCCGCATAGAATACAATCTGGATCATACATATCTCCTTTTTGTACTAATTCATTGACATCAAGCCCCATCTCACATGTTTTTGAACATTGCTTACACTGAGTGCATTTTTCATTATTTACTTCTAAGTGGAGGGAAGGGTATTTAAAGGCATTTTTGATTTTTGTCCCTATAACTCCTAAAACTCCCATAGGACACGCATAATTACAAAAAGATCGTTTTCCTCCTACTATTGTAAATAGAATCGCTACCGATCCAATAATTCCAAAATAGAAAATCAACATTCCAATTGCAAATTCATTCCATGAAATTATTGCTGTAGGATCTTCGGGAGTTGGATAAAATGGACTAAATCCATATTGATATCCTAAATTTAATATTGGTCCTAAAGCAATAAAAGCAATCCAAACAATAAAGACAATATATTTAATCTTCCTTCTTTTCTTTTTTTTAGTGGGATCTAATTTCTTTGGTATTGTATCCCCTAGAACTTCTTGAACTGCTCCCCATTGACACCCATATGCACAAAAAGCTCTACCGAAAAATAATGATGAAATGAACCAAGTAGCAAAGACAATGAAGCTTATTGTAATATAACCTTCAAAGCCTCCCATTATAATGAGAACAGGCGACATCCAATTAAACGTGATGGGTAAAGCAATTAGCCATAAGAACATCAAAAGTTTTCTGAATTTAAATGATTTCTTGCGTTGTCCCATTCTATAACACTCTCATAATTTATATATTCTGAATAATCTCATTTGCCCAAGCTATTGCTTTTTCTTTGGCTTCGTCTACTCCATGCTTTTTTGGAGATATAAAACTGATTTCACCAATGATATTACTATTCCTTAGAGTATTTTTAAATCTACTCATTGCTTTTACACCATCTCCATCACTACTTGTCCAGAGTGCCACTTTCTTACTTGATAGATCAAATTTTGACAAGAAAGAACGAATTGGTGGAGAATATGTCCACGCCCATACGGGTGTTCCAATAATAATTAAATCATAGATTAGTGGATCGATATCAAAATCTTTTAATTTGGGTTTTCTTTTCATTGTTGCTTGGAAACCGCCCCAAAAGTATTTCATCCCACTTTCAGCATTGAGTTCTTTCACAGGTTTTAATTCAAGAACATCTGCATTTATTGACTCTGTTATTGCTTCTGCAATTAATTTAGTATTACCTGTGAGAGAATAATATACAATTAATACTTTCGACATTTTTTTTATTCCTCCTTATTTTTATTTTTCCTTTGGTTTTAAACCTTCACCAATAATATCGAATGCAAAATCTATAACTTCATCCGGTTTTAAATTAAATCTTTTCTTAGCAATTTCCTTTGAATGCATTAAATCTTCAACTAAACCTCTTGTGAGAGTTGAGAGTACATAACCTATCATAAAAGGAGTTTTATCAGCACGAATTGATTTGTTTTTTACAGCATCATTCATTACTTTAACAAAAATATCTCTATATTTATTACTTAAATCAAGATACTCTTTTTCAATCTTTGAGAGCTCATTTTTAGATTTAGATGCAATATCAGGAAATTTCAATCCTATATCATGAAAGATCGAAGCATAATTTGGATTATCTTTTGTAAATTCATAATAAGCATATCCTACTGCCATTAGTTGTTTTAATCCGGGCTTTTCTTTTTCTATAAATTCAGTGGAATAATTGATTATTAGAGAATAAGCTTTTATCCCAATAGCTAGAAATAATTCATCTTTAGACTTATAATAATTATATAATGTTCCCTTGCTATATTCTGATTCATTAGCAATTTGTTCCATAGTAGTTGTTTCAAATCCTCGAGAGATAAATAGTTTTTCTGCTGCCTGAATAATGGTTGAGCGTCGTTGTTTTTTTTCTCTTTCTCTTCTGATTCTTGCTGGACTTAATTTTTCTTGATTTGATGAATTCATAATAAATTCACTATTTATGATACTGACTATAATTCATATTTTGACCAAGGGTCATTATTTATATAATGAGTATAATCATATTTAAACTTTTGGTCACTAATTGACTATTAGTCATCAATGAATAAATGCAATATTAATTTTATTCTCTAAAACCCTTAAAGAATTAAAATTAAAAGAAAATTATAAAGATGTTTTAACAAAACAGATTATAAAGTTATATAGAGGATGTAAAATTACTTCTCTAAATAGGTAATCCACTCTGGTTTTAATATATAACACTGTTCAATAGCGTCTTTCATAGTTTTTCTGCATACTTCGATTTCTCTAATTGTTGGGGGTTCAATTTGTTTTAATTCTTTCGCAACCTTTAGATCCCAACCGGTATTTTCTTTTACTTCTTCAATGGATATATTTGGGTGCAAAGCGTCCAGATATGCTTCTTTAGTTTTGGAATCAAACCGCATAATACATAGAGGAGAAATAATAGCTTCAGGACCACTATCAGGAGGATATCCCGCCTTTATTCTACTATCATATCCATCTAGATATCCTGGATCGGTAATATATTGTAATCTATCTTGAAACTTGCGTTTAGTATGTTCATCTAAAAGCCAGATCACCTTTTTTGATAATGCAGCAATCTCTGTAGCGCCACCACCACCTGGTAATCGATAAATAGGTTTATCATATGATCCTATTACAGTAGTATTGCAATTACCATACTTATCTATCATTGAAGTACTTAGAAAGGCTAATGTTATTTCTCCTCGCTGTAGAACTGATAAAACATCCACTGAATCTCCTATAAATAGGGAGTTTGGAACAATAACTGGATCACTTATAGAATAGGGCATCCTAGTTGGTTTAATAAGTTGGTCTTGTATGTTTCCTATTTCAATAACAGTATAGAGATTGGGAAAGTGTAATAATCTTGCTATGTGAACGGCTAGGTATGGCCAATGAAAAGCATTAAATATTATGTCATTTGCTTTAATTTGCCTACTCGCTGATATTAGCATCATTTCGTAGCCAGTGTATTCAGTACAATACTTTTTCTCTTCTTCAGAACCCATAATCAACAGCTCCTTGTATCATATTCTTCGCTTTCAATTTCTTAATCCTTTTCTCACCTAAAACTTTTAAATATTCTTGTCTATCATTTACTCCAGTAACCCATTTTTCAAGCCAATCCTCCCAGTCTTCAATTGTTTTTGTTTCTTTCGTATAATTAAAATTATATTTCAAATCGGTATAATAAAATCCCTGCATGCTATAAGGATGTCCACCCCATGGTTCATGAATAACAGCATCAACTTTATATGAGTTTACTATTGTACGTTCAGGAGATTCCATAATAACCTTTCTATCTACTATTTCTTCTGCAGATACAATAATTTTTTTACAAGCGTTAATCCCATATTTATTTTCACCAATAAAACCCCACATTTGAGCATTTCCTTCACTATCGGCTCTTTGTACATGTATTATTCCAACATCAGGATTGATAGCAGGAACAACACAAGTATTCTCTCCCGTAAATGGGCATTTTACCATAGTAGCTTTTAGTCCAACTTCTTTTGGATGTTCAATGATGCTTGTACCTACTAATGATCTAATAGGAACAAATGGAATACCCATATAACCCGCAAAAAAAGACATATTAATCATAAATAATGACTGTTCATTATAGATTATTTTATGTGGTATTCCCTTTTCTATAGCTCGCTTATAATTCCAAGTAGGCTGTGGACCGAATCCATTCCAACAATGTGATGTAATTATATGATTTGTAACTCCTGCGCCAATTAGTTGATCAAATAGGATCCCTCCACTGGCTTTACAAAGTTTGAGTTTTCGCTTTTTTAATCTAATCATTTCATGAGCCGCAGAAAACGGAATACCATGCGCAAAACCACCCAAAAAAACCATCTCTCCATCATTAACAAATTTTCTTATCGCATCTTTCATAGTCATTTTCTTATCAGAGATTTTATTCCACCTCTAATCCTTTTTTTATAGCTTTTTCTCAGAAAATAATTTATATTTTCAATTTTTATGGTATTTCTTTAAATTCAGATATTATTTTAAACTTATAGAAAATACCAGATCATCAGCTTGATTATTAAACAATTACAATTAAAAAGAATATAATGAATATTTAAGATGTAAATTCTTTAAAAGTGTAGAATTTGAAGCGGAATTTATTTAAACTATATATTATTTAACTGAACACAAATTAAATATCAATATATATGTCTTTTCTAATATGGCCCTTGAATTATTTTTTGGTTCTTCTTGACAAATAAATGTTGCTACTATGAAGCTAATATTTAGAAAAAAGTATAAAGAATTAGTTTAATTAAAAACCTGATTAGTTAAATAAGTAATATTCTTTATCAATCAGATTTATTGTGATGATTTTTAATTATTAAATCTTCTCATTATTGATAAGGTTAATTTCCCAATTTGTACTTTCAATGAAAATTTACCTTCGAATCTTTTGTACATTAATCTTAAAAAAAAACCATAAATTATTATTGTTATTATGATGAAAAACCAGATATTGAATCTATTTAATAAACCTAAAAATAAAAAATAATTCACATTTTGCAATAGAAACAAAGTCAGAGAGTAATAAGAGAAATAAAATAAGAATTTGTAGTCTTTATTAGTGTCAAAAATATTTTTGTCTTCAAGGATTAAAAATATTAAAAATATAATTAGATCTAATCCCAAAGTATAAATTAACCACCAGATATTAGTATTAATTGTGAGGATTTTTTCAGTAAATAAATTAGGAAGTAAAAAACAAAAGCTTATTGCAATCAGAATTACACCACATACTAAAAGAGGGGTAATAATTTTCATTTTAAAAAATTTTTTTCTTTCAGCTTCGATCTCTATATTTGAATAATCATAAATTATATCTCCTATAACTGTACCTATGATAAAAAAAGTAAAGAAGGCTAAGATAGGATTTTGGTCAAGAGAATTATATAATATATAAAAAATAATCCCAAAAAAATCAAATTCTCCTTCGAATTTCACTAAAAATGCCAATACTACTTGATTAACAATCCAGATTATAGCAGCAAAAATAATTCTAATAGTTTTTGAAGTTCTGAGTAATGGCCAGGCTAAGAGAATGGATACCGCCATTGTTAAAATAATAAACCATTTCCATATTAACAAAGGATCAAGAAATTCAATAGCGACAACACAGTTATAAATTAATCCAAGGCCCATAATTAAAAAACCTCTAATAATATACTCTTTTTTGACCGTTTTATAACCATAATTTACATCTGTTTTAACTCTATCAATTCTTTTTTTATAAGAAATCATTGTACTTACTCCCGAAATAAAAACGAAACCTGCCGCCCCTAAAGCTGAAAACAGGGATACGAATATATAAAATAACCAATCTTCTATGGCCCACCAATCTATCATATGTCCAACCATAATATAAACCATTCCTAAACCCCGAAAAATATCAATACTTTTTAATCTCTTCATAAGCTATTACAGGTAGTGTTTTTCTAAGTGGTGATTCATAAAAATTTTATATAAAAGTTTGAAATTTAAAATAAATAATTGATATTTTCCTTTAAGCCTTCTGAAACTATAATCAAAAGTAAAAATTAGAATATTTAATAGATATTTTTTTCTAAAATTCTGGTAAATACTAGGAAATTAAAAAAATAAAAATAAACAAATAAAAAAAAACTGTTTAAGGTAATGTTACTTTCCCACTATTTTCGTCGAGATTGAGAATTCCCTTAACAGCTAACTGTTTTATAGTGCGAACAGCCATTATTGGTGGAACATCAAGAAGTTTCTTTAAATCATCTAATTTAGCTTCCCCCTTTTCCATAATTGTAGCGAGAATATCAACTTCATGAATTTCCTCGTCCGAATTTTCGATTAAAAAGGAAGTAAAAAAGTTTTCTTGCCTCAATTGATCAATTTTTGCTTCTAATTCGTCCATCTTTTTCTGATAGGTGTTTTTTAATTCTACTTCTCGGTTTTCATTTTCAACTGTCTTTTGATCCATTACAGTTTTTTCTTCTTCTTTCACGGTAATTTTTTCATTTACGGCTGCAAGTTTTTCCTCAAGTTGTGTAAGTTCAAAAGAGGGTTTTTTTAAATCGTTAACGCTGGTTTCCAAGGTATTAGTTAATTCAGATATTTTTGAATTTAATTCATCTTTTTTTGCCTTTAATCCTTCAATTGATTTATCCAATTCTTCTGATTTTGTTCTTAATTCTGTTAGTTCCGAATTTTGTGCAGATAATTTTTCTTTTGTTATCTCTTCTTCTTTTTGTTCTGCTTGCATATATCGCCATGCTTCCTTTAATTGAGAGAGAACTTCTTCATTACGTTTTTGCAGAACTTGCCAATAGGTATCATAAGCAGTTTCAAATTGTTCTATTAACGCTAGAATTTCTTGTGAGCCCATTAGAAATCTACCTCCTCCTTTAATGTAACTGTCCCAGTTCCCTCATCAAATTCGAGTGGTCCATTCTTTTGAATCATTTTAACAATTATATTTCTAAATACATCTTCTCTTAAACCACTAGCTGAAACTAAACCCTTTATTTCTAAAGTTGTTTGAGGCACTAATGAGTTAATCACCTTTAGTTGTGGTGATTGAATATATCCTGCCTTAATTAAAGATTTCATTGCAGCTGCTCGCATAGCATATGAATTACTGAAGTTTTCTTTTTTATTATATTCTTCTTGCAATTGAGTTTCTTGTTCTTTCATTTTATTATCAAATTTATCTTGAAGATCTTTTAATTCTAAAAGTCTATTTTCTAACTCAGCCAATCGGCTGCTACGAGCTGCTAATTCTTCTCTTCGTGCTGTAATTTTTGTTTGAGTTTCATTTAGTTCATTTTGAGTATCTTGAATTTTATCAAGGAGTGCTTGACGTTGAGTTGTCAATTCAGTATTATTTTCTTCCAAAGAAGCAATATCTCGTTGATTTTGAGAAATTTTATTTTTTAATGAATTAGTTTCATCATCATTAGCTTCAATAGAATTTTGGTCACTAGCTTTAGCTTCTTCAAGGTTTCCTATCTGTTCGAGCAGATTAGTTGGTTGAGTTTGAAGTTTAGGAATTGAATCGGAATTTAATCCATTTAATTCTTCAATAATTGACATAATTTTTTTCAGACTAGATTTAGCATCTGTTAAAGTGCTCAAATTTATTACACCTTTAAAAAAAGTTTTATTAAATTTTTATAAAATAATAGTGTGTGCATTATTAAATTTTGATTTTTAGAAAGTATGAAAAAAAAACTAAATCTCTTTTGAAATATTGTTTATTAATTTCTCTTTACTTATTATGCCATAATGTAAATCTCGTCTTTCAATGACAATATTCAAATACTCTATAATTTTTTCTGCTAGGTAGTTAAAATCAAAAGGAAAGTTATGATTTATACGGTAATATTTTCTCAAGAATTTATTGATTAGGTCAACTTTATGTTTAGGTTCTTCCATTTCAAAAATTCCAGGGTTAGTATCGAGAAGAGCAGTACAAATCCATGCTAAATCGTCCATATGATTTCCTTCATAAGCATCTTCAAAATCAAGAGCATAAATAACATCATTAGTAAAATCATAAATAAAATCTCTCAATCTTGTATCTCCTTTACATAGAACGAATTTCATTTTTGATTTTATTACTTTTCTTACAAAATTCTTTTCGTGGAATTGAGCAAGAAATTCAGCTAGTTTTTCTATACTGTTAATAATCTGGTTTCTTACAGCAAGATCCAAATCTTCCAATTGTTGAGCACCCTTTAATTTATCATTAATAAAATCACATAAATTAGTGCCCTTAACTTTTTCAAGGATTAAATAGGGTTTTTGAAAAAATAAAATACTTGGCACTTGAAATTTTTGATTTTTTAATCTAGTTAATATATTTATTTCATTAGCAAAATTCTTATTATTAAATATTTTAACCACTACTTCTTGTGGCAATGTTGAAGGTTTTTTATTAAAAGCTAGACTAATTACAGAATTTTTTTTACTTGGTAATTCAGAAAAACTTTTTATATTTTCATCGTTTATTTCAGGGATCTGCTCGTGTAAGTCCTGAATCATTTTATCTTTGATTTTCTGAAGATCCATTTTTAAGTAAATAGTCTTTAACTTTTTGCTCTTATAAAGCACATAATTATAGCTATATTTATACCTATTTATGCAAACTTTAATATATTTAATATAAGAAGTAATAACCTTAAGAAATTAGATTAACCATTTAATTTTCCAATTTTCTAATTTTCTTTACTAGGTCATTAAGATACAAATTTCCCATACCAAGTTTTACAGATTGAGAAAAAAATAAGACAATTGCTAATTGAATATCTTGTATTTCAATATAATTAGAACAAATTTTCTGATCGTTCTCAAGCTCAAGGTACATTTTCTTTAAGCTGCTTAATTTCTTCTTGCTCCTCACTTCGAATTCTTTCATTATTGAAAAGAGTGTATTACTTGGAAGTGATGAAAAGAGAATATGACCATCCACCGTAAATATACCACTTCCGAGAATTTCTTTATCATCCACAAAACTTCTCAATAATTTAATAATATCTTGAAATAATTGCTGAGAACTTAATTGAGCAATTACATCATCTGATTCCGATGATTGAATATCTCTACTTTCATAAAATTCCATATGAGAGAATTCAAAATCTACCGTCTGATATCCTCTTACTTTAAAGTTCTTATCTACGAAAGATTGAAAACTATGCTCACAAACTGTTCCTGAAGGGATAGAAACTGTTGTTAATTGCTTTGCTTGATTAATAATCTTGGTAGGGATTTTTAATTCTTTTTTAGTTTTACATTTTGGACATATTACAATAATGTCTTGATAATCCTCTACATCAGGCAAATCTTCAGTTTCAGTCATATAGAATTAATATTTTTGAATTATTTAGATTTTCTATTTATAAGATATTAATCTTGATTTTAATATCTTTCATCAATTGGAAAAAAGAATTTATAATTTGCATTAAAATTCTTATAAAGAAAATTTTGGTTGAGAATAATTTAAATTATTAAAAGCCTCGTCTCGATTTCGACAAGAAGAACATTTACCGCATGGTTGATCCCCATCACTATAGCAGCTCCAAGTCCAATTGAAAGGAACATTCAAATCATTCCCTAAGCTAATGACTTCAATTTTATTCATTTTTGAAAGAGGTAATACAATTTTTATGATACTTTTATCTTTGTTATGTTTTCCTTTATTGACTAATTGCTCTAATGATTTAAAAAAGATTGGATCAGCATCAGGAAATTTAATCGGATCTATTGAGATATGTCCACCGATTATAAAATTACAACCATAGATTTCAGCAAAGTATGATGCAATAGAATAATAGACAAGATTTCGGGATGGTATATATCCTTCAGGAGCTTGAATCACTGAGGGAATGGGAAATCCTTCTATTCGTAAATCTATTGCTTCCTTAATATACTGTAATGGAACTTCGATTAATTTAATATTCAGGTTATCAGTTATCTTTTTAACTGCTTTTTTTTCTTGTTCTGGTCGGAGATTATAATTGAATGAAAGTGCTATTATTTCATAACCATTATGAAGTGCCCAATAAAGTGCAACAACAGAATCAATACCTCCCGATAACAATAAAATTCCCCTTTTATTGTTTTCTTTTACTTTTGGAAACATTTTTGCGACTATAGCAGCTTTTATTGCTTTTTCTAGGTCTGATAATTTAAAATTTAAAGCTTTAGAAACAATATTTTCATTTGAAGTAATATCACATCTCATTACATCAATCATTTCTTTGCATATTCCTAATTGTTCTGGAGCATTTTCAAATCTTATATTATAGATACGTGGTTGAGGGATATTAAATCCTAATTCAATCATATTCTTTAATACCATTTCGATTAATTCTAACATATTTATTATTTTCGAGCCAATAAGATCGAATATTTGATTATTTTCCCCAATACCATCTGCAGCTGCTAAAAATGCTTCAACTGCATCTTTGACAAAAATCGGTTGCATAGGTGTTTGGCCATTTCCAGCAATTTGAACTATACCTGTTCTTAGTTGTTCAATTAATTCTGGAATTAATTCGTCTTCAGGACCTAAAATATAGGAAGGTCTAAAAATTATATAAGGAACACTTCCATTTCTAAGAACTTGTTCAGCCATGTTCTTAGAATGGAAATATGCGTTATTAGCCCATTCTTCTATTCCATACTTATCAACGCCCAAACCTGAAGGAAAGATTATTCTAGATACTTTTGCTTCTAAAGCTGCTTGAACTAAAACACGCATACCTTGAATATTAACTCTTTCAAAAGTTTCTTTAGAACCACACACAACTCCTCTAAAATGCAAGACTGCTTTACACCCTGTTATCGCATTTTTCAAAGGTTCTATTAAAAAATCCTTGATTATCACTGGTTTAGCACCTAGGTTTTCCACTTCTTTAGCGGCATCATCTCGTCTCACAATTCCAACAACTTCCCATCCTTTTTGAATTGCTGCTTTTATTGTATGTTTTCCTAAATATCCATTGGCACCGGTAATTGCTAATTTCTTGTTTTTCATTATAAGTACATTTTTATTTTTTTCATAAGATGATACTCATCTAGATTTGAATCTTAGAATAATTTATTTTTTTACATTTTATAGTTTATTTTGTATGACTTATTTTTATGAAATCTTCTTTTATATTTATTGTATCTAAGCATAAAATATAAAAATACCAAAGCGCTTCTACAATACAAAAATAGTAAAAACAAAAAAAATACGGTGGGGGCATTTTTTTATGGGATTCAAAGTATTTGTCGAATCATCAGAAATTAAATTTAGTGCTTGTCATTTTTTAAAAGAACCACTTCAATGTACAAGGTTGCATGGCCATAACTATTATGTATCTGTTGAAATAAGTGATAAGCTTAATGAAAATAATTTTGTTGTAGATTTTATTGATTTAAAGGAAAATTTAATCTCTATAATTAAACCTATGGATCATTATGTTTTAATACCGACAAAATCCGATGAATTAGAAATACGGGAGGAGAAAGATTCCATAGAAATTATTGGATCAAACAAAAGATATGTTTTTCCTCGAGAGGATGTTTTCTTTTTACCTTTACCTGCCACAACAAGCGAGCTTCTTGCAAAATATATCCATGAAAAATTAAAAGAAATATATAGAAATAAAAAAATATCAGTAAAAGTAGAAGAAAGTAAAAGTACTATGGCTTTTTTTGAGGAATAAGAAAAAGTTAATCGATATTTAATTCTAGCCTGGAATTACCCAGAATTGAACATGTTCAGCTCAATAATTAAATCTTTTATAATTTATTAAAAATATAAATAAAAAATAGGATTTATTCCATTGCAATGTTGAGGAACAATAATTATAAATTAGGTATTTTTTATGGGACTAGTCCAGATACAGAAATGCTTGCTCAAAAATTTGCTGGCAATCTTATAAATAATGAAGAATTCTGTAAAGCTTGCGAGGATTTAGAACAAAATGTGAAATGTGATAAATGTAGGGAACATTTAAAGAGTTTTGCCAATTCATTATATTTTTATGAGAAACTAGGTGAAAACATTCCTGAATTTATTGAAGACTCAACAGAATATCTACCAAAGAATTTGCCACCTGTTGACTTTCTATTGGTTATTGGTATTCATCAAGATTTACTTTTAGATCTTCCTAATTATCTCAAGGATAAAGGGATTAAAGCAGTTATAGTGCCAATTGAAGACCCAAAATGGGTACCATCAGGACTGCAAGTAATGATTTTAGAAGAATTCGAAAAATATGGGATTCAAGCAGCATTTCCTAAACCTTTTTGTGCGCTAAG
This sequence comes from Promethearchaeota archaeon, assembly GCA_019058245.1. Taxonomy (GTDB): domain Archaea; phylum Asgardarchaeota; class Lokiarchaeia; order Sigyniarchaeales; family SOKP01; genus Loki-b32. Next base: position 51,508 of record JAHPZJ010000015.1, on the reverse strand, counting down.
TAAAGAACTAAATGAATATAATAAAGTTGGCTTTAATTTAACAAAAAAATATAATTTTATTCATGAATTTATAAATTACTTTAAAATTGGAGTACCTATTGTTTCATTCTTACTAAGCAAGGATGGTACTTCAATTGAAGATACTTGCGTAATTCAAAGCGCTCCTTGTGGTAGCACTTATTATATCTGCCAACAATTAAAATCCAAATATTTTAAGAATGGTAAAAGTAATAATATCTCATTGAATGAAAGAATAAGTAAAGCACATCATGCTTATCCTTGTAATGCTTCAATGGATCAAGATTCTATTCTTAAAGATTCAATATTGCATGTTGGAGGATATTTAATCAGAAATGCAATTAGACGAGAACTAGACCTCGAAGAACAAGAAGGTCAAAAACTTGTTTACATTATAAAGTGAAATCATTTTTTATTTTAGATTTTTGTTAGAAATCTTGAGTATTCAAGAGTACTCATTTATTAATTTTTCGGGAAGATCATTACACAGCAGACTTAATCTATACAAAGAATGTTATATATATGAAAAAACTCTAAAATTCCTTAATAAAGAAATATTAATTTCCCAGAAATCTATTATTTTCATTTAAAAACAACATCTTCTAATTGAAGATTTTAATTCTAGTCAATTAAAACTAGGATATATTATATTCACGTTTTAAAAAAATTAATTTCTTATAATTATATTAAAAATTGGTCTATACATTAAAAATTGGTCTATGGAAGAAACTTATTCAAATTAATTATAATTAAAATTATGAATGTATCAACAAAAAAAGAAGCAATAATATTATCTTCAGATCATAATCAATTCAATGAGAATAAACTTTCAACTGAATATATTATTATAGTTCAAAATCTAGAAAAATCATTCAATAGTGTTAAAGCAGTTGATGGTATTAGTCTTAAAGTTCGAAAGGGTGAACTTTTCTCTCTTTTAGGTCCAAATGGAGCAGGAAAATCTACAACAATTAGAATGCTTACCACCGTATTAAAACCCTCAAACGGAGACGCTAGAATTGCGGAATATAGCCTAATAAAAGAAAAAGATAAAATTAAACCATTTATTGGTGTATGTCCTCAAGAAAATGTTGTTTTTGAAGCCTTAACAGCAGAGGATAATGTAGAATTTGTTGGTCGTATGCATGGTATGAATACTGATGATATAAAAGAACGTACGAAAATCTTATTGGAGAAAATGAATATTGCTGGACGAAAAAAGTCTGCAAAATCCTTTTCTGGGGGAATGAAACGACGATTAAATATTGTAATGAGCCTTATTAATCAACCACAAATTCTTTTTCTTGATGAACCAAGTGCAGGATTAGATCCCCAAGCTAGACGCCTTGTTTGGGATTTTATCAAGGATCTTAAAAAGACAGGAATGACAATCATCCTTACTACTCATGATATGATAGAGGCTGATGTTTTAAGTGATCATATCGCAATTATGGATCATGGTAAAATTATTGCTTTCGGAACGGTAAATGAACTAAAAAGTAATTCAAATAATGGGAATATTCTTGAGTTTAGTTTTTCTTCAAGAAAAGAGCTCATTCAAGCAAAAAACAGGTTAGAACAAATAACTGACGTGAAAAATATTACAGAAATGGAGAATAATAAGTTAATTATCTCATTTACTGGAGGCGTTAAGACACTTAAGAATGAAATTTTAGGAAAGATAGAATCGTTTAAAACTTTACACTTTAGAGAAGATTCTCTAGAAGATATATTTTTAAAATTAACTGGAAGGGGGCTTCGCGACTAATGAGTACAATTGATTTAAAAGCATGGTATATAGCTAAGAAGAATATAAAGGAAAAACTTAAGAACTATAGTTCGATGTTCTGGACTATTGCATTTCCAATTATGATGTTAATTGTCTATAAACTAGCCTTCAGTGCGGATGATGGTAGTTATTTGATAAATGGATTGACCACTTTTGACGTGGAGTTTCCTGGAATAGTTGTATATACAATTGGGATATCCTGCGTGACAAGTGCAGTTATGTTTTCAATGAGTAAAAAGGATGGAACATTAGAACGTATAGATGCTATGCCTGTAAGTCGTGGAAATGTATTTTTAGGAGCTGTTATATCTGAAGGAGTTTTTATGAATCTACAGATTATTTTAATATACTTATTTGGATATGGGATTTTAGGGGCTCATTTCGAACTTGCAATGATGCCAATAGGATACTTAATTGCGTTAATTTATGGTATCGCATCAATTGGATTAGGTCTTATTATTGCGAGTTTTCTTAATTCTCCTGAAGGTGCGAATGGGATTGCAATGTTAAGTCACATGTGCTTAATGTTTGTTTCGGGTTCATTTTTTCCTTTAGATAATGTGAGCGTGTTTTTCACTCCACAATATTGGGTTAAACAGGTTTATCTTCAATTAACTGTTGTAGGAGATTCATTCTCTGATCTATTGTATAGTGGTACTATTATTACTCCCACCTCTGTAGCTACTTTCTTTCCTATATGGAGTGGAATCTTAATGATATTAGCATTTGCGGCTATATTTATCATTTTAGGCATTAGAATCTTTCAGAAAAAGACTACACTTTAAAAATTTTTAAATTTTTTTCTTTTTTTATTTTCTAATTTTAATTTAAACATAAAAATCAACTAAATTCTAAGAGATTTTATGAAAAAGATTTATTTTCTTTAAAAAAGTAAATATGATAGTCTTTATTTTTGTTATCCCTATCTTTTTTCTTTAGCAACTCTAATTTTTAGTTATTAATTGATTACATCCCACATTTTATATTTAATAAAAAAAATCTGGAAATGGTATTAACATAGTGTATTAACAATCTCTTAATTTTATTATCTATAAATGGAAAATTCTAATTATATTATATCTCATTATTACATAGGTGATAAATTATTACTACAATTGCATGTTCATCATCTATATGTGAAGTCGAAGAAATTGAGGAAGAATCCTTTTTTGAAAAAAAATTTTGGTATTTTATTATTCCGGCTGGGGTTCTACTCGGAATATCAATATTTTTTGATTTTGGATTTAAAAATCTATTAATTGCTCAGATTTTAGCTGTGACTTCAATTCTTCTTTCGAGTCCTGGAATTGTAAAAGAAGCAATAGAAGATATAAAAGCTAAAAAAATTACAGCAAATCTTTTAATGTTGATAGCTGGTATTGCTTCATTTTTCATTTTTCATGGACAAGAGGGAGCAACTGCATTATTATTATATGCTATAGCAGAAAGACTAGAAGAAATGACAACAGATAAGTCTAGAAATGCTATTAAAGAATTACTTGAACTTGCTCCTGATGAGGCTCTTTTAAAGACAGAAAATGGTTATAAAAGTGTAGCATCGAGGGAAATTAAAATTGGGGATATTGTTGGAATAAAACCTGGAATGAAAGTACCTTTAGATGGTATAATTGTAAAAGGAAATTCATATTTAGATGAAAGTGCGATCACCGGTGAATCAGTTCCGATTTTTAAAAACAAAGGAGATGAAGTATTTGCTGCTAGCTTAAATTCTGATGGTTTTATAGATATTGAAGTTACAAGAGAAAGTACTAACACTATTGTTGCTCAAATTGCTGAAAGTGTGAAAATTGCGCAAGAAAATAAGAGTAACCATGAAAAATTCATTGAAAAATTTGCAAAGTACTACACCCCTATTATCTTATGTTCTTCGATTGTAGTAATGGTTATTCCACCTCTATTTGGGTTGAATTTTATTGATTGGTTTTATCGTGGTTTAATTTTATTAGTAGTTTCTTGTCCATGTGCTTTAACATTGTCTACTCCTTTAGCGAATATAGCATCTCTAACGAAGCAAGCAAGAGAGGGAATATTAGTTAAAGGGAATAAATTTATTGAAAAACTAAAGGATATAGAAACTTTTGCTTTTGATAAAACTGGTACTCTCACTGAAGGAAGATTGAGAATCTTTGAGATTATTTCTTACAATGGTGTTACCAAACAAAATATAATTAGTATTGCAGCGAGTTTAGAATCTCTTTCAGAACATCCAATTGGAAAAGCGATAGTGAATCAAGCAAAAGAAATGAAGTTAGATTTTCAACCTATTAATGACTTTGAGGTGATAAAAGGAAAAGGAATAAAAGGTAAGATTAATGGAGAGATGTTCTATGTAGGGAGTCCAAAATTTATGAAAGAATTAAATTATGAGCTTCCAATCAATGATATTGAAAGTATTGAATCATCAGGAACAATTCCAATCTTATTAGGAAATCACAAACAATTATTAGGCATCATTTCAATTCGAGATGTTTTAAGGGTTTCTGCTCCAATTCTAATAAATGGTTTAAAAGAACGTGGTTATGAGACAGTATTAATTTCTGGGGATAATCAGAGAGTATGTAATTCAATTGGATCGTGTCTGGATATTGATAGAGCTTATGGTGAACATTTACCTGACCAAAAACTTCAAGAAATACAAAATTTACAGCAGCAATATAAAGGAGTGGCAATGGTTGGTGATGGAATAAATGATGCACCCGCCTTAGCATTGGCAGATTTAGGAATCGCAATAGGTGCTTCTGCCACCGATATCACATTAGAAACTGCAGACATTATTGTAATTGGAGATGATCTAAAAAAAATTCTTACCTATGTTGACATCGCGAAAAAGACAAATAAAAAAATAAAACAAAATATATGGACTTCCATAATCGTAAAAGTCTCATTCGCAATTTTAACTGTTATTGGCTTCATGACTCTCTGGTTAGCGGTTGGAATTGGTGATATGGGAGTGTCATTGTTAGTTCTGCTTAATAGTTTAACTATTTTCCAGTACAAGTTTTTATACAAAGAAATTTCCACTGAAAAGTTAGAGAGTAAAGCTAAACTTATTATATGTGAGAATTGCCAAACAAAAGATATTATACCACAGCACCATGGCAGAGATATGGTTCAAAAGGGAGATAAATTAATATGTTGGAAGAATATTATAAGTAGTGAAGAATTAGAGAATTGTGATGAAGAATTACCTCTTCATTGTCCTTATTGCCAAAATAAACTGGAATTAAAATAGTGTATTTATTCCTTAATCATTCTAATTTATCTTTAAACAGTCCTGTTTTTTGAGTTTTGGTCATTTGATGAATTTAAGATTGGAATGAAATGGTAAATTCAGAGTCTGAGTTCAATAAAAATTCCTTTGAAAAAATTATTAGTATTTTAGCTTTCTAAAAGCTCCATACAATTTAGATCTTTTATAGTACTAATGGAAGCTTCTAATTTAGGCAACCAAACTATAGAAGGCATACCAACACTCCACCACCAGACAATTCTGTAAATATTTAATATAGTAAATAACTTGTAATCATACCAACACTCATCCCAGCTATAATTTTTCACACCTGATTTTAAAAGCTTATTAAGATAACGTTTGATAAGATCTTTTTCTACCAAATGCCGATAGTCAGGAAAGAAAAAGAGTCCTATCATAAATGCAAGATCTTGAGCTCCTACACCGATACTCCAAGTTTGCCAATCAGGTAATATTGTTTTATATTTTTGATCTATTATGTCTTTTGGATAGAAAAAATTCCAGAAATGAGCATCACAATGGATTACAGTTATATTCTCTTTTGAGATTCGTTCATATACCACTTGAGGATATAATGAGAATATGGTTTTAAATAACTCCTTACTTTTACTCCCTATTCTTTCTCCTAAGAATTCTAAAAATGGCTTGAGTGTCATTTTTTGGCTATTAAACCATTTAAAAATTTCTTCTTTATTAAAAGAATTTTCTTTAAATGTGTAAAGAACGTAAGAACTTTTCGATAGTTCCTTAAGCTTGGGGTGATCCCACCAAAAAGCATGTAATTCTGCTAAACAGTCAACTGCTCTTTCATTATTTATTTTTGAAGGAGGATATTCGAAATTTTCTATGTGTGTTTTTGATAAATTTTCAAGGATAATATGTGACAATCCAGTTTCTTCAGAAAACGCTGCCTCATAACAGATTGGAATTGGCATCTCGCTCATCATTTCAGCTAGAATACGATAAAATTTTGCTTCATGTTTCCCGACAGATCTAGCTACTTCATTAGGTTTAGGGATTTTTACAACTATTTCAGAAGAAGCTGGTTCCGTTTGAGTATCAATTGAAAAGTTAAGCTCTAAGAAATGTACATTAGAAGTTACAGTCTCTTGCGATCTTTTCTTAATTATTTTTATTACTTTTCCTTGGTTAAAGTATCCTTTATCTTTGAGGATCCTCGTCAACCATTCTGGTGTTAACTGCTCTATATCAGTAATTATTTTATTCTCTCTCATTTTTCTATAATAGATGATTTATTTCTTCTAATGCATTTTTCTCTTATTTGTATTATCCACCTTTTTAAGAAACACACGGTTCGAGCCTTTTTAAATTTTGTCCTAATTTTTTTTGAAATTGGAATGGAAAAGTAAATTCAGAGTCTGAATTCTACGAAATTTTCATTGAATAATCTAATCCAAACCAATAAACTCAATGATAAATATATATAATGAAACTTAACCTAATTATAGGTCACTGACAAATTTTATTCTCATAGAATAATGAGGAATAATATGAACTTAAGTGAAAAATTAAAATAATAAATTAATTTACATAATGATTAGGTATGTGGTGTCTATGGTAAAATACAAACATTGTGAGAAGTGTAAAAAGGTATATGGTACTGAAGCCTGGATAGGTGAGATACATTCTTATACTGGACTATGTGTTTCTTGCGCTGAAGGAGAACAACAAGAACAGCAAAAACAGCAAGAAATTGTAAAAGAGTATATAACTAATAAAAATGAAACAGAATACACCGAAAATATGCGTGAGATTCTTGAAAACACTAAGTCTTCACCATTAGAGGTGGAAAAAAGTCTACTTTCAAGTTTAGATCAGAAAGCTAATGATGTCTTATCCGGTGAAGGCTCAATAGATGTTCTAATTAAAGAAATTAAGGATCGCCTTATAGATAAAGCGAAAGATAGGATGAGAGACACAATTCAAAGTTTTGATGCGGGTAGAATTGATGCTCAAAAAGTTGTTAAATATGCTGAAAAGACATTTGATTATTTAAGTGAATATAAAGACTTTATGGATAAAGTAGTTGTTAAACTACAGAGTAAACCTAAAATGAATGTAAAAACTGCCATTGAGAAGGTCTATAAAGAAACAATGGTGAATATACCAAAAGATATTACAAAAGACGCTCTACTTAACAAGAAGGTGACATTAAAAAATGTATTTGGAAAAGCCGTAAAATGGCATGATATCTATTCAGGTACAAAAGATGTATATGAACTTACCAAAAAAATGGTTATACACCCATTTATTGAAATCCAAAAGAGACTTAGCACTCTTCCTTTCTACAATTAAAAGAGGCTAATTTCGATGAAAATTTTGTGAAGAATAATTTTTCAATTGAATAAAAATTTAGGGTTTATACATTTGTATCTGTTATTATCACTAATTTTAAGATCAAGGCTGTTAATTACAGATTTTCTATCTAATTTAAGCCAGCTTTGATCTCCACTACTCTGCAATAGATTTAAATACTGGATTATAATCTATCTCTATAATTCATTTAATTAAAAGAGATTTTATAATTATGAGGAAATTTAAAAAAAAAATATATTTTTTATTGATCTTTGCGATTTTCACAACTATTATTCCAAATGCACAGATAATAACTATGAATAATCATCAATCTATTAATTCAGAGGTCCCAAATCCAAAATCAGCAGCTGCGCGCTTAAATATTGGAGCATGGATTATAATTGGAGGTGATAGAGAATCCGATCATGCATGTGTTACACAAATAAAAAAGGGATGTGATGTTGCTTATTTTATATTAGTCAGTCGAGATGTTTCAGCAAGTAACATAAAGTATTTAGGACCAGATCCAACTGTTACTGATGCATATCATATTTCTCTTTTTCAAGATGATGTTGCTAATCTTGCAAATATTGAGGATGCGATTACTAATTGGGCTGCTAGTAGAGTAGGTCCAAGTCAGGCTCTGGGGATATATATGTTTGATCATGGAGGTACTAATTCAATGTCTATTACAGGTCCAAACTTAGCAGCTAGTTCTTTAAGTAGTTGGTTAGATGAATTAGAGACTGCTACTGACTGTAATCGTATGGTTATAATATACGAAGCTTGTCATGCAGGTTCATTTATTGACGATATTAGCAAAAGTAATCGAATTGTAATTACCTCAACGGACACTACTCATAATGCATTTGCAAGTTCTGAATGGGCATATTTTTCTGAAGAATTTTTTTCGTCACTAGTAGCATGTAATACTATCGGAGAATGTTTTGAAGATGCTGTAGATCATGTAATAGCTAGTGGGTATGGAGGTGTAGAAAAACCTTTGATTGATGATAATCATGACGATTTGGGTCATGAAGTAGATACATGGGGTGATTTACCAAACGGAGGAGACGGCTCAGATGCATTAAATTATTGGATAGGCACTGGAACTAATTGTCCTCCAGAAACCTTTATATTTCAGTTCCCTTTAAGAGCATATATATCTGTCCAAGCCCCTACTACTCCTATTTGGGTCGTTGTAAGCAATCATACACCTATTGAAAAGGTGTATGTGAGAGTACTTCCCCCAGGATGGGTACCTCCAACACCTCCAGATCCAGATGGAGACGGAATTGTACCAATGATTCAAGACAATATTAAACAAACCTATGTATATGACGACGGGAACCATGGAGATGGAAAGGCCAATGATGGAATATATGGAAACAATCTTTATTTAGGACGTTTATCTGCACAAGGTGCTTCTTTAGGGGATTATAAAGTTGTGTTCCATGTACAAAACCTGGATGGTACTGTAGCTAAGGCTGAATCAACTCTAATTACAGTTAATGATGATGGAACAGCACCCCCAGATACTACAGATCCTTCAATAACAATTACAAACCCAGAATCGAACGCGGGGCTAAGTGGTATAGTTAACATAACAGCAGAAGGAGATGATGATCAAGCACTTGATAGAATAGAACTTTATCTTGATGGATTATTATTAAAAAGTGAAGCTATGCCAGATTATTACCCATATCCTGAAGTAATTCATAGTATAAATACCGCAGATTACAGTAAGGGACTTCATAACATAACAGCTAGAGCAGTAGATAACTCAAGCAATTATCAAGAGACTACAATACTAGTTACATTTGAAGAAGAAGGAATTCCAGGCTTTCAAATTTCTTTTCTATTTAGCGGGACATTGATTGGAGTGATTATTATATTCATTCTCTTAAGTAAACGGAACTTAGTAAGGAAAAATAAATGAGATTTAAATCTTTTTTTTTATACTTTTTATTTTCTTTTTTTCATTAAATTTTAAAAATATTATAAGTAGAGAAGAATAAAAAATATGATATTGAATTCCAGCACTCTTCCATAGATTTAAATAGTCCCTTATAATCATTTACTATGCATCATTTATTCATAAGTGATTTAATAATTATGAAGAAATTCAATTTAAAAATAATGTTTTTAATGATTTTAACAATTCTCGTAATTTTTCTACCAAGTACACAAATGATACTTATAAATAATTCTAGTGGAAATCTAAGTGATAATCAATTTATAACTAATTCCAATAATTCGGTTAAAGCTAGTACTGCTCAATACGAGTGTATAGATGCTTGGATCATTATTGGAGGAGATAGATCAGATCATGAAGCATGGGAATTAGTATTATTGACATGTGAATGGGTCTATGATCAAGCATTAGCATGTGGCAATACTGCTGATGAAATTTTAATGTTAGTTCCATTATATTCTGTTACATATACTACACGGGAATATGCGGCTTCTTATCGTCCAAATTTAGAATATGCATTTACTGAATGGGCACCAAGTAAGGTTGGTCCAAATGGTGTGTTAGCGGTCTATATACATGATCATGGAGGAACCGATGCAATGTCAATGGCTCCTTTTACTTCATTAGCTGCTTGGGAAGTTGATCAATATCTGGATGATTTTGAGGCAGCTTCTGGATGTGATCGGATTATTGTTATATATGAGGCATGTGCTTCTGGATCTTGGTTAGATGATTTAAGTAAATCCAATAGGATAATTATGACTTCAACGGAACCTGGTTATAGCGCATGGTGGAGTCCGATCCCACCTCATATTTCGTTGTTTGGAGAAGGGCTTTTAAATTCTATTCTGGCAGGAAATTCCATTGGAGATGCTTTCGTAGATGCTCATCATGAGATTAAAGCTTTAGGTTATGAGGTGCAAAACCCATGTATTGAGGATAATCATGATGGTGTTGGACATATAGTAAATGCTTGGGGACAACTTCCAAGTTCGGGAGATGGAAACGATGCAAAAAATACTTATATATGTCAGGGATGTCCTCTTTTTTTGATTCCGTATCCGCAAGTTCTGTTTGTTCCTTTAAAATTTTGGGTAGTATTTAATCCCGAAAGAATAACTTTTCCAATTACCATAGGAGTTGATAGTTCAACGGCTATTGCGAATGTGACTTGTAGAGTAATACCTGATGATTGGACACCCCCAGACCCGAATGATAATGAATCAATGGGACTTTGGGATGAGAATGAACCTGCATATCAATGGAAATTAACACCTGATGGGAATGGAAATTTTTCTGGAAGAGTATCGATCAATTCTCCAACACTTGGTTCTAACTATAAAATGTCATTTTTTGCTGAAGATGTGAACGGAAGAGGTAGTCAAATTATTTCCACTGAAGTAAGTATTAATGGAGATGGAATTGCTCCAGCAGATAATGTTGATCCTACGATAATAATTACAAATCCCGAATCGGGGGCAGGTTTAAGTGGGATCGTAAATATTACAGTAGAGGGCGATGATGACCAAGCACTTGATAAAATACAAATTTACTTTGATGAAGTGTTATTGAAAGAAGAAGATATGCCAAATTATTACCCATACCCTGTAGTAATTCATAGTTTAAATACAGCAGATTATAGTAAGGGACTTCATAATATCACAGCTCGAGCTGTAGATACCACTGGTAATGATCAAGAAACCACAATACTAGTTACATTTGAAGAAGATAGAATACCAGGCTTTCAAATTACTTTTTTGTTTACAGGGTCATTGCTTGGAGTTATAATAATAATTATACTCTATGTGAAACGGAATTCAGTAAGAAAAATAGTAAGAAGGATTTAATTTTTTTAATTTATTAATTAATTTTTTTACTGAAATTTTGGATATTGAAATTCATTTATCATTGTTGCAGAGAATTTTTAGAGAATCTTAGATATCTGGCTGATGTTATATGAGGTAATTTTGCAAGTTGAGCAAGTACATCATCAGGTACAACATTATCTACATTTATAAGAGATATAGCAATACCCCCTGCCTCTTTTCGACCAAGTTGAAGCCCTGCTATGTTGATAGCTTTTTCTCCAAGGAAAGTTCCTACTCTGCCAACAACGCCAGGAACATCTTGATTTTCAAGCATTAACATTCCTCCTGATAATTCAGCTTCAATTGGAAAATTATTAATTTGTATAATTTTAGGGCCATTCCCGAAGATAGTTCCTGATACTGATTTTTCACCCTTTTCAGTAATAGTAATCACACGAATTAAACTCATATAATTATCTGCTTTATTTGATTTAGCTTCTGTAATTTTTATTCCGCGCTCTTCAGCAATCATACGTGAATTAACTAAATTGACATCTTCAATTTGGTGTTGAAGAATTCCCTTTAGAACAAAAAGCGTGAGTGAAGCAACCTTAAGATTTGATGCGTTTCCTAAATATTCAACTCGAAGTTCATTTAGGGGATCTTCAAGGATTTGTCCTAAAAATGATCCTAATCTTTCACATAGGGAAAAGTAGGGTTGTAAAATTGGGAGCAGCTCCGCTGCCACAGAAGGAAAATTAATTGAATTTCGAATTATACCATTTTTAAGAAAATCACAGATTTGTTCTGCTATCATAACCGCAACTTTTTTTTGAGCTTCGTTCGTAGAAGCACCTAAGTGAGGAGTTAGAATTACATTAGGATGTTTATATAGTCCTGTATTTGAGGAGGGTGGCTCTACAGGGAATACATCAAGAGCAACTCCTTTAACGTGATCAGATTCAAGAGCGTTCAGAAGATCAATTTCATTGATTAAAGCTCCCCGTGCACAATTTATAAGAAAAACTCCCTTTTTCATCTTAGCAATTGTCTGAGCATTGATCATTCCTTTTGTTTCTGGAGTAAGGGGTGTATGATAACTAATAAAGTCAGATCGAGCATAAATTTCATCGAGTTTAACTGGTTCAATGCCTAGTTTCAACATATCTTCTTTATTAACAAAGGGGTCATATCCTAAAACAATCATTTTGAGACCTAAAGCACGCTCAGCCACAATTTTTCCGATGTTCCCAATTCCTATTATCCCCAGCGTTTTATCAGTGAGTTCGGTTCCTATAAAACTATTCTTCTCCCATTTTCCCTCTTTCATAGAAGCAGAAGCTTGAGGTACTCGACGTGCTAGAGCAAACATTAAAGCGATTGCATGTTCTGCTGTGGTTATCGTATTACCCCCTGGAGCATTCATTACTACTACACCGTTTTTTGTGGCAATTTTTGTATCAATATTGTCGGTTCCAGAACCAGCACGACCAATCACTTTCAAACGAGAAATATTTTTAAATACTTCAGCAGTAACTTTTGTAGCTCCTCGGAGAGCGATACCATCATAATTATCAATAATAGCTGCTAATTCATCTGGTGTTAGCTTTCCCTTAATGTCAGTTTGAATTCCCTCTTGATTAAAGATTTCAATACCTACATTATCAAGGTTATCAAGAACGAGAACTTTTAAATTTCCCATTTAAACTCCTCTTTTCTATTTTTATAAGTTACTTTTTTAATTTATTATATATCTAAATCCTAATGATTGATAGAATAAATACTATTCATTTAAATTTATTATTGTAAGAATAAATAGATTTCCTATTATAAGGAATCATATAGATTATTTTTATTCACATTTGAGCTAAAGAGCAGAACTTAAATAAGTAATTTATATATTAATTACCAATTATTTCTTTAAATTCCTTTAAATCTCTGATATTATTGAAATTTTGATCTGATTTTGCTCTTTCAATATAACTATTATCTATTTCAATTAATTTGGATAATAATTCTAATGCTTTAGTTGGATTATTGCTTAGTGCTTCAAGACACGCAATATTATATAATATTATAGTATTATTAGGATCTTTCTTAATAGCCTTACTAAGATAATATTGGGCTCTTTCAAGATTTCTTAAAATGAGGTATAAATTACCAAGATTGTTCTGGACATCAGCAACATTATAAATGTAAGGTTCAGGATTTTCTTTTGCATAAATTTTAAATGTTTTAAGGGCATCAAGATACATCTGTTCTGCTAAATCATAATTTTTTAATCTTGTATATATAATTCCAAGGGAATTTTGTATAAGAGCTGTATTATACATATATACTTCTGGATTTTCTTTTACTAACTCTTTTGAAGTCTTTAATGCATCCTTAAACATAGATTCAGCCTCCTCAAATCTATTTAGACTAGCATAGAGATCACCGAGATCTAAAAAACTGAACGCTAATTCAGGCAACACTTGATCAGGATAAGTCTCAGCTATTTTTCTTTTAATTTTTAACGCTTCTAGATGCATCTTTTCGGCTTCTTCATATCTTCCTAAATTAGTATAAATAAGTCCTAAATTGCTCTGGGTTTTCGCAATATCAATTAAATACATATGATAGCACATATGTGCTAATTTTTTATAATTATCAAAAGAATCAATTGACCCATCTTGAAGATCCTCTAGTAAATCTAAATCAATACAAACATTTCCTAAATTACTTGTAGGAGAAGGTTCTTCAGGTAAATAGATATCGTAATTTTTTTCTAATAACTTAGTGTATGCCTTTAAATCATCAATATAGGATTCTTCCGTTTTAGAATATTCTTTTGAATCAAAATCAGGGGTATACACATCATAGTAGTTCTTTTCTATTTCTTTATATGAATTTAGGGCATTACTATATATTTTTTCTGCTTCTTCAAACCGTTTTAAGTCTGTATAAAGGGTTCCAAGATTTTTTTGAATTGTCGCAATATAAGGTAAATAAATTCTGTAGTACTTTTTTGCTAACTTTTTGAAAATCTTTATAGCATTAAGATAGGTCTTCTCAGCGTCCTCCGGATTTCCAATAATAGATAGAATATTACCAAGCACGAATAAAATGGGTGCTTTATATTTATCTTCAAATATAAGTAATTCTATGCCAATATCAATTAATTTATTATGACGTTGATCAAATTGATCTATACTACTTGCTATAGAAAGAAATTCATTTATCAATATCTCGGTAGGATTTACTTTAACTTTATGAAACAGAATTTCAATATCATCTAGAATATCAATCTTTAATTTTTTAGTTTTTACTTCGTAGTATCGAAGTGCATACTCATGTGATTTTTTATCAGTTTGTAGTTCTAACATTTCTTGAAGATATGGAAATGCGAATTCATATATTCCTGTTTTTCCCTCTTTCTCTTTTATTAATCCTGTCTCTAATAGTATTTTAAAGTTATTATTAAAATTCTGTGAATCATATGACTGTTCTACTGCTATTCTATCAATATTGGTCTCAACTTTTGTATTTATAACAGACAAATATTTAAGCATTTCTAATGCTTTTGGATTTGTAGAGAGAATTTCACTAACCAATAGGTTATAAAGATTTTCTATTTTTTTTTTTCCAGTATTTACCTTAGGAGATTTAATTTTACCAAAATCTATTCTTTTATAATTTTTTTTAATTAGCTTTTTTAAACCATAATGGTCTTGAGGGAGTTGTTTAATAAATTCTACTACAATATTTGGGTATCTTATTTTAAATCACTTTGTTATTTTCTGAGCATTAATGATGAATTTCACAATTAATTATTTAAATTTACTTTGTTTGTAAAATAAATTTAGTTTAGAGTATAATTTTTGATACATTATATAAGTTGCCAGATTTGTCATTCAATATCTTAAAAAAACCTCATTTTACTTCTTTTTTTTTAATTAATAAATCTTTAGTAAAAAAGGAATTTCCATAGTGTGTATACAAAACTGATGCTGGATTATGCTGATTTGATCTATCTTTTGCAATTAAAGTAGAGACTGGAGCATTTGAAAGTTGTGTAAAAGTAATATCATGTCCAACACACAATCCAATTATTAAGTTTAAATCTGTCTGGGCATTATTCAAAAGGAGTGCTTGGGCAACGGGGTTGCATGATACAACCCCAATAGGATACCCTGTTTTTGAAATGTTTGTATATTCTTCTGGAACACCTAACTCTATTTTTTTCATTGACCCTGTTTTGCAGCACACTGAAAATACCTCAAAATCATATTTCTCTAGGATTTCTGCCGTTTTTTTTGCCTCTCGTTGTAATCCAACACAAAAAGCTAAACCTATTTTTCTAAAATTCATTCTTTTAGCAAATTCTATAGTATCTTTTAATCGAGACCACAAAATATACCCTGTTGCTTCAACTATAGACGCCTCTTTTGTAGTCTTTTTTATTAGCTCATCAGACTTATAAAGATTAAATGCTTTTTCCTCAATTTCAGAGCATACTATCATAGGACAGTTTTTTATATTATGATTTGGCTTTCCTATAGTACAAAAATTAATACTATTACACTTATGGCACGTAGGTTTCATTTTCAATTTTCTATTAATATTTTTAAATATACATTGTCCAATGGAATTCTAAATTGCATATTCATTTAATAAGTTTTCTCGTGTTTAAAAACTTCAAGTTGAATTGAAATCTCTTAGGATAAATCCATTTCTTATCTTAAATTAGAAGGTAAAATATTAAATAAGAAACAAGATAAACATAAATCAGCACATAAATTTTATATAATATCTTATTCCAATATATAATAATTAAATTAATGAGTTGAATGAAATGCAAAAAGTTAGAAATTATCTCTGGGTATTGCCTTTAATTGGTAGTATACTTACATTTATTAGTCTTTTTACCCCTGCAGCTGCTCATCTTTCTGGACCGGGAACTGAATTTCTATATATGGATGGTTTGTATATAAATTTTGGAGGAATGATGGGACCCTCATTTGGATTTATTGAAATTCCAATCTTATTGATTATTGGAATTATATCTTTAAGTCTAATAATAATATGCATAATTGTTATGTTTATCTCCTCTCTCACCCATAGAAAGAAAGAAATACCTGGTTCTTGGTTAGCCTTAGGCATTATACTTATAGGAGTTGCAATTTATTATATTGCAGGATCTCAAATGGCATATATGTTCTATGGAATAATACATGATTTATCTCCCCAAACATTTTGGGGAACCTTCACTCCTAGCTTCGCAACTATAGCACCATTCATTACAGGCGGAATTTCAATCTTAGCTTTTGTTATTGATAAAATTACTGGAACAGAAGGAGTGGAAATTAAACCCATTAGTAAAGAGGAACCTCTGGTAAGTGAACCAATCTCTCAACCTATTTCAATTGAGGAAACTCACACAGTTAAATTTTGTCCTGCTTGTGGTGAAAAAATACCTCATGCTGCAGCTCAATTTTGTCCTGGCTGTGGATATGATTTAAAAAGCTAAAAATACCCTTTTTTTTTACCATTATTTTAATTTTTAACAAAAAAGTTTCTTAAGGAGAATAACCTTAAGATAATTCCTCACTCCCTTAAAGCGTTAATTTTCTTATTTAAGTATTTTTCCTGTTTCTAAATACCATAAATAAAGATCCAATTCAGCCATATTTAAATTTGCTTTATTACCTATAATTTTCAAGATTTCTTCAATTTCTAGATACTTGGTTTTTGTCATCCTTTTTGGTTTTTCTGCAATGTTATATTTTGCTAAAAGGTCAGCAATGTGAAAATCTACTATTGCAAACTCCTTATATCCTATATTTCTTAAGAAATGACTTGCTTCCTTATATCCAATACCTTTTATATTTTTTACAATCCATTCTCTTAGTTTTCTTCCATTGCTCTCAGACTTCATGATATCTTCTATTTGATTCATTTTTTCTCTGGCTTCAATAATAAATTTGGAGCGGACATTAGGGAATCTATATTTTTCCACTTTCATTTTTTCTGGTAACTCTGTTTCTGAAAGAGTGAGAAAACCATCCCCTATATTTTGCTGTAACTCGATACATCGTTCAGCACTACAATTAGCGGTCGTTATACAGAAACATAGTTCTTTAAATATATTTTCAATAGATTTTTTCCCCTGTTCTTTAAATTCATTAATCCTATTGGTTACTATCTCTCTTACTTCACTGCTTTGAAGGTCTCTAATAGCAGATAATAATGACTCCATTTTTTCATCAGAATGTAGGATAGTTTTTATATCAAATTCCTTACGAATATAAGTAAAAATCGTTAAAATTATTAACAATTTTGAATAATCAATAGTTAAATATATAAAGAATTAAGAAAAAATACAATAACTTTGCGGGAATTGCCAAGTTTGGTCAAAGGTGGAAATATTTGTATTCAAAAGCCGATTATAGGCGATGGGCTCAGAAAGTTTTATTTGATAACCTGGAACCCATTCTCGTAGGAGTTCGGGAGTTCAAATCTCCCTTCCCGCATTAATCCGCTAGAATTTTAATCATAGTAGAATCTTTTATATGTAAATTACAAATAATAATAAATTAGTAAAATTATTTAGTAATATATATTGAACATATTTTAACCACCATTATGTCAGATGATACTTTACCTGAATTGGATAAAGAAAAAATTATTGTATTTCAATATAATGATCAATTAAATGATTTTCAAGAACTAGAGTTTGCAGATGATATTGAAATACATGAGTTACTCGATCCTGATTTCATCTTACTTTTTATTGATCCTAACAGGTATAGAGTATGGATATGGCATGGAAGTAATACTACTACAAGAATGAAGTTTATAGCAGCTAAATTAGCACCCAGTATTAGAGATAGATATGGTTTTGGGTTTAAAATTGCTGCGGTTGATGAAGGCAATGAGACTTTGGGATTTAAAATTGCAACAGGTGTTGAAAAGGAAATTGATTATACTGAAGCACAAGTTGGACCTGCTTATGAGGGAACTCAAGAAGATTTAGAATTACTTGAATCACTTTCCAGAGAAAAGATACTTTTACTATTAGAAAAAGCGGGTGTTCCTGAAGGATATGAAAGAAAAATGGTTATTGTTAAAAATCAAATTTTTGGTTATAAAGAGTATGATAGAAATTATTTAGGAACAGTTATAAAAGAGAAACAGCTTTTTCCATTAAAGGAAGAGGTTGAAGATGGTCCATATTTAGCGGAAAATTATACCCCAAGGATGCTTTTTTCATTCAATAATGTAGTTTTGACTGAACTCTTAAAAAAAGTTGATAATAAAAACAATTAATCTAAAAATTACTCTACATAAAAACTCATGTCTCATGTAAGACGTAAGCCATCTCAAGAGCAAAAAACTGTTAGAAAAAAGGGACAGAGAAAAAAAAGAATTCTTGGTATTTTTCTTACTTTAATTTTTTTTGTTAGTATACTAATAAGTTTCATTCTAATTTTAACTCCAATGTTCTAAAACATAATAGAAGCATTAATTATTTAACTTTAAATCCTTTACCTAAATTACTATACAAAAAGTGAAACCTAAAATTAAGCTAAAAAGGATTGACTTAATTTTTATAATTTTATTAACAATTTTAACAATTTTTTCATTAGATCTTTTGATAAATGCGTCCCATAGAGAAATAATTGAAAATATTTCAAGTTATCCTCAATTTCAAGATTTAGGTTCTGGACTTCTTATTACTTTTTTGGTATGTATGATAGGAACTCTAATTCCCGTTCCTACTCCATATACTTTCGTAGTTTGTTTTAGCGCTCAACCATTTCGAGAAATGAATATATTAATTCCACTATTAGTTGGATTTATAGCTTCATTAGGCTGTTTAGTTGGAGAGATGGGAGGGTATTTAGTTGGGAGGGGTGCTTCTGAATTTACTTCAGCTGAAAGAAATGAAACATTGAAACAGTATCAACAATTTTTAGTAGATCACCCAAAAATAGCCCCACTTCTTATATATCTTTTTGGAATTACTCCCTTAAATGATGATATGATAACTGTACCTTTAGGTTTAATAAAGTATGATATAAAAAAGACAATATTCTGGATATGGTTTGGAAAACTTGGATTAATGCTAATATTTGCTTATAATTTATTTGATATTTGCATTTTTTTGGGAGGAGAAGATTGGTTAATCAGTATACTTACTCTATATTTCATTATTATAAGTGTATATTTGATGTTAAAAATAAATTTTGTCGAACTTTTTAAAAATTTTAAGAAAAAATCTGAAGATAATACCCATCTCTAACTTCTATATCAGCTCTAATGTTCTGGTATTAACTTCTGTATTTATAAACCACTGAGCAAAAGACCCAATTCCAAAACTCCATTTTTGGCGTTTACCAAAGCATTGTTCTTCACTCATTTTTAAAATAATACTTTTTCTTTCAGATTTTTATTATTTTATTAGATTGGTATTAAATCTATCTATAGTTTAATAATTATTATTTTAGCCAGAGTTAAAAATAGAATTAATTATTTTATATATTTTCTATTGAAAGAATTATAAATATATATCTAGTTAAGAATACTTCTCAATAATATAATTTTGTAAAGACCAAGCGTATTTTTCAAGATTTAAAATAAGCATTTTTTGCTGTAATTCTCTTAAATATGGCACATCTAATTTTTTAAACAAAGAATTAAGTAGATCAATAGTTTCAAAAATTTCAACAATAACTTTCCAATCATTTGACCATTCAAGATCCTGTATTATTTCCATTTTAAAAAAACACTCCTTAAATTATTATTAAAGATTATTATTATATTCTCTGAGCTTATCCATAAAAATTTAACTTTTTAAATGTTTAGATAGCAATAATTTTCTGATGAATTAAAAGAATCAAAATGAAAAAAATATTATTTTTTTTTTTATCATATAAATTCTTTATTAAATTCGTAATATACGCTAATTTAAAAAAATGTATTTTCTCATAGAAATATTTGAAAATTTTTCTCTATGATCTCCTTAGTTTCTTTAAATTCTGAGACATTTATTAATTTATTAAGATCTTGAATTTCTGTTAACTCGCTTTTAAATTTATTATGAAATTCTTTTGAGAAGTTATCCATTAATTCTTTTATTATATCATTTTTATGGTTAGTTATTAGTACTACGGCAAATCCTAAGTCATCATAATTAACAATTATATCTGAATTCTTAGTTTGAAGTACATCTATTTGATCGTTAGTATATACAAATTCTGAAAGTATATGATTAATCCCTATTAAAATATTACCCCATATGGATGAATCAACTTCATTTTTTATGTTTTTAAATTTATAAGAAAAGAGTAAGATACCAGATTTATGATAAATATTGATATAATATATTTTATTTGTTAATTCTGAAAAGACTTCAGGTTTCTTTATGATTACTAAACATAACGATATTAATTCAATCCATAATGAAAAAATGAAGATTTCTCTAAAGATCCATGATTGGAATATGATATAAAAAATAAACATTAGAATTGGGAAGAAAAAAGTATATGCGATAAGGGTCAATCCTTTTAGAGCTGCTTTATTCCTTGCTTCTGTAGAAATTGTATAAGTTAAATAAATAAAATATAGAACAAATGATAATTGAAAAATTTCAGTGAGTATTCCAGTTATAAAATTGAATTTATAATTTATTTTTGAAACATTTGAAATTAAAAACGGAGTTGAATCGGAATAATTTACAGAAACTTGAATGGAATTTGGCATCATTAGGGAACTTAGCAAAAGCCCAAAAATTATCATAAAATATAAAAAGGGAAAATATGGAATTTTTTTAAATTCCTTCAGGAAAGAATACATCAAAGCCATCCACATTAAGCTAATAAAACCAAAAATAAGAGAAATTTTCCATAGAATTATATTAATCATTTCAGAAAAAAAGAAGATTACAGAAATAAAATATAATCCTGAAAAAATTATACCTCCATGAAAAATAGAAATTGAATTTAATACGGCATTAATTTTTGTACCAAATTTTTCAGGATGAGTAAAAATAAAAAATATTGTATAAAAACTAACACCTTGAAGGAAGATATAACTTATGATTAAAGGTAATATAAATAAAATTTCAGACATATTTTTATTCAATTAAGAATCTTTTCTATTAATTTATAGTATAATTGATATGAATTCCATTAAAAATAATGTAATCTTATAGAATAAAAACATATGCTTTTAAAAACTATTTTTTTCTTATCAGTTAAATACTAGAAAAATAGAATTACATTAATATTCTTAAGGATAGTTATACATAGATTTACAATTTTAATTAAATGATTATTTTATTAAAAAGGGTTCAAAATTTTCTAATATAATTTCTTTTGCATTCCGAAATTCTGAGACATCAATTAATCCAGTTAAATTTTTCAAGATATTCCCATTAATTGAAGAAAATTTTGTCATAAAACTATTAACCGCTTTATCAATAAAAGCATTTTTATGATTAGTAGTTAATAGAAGAGCATAACCATGAATATTATCATATTCAAAAACAATATCTCTATTTTTCATTTTAATAAGATTAAGTTGGTCTTTTCTATCTATAAAATTAGAGAGTATATGGTTAATCCCAATAAGTATTGACCCTTTTATGAGAGCCTCATCAGTTTCTTTTCCCGTCTCAAAATTATAGGAATATAAGAGAATTCCACTTCGGTGGAATATAATGAAATCATAGATCTTATTAGTAAATTCAATGAATGGAAAAGGTATTTTAATTATATAAAACACAATAAAAATTTCATCTACAAGAAAAAGAATTACAAAAATATAAATGAATATAATATTTTGAGTAATAATATTCATTGAATATACGAAGATAATAAAAGTAAATTGGAAGGTAATCATACTTAATATTATTTGAGATTTGTTATTGCGAATATTAGATAAATACTTAATGAAATTATAACTTATTACCAGGATTATGATTAGATTATAAATTAAAAGAAGACTAAATAACAATAAGTTATCAAATCTAAATTTATAATGTCCATTATCAGAAATAATCATAATTGAATTGGAAAGAAATGTCAAACCCACAATTATACCAATAATAAATGAATAAAAGAGTGTATATAGAATTATTTTTTCTTCAAATTTGATAATTATTTTCTGTAAAATACTTAATAAACCAATAGATAATACCCAAAAAACAATTGAAAAATACCATAAATTTAAGGCAATATTCTCATTCAGATGAATTTCAGTAGATAAGAGAAAGGATCCCAAAAAAAATATTCCCATCAATAGAAATATAATGTTTGTTAAAAAGTAAGTAAAAGTGTTGCCGAAACTCACTCGATTAAAAAAAACAAAAAACATGGCAACCAATGAAATTATACTTGACATAATAATTATAAGTATATTTATCATCATAGGTTCTTCATGAATTCCTTATTATCTAACAAAAGAAATATAAATTATATTTATTTAAATTTGTCATATTTTAGTTTTTAATTCAAAATTTCTCAATTCTTCTATTATATTTAATTTAGACCTTTATAATCTTATTATATTAATTTACCAATAAAAAAAAAGATAAATTCTTATGATTTAATTTTAAAGAAATGGAATTATACTTTAAATTCGAATGTTAGACTTTGTTGATTATCTGAAGAAGGAAAGAATCATAGAGAAGATAAAACACTATTATAAGAATAGTCTTATCGAGAAATCTGACCACTTTATTTTTGAAAAATTATATGAGAATCTTGATTTATTAAAAAACAATAAAGAAGGAAAAAAAAAAAGAAAATTGGGAAATATAAAAGATTTAGAGATTGATACTATTAGTGCCTTATATGAATATATTTTAAATAATAAAAAAAAGAAAAAATTGGGAGAATTTTATACTCCAATTTCAGTAGTAAATTACATACTAGAGGCAACTGGATATAATCATCTAAATGATATAGAAGATAAAAAAATCATAGATATTAGCTGTGGTTGTGGAAGTTTTATCATATATGCGATAAGAAAATTAGTAAGAAAATATCTTAAAATTCTAGGGAGAGGAAAAATTTCTGAATTAACTCCTGAGGAAGCCAAAATTATAATAAAAGTTGTTAAGAAAAACATTTTTGGAATTGATATTAATCAAATTGCCTGTATTTTGTGTCAAATTAATATCCAATTTGAATTATATGAATTATTTGAAATAGTTAAAAAATCTGATTCAGCTTATCATTTTCCCAAATTTAATATTAAAAATGGTAATGCTTTAATAATGGATCACGCTGAAAAGTATGACTTTGTTATAGGAAATCCTCCTTACTTATTCATTAGAGATATTCCACTTGATCAAAGACAAATTATTGAAAATCTTGATTTTATAACAAATGAAGGTCAATATGATTATTATCAAATTTTTCTAGAACTTGGAATAAGATTTCTTAAACCACAAGGGGTACTAGGTTATATTGTTCCCGACTCTCTTTTAGCATTATCAAATCGATCTATCATTCGTAAATATATATATAATAATACTAAAATAAAGGAAATTTATCATACAGGGCCTAAATTCAATGATCCTATTGTTTCTAATATCATTATCATTTTAGAGAAGGAACCTAATGTAATAGAAAGGAATAAGAACCAAATTATTATAAAGACGACTGGTGAGTATGAAAAAATAATTCCACAAGTAATGATTGAAAAATGGAGCTATAAATTTCTAATACATTTGAATAAGATAGATTTCTCAATTATAGAGCACTTAACTATGAATTTCTTGGAATTAAAGGATTTAAACACAATGGATGAATTTAAATATTCATTAAGCCGAGGAGTTGAATTGACAAAAGCAGGGGAAGTAATATATTGTGAAAAATGCAAAAAATACTTTCCAATTCCAAAAGATTTGCTAAAATGCCACCAATGCAATTTACCATTGAATAAGCGGAGAATTGAAACTATTATTTATAGTAATCATCCAAATGATTCATTAAACGATAAATATAAACTATATTTATACTCAATTAAACGATATCAAAAAATGAAATATAAATATATTGATACATCCAAAGTAGGAATAAATTATAAAGACTTGAGTAATTATCAAGAAAGAATAATTATTAGACAGATAAATCAAGATAATATGATATGTGCTACATACGATCAGAACTTATCTTTAACATCCCAATCATTTTATAATTTAAAAATCAAAAATTCACCTATTTCTGAATTTAATCATTTTTATTTATTAGGAATAATAAATTCAATGCTTCTATCATATTTCTTCATAAAATCATTTGGATCTTATAAAAAGTTATTCCCCAGAATATTGATTGAAAAAATTGAGGTATTTCCTATTAAAATTCCAGATACTGATAAAACGAAGCAAAAAGCAAAAAAAATAATAGAATTAATAAAAAGAATCCTTAACAATTTTGATGAGATGGAATCTCTTCAGAAGAAAGTTAATGATTTAGTTTTTGATCTATATGAGATTTCTGAAACTAACCAAAAATATATTCTGGATTATATGGACTCTCTAAATAATTAAGATCGAATAAAAATTTATTGAATTCTCCTTTTCGAATTATATGTCTTTAAGATTCGATCCCATTTATCTGCCAATTCGGTGAGATTTGTTCTTCTAAATAGATTAACAGCTCGGTCTAAGATTTCAGCAATACTTTCTTCATATTTCACAATTTCTGAATCTTTAGATACATTTTCTATCATATTTAAAAATATCTTAAATTTCAAATAAAAAATAGTATGCTATGGTGATATCTCCAGAAATATGATTATAATATTATCTAAATACATATATTTATTATTTAGAGATCTTATATTCTTAATATATTAAAGTTGAGGATTGAATACTAATGGAACGGCTTCCAAGTTCTAGCTTACTGAAAGAGATATTGGAACATTATTTCAAAGAAATTGAAGGAATTTTAGCTTGTGCGATTTGCGATCGAAATGGTTTTATTATAGCTTCAAAATCGAAACAAGAAAAGTCAGATGAATCTGATGAAATTATTGGTGCTCTTTCAGCTATGCTTGATTCATATATTATTGATAGAATTAAATCAGAATTTGGAAATTCGGACAGCTTTTTTAATATTACTTCAACAGGAGATAAAAAATTTGTGTTTAGTTCAATGGGTCCAAATTCAATTTTAACCACAGTAGCAGAACAAACAACCACTGATATTGAATTAAAGGTATATTCTGAACATGTCGCATCAAAAATAGAATTAGTACTTTCAACAAATGAGGAGGTTTCTCCAAAAATTCCCGAAATTATTAAGGCATTGGCAAAAACACGCGGTGGACAACTTCCTAATATAGCGGAAGAATATTCAAATAAATTAATATTATGTGGAGAGAATCAAGTAGGTAAAACATCATTAATTAGACGTTATGTAGAAAATAAGTTTGACCAAGATTATATTTCTACCATAGGCGTCCAAATCAGTAAAAAAACAGTGAACCTTAGTGAAAAAACTAAATTCAATTTTATAATTTGGGATATTGGAGGTCAAGTTCAACAGATGGCACCTTATAGAGCAAATTTCTATAATGGTGCTAATGCTGCTTTCATTGTACTGGATAGAACTCGATCAGATGCTTTGAATAGTATAGAAAGATGGTATAATGATATTAAGAAATCCATAAAAAGAAATATTCCTATTGTAATAGTTGGAAATAAATCTGATTTAGTAGATAACATTGTAATAACTGAAGAACAAATAGAAGAAGTTGCTAAGCAATTCAGATTTCATTATCTTGTTACATCTGCTCTCACTGGCGAAAATGTAAACGATGCTTTTCTATACATTGCTTATAGAGTTATTGAAGATCTTTAGGTTTTTTATCACAAATGTTTTTATGATTCCTAATTTTTTAAATAATTGATAAATTAAAATAGATAGAATATAAAATTCAAAATTAATTAAAGGAGGTTATGAAAGAATAGTTCTAAAGGTTAGTTGGCATGATATTATGTCAACTTGAAACGCTGCTGGATATGTTATGGGATTTTCAATTAAAGAACTCACATATAAGGGAAAATATCTTATATATCTTAGTGAACAAGAATTAACTGGTCCTTGGTTTAGCTTTACATTGGAGGGAAAGGAGATTGGTAATATCCCCGTCGTTCTCAAAAACATAGAACCCACACCTATATACAATATGGTAAATACTCGCAAAGGAACTTCAATAAGTAGAATTACTTTAGACTTTAATATCACGGAATATCTTAAAAAAATATCTCGAGAACAAAATTTACAACTGAAGCCATTAGAAAAGAAGGAATTCATCAGAGTTTATAAAGATATCTTTAATCCTCCTCACATATCTTATATTAATACGTTTTTCACAATCAAAAATATTTCGAATTTTGCCCTAAAAGATTTTTCGATGTATTTTGTCTTTGATTTTGACTTAAATGGACTTGCGGGTTACGATAATGATCTATCTGGATATGATCAAGAAAATGACATTATTTATCAATATGATAATACGGGATTATACGGAGGATTCTCACCAATATCAAAATCAACTAACTACGAATCATGTTTAACAAAAGATTTTAAAATTGATCGAGATCATATGAATCTTTCAAATACTTTGTATAAAGGACCAGGAGAAATTCTATCAGCTTTACAAATAGAATTTATGACATTAGAACCTAATCATACTTTTCAGACAGCTTTAGTTATATCTGGGGGATTTAGTAAGGAAGAATTCATTGAAAATATCAAAGAAGGAAAAAATAATGCAATGAAACATTTACATCAAGTAAATCGATCTGTGAAATCAACACCACGGAATACTCAGGAAGAAGCATTTAGAAAAATAAATCTCCAGCAAGCCGAAGATTGTAATTAATATAAATCCAAAATAAGGATTCAAATAAAAAACCCGTTAGAGGAAAGTTATTTGATGAAAACTCTGCTCGAGTTTGGATTTATAAAAATATTATTTAATATTAAAATCATATATTTGATGGTTTAGAATAAATTTATTTTTTACAGCTCTACATTTTGTAATTTTATACAGTAAAATCTTACGTTCTTGATTTGTGATTACAGGAAATTTATAATACACAGATCTATATTTAATCTCTTTATTAAGTTTTTTATAATTTTTCATATTGCTAACATGCTGATTAAGTCTATCTTTGTTAAACTCATCATTTAATTGTATAATATTCTTCAAATTTTTCTTAAATATTTCCATGAATTCAGGGTTAATTTCATATCCAATTGAATTTCGAGCTGTAATCATAGAGGCTAATGACGTTGTACCAGTTCCCCAGAATGGATCTAAAATCAAATCTTCATATAAAGAAAACATATTTATTAAACGATAGGCTAGTTCTAATGGATAGGCTCCAGATCGTTCCCTTATTTGATTTTGATTATAATTTGTTTTATTTATAATTTGAGACGTTCCTTTAATATCCTGCCAAATATCAGAAAACCATTTATTCCGTTCCTCCCAGAAAAAAGCGCTGTTATATCTTTTTTCTGATTTTGGAGTAAATTTTCGTTTTTCAATTCCTTTTCTAAAAATTAAAATATATTCATGCTCAAGTGAAACATACGCATTCGGTGGTATCATTCCTGAACCTAAGAATTTATTAGGACTATTTGTTGGTTTTCTCCATAATATACATGGTAATTCTACAAAATCATTTTCATGAAAATAGCTAGAAACTTTAATATGATTAGGAAATAGTTGGAAACATTCTCCAATTTTTCTAGTGGCATCCCCAATATTTATACAAACAATTCCTCCAGGTTTTAATACACGGACAACTTCTCTCCATACTTTTCTTAATTCTTGGTGCATCAAATTAAATGCTTGTTTAGAATTTTCCTCTTGGAGCGTTTGCTTAATCTCTTTGTTTAAAGAAGAAAATAATTGATCCCACATTTCAATCATAGGATAAGGTGGAGAAGTTATTATTAAATCAATAGAATTTGCCTCAATCTCTCCCATATCAGTTGAATTTTTGAAATAAACCTTGTGCTCTGTTTCCATTATTACTTTTTAATTTAATCTATTATTTGTTTTAATTTTTAATAATTTAAATTTCAAATTCAATATGATAATATATAGTTTGGCGAATAAGGAAATTTAAATTTTTAGTCCAAAATTTGAATAAAATATCCAATTATTCTTAATTTATTATCAAAACGAGAGAAATCTGCAATAATACCTTTTAATCCAGAACCATTATGATAAAGAGGTTTTAAAAAGTTTAGATTTACTATTCCACTATTTCCAGGAGATATTTCTTCTCCAGCAATAAATTTACATGGCGTAGTCCTTAAATCTACCATAACACTATATTGAATACCATCTCCAGGTTTAATTGTATTATTTTTAGGTTTAAAAAATTGATTGATAAAAACCTTTGCTTTAATAGAAATTTCCGACTTATATATTCCTTGATTAGTTAATATATTATCTCTACTAACTTCATTTGCCGAAATATTTCCTTTTAATGCAAGTCCAACACGATCCCCCTTTATAGCAGTTTTAAAATCTCTATCATGTTTCTGAATACTTCGAATAATCACTTTTTTATTAGAGCCACTATATCCTATTAATTCTAACATTTGACCTGTATCAACTCTACCTTCCTTGATAATTCCTAAAATAACTGTACCAATACCTTTTACAGAGAATGCATGATCTATTAATATTTTGGTGATTACATTTATATCGTTATTTGATTTTTGACTTGCTAATCCGATTTCAACAATTTTTTTTTTTAGATTATTATAATCTTCTTTAATTCTTAAATTGAAAATTTCTGTATCTTTTAAACTTGTTGTATCAAGAATATTTTTAATTTTAATCCTAAAATCTGACAATTTCCATTCATTATTTGAAGTAATTCCAGAAATAACTATTAAAACTCTAGTATCAAATAATTTGTGGAATAAGTCTATTCCTACTATTATTTCTCCTATAATAGAGTTTAAGTCAATGTTAAGATCAACATTTAATACATGTATATTAGTTAAAACTAATGTTTGCAAAAAAGGCTTAATTTTATCAGGATATTTCAATGGAGTTAATGCACAAAATACTTGATTTAATTCAGCATCAAGCCGATTATAAAATTGAATGTCTGATGAAGTACCGGGAGCCCCTAATGCTTGTCCTACAAGTTTATTATTATCTAAATTTTCCCCAAAAATTCCTACAAGAAAATTATGTTCAACAGATTCACTCATTAAATCTTTTAAATATTTAATTAAACAAAAATTTTATCTTCAAAAAGGAAAAATTTAAATTTCAAATATAACCTCTGATTTTTAATATTTTATCTAAATTATCAAAATTTAAAATATTCAATCAGATTTTTTTGATTATAATGGTAAGAAAATCCAAAGTTAATCAAATTATTTTAATTATTCTAGATGATGTTCGTGCTGAACATTTATTTGATTTGATAAGTAAAGATAAGTTGCCAAATATAGCTCAAATAGCTAATAATGGAGTAAAATGTTCAAATTGTATTACATCCTATCCTTCTATTACTTTTCCTTGCTATGGTAATATAGTTACTGGTGCATATTCAGGATATTTTCCTAAAGAAGGAAGCGCTGTTCCGTTGTATCATTGGATAAACAGGAATGATCCCCCATCAGAGAGTAAAAAACCACCTTTTATTCGTAATTATGGTGATAGGTCTCAATTACTAAAAATTAATAAAGATATTGGAAAAAATGTGAAGACTATTTTTGAACAAGCACCTCAACAAAATAATTTAAGTTCTAGTTGTTTTTTATATCGTGGAGCTTATTTTGTGGCTGGAAAAAGTGTATTTGATATAGAAGGCATCTTTAGGAATATATCAGATGCATTTGAACAACCAAAGAAGTTCTTTCCAAATAATGAAATCCCTCTAATAACTGTAGGGTACGTTTTCCAAACAGATAATATTGTACATGAAAAAGGATTTGATAATCCCGAGTATATCAAACTACTAGTTGATTGTGATAAATTTCTTGGTTCATTAATGGATATATTAAAAAATACGGGATATTATGATTCTACAGCGATTGGTATAATTTCAGATCATGGTAATTTTAAAGCAAAAAAGCATTTTGATCTTGAATCTTTTTTTCAACAAAAAGGATTGAAACCGTTTAATCCTAAAAAAGGAACAGGAGAATTTGATTGTAATTTTGGATCAGTTGGATTTTTTAATTTTCCAGGAGATAATTGGCATTGTCATCCCTCACTTCAACAACTACAGCATTTCAAGGTGAGTGGAAGTGGGATACAAAATTTAAATCTTATAGATACATTATGGGAAATTCCAGGAGTTGAGCATATGTACTACAGAAAGGATGATAATAAGCCTGAGAAGGGAACAATTATCATTGAATATCAAGAAAAAACACTTGGAAAAAGAATCAAAGGTCTAATTGAATATGAGGGTTTTGGCAAACAGCAAAAGACCAGAATTATTTACAATGAAAAGGATCCTTACGGATATTGTAAAAATGATAATTCAGCAAAAATTTTAGATAACAAATTTCATAGCTTAGAAGAATGGTTAGAAGCTACACATAGTATTGAATTTCCAATGATTATAGATCAAATCCCTCGCTATTTTAAAAATCCTAGATCATGTGACATCATTGTCTCTACGTTAGGTGAATACAATTTTAATTATGAACATGGAATAACTAAAGGCAATTCACTATATTCTCACGATAACGGGCTTAGAGAGTCAATGATTGTTCCCTTCATTATTGGTGGCTCTTTAGAAATTCCACAAATGGAATTAGCATATTGTAAAACAACAGATATGGTCCCCACTCTCTTAGATTTGTTAGGAATTAAACCGCATTTAAGTGTAATCGGAAGATCTATATTGAAATGATGGTGAAATATTTTTTATATAAGTCTATTTTTGATTATATATTTTGGATATTAACAATTAAACATTTATATCCAAGTTCTTTTGAAAATTAATTTTTATTTAGAGTTAAAATAAATAGAATGGATTGGAGAACAAATAATTTTCGAGTATAATAGGTATGAAAGCTAATAGTATAATAATTGTTCCAGAAACTCATTGGGACAGGGAATGGTACCTACCTTTTCAAGAGTTTCGGGCCAGATTGGTAATTATGATGGATAAATTGTTACATATCTTGGAAACTGACCCTAACTATAGAAATTTTACATTAGATGGGCAAGTTATTCCCATTGAGGATTATTTGGAAGTTAGACCAGAGAAAGAAGAAGAAATCAGAGAATATATAATACAAGGAAGACTGTCTATTGGCCCTATGTATATACTTCCTGATGAATTTTTAGTTAGTGGTGAATCATTAATTAGAAACCTAATGATAGGGTATCAGATTGGCAGAAAATTTGGAAAAGTAATGAAAGCAGGATATATTCCAGATCCTTTTGGACATATAGCTCAATTACCTCAAATTATAAAAGGTTTTGAAATTCCTTCTCTATTATTTTGGAGGGGATTTGGTAATGAATTTGAAGAAAATAATCTTAACATAGAATTTTTATGGAATGCTCCTGGAAATGCAGCATCTATATTAGCAATTTTTTTACGATTTGGTTATATGTCATTAGAAGGATTAAATCCAAAAAAAACTCAAGGAGAATATAGAAAAGCTCATAGAGCTATTAAAAATGCAATAAAGAAATTTGAAAATTATATCAATACTCCTTTTATTTTGCTTAATAATGGTTCGGATCATCATGAGGCATTACCAGAAATTCCAGAGATAATTAAACAGTGGAATGAAACAAATCCAGATATTCATATTGAGCAAGCTGATTTTGAATATTATACTAAAAAAGTATTAGAATTTAATCCAAAATTAAAACAATTCCAAGGCGAACTCAGGGGAGGCAGATTTGCTCATTTACTTTCAGGAGTTTTTTCAGCACGAATGTGGATAAAACAAAGAAATACCAAGATAGAATACTTATACGAAAAGTATTCCGAACCAATATCTACAATTACTTGGATTCTTGACAAATATAATAAATTCTCATACCCCAGAGAATATATATTAACAGGACTAAAATGGCTTCAAAAAAATGCCCCCCATGATAGTATTTGTGGTTGTAGTATTGATGAAGTCCATGATGAGATGAAGGTTCGGTTTGACTGGGCAGAACAAATTGGAAGAGAACTCTTTAATAATGCTTTTATTTATTTAAGTGAGCTTATAAATTTTAATCTTAAATATACATCTTCTAACGTATTAATTGTATATAACCCACTTCCATGGCAAAGAATAGATATAGTTAAATTTAATTGTATTGCTCAAAAAAGTACTGGTGATAAATTTCCATATAATATAACTATAATTGACTCCAATGATAATGCAATTGAGAATCAGCATCATTATATTGATGAACAACCTAGATATATTCAAAAGGAAAGTATCAGTCATGAATTTACCTTCTTAGCAGATATTCCTGCATGTGGTTATAGAACGTATTATGTCGTTCCTGCAGATACGATTACAAATTCTATTACTAAAAATATGGATTTTATAATTACAAGAGAATTCTTAGAAAATGAATATTATCGAATTAATATACAATCAGATGGTTTTATTGAAGTTATTGATAAAGAGACAGGAATTATTTATGAAAATTTTTGTGAATTCGAAGATTTGGGTGATTGGGGTGATGAATATGATTTTTCAGGTCCAAAAGATAATCAATTAGATCTTGTTTTTACATCTGAAGATGCTGCTATATTTGAGAGAGCTGTATATATAGACGGTCCTTCTCAGAAAACATATAAATTAAGGCTAAACTTGAAGCTTCCTTATTCCCTTACAAAAGATCGATACAATAGAGAAGATTGGTTAGTTGATAACAAAATAACTATGTATATCTCACTGTACAAAGGGATTAAACGTATTGATCTTAAGATTGAGTTGGAAAATAATAGTAAAGATCATAGAATTCGCGTTTTATTTCCAACAATGATAAAAGCGGACGAAGTGTTCGCTGATGGACAGTTTTATGTGGTTCCAAGAAAAGTAAAGCTACCAAATGCAGAAAATTGGGCTCAAAAACCTTTACCTATGAATCATCAAAAGGATTTTGTTTCAGTAAGTAATGATTCAAGAACTTTTGCAGTATTAAATAAAGGGTTACCAGAATATGAGGCAATAATAAATGAAGATAATACAATAACTTTTGCAATAACTCTTTTGAGATGTGTTGAATGGTTATCCCGAGATGATTGTGCATCTAGAATGTCTCATGCTGGTCCTGGCTTTAACACTCCAGGTGCGCAATGTCTTGGTAAAAATTCATTTGAATTAGCAATAACTACCTCATCAAAATCAAACTGGTTAGATTCAGAAATACATACTAAAGGAAAAGAATTTAATAATCCACTTAGACCAATTTTTCCTACAATGGCTCATAGTCCTTTTAGAATTACAGATAAAGTTATATTAAAGCCAACAGGGGTTTTATCATATTTTTTTAAGCTAAAACAGAAAGATATTGAATCGTATCTTCCATCTACATTAAGATTTCTTGGAATTGATAATAAATGTGTGGTTTTAAGTGCATTAAAAAAAGCTGAACAAACAAATTCACTAATTATTAGAGTATATAATATATCTTCCCTAACTCAAAAAGCAGTTATAGTGTTTTATAAAAAATTTTCTATTAAAAATGCTGAAATAGTAAATTTACTAGAGGAAAAGCCAAAAAATGATATTAAAGCAAAATTAATTAGTTATAAAAATAATAAGCTTAAAATAAAATTGGATCCACATGTAATAACTACTTTTAGGATTGATTTTGAATTACTTTAATTTATTAAATATAATAATATTCTTGGACATTTGAAATGTCTTAAAAGGAGTTATAAATTTTATAATTTTAATAGTAATATTTAAAGCATGATTTTTTATGGAAGATTCTAACCTTGATTTTGATGTTTTTATTATAGGAGCAGGTCCAGGAGGTTCTATAGCGGGTCGGGTAGCTGCTGAAAATGGTTATAAAACCTGCATTATTGAAAAGGAGGTAATTGGTGATAAAGGTCGATATAAAGCATGCGGAGGAGCTATAGGTTGGGAGTTAGTTGAAGAGATAGATTATCCAGAGGATAAAATAAGCCGTAGTTTTGAGTCTCTAGAACTTCATCATGTAGATGGTGATACAGGTTCTAAGAAAGGTAAAGGTATAACTATTTGGCGTAATGTATTTGATAAATTTCTAAGCGATATGGCACTAAACAGTGGAGTAACTCTGAAAGAAAATGAACCTTTAATTCATATTGAAAAGAATAATGGATTTTATAGAATTAATACCAACAAGGGAAAATATACTGCTAAATACATTATTGCAGCCGATGGTGCCACTTCTACAACACTAAAAATACTTGGGTGGCCATATTTCACAAAAGAGAATATAGTTTTGACAATTACTAAAGAAATGAAAACTTCAAAAGAAAATATTAAAAATAAGTTAGGTGATGATGCAATTCATGCATTTTTTGGAATAGAAAGTTTTATTCCTATTGGTTATGCATGGTTATTTCCAAAGGCAGAAACAATTACCGTAGGATGGGGAAATCAAATAAATTTGGTAAAGAATTCTAGGTCGGAATTTAAAAAATTTGAAAACCTTCCTTTTGTTAAAAATTCTCTAATTGACTCCAAATTGAATATTTATAAAGCCCATCTCATTCCAGTGGGGTTAAGACCAAAAATTTATGAGAATAACGTATTTGCTGTAGGTGATGCGGGAGGAATTGTAGATCCAATTAGCGGAAAAGGAATTCCTTATGCAATGATGAGCGGACAAATAGCAATCGAAACGATTAAAAATTGCGAGAAAAGGGATAAATTGGATAAACTCGGAACACTTTATGAAAAGAATTTAGATAGGAGATTTCTCCGCGTTCTAAAAGCTAAAAGAATCGCTCGTGACCAAATATTCAAAAATGATGAGAGTTTAAAAAGATTTCTTTCTTTATGGGAAAAGTATCGCAGTTCTGAAATAGTTATGAAACGATTACTTTGAAATAGTTTGCTAACTTTTTTTATCTTTATTATAAGATTTTCATTCCTTTTATTTCAAGAAGTAAAATTAAAATAATAAGTTTATAGGAAACCATAAGAAGGGAGAAAAATGAGAGATATCCAAGCATAGATGATAGCAAGGAATATTGCGGAACCTACAATATTTCTCCCTGAATACATATAAATCCATGTGACCATAATCTGAAGAATAATTGACATTATTATCCAAACTAGAATATAATCTCCACCTAAGGGCATATAAACAAAATTCATCCAACTAACAAACTTCATTATGAGTAAAATCAAATTATCCATGAAAATTCCAATTCCCACCATTATGAAATATTCTTTAATTTTATTCGTATATTTTAATTTTTCTTGGACATTCCTGAAATAAAATTCTCTTATTAGGAAAAAGGGAAATGATGTAAAAATTAATATGATTATTACAGCTATATTTATATCTATTGGTAAAGTATATTGAACATTCCAATACCAAACTATCGATATGGTAAATATTATTAATAAAGCTGAAAAAATTCCATATAGTATTGAACGAGCAATTTTAAATGAGAGCCATTTCCTTATTCTTAAAAAAAAAATCTTATTATCTCGATTTTTTTGCTTTACAAATACAAGAAAATAATATATAAAAATGGTTCCAAATGCTGAAGTACCAAGAAGTATAAATGTCACGTTAACCGTAGAGAGTGGAATAATATCATTTAGAGTACTCCATATAAAAATAAAAAGAACAAACTGAATTATAGCAATTGGAAAAGTATAATATTCTAATAATTTTTTCAGAGATATATCTGTTATTTCATTTACAACTTCTTTATCAGAAAAAAAGTTTTTACGATCAAATAGATAATTGCCAAAATATACTATTATAATAAAATTAATTGAAACTAATCCAAATAGAAAAATATATGAAAATATTTCAAAAATTACTGATGTTACAGATATTTTATTAACCATTTCCACATTAAAAGCCCCCTCAAACCATTGAATTATTTGGGAAATAATGGATGCGTCTTTGACAGTAAATAAATGCTCTGAAAATGAGCCTATGAATACTTTTGTAGCATTTCCGCTAGAAAAGTCTCCATATGTGACTCCTATGCTTATATTTTCTATTCCCAAATTACTCTTTATTACTCTATAAAGATTCTCTTCTGGAAATCCTTGTTCAAATGAACCTATTGTTATTAGAAGATTTGAAATGTTTTTAGCATTATAAGGGATATATCCAATTGATACCGTTGCATTAATTCTATTTGGATACTCTTGGACAAAGTCTAATGCTATTATGCCACCTAACGAATGCCCAACAAGCCCAATTTCAGTAATGTAAGGTACTTCAGATTCTAAGTACTCAACGGCAGCTTTAATATCATTTATTAATTCACTTTGTAAATAGTAACCACCAGAAGCTCCGTGTCCCCTAAAATCTATATTAATAACTGTAAAACCATTTTTCGCAAGTTCTATACTTAAAGCGTTCATATGGACTTTATTTCCTAATAAGGAATGAGCAACTACTATTCCGCCGTGCCTTTTTTCTCCTTTAGGTGTATATTTAAAAGCACTAATATGGGTTCCATCTTCAGATTTAAGTGATAAAGTTTCAATATTGCATGATTGATTTAAATCAGGATTAAATGTTAAAATTAAAAGAGGAAATAAGCCTATTATACTAATTGAGAGAGCTATTAATAATCCTAATTTTTTTCTGATTTTTTTCAAATTTTTATATAATTTTTTTTAATAAAATTCTTTTAAAGTACTTTTTTATCTATTTACTCTATAATTAAAAATTTAGTTAAAAAATTATTCTTAAAATTTATTTGTCTTGTTTTATCCTTTCTTTTATAAAATCCATAAAAATGTAAAACTAAGTCTTTAAATATTGATAAACAATTTAAATATCAAATAATATCTTACAGGAAATGGAATCTTTTCAAAAGAATATCGTATTCAGGGATGAAGTGAGTAGTTTATCAAATAGGTTTACTGATTTTAGTCTAGGCAAATAAAATTTTCAGCTTTATTTATTAGGAAAATAAGGAATATTATAATTTTTTGATAATCATTAATTATTTTAATAAAATAGATAACTTACCTATTATAAAATATCATAATTTAGTGAGAATGTGTAATATTATGAAATTTTCTGAGTATTCAAAACAATATATTCCTAAGATTAATAATGCTATAAAATCAATTTATGAGAGGAAATTAAATAGTGTGGAAAATCCTTTCTTAAAAGATTACTATTCTGAATTAAAAGATTATTTCCTTTCGGGTGGAAAAAGAATTAGACCATTGCTATGTATAGCTACTTATAATGCTTTTACTGAAAACCGAAATGGAGAAATTGTATTACCAAGCGTAGGGGTCGAGTTTCTTCATAATGCTTCACTAATTCATGATGATATAATCGATAAAGATGATTTTAGAAGAGGTAAACCTGCTTTTCACTTCAGATTCAGAAATTATCATCAAAAATATAATTTGAAAAGAATGATTGATGTTGATTTTGGTAATTCAATAGGTATTATAGGCGGTGATTCTGCATACTTCTTAGGATTAGAATCATATCTCTATAATGAGTTTGAAAAAGACCTTAATTTAAAAGCTGTCGATTATTATAAGCAAGCTTTTATTGAGATTGCAAACGGGGTTTTAATTGAAACAGATATGGTTAATCAGAAAAATCTAACAATATCAGATTATATTAAAATGATATCATTAAAAACTGGAGCTTTAATTGAAAAATCGATTTTAATTGGTGCAAATTATGCAAAGGTTAATGAGAAGTCTTTAAAAGACCTTTCAATTTATGGTATTAATCTTGGTATCATTTTTCAAATAATAGACGATATCTTAGGAACATTTGGCGATGAAAAATTAACTGGAAAACCAACAGATGGCGACATCAGAGAAGGTAAAAAGACATGTTTATTAATCGAAGCTTTAAATAAATTAGATAAAATTAAGAAGAATAGACTAGTAGAATTAATAGAAAAAAAAGATATGACAAGTGATAATGTTCAAGAAATTAAAGACTTATTCATTAAAGCTGATGTTATTAATTCGTGTAAAAGCCTAGCAAATTCATACTTTAATGAAGCAAAGTTATCTCTCGATAATTTGAGTAAGAAAATCAATGAATCGGAATTAGAATTCTTTGAAAACCTTTTAAATTTTGTATTTGAGAGAAAATTTTAATTATTAAAAAAATAGAATACATTTTTTCTGATTTTAATATTTCTTGATAGTATTACGTAATTTCTTTTTTAAACCCACCTTTAAATAATCTTACTTTTTTTAAAAATTTGCAAATAGTTACTAGAAAAACTCAACTAGTAAAGTAAAAAATCCGGGGTTGGCAGGTAATTATTCTTTCAGATTATGATATTTTAATTGTAGATGATAGTAGGCTTATAATAAAGTTATTAAAACAAATTATAAAATCAAAAGGGTATACTTCTAAAGCTGTTATGTGTATCTCACAGGCAAAAGAAGAGTTAATCAAACAAAAACCAAAATTAATATTTTTAGATGTCTATCTGCCTGATTCAAATGGATTTGAATTTTGCAAATTTCTTAAGAAAAAAAAGAAATATAGAAATGTATTGGTTTATTATTTTACAGGACTTTCCGAAGCAGAAATTGCTATAAAGACACTTGAAACGAGAGCAGATGGTTATTTAAAAAAACTTTTTGATTTAAATGACTTTAATGAAATTTTTGATCTCATAGAACAAGTTAATACTACATAATCGTTTATCCCTGTAATATATTCCTTAAAATGTTTATCACATCAAATCATAAACTAATTAAATAAAAACCTCTAATTGAAGGAATATTCTTATTATCTTTTAAATTAAAAAAGAATAAGAACTAGAAATCATAATTGAATTATTAAAATCAAAATTGATTCTTCATCAAAAACTCCAAGAATTAGGTAAATGTTAGTTGCAGTTACTGGCACCTCTGGAATTCATTTAGCAATTAGGTTTCTTGAAATACTTAAAAAGAAAGGTATTAAAACGGAATTAATTATTTCAAAAAATGCTGAAAAGATTGTTTCAATTGAGACTAATCATAATATATCAGAAGTACGTAAACTGGCTGATAAAAATTATGAAGTACATGATCTATTAGCACCTCCCGCGAGTGGATCCTATAAACTTGATTCCATGATAATAATTCCCTGTTCAATGAAAACTCTTTCTGCTATCGCAAATGGTTATGCAAATAATCTCATTACAAGAGCTGCTGATGTAATGATAAAAGAGCAGAGAAAACTTATACTTATAGTACGTGAAACTCCTTTTAGCGTAATTCATTTGGAAAATATGCTCAAATTAGCAAAACTGGGTGTTATAATTTTTCCACCTATTCCTTCTTATTATATTAAACCTAAAAATTTAGAAGAACTTACTGAGTTTACAATAGGGAGAATTTTGGATCAGATAGGTATTGAGAGCAATATTAAAAGATGGGGCAATTCATGATCTCTTTTAATTAAATTATTAGAACAAAAAATAACGAATTAAAAACTATAAATCTAAAAAAGAATAAATTTATTTCATAAAATAAATAAAAAGATCTATAATTTTTTATAGAAGCGGTTTATTAAAATTTAGAAAAATTTGCATAAAAGTGAGAGAAAGAGGAATTCAAATGAAAATATTTCAGGATATTTGGATTCTTGAGCAATCAGGAATTGCAATTTTTCATAGAGAATTTGATAAGGCGGTATCTCCTCAACTTTTTGGAGCAATGATGAGCGCTTTAAACATGTTTTCTGAACAATTAGCTGAAGGCGGTATGTCAAATTTCGAATTAGAAAATTCTAGATTCACCATTATAAAGCAATACGAGTTGATATTTATAGCAAATTCTTCTAAAAAATTCAAACAGAAAAAAGTAAATAAAGAATTAAAAAAACTCTCTGATAAATTCATTAAACTTTATGGTGAAAAACTAAAAAACATTACAAGGAAAATTGGTAGTTTTTCTGATTTCATAAATGAGATTGAAGATTTTTTAGAAGAAAAACCATCAGATTCTAAGTAATATTATTCATAGTAGAAATTTAACATTTAAGATTTATTGATTTAGCCATTGATATAATTTCCCAACTAAGATTCTTTTCTCACTATTACATTTAAGCTTGTTAATATTTTCTATATTCATCAACCACATCGAAGATCTTAATTCATGCTTTAGAGTTTTAATTTCCTTGATCGTGTTATTCATGGAATTACTTTTATAATCCTGCCAAGCCGATTTTAAGAATTTGAACGCAAAACCTCCAATATCCGCCCCTAAAACGATAGATTTGGCAATATCAACTCCAGACCGCAATCCCCCTGTAGCTATTATGGGTTTTTCGGTAGCTTGTCTTACATAGATTATTGCAATTGGTGTTGGGATTCCCCATTCCCTGAATGTATCCGCAATTTTTCGCGTATATACTTCATTACTATAGTCATCACGTAATGACTCAATTGCGGCAAAACTAGTACCACCTGCTCCACCAACATCAAACCCATCAAAACCTAATAAATCAAGCTTTAAAGCTAATTCTTTATTAAATCCTGACCCAACTTCTTTAGCAATAATTGGTATATTCAGTTTTTTTCTTATTTCTTTAAATCTTTCTTCAAAGTTATTATAGGAAATGCTACCCTCTTTTTGAACAAGTTCATGTAAAGCATTAAAGTGTATAGCCATAACATCTGCTTTAATCATATCAATGCATTTTTTGAAATTATCAATATCAAAATTGGGATCACATACCTGTCCAATACCTAAATTCCCTATGATAGGAATTTTTGGTGCTACATCTCGAACTATACTGAAAGATTCAATTGTAGAGGGATCTTCTAAACCTATTCTCTGACTCCCAATCCCTAGTATGATGTTTTCCGATTTTGCAGCATTTGCTAAAATATTATTGATAGCTTTAGATACTTGGTGACCCCCTGTGATTGCTGAAATACAAATTGGAGCAGATATATGTTTTTTAAAGAATTCAACAGAAATATTAGTTTCCTCTAATTCTATTTCTGGAAGTGGATGATGAATCAGCGTAATATCATCAAAATAGTTAATTGTGTGTTGAACGTTGTGTTCTAAAGGTATCTTAATATGTTCAATTTTTCTATTGTATATTTGACTTTCATCTGATTTATTTAATGGTATTTCAATATTAGTACATTCTATATATTGGTTCGTTAAAGCTTTGAATATATTTTTATTTTTAATACCGTTAATAATTTGAACAGGTATATTTAATTTTAAGATTTTTTCAATTTCTTTTAATTTTCCTTTTATTCCTCCAGTAACATCTATTTTTTGATCTAATTTCGCTAATTTTATCGTAGATAAATCGTTAAGTGTTAATTTCGAAGCTAATTTTTTATTACTATTCTCATCAATAAAGATACCATCTTCTTCAATTGCAAATATTACTTTTGAGATCTTAAAATTTTTAATATTCTCGCATAATTTTAAAATAATGTAATCTCCAGATAGAATTGAAAAAGAGTAATCTTTACTGAGAAGAATATCTCCATAAAGGACTGGTATTACTCCAAGATCAAGTAATTTTTCAATAGGTTCTATTGATTTAATACTAATTTCATTAAAATCTTGTATAAAAATACTTGAAGGTTGAATTGAAATTGCGGGACATTCTTTTTCAAGAAATTTTTTTATGATAATAGAATTCAATTGATTCATAGCAT
This sequence comes from Promethearchaeota archaeon, assembly GCA_019058245.1. Taxonomy (GTDB): domain Archaea; phylum Asgardarchaeota; class Lokiarchaeia; order Sigyniarchaeales; family SOKP01; genus Loki-b32. Next base: position 9,499 of record JAHPZJ010000015.1, on the reverse strand, counting down.
CATGCGTCTTTGAAAGTCCTATGATTTGATCTTCAATAGAATTATTCAAACCTTGAGATATTTTATATTTTTTAGCAAGAGGATGACCAAATGAACCACCACCGTGAATTAATATAATTGATTTTTTACTATCTATTATTTGATTAACACATTTTTCTAAAATTTCTTCCCTTAGGGAAAATGGTCTATTCTTGTCAGTTAATAAACTTCCACCTAATTTAAGCAGAATTATTTCATTGTTGTTTTTCAATTTTTCCTCGCACTCATCCTATCATGGTTTTCCAGGCATCATATCCTTCTTTTTCAGCAGCCTTGGCAATTTTATCTTGTATTTTATTAGTTTCAGCCAAAGCAATTACTAATCCTCCTCTTCCCGTTCCAGTCATTTTAGCACCTATGGCACCATTTTGAAGGGCAATTTTGACTAATTTTTCGTTAATTTCTCCAGAAACTGATATATCTTGTAATAATTTATGATTTTGATTCATTAATTCACCCGTCTTGACTATATTTCCCTCAAGTAAAGCTTTTTTTGCCTCTATTATTAAATTTTCATATTGGTTGAAAATCTTTTCAAATTTTTCTGGAGATTCCTCTTTTAATCGTCTAACATCAGCTACAACTTCTGTTGTTGACGCTGTTATTCCTGTGTTTAAAATTACTAAAGGCATCTTCTTTGGTGATTGCAATAGTTCCATAGTATTTTTACCGCCAGATAGGTTTTTAACAAACCAAATTAATCCCCCATAAGTTGAAGCTGTATTGTCAATTCCTGAGGGTGTACCATGATAAGCTTTCTCTCCTTCATAAGCAGCTTCATTAATTCTCTCATCATTTAAATTAAGATTAAATGTATCATTTAATGCACGAGAAAGTGATGTACATTGAGCTGCTGAAGCACCCACACCACTAGCGGCAATTAAATCACCTGCAAACGTTATCTCAAGTTTTTGCTTGTCTGTATCAATTTTTAAAAAGTTAATAACATTTTTAATTGATTCCATTGCCTCATTGTATTTTTGTTTTTTATAACTGGGTGTTGCTAATCTTTTATCATTAACATCCCAATCATTACCCTCAACTATGTTAACTTCCGCAGTCGTAAAAGATCCTAATGCTGATGCTATTGCAGGAAGACCATAAACTACAAAATGATTGCGTTTAATCTTTAATTAAGAATTAAATTTCGCCAAAAAGTATGGTCTTTCCGTATCCTTTTCCAATACCCAAATTTTTCACCAATTATACTCGTGTAATATAATAAAATTTGTAAATATTCAAATTTTTTAAGTTTCTTATTCTATAACTTATTTTGATAATTTTTTACTTTATTTAAAAAGTTGGAGAAGAAGTAAAAAAAATTCAATTGTAATATAGAATTTTAATTGAGAATTTTATGAAAACCAATATTTCATTATACTTACACTATCATTTAAAGGTATATTTAGTTCAGGGGATACCTCATTCCAATGACCCCAATATTTTATTAACGTTATCTTTGAATGAGTTATTGCTGAACCTTTCATTAATATCAAAATTAGACTAGTCTATTATTTCTATTGTTCCTTCTGTACCATTAACAATAAGTCTTTGTCCAGTCTTTATTTCATTAGTATTAATTTGATCCACACAAGGAATCTCGCTGATAATACAACCTACGGCTATGATAGTATCAATTTGTTTATTAACAATTGCTGCTGGAGCCAGATTATTCTTCTTCATCCTATACATAGTATATGATCCTACTGTTGATCCTTTGCCAGTAGGAAAAACAAACACTTTTCCTGCTATTGATTGACCTTCAAGTTCATGTCCAACTTCAACTACTTTTCCCGTATCAGGATCAACACCACCATAGAAAGAGATTCCATCTTTAGTGACTATGGCTTCTGCTTCAGCAGTACCTTTATAAATTTTTCTACCTTCTAACTTCATTTTATAGCCTCCTCCACACATTCCTTAATTGGACCAATTTTTACTTTAAATTGATTTTTTGCGCGTCCATAATAACATGCTTTCGCTGAGTCTACCATTATGCCTTTAAAACGACCCTTAATTGGAGCAACGACGCAACACGTATCTGCTGCAAATTTCGCTCCTGCTTCCTCAATTATTTTTGAATATCCAGCTTCGTCAGCGATTCTTTTTGTGGGACGGGCAGTAGTAATCCAAAATTCTTTCTTTACTTTCTTTCCTTTTAAAAGACTAGCAATTCTTTCAATCTCATAAATTGAAGCATGCGGGCAACCTATACTTACAAAGTCTATCTCAAGATCGTCATCAATAAGTTCAGAACGAGTTTTATTAAGGTCGCTTTGACTAATTTCAAATGAAATATCAACTGGTTTAGGATATTTATTATATTCTGGTGTGATTCCCTCCATATGGAATAATGCTGTTCCGCCATATGTTGCAACAGACGCACAAAATGATTTGAGTTCTTCAATTGTTGCTTCAGGTATACCCTCAATATATGGTATTTTCTTTCCTAATTCTACCAATTTATCACCAATTATTTTCCCCAAAACTCCAAATTCATCTGTACCATTAACTGCAGCATTTACTTTTACCAAAACTTCCCCATGACGATTCTCATCCAGGTGATATCCATATTTTGGTGTTTTTCCAGTAATAGCTGATGCTAAAGCACTTGGTCCTCCTTCACGATTGGTTCGAGCTCCAATAACAGAATTAGCATAACAAACAGCACTACTTTCTGCCCAAGCAATATGTTGCCCATAATGTGGAGAATTCCCAATTAAATAAGGGGTACAAGAGCAAGTAGTAATTATACCCATTTTTGCAAAGGCATCAATAGCTCGATTCTGATTTTTAGCAAATTCTTCATCAATCCCTAAAGCTTGCCAATTTTCTCGATCCATTCCTGCAGGATTCAAAGTTGTTAAGACTCTAACTTTACCATCCTCTGCCATTTCACTTAAGAATTCCAAACCAGCTTCTCCTAAATTAGCATATGAAACTCCAGCTATTTGAACTCCATGCACGTCAACCATACCATCAGCATCAAATATATCTCCTAATGTGATTAATATTTCCACTGATTTCTGAGTAGCATTTCCATACTTACCATCTAACATATCTTGTTCTTCTAATGTCAATTTCATTTTTTCTTTCCTCCACTTAAAAGTATTTATTGATATCAACTTTGGGAAATTCAGCAATTTCAAAACTTTTTCCCTTGACTACAAGTGGTTTGGTTAAATCAAACCCAATTTTCGTTGTCATTTTTGTTCCAGGTTCAGCACTAGGATCTAAACTACTCCCAGGTTCCTTATCCTTAATAATCATTCTTGAATCTCCTTGAAAACGAGTTGCCATTGCCCACTCAACAGATAATGGATTATATATATTAATATCTTTATCTACAATAAAAACATGTTTACAACTTGTATGTCCAGCTAAGGTTCCTTCTATTGCTTTTCTTCCATCTTCTTCTGATTTTTTATCAATTTGTACTATTGCATGTAACCAAGAAGATCCACCAGGACTAATGTTTACATCCAAACATTTAACTCCCTGTTCATTCACTTTGTTAAAAATAGTAGGTTCTCTAGGCATACCCATCAAAATCTTATGTTCAAGAGCACCTGGGAGGAGCGCCTGCCAAATTGCATCCTTTCTATGAGTAATTCTTTTTACTTCAAAAATAGGTTCTTCTCGTATTGTATCATATGTTTCAGTGAGATCAACAAAAGGACCCTCTGAATGTTTATCCTCCAAATATATACGCCCTTCTAGAACAAACTCTGCATCAGCAGGTATTAAAAGATCGACTGAATTAGCTTTTACTACTTTAATTTGTTCTAATGCATTGGCAATATGTAATTCATTAAGACCAATCTCTACTGATGTTGCTCCAGCGATTAAGATATTAGGCGTATTTCCTATACAAAAAGCTACGTCTAATTCTCCATTTTTTTCTAAAAATTTATCAAAATGACGTCCCTTTACTACACGAACGGAGAATTTATTTTTTGAAAATTGCATTGCTCTGTGAAAATCTAAATTTTGACCATAGTCTGGATCTCTTGTGACTACTATCGCAGAACTAATATAGTTTCCTCCATCTCTTTCACAATGATATAATATAGGAATTTTATCTAAATCTATGTTAGATTCGATAATCTCTTGACAAGGTGCCTTAGAAATTACTTCTGGTTCAGAATGATTTTTAATGGCTTTTGAAAGCAGCGGTATAATTTCTGCAGGGTTAATACCAAAATAAGTAGCAATTGCATCTTTTGTACAAAAGACATTACCAGCAACTCGAAAATCTGATTCTTTCACATTATTAAATAATATTGGGGTCGGTTCAATTTCTTTCAAAATTCCAGAAATCTCTAATTTTTTAGAAACTGCCATATCTACCTTTCGGAGTTTTCCTTCCTTTTCAATCTGATTTATATATTCTCTAAATGTCATAATTTTCATCTCTTATTAATTTTTATCTTGATAACATAAATTTCAATTGTTGTTTTTCTTAGAGGAGTTACAGAACCACTTATTATAAAACTAAAGGTTTTTATTGTCGCTTATTTTTTTTAAAATTTCTTTTGCATAATCAATTCTAATTTTTTTATCTTTTATCATCTTTTTTGCAACTTCTTCAATCAACTTATCAGAAGCACCTGCTGCTTTTGCTATATTACGAGCATGAAGTTTCATATGTCCTTCTTGGATACCTTCTGACGCTAAAGCTCTTAATGCGGCAACATTCTGGGCTAATCCAAGAGCCGCACCAACCTGAGAGAGTTCATTAGCACTTTTAACATTTAAAATTTTTAAAGCTAACTGGGCCATAGGGTGAATTTTAGTCATCCCTCCAATAATACCAAGAGCAAGTGGAATTTCTATCTCCCCAACTAAATTACCTTCTGAATCAACTCCAAAGGTAGTTAATGGTGAATAATTTCCCTTCAATGATGCATAAGCATGAGCTCCCGCTTCAATAGCACGTGTATCATTTCCCGTGGCTAATGTTAATGCTATAACTCCATTCATAATACCTTTATTATGAGTTGTTGCCCTGAAAGGATCTGCTACCGCAAACTCAAATGCATTCATTATGCCTTCAACAACTTTTTCTCCACCTAATAAATCTTGATCGAAAGTAGCCTTACTTTTTGCAATTCTGTGTGAAGCTAGGTTTGATACTATCCGAAGATAGATTTTTCCATTAGTAAGTTCTTCAATAAAGGGAGTAACCGCCTCAGCCATTGTATTTACAACATTAGCACCCATAGCATCCAAGACATCAACTAATAGATGTAAAATCAACATTTTTCCCTTACGAGTATCCAATTCTCTAATTTCAAGGTCAATTGCACCACCACCTAATTCATTCAGAAACGGATCCTGTTCATTGGCAATTTGTAAAATTTGATCTTTATTATCAATAATTTCTTTTTTTGCGATATTAATTTCATGCAAATTAGTTATTTGAATTTGTGAAATCATTACAGATTTCACTTCTTCTGATTGAAATCCTCCATGCTTTCTAGCGAATTTCGCTGCATTTGATGCAGCAGCTACAACTGAAGGTTCTTCAATAACCATGGGTATAATATAATCTTTATTATTGATTTTAAAGTTGAAAGCTAAACCAAATGGTAATTGGTAACTCCCAACAACATTTTCAATGAAATTAGTAATTTGACTAGACGTAAAATATCCTAAATTTTGTAAAATCTTAATTTCATCGTGAGTTAGATTTACAATTTTTGAGATAGTTTGCTGACGTTCTTCAAATGATAATTTATAAAAACCGGAAATATCTGAACGGAATTCTTCCATAATTTAAACCACTCTTCTAAAAACTATTAAACTTTTCTAAATCTGATTTTAATTTTTTTGCTTCTAATGAATTTGGGCTAACTATCATAGGAGATCCTCCTATTTTTCCCTCAATGAAATCATATTTTGGAATAAAGGATTTTAATTCATTAATTATTTCTTTTTTTTCGTTTTCTAGAGTTAATAAAACTAAAGATGGACCGGTATCAATTGAATAATACACATTATAGGAATCCTTCATTCGTAATTCTTGGATCTTCTGCATGATTTTTACTGTATCAGGCTCCCAAGCAATTATATTATCTTTATTTTGTGCTGTCATTGTAACTGAATGTAAACACATAGTATCATATTCTGCTAATTCTCCTATTCTATTTAAATCGTGTTTATCTAGCGCTTCAAAAAATTCAAATACTAATTTTTTTCTTTGTTCTAACCATGCTGTAAAAAAAGGAGATTTTGGTGCAATTTTATGAACTTGAATAGTTCTTAAATCAGATGGTATTGGGATCGTAATAAGGGAAATACTCTTAATAAAATCACGATGTTCTTTTCTATCTAATCTAATCGCGAAACTATCGAGTGAATTAATGTCAGGATAACTCAACCATAAAGCAAATCCTCCCGAAGCACTACGACAACCAGAACCTGACAAATATCGAGAATAAATACTTAATAATCGTTTGTTTTCTAAAAAAAGGGGATCATTATTGTATAAGATAGATATAGCTGCTAAAGCTAAAGCAGATGAACCTGAAGCTGAAGTTCCAAGTCCTTTACCCATTGGACCTTCTTTACTGGTATTCAGAAAGTTTCGAGATATTAGAATTGCTTTAGTCTTTATTTTAGAATATCTACGAATTTTATTTAAAGAGAATTTAATTCTTTCAAGAACTTCCCCAAAAGTTGGTTTTCCATTTATAAAAGCTAGATCTTCTTTTAAATTTTTATCAAATTTTAAATATGTAATTGTATATGAACAATCATTATTTAAAGAAATACTTGGAAAATAAGAAATTCGGTGTTCTTCATTTGCGATTCCATGATATTTTAATATACCTTGAATTGGATATGCTAAAGTATAGGTTTCACCATGATTTTTCTTGGCAGATAAATCAGAAGGAAGATTTTGTATAATATAATCTCTATCTAACAAATACTGTAAAATTTCATTGTAATCTTCTTTTAATTTGATCTTTAGAGTATATGATATTGGTTTCTCCATCATGATTTATAATTGTATGAATTATTTAATTCATTTTTCTAAAAATTAAAAAGTTTATCTACATCCTATTTTATTTTATTAGTATCTATTTATTTTGAGTATAGAAGTTAATATGCGATTTTTATAAAATAATATCTAAGAGAATTTTAAGTTTTTAAATGAAAATCCACTTTTAGAGTAAAAAATCAATAAACGTGATGATTTGGGAGATTAATATAGAAAGGTGTCCAAGTTAAAAGACCTCTTGCATTGACATTTTCCTCATATTCCGATTCAACTCTCCTAATTTCATATTCTAAAGAATTCCCCTTATTTACATTGCTTGCTACTCTTACTAATCCTTTATTTAGATACCTTAAATCTGTTATATTATTATGAGCAATAGGGTCAGATGTCAATTTCGCAAAAAGCGGGAAAAATCTTTCATGATATCCAGTATGACCTTTAGGACAATGATCTAATCCCTTTATGCTTGGTATAATACAACCTTCATCGCAAAAATGGAGTGTAAAGCCTCTATCATCGTTTTGTTCATGCTCCCTAATACGCCCTAATAAAACGATAGGTTTTACATCGCCATTTTTTATTAGCTCATATTCTAATACTGATTGCTTTCTCTTTAAATGGATAAAATCATTTATAAAAGGTCCCTTCTGGACTATTTCATTAAATGTCTCTTGAACTTTTAAAAGTCCAGAAATACAGGTCGCTCCTGAACCATAAGAACCAAAATATAACGTATCACTCACACGAGCATAATTCTCAAGAAGAAAAATGATTTGTGCCCAGATACTGGCATTATACATATTACCAAAATGTATTGGTACTCTTAATTGGGGAAGAACTCTTGCTTTAATATTGGTATTTATCCAACTTGAAAGTTGTTCTAGTGTTGAAGAAGAATAACCTCTTTCATTCAATTTTAGATATAAATATTCTGGTAATACAGTAACATCATGTAAGAATGAATCAAGTTTCTTGAGAATTGATATTTTTATTTTATCTTTTTCAAATTTAGGTAAATCGCTTATGTGTTTTGTCCATCGTTTTAAAATGATTTGTTGCATTATTTTTAACGGTAATTTTGAATAGGGCGCATGAAATGTATAAAAATCAGCATGAAAATCACCCGCATTATTAAGTAAATCATCATATGCTTTTAATTGAAAATCTATATAAGTGTTTTGAGAATATTTTCCAAATGCGCTTGCGTTTTTGTCATTTGGAGGTCTAAAGAAATCGTTAACATTACCAGATACTTTTCCAAATCGTTTAGAAAATGTAGCCACACGGGGATCTTTTGAAATAACAATTCCTACTGCTCCTGAGCCCTGAGTAGGCTCTCCAGGAGATCCTAAATGATAAGAAGAAATATCTGCACTTATAACAAGAGCTTTATTAATGATTTCCTTTTCAATCATCGCAATAGCATTTAAAATTGCTAAAGTTCCTCCAGCACATGCATTATAGACATCTTGGGTTAATGCATTTGGCGATATTTCTAACATCTGTGCAAAAATGTTTGAAATTGATTTTGCTGCATATACCTCTGTTTCTGTACCTACAAATAACGCATCTATACTCTTAGGTGAAATACGCCCTCTTAATAGTGCATTATATCCTGCCTTTAATCCTAAAGAAATAATATCTTCATCAACTTCAGCAACTCGCATTTCTTTAGATAAAAGTCCTTGAGAATACTTTGCAGGATCTACACTTCTTTTCAAAGCAAGGTCTTTTAAAGCTACAAAATGCCTAGGTGCGTAAAATCCAATTGAATCAATTCCGATGTCAGAAAATAAGTAGTCGTCTGAAAGCATAAAATGTTTTTCCCAGTAATGTTATTTTTCCTTGGTAACGGTTAAAAAAAATAAATGTTTATTTGTTTAATTATTTATCTAATTAAACCAAATTATTGTAAAAACCTATATAAGCTTATTGATATGAATCATATTTTCGAAGTATAAGAATATGAAAAGTAATAAAAAAGAGTATTTTTTTTAATAAAACATTTAAATAGAAAAAATACTATTAACTTTTTTAATAGAAAATCATTAATGCTTCTAATCAATTAATAATAAAGATGTGATTACATGGCAAATATAATGTATATTGAACCTATTCAATACTTTATTTTTTGGCTTCCATTTGTCTTTTTGCTGTTTGTATTAATTTTTTACCTAATATATGGTAGAAATGTAAAAAGGCTATATTTTAAAGTAGCTGTTCTTATATCTGCAGACATTATGATAATGGTTGTTCTTTCAATATTACAAACAACATTTGTTAATAATTCTTTAATCTTAGGAATGATATTGATGAGTATTGGCATTATTGTAGTAATTCTAATTGTGATGTATACTGTAAAAACAATAGATATTGTATATAAATCTCTAAAAAGTGTAATTCAAAAATCAACAGATACTTCAATTCAAGTATCTAATATGGCTTCAGAATTAG
>JAHPZJ010000014.1:115184-132582 GCA_019058245.1 Promethearchaeota archaeon | reverse complement strand
AAAGTCCATCTTTATCATGATCACTATTGGTATCATCTGATAATGGATCTAATCCATGAAAGACTTCCCAACCGTCAGGCATATTATCAGATTCAGTATCATTAATTTGAGGTTTTGTCCCACTTAAATATTCATAAAGATTTTTTAGTTCATCAAAATCAGGATCATCCATCGCATCATCTACAAGAGGATTTAAACTATTAGATAGTTCCCAACCATCAGGCATATTATCATAATCCGTGTCTGGATTATTTAGATTTGTAAAATAAAAATACATCTCTTGAACATTTGTTAGATCATCATCATCGTTATCTACCCCAGGATCAATTATTTCCAGTCCATTAATCTGATCAGCTACATAGGCGATATTACCGGAAACATATACGCCGCAAGAAAAATTGGAAGAATCGCCAAACTTGCCCAACGACGCTGGGTGAATAGGATCGCTTACATCAATAATTTCCAATCCATCAATCCAATCAGCTACATATGCGATAGTACCGGAAACATATACGTCATAAGATTGATTGCAATAATCGCCATACCTGCCCAACAACGCGGGATTAGCAGGATCGCTTACATCAATAATTTCCAATCCATCAATCCCACCAGCTACATATGCGATAGTACCGGAAATATATACACTGTCAGAATTATTGTAAGAATCGCCATACCTACCCAGCAATGTGGGGTGAATAGGGTCACTTACATCAATAATTTCCAGTCCATCCCACACATCAGCTACATATGCAATAGTACCGGAAATATATACATCTACAGAATTATTGGAAGAATCACCATACTTACCCACTAATGTAGGGTTAGTGGGGTCACTCACATCAATAATTTCCAGTCCATCATTCCCATCAGCTACATATGCAATATTACCGGAAACATATAGATCTCCAGAATTATTGTAAGAATCGCCAAACTTGCCCAACGACGCTGGTTGAATAGGATCGCTTACATCAATAATTTCCAGTCCATCCTCCTTATCAGCTACATATGCAATATTATCGGAAACATATACACTGTAAGAGTTATTGGTAGAATCACCATACCTGCCCAACAACACAGGATGAGAAGGGTCACTTACATTAATAATTTCCAGTCCATTCCACCCATCAGCTACATATGCAACATTACCAAAAACATAGACATCGTAAGATAAATTGTCATAATCTCCATATTTACCTAATAATGATGGCGTTAACCATTGCCCACTTACTAAACCGATATCAATAATTTCCAGTCCATCAGTCCCATCAGTTACATATACAGTATTACCGGAAATAATTACACCATTAGAACTATCCAAAGAATCGTGATAACTACCCAGTGATGCGGGGTGAGCAGGATCGCTCACATCAATAATTTCCAATCCATCAGCCCCATCAGCTACATATGCTACATTGCCAAAAACATATACGTGCTGAGAATTATTGTAAGAATCGCCATATTTACTTAGCAAGGTGGGGTGAGCGGAGTCACTCACATCAATTATTTCCAGTCCATCCTCCCTATCAGCTACATATGCAATATTATCGGAAATATATACACCACTAGAATTATCCAAAGAATCGTGATAACTACCCAGTAATGCGGGGTGAATAGGGTCACTTACATCAATAATTTCCAGCCCGTAAAACCAAATAGCTACATATGCAATAGTTCCGGAAATATATACATCCAAAGAATCATTAGTAGTTATATATTTGCCCAGCGATGCAGGGTGAGCAGGATCGCTTATATCAATCATTTCCAGTCCATCCATCCCATCAGCTACATATGCAATATTACCAGAAACATATACACTGCTAGAATAATTGCAATAATCGCCGTACTTACCCAGCAATGTAGGATTAGTAGGATCGCTTACATCAATAATTTCCAGTCCATCAGTCCAATCAGCTATATATGCGACATTACCAGAAACATATATACCCAAAGAGTTATTGTAAGAATCGCCAAACCTGCCCAGCAATACGGGATGGGCAGGATCACTTACATTAATAATTTTTAGTCCATCACTCCCATCAGCTACATATGCAATATTACCGGAAATATATACATCTTGAGATTCATCAGAAATATCACTAAACTTGCCAAGTAATGTGGGTGATATCGACTGTGCACTACTTTTAGGTAAAACTTTAATTTGCTCTCTGTATTCATTTCGATTTGGTAAATTTTCAGCTCTAAAGATGAAAAAAGAATTCATCAGAGTTATTCCAAAAAGAACGGTCACAAGAAAAAAAGTTATTAAATTTCTTTTTATGAATTTTGTCATTTAATTTCGCCAAAATTGTAAATTAATATTATGCAAAGAAAAGTATTTTAATATATAATATTTTTTAATTATGACATTATAATTCTCCTATTATTGAAGAGAAAAAAATTTCATATATTTGAAGCACCTAACATAAATTATTTAAAAAATGAGATGATTAATAAAAACCTTTTTTTAAAATCTCTAAGTTTCTTTAAGATTGATTTTTAATTGAATAGCTTTTTCTTTTAATTAGTTAATAAAAGAATTATAAGAGACTAACAAAAATTTGGCATTTTTTAAATCGATATTTTTTAAGTGCGTTATTGAATATCATATTTTATCGTGAATAATTCTATATCCGTAAAGTTTATCAAATTTTAGTTTAAATACGGAATGATTTTCATCTTTATCTTCAATCGTTTTTAAAAGTTCTCATAATTTCGTCCTAGGTTTTTCAAAAATTATTTCTTCTTTTTTGATTTTCACGTTAAAGAGATAAAATGATTTTATTTTGTGCTTTTAACATATCTCCCATAATAAGCTCCATGGCATCTTTAAGATCAGGGTTATTTTCAGGAATGCTGCATTGTGCAATAATACTTTTTATTAGCAATTAATCGATTTAGATTTCTTTTTAATTTTTGTTTCACTCGATCTGTGTAATTAGTTAAAACAAAAAAAATGCGATTTAAAATCTTTTTTATATTTAAATGCAGGAAAAATTCATAATAAAAAATATAAAATTTTAAAATCTGCTTTACTATTCTTGACCAAAAGCAGTTTTAATAGTTTTAATATCAAAAATCGTAGTGTCATACATTGTATAAGGTATATTTTCTAACTTTAAATCTAACTCAACCTTTTCTAAGAATTTTCCTTTTAGATTTCTCTCATCTGGATCATAATCAGGGTCCATTTTATGAAAAAGGAAAATGATTTTTGCTTCTGGGCTGTATTTTCTAATTAAATTAAAAATTCCTTTAAAGTACATTACAGATTGTATAAGTCGGTAATAATCCTGAATATCTACGACATAATAAAAAAACGAGATTGAGTAAAAATATTTCTTTGGATTTGACGTATATTCATTGCGAAAAGATTCTTGTCCACCAAAATCCCAAACCTTAGTTTCTTTCTCAAAAAATAACACAACACTTCTATCAACACCTTTGGTAGGATTCATACTGGGTGGTTTATTAGTTTCTTGATTAATTTTTCCCGTGAGTACGTCCAATATCGTGGTTTTTCCAGCATTTTCCATTCCAATGATTACAAGTTTTATTGGTTGTTCTTCATTTTCTTTATTAATCATTAATAATTCATCTCTTTGTTTAAAATAACAATAGGTTTTAAAAAATCAATGCTTTGAAATGAAAGAATTTTTGAAGTTATTTAAATATTTGACAGAAAAGTAATTAACTAGATATTAGTGATGGTTTTGAAAGGATCTCATAAAATTTGTTCCAAAACTTTTCTATATCCCATTTTTCCTGTTTTTTATATAAAGACGATAGTTCTATAAAAACTTGTTTAATTTTTAGAGATTGAAAATATGTTATAGTGGATGCAATTAGCGAAAACATGTAATCTTTTCTTCCTCCTCTATAAGATTTATCAACATATGAATCAAAAAAGACATATGCACTAACATTTAAGTTTTTTAAATTAATTAAGATTCCTTCTCCAGTTAAAATGGCATCTTGACCATACATTGCTTTAACACCATCATAAAGTTGATCACTAATATTATTAAGCGATACATCTAATTCAATATCTTTAGGATAATATTTTATTAACTTTGGACCTACTACATCATCCCAGTTTACTTCAATTAATAAAATTAAATCTTCCCTTTCCTTAGGAACTAATACATCTGAGATCCCATAGGAAGAATAAATCTCATTTATTTTTTCATTAATCAAGCTAATTGTTTTGCCACGTTTAATTTTACCAAAAATGGTTGCTAGAAAGTCTTCTTCATCAATAGGTTTAGTGATATAGTCATCCACGCCAAGCATCTTTCCAAATCGAATATCTTCTGGAGAATCCAGAGCGGAAAGAAAGATAAATGGAACCTGATAATAGGTGGAGTCATTAGAAACAGCATCAAAAAAGTCGTATCCATTCATCTCAGGCATCATAATATCACTAATAATAAGATCAAGAGATTCTTTTAGCTCTGAAAGAACTTTTAAACTAATTTTTCCGTTTTCGGCTGTAATTACTTTACATTCATTAAATTCTAAAGTTATTTTCAGATATTTTAAGATATTTGGATCATCCTCAACCACAAGTATCAAGGGTTTCATTTTAACTCTCTTATGAATAAATAAATAAGATTTAAATATTTGACAATAAAGTAATTAATATTTATGTTTTCTTAAATTTAAGTGTAATATTAATTTGAAAAGTTGAAAGCTATTAATTAAAACATTAACTTACAACGAGAAGATGAAAATATGGAATGCGATAATGGAGTAATGATTTGGGATCCCTATGAACGATTTTTATGGGGAATTGCTATAGCAATAGCAATAATTTGTGGTATATATTTTATACATATAGCTAGAAAAAGAGTAATCTTTAATGAAAGAATCATTATGTTAGGACTAGCAAGTTTACTCCTTGGCTTTGCTTTTAGCCTATTCTTCACTTTTTTTCAAATTCTTCAAGTCCCTCCAGCTCTAGGAAATTCTAGTAACTATTTATTAACATTTTGCGGAGATTATGATCTCGTTTCAGATAACTATGAATTTCTTGGCAGATTAAGTTACATCTCACTTGGAATTGGAGGAATGTTCTTTGTTTTAGCTTTTGATATAATCGTAAAGCGCACGAAATATATTCTTACAATTATATTCATGATTATAATTATACTAATAATAGTAAGTTTTCCTTTCGATTATAAATGGGCAAGAATTGTATTTAATTTTCCTTTAATCCTATCATTAGTAATTTTAGTTCCGTTTGTATTATTTCGTTATACCAAATGGTCTCGTTTTGAGTTTAAAGCTGTTTCGTCATTCCTTTTCTTTGGATTTATCTTATTCATGATTTCATTAATTCTAACTGAGAGAGTTCATAAAACCCTCAATACCTACCCCTTATTCATGGGACCACTTTTTTTAATTGGAGGTTGTTGTATCATTATAATTCCAGTAATTATTAATCCTAAAATGGTTTTTCGTCCTTTAACCTATTGGGTCTTATTTGCTATTTTAACTATTACCTTACTCATAGCTATAACATTAGTAGATATAATAAAGCTATTTGAAAAAGATTTGTGGGGTAAACACATGTGGGGATATTTTATTGGAGCATATATAGGATCAATCATATATTTTTCCATATTACTGAATCTCATAATAAAAAACATACGTTCTGAAATACTCTCAGTAAGTGAAGAAAAATTAAAAGAGGATGAAGCCTATAAAGCCGATTTTTTAGCAATGTTTACGAGACCACAACAAGTTAGCTTTTTAGCAAGTATAACTCATGAGTTAAAAACTCCATTAACCTCTATAATAGGTTTTACTAGAACAATATTGAAGGGAAGAACTGGAAGGATAAATGAAGAACAAGAAAACCAACTTAATATTATTCTCAACAGTGCAACTTATTTAGATGATTTAATAACTGATGTAATTGATATGACTAAAATAGAAATAAGTAAATTACCCATAAGAAAAGATAACTTTAATCTCGTAGATGAGTTAATACATTTGAAAGAAACCTTTAGCGTTGCTGCGAAGAAAAAAGGTCTTGACCTTTTTATTGATGCTCCCGAAAACCTTATAATTTACAATGATAAGCAAAGGGTAAATCAAATTCTAATAAATCTAATTGGAAATGCAATAAAATTCACTGACAGTGGAAGGATTTCCATAAAAATTAAAGGAAAAAAAGAACAGCTTGTAATTTCAGTTAAAGATACTGGTTCTGGAATACAAAAAGAAGATTTAAATAAATTATTCAAACCATTTAGTCGAATTCTTGAACCTGGGAAGTATAAAGAGGGAAGTGGTTTAGGACTTCATCTTTCTAAGAAGTTAGCAAATCTACTCGGTGGGGATATAACAGTAAAAAGCACACCTGGGAAAGGTAGTACTTTCAAATTAGTTTTAAAAATAGAAGTTATAAAGACATCTAACTAAAAACTAATATGATTGGAAAAAAAATGAAAAAAATTATTATTCAATTAATCGTCCCGCTTTAGCTAATTTTTCAGCTATATCTTTCAATCCTAATTTTTCTAACGTTTCACGAGTTTGCCATCCAGTTTTTAAGTCCCAACCATGAAGCTCATAAAACTTATCCAACATCGAATTATATTTATTTATATCTAATTTCTCGCCTTTATGGGGTCCAGATTGGATTGGATCTTCAAAAAATCTTCGATGTGGTAAATCGTCCTTCCGTGTGAACCCTACATGTAATGTATTAAAAGCTTTTTCTAGATTATATGATTTCTGTCCAAGTAACATGAATTCCTCTTCATTCAAATTAGTTCCAAGTGCTAAATTGGTTAAATCAACATAATCAGAGGGTTCAAGAGCATAGACGCCAGACCAAGTTCCAACATAGACGCAAATACCAATTATATCCTCTATTTCTTTTGAACGTAATTCCCAGAATACTATGGGGGGTTGATCTTCATATGAATATGGATTGAATTTAACTCCTTTAGGACCAAAAACAATAGGTAAATTAACACTACCTCTCATATGACGTCCCGCTACTGGTGATGTTGCACATGCTAGAGACCAACCTTTAGCAATTCTATAAGGATCAAGAGTATCTTGATATTTTTGGTGAGTAGCAAACCTTTCAGAATCTTTTCCAAGTTTTTTTGATGCTTCAACAACACCGTTTGCGAGATATTCTCCAAATCCGTCGCGATACGCGATCTTTTCTTGTAATTCTAACATAGCATCAATATTTCCCCATACTAATTCTAAACCATCGGTATCCTCTTTAGTTAGTAATCCTTTCTCATATGCCTCAAACGCCCATGCCATCGCAACAGAAGAATTATCTCCATCTAAACCTAACTGGTTGGCACGAATATGATATTTTAATGAGGCATCAGGATCAGCAACATCCATTTTACCTGACCACATAACAGAATTTATCCAATATCCAAGTCCTTTAGTTCCTTTATATTTTCCTTCATTAATTTCTGAATATGGTTGACATCCTACTGGACAAACATAACACGCCTGAAGTTTTTTGAAAAATCTTCCTACACCATTCTTTCCCATTATCTTGGATCTTTTATCACGAGACCAATGCACATCTTGTGCATTTCTAACGGTGTGCATCATCTCCCACAATGCATCAAATTGCTCAGAATCATTATATACTAATCCTCCAAGTGTTTTTCTTCTAAACAGCTTAGCTGTAGGACGATTTATAATTTTTTGATATGCCTCATATACTCTTTCAATAAATTTCTCAGGGTGAGCAACTTTAATCTCCTTACTACCGCGAATTACAATAGCTTTTATTTTTTTATCACCCATAACACAACCTACACCAGATCCTCCAGCTGTCCGACCACAATCCGCTATGATTGCAGATCCACGAACTAAATTTTCTCCTGCTGGTCCTATTGAGGCAATCTCGATTTTATTATCGTTTAATTCAGTTTTAAGGATTTGTTCTGTCTCATATGTATTTTTTCCCCATAAATGAGTAGCATCACGGATTTCTGCATTTCCATCCTTTACTAAGAGATAAATGGGGTTATCTGATTTCCCACTGATAATTATCTGATCAAAACCGGAAAATTTCATTTCAGGACTAAAATGACCACCAAGATTCGATGATCCTTTACCATTATTAAAAACATTTAGAGTATCAATATTCATTCGGCATGCTGCTGGGAGAATCGTTCCCACAAGAGCACCCGCACCAAAAATAAGATAGTTATCTGGATCAGACCACTTTAAATTAGGAACCAATTCATTTAGAAGAATCCAACTACTTAATGCTCTCCCTCCAATCCATCTCTCTGCATATATATTATCTTCTACTCTTACTTTTTCATCACTTAAATTTACTCTAAGTATTTTTCCAGTAATACTACCCTTTATATCATATCTACTCACCTTAATCTTCACCCTCCTCAACAGTAATAGCATCATAAAAACAAAATTTTACACATAAAGGTTGTTCTTCACCCTGACATTTATCACAATTATCCTTTAATATCCAATACCAATTCCCATTAATATGGTCTCTCTCAACAGAAATACTTGAAACTGATGGTTGAAACGTTTTTGTATGATGATAAGAACATATTAATTCACATGTTTTACAAGCATAACATTTTTCAGGAGAATGTTTAATTTTAAT
The DNA here is from genome assembly GCA_019058245.1 of Promethearchaeota archaeon. GTDB lineage: Archaea > Asgardarchaeota > Lokiarchaeia > Sigyniarchaeales > SOKP01 > Loki-b32. The sequence continues at coordinate 123,953 of JAHPZJ010000014.1, read as the reverse complement.
AGTACTCATACTTTTACAACCGATACTTTCTAAATTTATTAACTTTTTATATAGTAACTTATTTTTTTAAAATAATTTTATTTTATTGAAGTAGAACTTATAACTCTCTTATAAGTATTTTGATTCTGTGATATCCTTACAATTTTTCTTACTCTATTAAGTTCAACTACTCCATTCTTCCTATCAGACTCACTGCAAGCAGCACCTCTAAAGCCAATAATATCTGCTCCTAATTCATTGACTTTTATTATATCATTTAATCCGAGTGATCCAGCTAGAGCTGCTAATAAGCCACTCTGATGAGTTTTATCAATAAAAATTCGTAATTTATCAGAATTTATAAAGTCAAATAATTTTTGACCATTTTTCGAATATGTATCTAACATAGCAATATCTGCTCCAGCTTGATTGCATATCGTTGGGATATCTAAGGAATCTATACCATTAAAAGAAGTAAAATCTGCATAACCGGCACCTACAACAATAATATTCTGATTTATGTCTTTTATTGCTTTCCGTACACTTTTTAATAATTTTACAGCTTCTTTAAAATTACGAGGTCCATAAAGCCCTAATTTAATTATATCTGCACCACATAAAGCTGCTCCAGAAGAAGCGAGAGAGGCAGTTCCAGGTAAATTGGGCATATCACCAATAGCAACACTTAAAGTAAAATCATTGCTATAATTTCTAATTTTTTTAATTAACCATGGAAATGGTGCCCCTAGTGATCCTTCATCGGGATTTTTTAAATCTATTATATCAGCTCCTCCATCAATAGCAGATTTCAACTCTTCAAAGGAACGGATACTAATCAAAATTCTCAAAATTAAACACCTATTAATTTAAAGAAAAAAATAAAGAATTTAATGGGCTGGTATCCCTATAGCTGCTCCACCTACTGGCAAATCTTCTCCTAAAGCTTTTTGTACTAGCATTATCACATGATATGGTTCCATTCCAAATTCTTTTTTGGAGGGTTGTCTCATCACAGCAGCACAAATAGGACAGAAGAAAATATAAGCTTCTGCTCCAGCATCTTTAGCATCTTGCAAATTCATATGAACATAATCCATTGCTCTTTCCCTTTGAGTTGGAAATATTCCTGAACTGCAACACATTGAATTTTCTTTTTCATATTTACGTTTTACGAGTTCTACACCAAGTAATTCAAAGATCTCTTCGATCCAATCATATACAGTTTCATCCATATCACCATGTGGATTATATCTAGAAGTACAGGGACGTTGATAAGCCACTTTAATATTTAAGGGAGTTAACTCATCCGTATGTTCCCGAAGCCAATTTCTTATATATTCAATATAATGTACAGGCTTAAAAGGGACTTCAATCATTTGAGCTAAAGCTTCAGAAGTTAATAGGCTATAACATGCATCATGGTAAAAAATTATTTCTTTCTGACCTGTTTCAGCTAAATTTTTTACTAAGGTAGGAAGATATTTAAACGGAGGGTCTCTTTCTCCCATATGAGTTGCTCCCATTCTGCAACAATATGATCCTCCCATAATCATAGTCAAATCTTCAAATAATTTTCCTCTAAAGACTTTATCCCAAGGAAGTACATCCATAAAACCTCCTAAAGAAATTGCCGGTTTATCTGGGTCACCTTTAATAATACGGTCCTCTTTTGTTGCCCATCCTCTTGCTGTTTTTTTAGCTTTGTCAGGGTACAAATATAGTCCAGTTTTTTGCTGCATAGCATTAATTAACTCCCAAGGGTTTGCCCCAGTTGGACAAAACTCATTACAGGCATAACAGGTAACACATTTTGCTAGTATATCTGCAGGTTCTTGGCGAATTAATTTAGCAATGTCTTCTTTTGCCTTTTTCTCGTCATAATCGACAAAAAGACAATTTGCTAAACATTCACCTTTGCATTTTGAAAAATCACATCTTCTTAGATCAAAAATAACCATTTCAAATTTCCTCTTTTTTTTAGTTTTAATTCATTTTTTTTTAAACTTTATTGGAAGGGTTTTTTAGTCTTATATCTTTCAATAGCTTTTTCTACATATGATGTCATTTGAACCGCTGAACTTTGACAAGCTTCTGCACATTTCGCACATCCAATGCAGTAATCAGGATATATTAGCCATGCAGATGGAACTTTTCTTTCAAGACCTAATAATTTGATTCCACCTTGAGGGCAAACTTTAACACAATCACCACATCCATCACACATGAAAGGCATAAACCAAGGCATTTTTTTAGGAAGCTTCTTTGGTTTCTTCTTACCAATAATTTTCTCTTCAATATCTTTTTCAACTACCAATTATTTCACCATACATCCAATATTTACTGCAAATTCTCTAATCCAATAAAATTCAAATTTTATTACATTTGAAATTCAAAAAAAAATATTTTATTTTGGTAAATCGGTCCAAAGACCATGTTCCCATTCTTCACATTCTTGAGCGGGTTTAGTATCAAGTCTTTGTCCAGCATAGCAACCTGGTTTAGTACAGTAAACTTCTGAGAGATTTACTTTTAAGTTATAAATACCTCCTTCTTTATCAACTGTTCCTTTACCTTTGAATTGATAACATGCCCGGATACCTCCTGCTTTAGACACTCCAATAGCAACCCACGGATTTTCGGAAAAAGCAGACTTAATTACAAAATATTCATCTTGAGATAAAGCAAAGACAATTTCATCGTCCGAAACAGATTTTACGTTTCTTGATACAGTGAGGAAAGGGATTCCATTTTTTGTTGCCACATTTAAATGACAACCAGTTTTAATCCAAGCTTTCATTCTTTCAGTTAGTTTTAATACCATTTTTTTCTCCTCCTATTGTATTTTTTCTCCTACTTTACTTTTTTCTATTGAATAAATTTTTTCTACATGTAATACTACAACTCCACGCTGAGCTGGTTTAGAGTATACTACATCAGGAGGAACTTCATCTGGAGGTTCTTTATGATGCCAATCACCCCAACCATCTAAAATTTCTTTAGCTTTGATCCCATACCAATCAAAATCTGGAGGAAACCCATATTCAATATCAATAGCTTTTCCTTTAAAAACCCAATCTCTTCCAGAATCCATGGGATGGCATATTGCTATAATGCATTCGGGATTCTCTTTAAGGTTTGTTTTAGTTTTCAACAAAAACATATCTGAAATTAAGATCTTATCATCTTTATAAGAATCCACGTAACGCATAGCAGCAATATTTGGTTTACCATCGACGGATGATGTTGCCAAATACACCAAGCTGCCCCCTTTTCCGGGGACTCTTAAACCATCTTTCATTTCACTTGTTAGTTTTACCATTTTATTTCTCCTATATTTTTAAATTTAAAATATTTGAAATAAAAAACAATGAATAAAGAATCAAAGTTTTTTATATGAATAAAATAATTCATTATTTATATAAAAATCCTTCGTTTGATTAAAAAATAAGTCTTCATTTAATTTTTTAGATTCTCAAATAAAGATTAATATTAAATCATTTCGATTTATATTCATAAACCTTATTTTTATTATTCCATATAATATTATTAGAAGTTATATTTAAGTATAGAAAGAACTTATATCTTGAGATTTTTTAACGAAAATATATTAAAACACTTAGATTATTAAAATTAAATAAAATTTCAAATCAAATATTATGAACAAAAAGGATGTTAATTGTTCTCAATGTTTACCAGAAGAGATATTTCAGACACTGCTTAATATTTCAAAGTGTATGGTTTATAAATTAGATATAAACTTGAATTTTATTGAAGTTAATAATTCATTTATTGAAATTTTAGGATATAATAAAGAAGAAATCCTTAATTCATTAGAAGTTTTTGAATTAATTCATCCTGATGATCAAGTGATTTTTGCTAAAGGAATTAAAGAAGTAATGGAGGGAAGAGTGGTAAAAGATATTGAATATCGTTTTAAAAAAAAGAATGGAATCTATATTCAACTTTCATCAAATCAAGCACCAATTTCAAATAAAGAACACAAAATTATCGGAATACTCTGTGTTTCCGAAGATTTAACGAAATCCAGAAAAACTGAGCAATTTATTGAAAACCATATCCATAGACAAGCTTTGATTGCGCAATTTGGCTTGGAAACTATTACAGAGAAAAATATTGATAATTCATTTAAACGAGCAACATTATTGCTTGCAAAAATATTGGATGTTGAGTTTACAAAGGTACTTGAAATTCTTCCTGATAAGAAATTTTTGAAGTTACGAGCAGGAGTTGGTTGGCATGAGGGGTTGGTTGGAAAAGCAACTGTTGAAAATAATAAGAATTCACAAGCAGGTTTTACATTATTAACAACTACTCCAGTAATTGTAGAAAATTTAAAAACTGAAACCAGATTCTTCGCCCCTAAACTTCTTGCTGATCATGATGTTATTAGTGGAATGAGTGTAATTATACAAGGAAAAAACAGTCCTTTTGGGATATTAGGAGCTCATACAAGTAAACATCGAATATTTTCAAAAGACGATATTAATTTTTTACAATCTATAGCCAATGTTCTTGCAAGTGTTATTGTTCGTGATTCTGCTGAAAAAGAGTTAAGAAAAAGTGAAGAAAAATATCGAATGCTTACAGAACAATCCTTATTAGGCACACTTATAATTGCTAATGGACGGATAGTATTTGCAAATAGGGGTATATCTAACATTTTAGGATTTTCAATAAATAAATTATTATCCTGGAATTTAAACAAAATAACCCAACATATTCATCCTGAAGATTTACAAATGACTATTGAAAATTATAATAAAATTATAAAAAATGAAATATCCTCATTTCAATCCGAAATACGAATGAAGAAGAAAGATGAGAGTTATTTATATATACGGCAATATTTTAAAACGATTCAATTTCAAGGTACTACCGCTTTACATATAAATATAATTGATATATCTGAGCAGAAAAAGAATGAATTTCTCTTAGAATCCTCGCTAGCGGAAAAAGAAATACTTCTAAAAGAAATTCATCATAGAGTAAAAAATAATTTGCAAATAATTTCAAGCTTAATATTACTACAAGAACAATATGTTAAAGATGATAGAATTCTTCATATTTTTAAGGATTTCCAAAATCGTATTAAAGTTATGGCGTTAATACATCAAACATTATATAACTCTGAAAACTTGAATAATATTCATCTTTCTAATTATATAAAAAACCTTGTCAATAATCTATTTAAAGCTTATTTAGCAAATTCCAAGCAGATTAAACTAGAGTTGAATATTGAAAATGTTGATCTTAGTCTAGACAAAGCTATGTCTTGTGGTTTAATTATAAATGAACTTGTATCTAACTCATTAAAACATGCATTTCCTAAAAATTATAATGGAAAAATTGATGTAACCCTAAAGAAAACCATAAACAATAGAATATTATTAGAGGTATATGATAACGGAATTGGTTTTCCCAATGATGTAGATTTTAAAACATCAGATACATTAGGTTTGAAACTTATATCCACTATAACCAAACAAATGGATGGGAAGATTTCTATTAAAAAAAATAATGGGACTCATGTAGTAATTACCTGGTAATTTTAAAAACTATTTTATGATATAGTAGAATGGCGCAATTAAACGTTATGATTGTTGAAGATGAATTAATAACCGCTGAGGCGATAGCAGTTCTTCTAAAAAAATTAAATTATAATCCAATTGCCATTGTTCCTTCAGGAGAAGAAGCACTTTCTAAAATAGAGATTTTAAATCTAGATTTAATATTGATGGATATAATTCTAGCTGGTACGATGGATGGAATTGAAACAGCGAAAATTATTAACAGAGACTATAACATCCCTATAATATTTATCACTGCATATGGAGATAAAAAAACTTTAGATAGAGCGAAATTATCAGAACCCTATGGATACATAGTAAAACCTATCACAAGTGAAGATGACCTTCTACCTACGATAGAACTTGCGATGTATAATCATCAAGTGAAAAATAAACTTAAGAAAGGTAATGAGAAATTTGAACAGATTAAACAGCTAATTCAACCAGATAAAGCTATTTTATCGTCCCAGGTTATTAGTAACTTAGAAAACGCAACTTATCTTGAAAATCAAAATGAAGAAATAGATCCTATGCTTGAGATTGAAGTTTTCGATTCAAAAATCAATTTAATTGATTGGTTGAAATCTTTCTCTAATCCTGAAAGATTTTTAATATTAGAACTATTAAAATCTCAACCATTAAAATTGGATGAGATACAGATGTCTATTGGGAAATCTCAATCTACTTCTTCACATCATATTAAGAAATTAGAGAGAACCGGATTGATTAAAGGGTGGAAAGATGGAAAATATATTTATTACTCATTAAATATGTCAAAAATAATGGAATTTGTGTATTTATGGGAGAATTGGATTAAAAAACTCTCATCATAACTTTTTAAAAATATTATAAAAGAAAGAATAAGAAGAAAAACATGAATGAATTAACAAAGAATAAAATTAAGACCATTAAAAAAAAATTCAAGAATAATACAGCATATAAATTCCTACAACAATGTATGGAAATTATAGGGAATGAAGACAGATTTATAATTTTAAACCTTTTAAATAAAAAGCCATGTTTACTTTCTGATATTGAAAATAAGTTGAATAGAAGTCAGCCTTCCATCTCCCATCACATTAGAATTTTGGAGCAACATAAATTAATCTATAGTTATAAAAAAGGTAAATTCAAGGAATATTCAATTTACAGAGAAACGTTTGTGAAATTATTAAATATTTGGAATCAATGGTTTTATGCAATTCGTTCTAGGAATGATTGAACTTATTATTTAATTCTAAATCTTACATTAAAGACAGTACAATTTTATTTTGCGCTTTGAGCATATCTCCCATAATAAGCTCCATCGCATCTTTAATGTCAGGGATATTATCAGGAATACTCCGTTTCGCATTGACACTCGCCATCAATACTTCATTTAACCCACGGAGAATCATGTCAGGACTGTACCAGGGGCGTTTTGATGCCCACCATTGAGAACAGGAATGTATACCACGATCTAATAAATTTCTGGCGTTATCAAATATCCTTTTCTTCTCATCATTCATGCTATCCCGGTATTTTGCTGATAAGTGAATGAGAGTGAGGGCATACATAAAGAATTTATGCTGTTCTCGGTGGATCTCATTGTGGGGGTCGAACCAGAGGGGAAAGGGTACATCATGGGCAATATCGTAGGGCATGGTCGACCAGCTGGAATCCCTTGGAACCTGAGTGAATCCCTTGGGGAATCTATCTACAATTTCTGAGACATTGCATAATTTTATATCATCTCTGTGAGGTAAGGCTTGAAAAAGAGGTATCAGAAAATTTTTTATAGCGTGTTTTACATGGTGCCCGAAGGTTTCACCATCCATTGCGGTGATAATATACACATTTTCTTTTGTTCCCTTATATTTTAATCGATTGGCAAATGTTTCTACATTATTAATTTTATCGAAGGCACAATCGATCGATATATAATCATCCCTAAATAGCACTTTTAACCCATTTGGGTGGATTGAAATATTGTCAGTGGGAAATTCTGGCAATGTATTGGCAATTCCACTCATGATCATCCAGTCAAAACCCGCCTTTTTCACAGTTTTAAACACTTCTTCTGAGACCGCCATTTCTGGGGGAAAAAACCCCCGTGGTTTATACAATTTCCCAAAAAAATATTGATTCGTTTTATTATTTAATTCGATTTGACGGTTAATTTCAGGTTCAGGAATAAGGGGAAGCAAAGGATGAAATTTTGCGGATCCCGTAAATTCGATTTGCCCCCGTGAGGCAAGGGTAGTCATCAATCCAATTAAGTCATCATATCCAAAATCATGTAATTGCTCCGTTAACGTTCCGTTAATATTTAAAGTAATCTTCGCGTCAGGGTGTTCCATCATTGCGTCAATAATTGGTCGATAGGATTCATTCACGATTTGGTTGATGACTGAGGGAATTTGTACAGGCGGTTGATAGATATGAAATAAAAACGCAAAATAGACTACCATAATAAATCATATGTTTTTATGTGAATTTATTATTAATTTATTATTAAAAATCCTAGTTCTAAAATTTTTGTCCATTTATTCAGATAAAGAATTTTATATATTAAGTGTTAATTTTTTTAATAGAATTTATAATAGGCCATAATTATCAATTCTTTAGATATAATTAGAAGGTTATAAATTATTTAATATGGAATAATTATTTGAAATGGCAATTGATCAATACATTTCTAGTAATACAGCTAGTAATCCACAGATTTCAGAAAAACTACAAAATGATAATCAATTTCTCGAAGAGTTGACGCATGAATCAATAATATTTATAAAAAACCAAAAGGATCATCAATCTTTTATCATTACATGATACAATCTTATTAGTTCCCTTTTCCTAGCTTGATATCCTCTATATTTATGTACATCATTACGGCTAATATCTAAATGTTTTAAAGATTTTAAGAAAAATAATTGATCAGGAATAGTTCTAAAAAAATTATTACTAATATTCAAGGATTCCAGAGCTTGTAAATTTTTAAAAGAATTGGGTAAACGAGATTTTGTAGTATCCGAAAGATTTAAACCTACTAGTGACTTTAAATTTCCTATTGACTCCGGAAGACGTATAAAATGATTTCCTGATAAGCTTAGATACTTAAGGGATTCTAAGTTACCTATGGATTCTGGGAGAGCTTTTAATTTATTAAAATATAAATCTAGAGATGTAAGGGATTCTAAGTTGCCTATGGATTCTGGGAGAG
>JAHPZJ010000014.1:0-115084 GCA_019058245.1 Promethearchaeota archaeon | reverse complement strand
TATAGCTTAAATCTAGAGATGTAAGGGTTTCTAAGTTGCCTATGGATTCTGGGAGAGTTTTTAGGTTATTAGAGCTTAAATCTAAAGATGTAAGGGATTTAAAGCTACCTATTGACTCTGGGAGATCTATAAAATTATTTCCTGCTAAATCTAGAATCTCAAGTGATTCTAAGTTACCTATGAATTCTGGGAGAGTTTTTAAATCGTTACTTGAATTGATTGTTAGATCTTTGAGAGTCCTAATATTTCCTATTGATAGTGGGATTGTTTTTAATTTATTATTAATTAAGTGTAAACTTTGAAGAAAAGGGAGACTACAAATTGGTTCTGGAAATGTTTTTAATTTAATCCTATTCAAACCAATTCCGATAATTTTATTTTCTCCAACAGAAATTGTCGGAATCTTCTTAGAAGCACTAATTTTACTATGATCAATTAAACGAAATTCTTTTTTTAATAAAGCTTCTAATTCTTGAAGTATTTTTTTTTCAAATTGTGAAATTTGAACATTTGTGAATAAGTTTGTTTCTTTATGTTTTATATCTTCATATTTTGGCATATAAAACAAAAACCATTTTATTTGAATTTACTATTCATTATTAATTCCACGGTATATTTAAATATATTCCTAAAAGTCTTAAACCGAATTTAGAATTGGTATCTAGAAAATAGAACATATCTCTCTCCTTTCTAATTCTGTTAGCAAGCTAGGTTTTTGAGGTTTGTGTAAAATAGGAATCAATACATTAAAAATGCATTGTTCTATCTTAGGGGAGTTAATTTTTCTCTTATTTTCCTTATTCTCATAATTTTATTTAGGGAAATACCCACTATAAATCTTCGACAATTCCAAGAACTTTTTCCATTAGAAATTAAGGTGTTCTAATTTATTTGGTTAGAATGTTTCTTATTTTCAATAAATAGGATAAAAAATGGAATCAGATTATTTCGCTATCACTAGATCCTGTATCCAATCCTAATTTTGGGTAGATATAAAAATTAGCGATGGTTTATAAAAAGAATTACGATAATTTAAATTATATTAAAATATGGTTTTATAAATATCTCATAAATTTAAGTTAAATTTATAAAAAAAATCCTAAATACATTTTATCACTATTTAACTTCCCATTTGATCTTAGGGAAAAAGAGAAAGTGTTTGAATATAAATTATATTCATATAAGAAGAAATGGGAGAAGCTTTCTACAATCAAATGGGTATACTCCACAGAAAACTTACTATATCGTGGAGTTATTAATTATCTTTTCTATATTTTGTTCTTCTTTCTTACTAAAGTATAGTATTCGTACATGTTTTAGTGTGATTAAGATAATGCATATTATTACCCAATATAAACAATTTAAACTTAAAAGTGAAAACAATAGAAGGAAGATAGGTATTGCTGCTACAAAAATTTCTAAAATTATAAATATTGTATCATTTTCGTCACAAATATAAAAGAAAATTACTGAAACTATAATATATACTCCCATAATGATTTCTATCCCGCGAATAGGACTAGAAAACCAAACATTAACAGAATAGCTTATAACTACTATTAGTACTTCCCAGAGTCCAAAAGTTTCTGGATAAAATACATCTCCAATCGCTATGAAAAAAATCGCACTAGTACCGGTGTATAAATAAAAAATTATTTCAATATATCGGGATATATATATCGTTATCTTTCCAACCATCAAAAAAAAAGCTGCTATATAAACACCTATCAACATTAAGAGATAAGTAACAATAGGTCCACAAATTAATCCTACGATAGCAGCGGATATAACAATAGTAAAACCTAGTTTTGCAATAATTGCGAGGGTGAAACAAAAAATGCTACATACTATTCCACCAATACATAAGCAGTAAAGACCATAAGATTTTTCCTTTTTCTCTTCTTCGCTAATCAAATGGATTCCACCAAAAATTTTGCTCTCTAAAATTTATTGTCGAATCATTTGAAATTTTTAGAACATATAAATTTTTTCAAAGTTAATTAATTTGAAGAAATAATTTTGGATAACTCTCGTGTTTTTTTCAAAAAAAAATTAAAAATCTAAATCTAGGGTTTTTTTTTTGTTTAAAATTTAAGATATAATATATTTGATTCATCTCATTTAAAATCATGGCCAGGAAGTTTTCGAAAATTTTTATATATTATTGGTAAAAAGGGAATTTATTTCTTTCTCTTAAAGGAGTCTGAAAAAAATGATAATGGAAAAGAAATTGTAAAGGATTTAAATTTCAAGAGCAATAATAATTTCAAAAAATATCTATAAGAAAAGAATGAAAAGAATATGTTTGTAAAACTTTAAATACTATTAAACTGAATAGGAGGGAATTTGCACAGGCGGTTGATAGATATGAAATAGAGACGCAAAATAGATTACCATATAATAAACGAACAAATCTCCTTTTTTTAATTTTTTTAGTTTTACTGGTAAGAGTGTGAAAAATAGAACGATTATTTTAGAATTATTCTGTCGTGAGTGTTAAAATCTACATTTTCAATTGAGAGGTTTTTTACATTGAGGGCATACATCAGATTTATAACTTCGATAACCACAATGAGGACATTTTTTAAATTGAGTTGAACTTGAAGATGGATTTGAAATTTGTTCTTCAAGGGTGTTAAGGCGAGGAAGTCCATTCTCGTTTTTTTTTTCTTTTTGGTTGAAAATTTTTTTACAGCTAGGACATTGAAAAATCCCTGTTACTAAGGGATCCATATCTATATTACATACAGGACATTTTACATGGATAGCTGGAGTGGTAATTGCAATTGGTTCATCTATTACTTTAGGTTTATATGACTTTGTTGTCTTTATAAAGGTGCCAAAGAGGCCTCCAAATCCGGATATTATACTATAACTAAAAGAAATAGCGATAATGATCAAATATGTAAAAAAAAAGCTAAGACCCATACTAATAGACACTATAAAAAAAATAACTATTGGAAGAAATGGAATATATGCAGCCCTCTTAAAAGGTGTTAATCCTTTTTCTTCACTCTCCGCGATATATCCATAACTCAAAAATATTCCAAAAAGTACAACTCCACTATACGAAATTTGAGAGATAAATGAAATCTCAATATTAAGCGAAGAAAAGAGAATATAATTAGCTGTAGATAATAAAAATAGGGAATCTGCGGCACCAAAGCATCCCACTCGGAATCCTTTTGTTCTTTCGTTAAGATTAATAGTGCTGATTAAGCCTGTAAAAAATGTTAAAACTAAGAAAATTAGCAGGAAAATATAATTATTGAATTCAAATACATCAATTGAAAGAAAGATCAATACAATTGGAAATAACGATACTAACAATGAATTTAGCCCAATTCGATTGTATAATTTCATAATTTAGATCTAATCCAATATTTTTACAATATTGGAAAGATTTGTTATTAAAGCCTTATAAAGTTTTCTGATAAGCTTATGATATATGTTGAATACTTTAGAGTACCTAACCTTGAATAAATATTGCTTAACTTTCATGATAAAATTCTTATTATTCCATTTTAAAATATCATAGATTAAGTTTCTACTAAAAAATTTTATTGTTAGGTGAAAAAATTGAAGAATCAAAAAACTGAAATTGGTATTGGATTTGAATCCTATACTATTCAAAATCTATTTTTCACAAATATTATTGATTTAAAGCCGGATATCGTTATTGGGGGATTTCCTCAATAATACTAAGGTGTCAAGAATAAATAGAGGCTCTTTAAGAGGGACTTATGAATCATGAAATATCGATCAAAATCCATAATATCAATAACCTAGTAGGTTAATAATTGGAAATTCCAAATAATTTTTTATATTTTACTGTTTTATTAATAATAATCTGTCTAACAAAGAAGGTTTGCATATTGGGTGTCCTAACAAATCGATTTTTCTTTTAGATAATGAATAAAAAAGTAGTGCAATTCAATTATGAATGATACGGCTCTCATTGTAAAAAATATAGAACATGAAAATGGTGGGTTAATTCTCGATATATTCCACGAAAATGGTATAAATTATGAAATCATTGATCTGTCACACGGAGTTAGATTTCCCCAAATCAGTACCTTCAAGCTGATAATTATTTTGGGTGGTCCTGATAGTGCCAATGACAACACGAATAAGATTCTAAAAGAACAACAGTTCATATCAGAGGCTTTTAAAAGAAACACGCCTATATTTGGTATCTGTCTGGGAATGCAACTTTTAGTAAAAGTGATGGGTGGAACCGTATATGAAAATCCAATCCAAGAATTAGGATTCAAACATAATAACAAATGGCATACAGTTGAGTTAACGGAACTCGGGAAGCAAGATCCTCTTTTTAAAAATGTGCATGATACATTTATTGTATTTCAATTACATGGTGAGACAGTAGATTTAATAAAAGAAATTGCCCTTTTAGGAATCGGACAGACTTGTAAAAACCAGATAGTTAAAGTTGGGCAATATAATTATGGTGTTCAATTTCATTTTGAAGTGACAGAAGAATTATTAAACGACTGGATTATTAAGGCCCCAGAATTGAAAAATTCTGATTCTAACCAGATTTTTAAGGATTATATGCAGATTCAAGAAGAGTATTTACAAGTAGGGAGAATTTTATTCGAAAATTATCTGAGATTAATAAACCTGATTTAATTTTTTAAACATTACGTACTATTTCTCAAACTATATTTTTGAACAGTTCTAAAGTAAAGGAAAAAATTAGAGATTTAATTTTGTTAAAAAATCCTTTTTAGTTAAAAAATAGTACCTTCACCTATACTTCAGTCTGCTATAAAAAATAGGAGTAGTAAATGTATTATTATTAATCCTAATTGAATTATTAAAAATAACAATTAATTTTATTTTATTACTAACTATTTTTTAACATAATCTATATTAGAAATAAAATTTATTAAATAATGGGAGGTCCACATGGTCAATATAAAAAAATGGGAAGAAGAAGAACATTGGGTGGAGATAGACCTTGATCTTTGTATTGGAGCTGCAGAGTGTGTAAATGTATGCCCTGTAGAAGTATATACACTTATAGACGGAAAGGTAATTGCTGATAATATTGGGGAGTGTACAGATTGTCTAGCATGTTTAGACGTTTGTCCTACTAATGCTATATTAAATCATTCTGCATGGTAATATGGAATTAGGACGTTATTAATATATCGTTATATTCTAGATTTCATCAATAATATCAAACCTTATCCTAGCAGAGATTCCACGTAGCGATTCATAATTTTTACAGATCTTCCTAAATTCCTTAATTAAGAAAAAAAACTAGGAAAAGAGATCATATACCCCTTTTTGAGGTTTCGAAACTAAAATCAACAATTTCAAGAATGCCTCAAAGAATTTCTGATCTTTTATTATCTCTGAATTCTTGAAATCACCTTCAAGGTTTATGATATCAGTTAATTTTTTAATAGTAAGAGAAATTTGAGTAAAACAACTCGAAGCTCTATTATATCTGTGAATAAATTCTTTTAATATATTTAACGCAATATCTGATTTTAAAAAATCTTCTCGATTCAAAACTCCTGTGGGAGCAATAATATCAAAATACTTTCCAATTTTCTCAATAATTTTTTCATTTAAAACTTCTTTATATTCATCGATAATGCTGTGTAATTTATTGATTCTTTCAGTAAATAGTCTAGATGTATCTCGAGTTATATTAAGAGAGACGGTCATTCCTATTCTCGCCCCTGTTTTTAATTGAACTATATTCAAAAACATAGAATATAAAATATCTAAAGAATTTTCGAATTTTTCAATAAGCATCTTATTTTGGTACGTATTGTGTTCTTCATTAGTGTGTTTTGAACCATTTTTTGAAGAAATTTTTACAAACAAATGAAATAATTCCTTGTTATGAGTTATAATATCTCTCCTTAGATCTATAATTCCTATTAAAAGTTAATAACAGTAATGGAAATGAAATTAGTAGAAGGCTGATTTTTTAAGTTGTTTTGCTAAGTTCATTAGCAACAATATAGAGATTCCTCATTATTATATAATTATCTTTTTTTTTTTGATTTATGTACTCAAAGAACAGAAAACCAATCACATAAAGATATTTTTATTTCATTTATTAAACCAGAAACGAGATTAGGGCACTTTCAGTTTTCTTTTTAAATTTTATATATTTAACTAAATATCCTTTCTAATGGTTTGTATGAAAAAATCTTAATTTTTATCTTGTTTTAATCAATAAATTTGTAAATTTCTCTCATATCATCAATATTTATTTGCCCAGGGGCTGTTTTTTCTTCTATGGACGCGTAAGTTAAAAGTGAGCCAACTATGACACACATAATACGAGAAAAAATACCCGTTGTACCCATGCAAAACGAGATAAGTTTTCTCGGAAAATTTGCGAAGTATTTACACAATTTCAAGGGTATAAGATTATCTTTAAAGGTTTGAGCAGTAAAAATAGCTTTGTACACAATCTTTAAATCTATTTCAGATTTTAGAGTTACATTTTGATCAAGTTTATCATTGAAATTTGTAATAAATGTAATTATTTCCTCAAGATCATTTGTTTTTTCAAAATTATGGTAAGATAAAATTAAATCAACTCCATTTTGAGATGCTAACGTAATAAAATTATATAAAAAATTTTCAGGAGTACTCATTTCAATATCGATATACTCTGGTTTAGCCTCTATAAACATTTTCAGGATTTTAAAACGCTCTTTCTGAGAAATATTAGACTGACCCCCTTCCAATGAGTTTCTGAACGTAAAAACAACAGGAATTCTATGATTAATAATATTTAATACATCTTTTACAAATTTTAATGACAGAGACTGAACATTATCGATATAATCAAATCGTAATTCAATAAAATTAGGCTTCTTTTTTATTCCTTTATCCAGTAGGGTTTTAATTTCACCTAATTTTGCTGATTTAACCCGAATGGCTATGCAAATATTATAATTCATAATAAAAAATCAGGAGGATTATAAAAAATTAAGGTCTAAATTTCTAGTATATGTTTAATATCATCTTCAGTATATTTTAATGTATCTTTGGCATCTACTTTCTTTAGGTTTCCTCTTTTCTTGTAATATTTAATTATAGGTTTCGCATTTTTTTCATAAGCATCTAATCTATTTTTTAAGGTTTCTTCATTATCATCGCTTCTTTGTTCGAATTTAATTTCAGCGCCACATTTATCACACTTTCCTTCTACTTTTGGTGGAAGGGTGTATTTATTGTATATCTCTCCGCAGTTTTTACAACCATACCTGCCCAGTATTCTCTTAAATATGATATCTCTCGAAACTTCCAGTAATAAAAGTAGATCTATTTCAGTAATATCCGTTAATGCTTCTGCTTGACGTAAAGTCCTAGGGAATCCGTCGAGAATAAATCCATTAGTCTTAGCATCTTCTTTATTCAATCTATCACGTACCATATCAATGACTACTTCATCAGGCACTAGTTCTCCTTTATCCATATAACTTTTTGCTTTAATACCTAATGGTGTTTCATTCTTTAGGTTTTCTCGAAAGATATCTCCAGTACTGATGTGTGTGATTTCTGGCAGAATTTTTTTTATTTGACCAGAAAAGGTTCCTTTACCAGCACCAGGCGGTCCAAATAATATTAATTTCTTCACTTTTCATCACATATTTTATTTTTACTTTTTTGATAATTAAATTGGACATAAGTTAAAATTGTTTTGCCAAAATTGATGTTCTATGGTTTATCCAGTAAAATAAGATCTTGTTAACTTTTTAGTGAAAGATTCCTAACTCGAGACCATTATAGTAAAGTATGTGAACTTTTTTTCTCAGAACATTATGATTCCGCTGGAATTTCTCAAAAGAGACTTCACTTTGGTGGAACGCGCAGTAGATGTTTTGATTTTGTTTTATATCACTTATAAATTCTTCCAATAAAACTTGAAATCGATCAGGGTTGTGATTATTTGGGTTAAATATGAAAGAAATCATCATCATTTCTTTTTCACCCCTCGCGAGGGGAGATTGTAATTCAAAGTAATAGTTTGCTGTGCCGATTGAGGGTTTTGTATATATAAAAAAGCCTTCTTCTTCTTGGAACATTAATTTGGAAATGATTTCTAAATGAAATCCCGAATCTACTCTCGGATAGACGAGAAAAGGAACAGGACCTATTTTTTTATCAAAAAAAGTGAGAATTACTTGTAGTTCCAAATCCAGAAAAGATTCCTTACCTTGATCTTCTTTTTTCATTTCTCTTTTTAATTTTTAAATAATACTTTTTTATGTTCTATTCACTTTTTTTTTCTTCTTTATTACCTTTTGGTTTGAGTTTTTCCATTGCTTCCTCTATTTTATGATTAATAATTTTTTCAATTCGCTTTTCCATTATTTGCATTTCAATGCTACTGGATTCTTTTTCAATTTGCATATATTTTGAGCGATATTCTCTAACTGCATTTCGTATCATTTGAGAGAGAGAAATATTTAAAGTTTGTTTAGCAAATGTTTCCCATTCCTTTTTAAATCTCTTTGGCAGTGTAAAATTAATCCTTGCGATCTTTTTTTCAGAAATTTGAATATTGGGCGCCGAACCTGTCCCATAGATGGAATATAAACCTATACGTCGAGTACATTCTTTAAATGTACGAAACACATTTTTTTGATTTTCAAAGGTTCCTATTGTTTCATAAACTTTTGGATTCCAAATGTGAAGTGGGTGCTCCTCTTCGAATATTAAACCCTCATCTTTTAGAAGTTGTTCGACTTCTAATATATTTACTGTCTCAAGTAAATCTTTTTTATTCATCATAACTACAATAGGGATATTTTTTATTAAACTATCAGCTGTAATTTCTTTAAGCTCTTTTAGACTCTTAATATTATTATTCCATTGAGATTTTTCTGAATTAAAAACGAAAATTATTCCATCTGTATCACGGAATATTTTCTTTCGTATAGGTCTAAACCTTTCTGAGCCTGGAACAGTAATTACTTCATAAAAAATGGATATATCAACTAAAGATTGGAATGTTGTTCTATCGAAATATAGTGTTGCTCCAGTTCCAAAAGCAATTTTTTGCAAATCTCCAGTAGGGACAACATCCATGTCACTTTCCTTTGTCAAACGATGAAGTGTTTCAACTATAGTAGTTTTTCCTCCCTTATGTGGTCCCCAATACAAGATTTTTACAGTAACTTTTCTACCTATATCATTAGTTTTAATTTTAACCATTCCTATGCCCTCAGTACCCAACTTCTTGCTTATAATACTATAATTGTTGGATCATAATATAAATATTATAATGTATATATAAATTTTATGTATTTTTTATATAACATTTATATCAATTATATATACATTTAAAAAGAATTATCCCGTAAAATATGAAAAATCCATTTTTTTTATTAAATATTCCACTAGTCTTTTTTCTCTTCGACTAAATAGGTGGGAAAAATCACTCTTTATCGACGATCCATAATAAGAGTTCCCAAAAAAAGTAGCTGCTTTTTTTATAGATTCCAATAATAAGGCTTTATTTCCTATATGTAGATATATTGAAATATCATTGATAATTAATGTGGGAGTTGGATTATCATTGAATGAAGATAAGATCTTATAAGTTTTTTTAAAATTTTTGCAAGCATTTTCATAGAGTTCTGTGATATTCTTCGCGTTAAGGCGAGGTGGGATGATTTCACCTTCAAAGAATAAGTTATTGCATTTAGCACTGTCTTCATAAAAATCTCTTATTTTACCACCTAATTTGATATTATTAATTATACTGAATGGTGGAGCAAAATCTAAAATGCTAATTTCTTTTGGATCTACATTTTTTAATTCTATAAGGAATTGAACAAATTTTGCTGTATAATATGTCTTTTTAGTATTAGCATCTCCATAAAGAAAAGTCTGATGTCCAATATTTTCCTCATAATCTAAAGATGGATTAAATTTCATAAAATTTGGGTTATTAAGTTTTAATTTTTAGTAAAAATCTTCCCATGTTATTTTTGCTTTCTTTAGCACTATTAGAATTATGTATCCCATAATGCATCCTGGAATGCAACTTAAAGCAAATAAAGCCCAGAATGTGAAAAGACTCTCAATTGCGAAAATGTTTCCTATTGGGGTAATCAAATGAGCTATGGTTCCTCCTATAAAAATTGTTCCTAACGGTTCTGTAAAAGCAGCTAATTCAACATATTTAGGAAATTTTTTACGTAATAGGTAAGACACAATTCCCACTACAAAAGCACCGGTAATACCTCCATGAAATGCATGGATTGACCCAATCCCAAGTGAATATCGAAGAATTGCGATGCCTAATGCAGTTACACACGAAAAAATGAGTCCTATTAAAACACCAGTTATCGCATTAATGAAATGAGCAAAAGGATTAATTTTCGTTCCGAATATTTCAAAGTATGCAAATGGATTGAGATAACTTAACACTAATCCAACTGCCATAAAAATAGCGGAAGTAGCTATTTTTTTAATAAACGAATGTGGTAATGATTTTTTTTCCTTCTCATCGTTGTATTGTACTTCTTCATTCATTTTTATCATTTTATTTAATCATTATTTTTTATGTTACTGATGTAGGTATCTTTATCTTTTTTTTTATTAGTCAATACGAAACTCTCCTGTAAAGCACTAAGAAATTAAAGAGTTTTAATCTCTTGAAATATTAAAAATCATAAATACTTATTAAGGATTTATTTTTTTTATAAAAAATTATGAAAACAATATTAAAATTAGTCCTTTTATAAATAGATTTATTTTGGAAGGTCAACTAAGAATGAATTTTAAGATTGGAAAAAAAATGATTGAGCCAACAAAGATACTTTGCTTAGGACGAAATTATGTAGAGCATGCAAAAGAGATGAGATCGCAAATACCGAAAAGTCCACTATTTTTTGTAAAAACGGTAAATACATTGGTAACTGATGGGAATCCCATAATATATCCTAAGTTGTTATATAATAATCCAGAGTATAATCAAGTGGATCATGAAGTAGAATTAGCATTTGTGATTTCTAAGACTTCTAAAAATATTCTAACTAAGCAAGCCTATGATTTTATTGGAGGATACTCCGTTTTTCTTGATATTACTGCAAGGAAAATGCAGATAAGTGATAGAAATATGAATTTTCCCTGGTATCGAAGTAAAAATTTCGACTCTTTTGGTCCAATTGGTCCACGAATAGCATCAATAGATGAGATACAAGATCCCCATAATTTAGAAATTCAATTAAAAGTAAATGGCAAGACTCGTCAAAAATCGAATACGAAACATATGATATTTAAAATTCCAGAAATTCTCGCATATTTATCTAAATTTACCACATTAGTCCCTGGAGATATTGTGGCAACTGGTACACCCAGTGGAGTAGGATCAATCCAACCTGGAGACGTTATTGAAGCCTCAATAGATCAAATTGGAACTATCACCCATAAGGTAATTTTAGGAGAATAATTTTAATATTTGATCATTCCAGCGGATTCGCAATAAGTTTTATTTTTATTATCAGTATTTATTTATACGAGTATTTTTATTATTTTCAATAGTAGACCATTAGAACTAAAATGCTGAAAAAAGTATTAATAGCATCTGAATCAACTTTTCGCAGGAATTTATTATCTGAGATGCTTTCTTCTCATAGTGAAATTAAAATCGAGGGAATAGCACGAAATGGGCAAGAAGCAATCAATAGTATTAAAACGAAAGAAGTAGATGTGCTAATTCTCGATATTGAACATAAAAATAAAGAATGGTTAGCTTCATTTAATTTTTTAATGAATAGTTTCAGTATTCCAACTATAATATTAACGGATATAAATCCAAAAGTGATAAATTCTTTTGAAATACCAATTATTCTAAAATCTTATGATTATATCGTTAAACCCATAGGTTTATGGAAGGAAGTACTTCCACAAATTAAAGATAATCTAGTTTCTAAAGTTTTATTGACAACTATTCCTAAAAAACAAAAAATTGATAGTAAATCTAGATTGTTAGACAAAAATAGTTTTATCAAACAAGGTCAAAAAATGAGAAAAACGCGGGAACTTCAATTAACCACGAAACTCAGAGCATCATTAGAAAATAGGGCTGAAGAATTCTTTTTAGAGATGCCTTCTACTACGTTGGCAAGAATACCAACTCGAATTGTCGTAATTGGTGCGAGTGTAGGGGGCCCTAGAACGTTAAGAACAATTCTAAGTGATATTCCTGCCAATTTACCTGTACCAATCTTAGTTGTCCAGCATTTAAATCATCTTTTCATGCGTCAATTTGTAATGACATTAAAAGATATATGTCAAATGGAGGTAAAAATAGGATTAAATTATGAGGAAATTACACCAGGTACTATTTATTTTTCTCCAGGAGACAAACATATGCAAGTTACGGTTAAAAATAATACACCTTGTATTCGAACCTTTGAAGGAGAGCCTGTCAATTTTTGTAGACCTTCTGTTGATGTATTATTTTATTCTACAGCACGAGTATATAAGGATAAAACTCTTGGTATTTTATTAACAGGTATGGGATCTGATGGTGCTGCAGGATTAATGGCAATTAGACAAGAAGGGGGTAAAACTATTGCTGAATCAGAGGAAACAAGTGTTTTATATGGAATGCCAAAGGTTGCTGCTGAAATTGGGGCAGCTAATTTAATAATACCCAACTATAAAATTGTAAATGAAATAATTAGATTTGTAGGTTAAAATTTATTAATAAATACTAATAGTGTATTATCATGAGCTTAGAAGTAAGTGAGGAAGTTAAGAAAGAAATCTTTCAATTAATAGCAACTCCAGGTATTGAAATAGAGGATATTAGTAAAAAGACTAATTTAGATCGTGAGACAATTTTACACATATTATCTGAGGAATATTTTAAATGTGATTTAGACCATGGACGTAGATTATGTTGCAGATAAATATGTTGATCTCTTTATAATCTCTTTTGTTAAAGTTGAAAAAACTTTTTCCACATTCTCACCTGTTTTTGATGAACATTCAATATACTCGAGGATATCATAAGAATTTGATAAACTATATGCATCATCAAGATTTACCTTTCTTTCTGCATCCAAATCTGATTTACCTCCAACAATCAAAATTGGAATCTGATCATTGGGATTTTTTCCTTTATCTTGAAAAAGTGGAATCCATTCATTTAAATTTAAGAGGGAACTTTTATTAGAAATATCGTACATAAAAATTCCTCCAAAAGTCCCTCGAGCATAGATAGGCAATAGAGTTTTGAAGCGTTGCTCACCTACAAAATCCCATATTTGTAAATTTACTACAAAACCTTCTATGTCTATGGTTTTAGCATTCACATTGACTCCCATTGACCTCCCAATGTCTAAATTAAACTTATCTGTGATATACCGATGAATTAGTGTTGTTTTTCCAACACCAGAATCGCCAAAAACACCTATCTTATATGTAAAATCAAATGAAATCCTTTTTCCCCTGTTAGGAATGCTAAAATTTCTTTTAAAAAGTTAATATTAATTATAAGCGATTTTTTTTTTTAAACTTTTATTAAAGATAATAAAATTCTGTAAGGCATGAATTACACTCGCATAATAATACCTAATGTAAATTATACCCAATAATAACATTTTTTATGAGAACAACAATACAATAAACATTTATTATATTCAAAAACTAATAATACCCAATGGCAATTGATTTAAAAGAATTTCATTATCCATTTATCTATATTATTTTAATACTTGGGTATCAGATAAGTATATATTTTTTTTATAGATATTTCCGAATTAAAGATGAAGAATTAGGAATTAATAAATTTTTATTAGCTTTCGGATCATTGTACGGATTTGGTTTTACAGGAATAGTGATTCGCACAATTAATAGTTATTATGTTGATAATCCAATACTATCAAATTTTAATCTAACAACTTCACATATTTTAATATTCATTGCTACATTTTCATTTTTAGCGATAATATCTCAAAAAGATTTTAATGATTTAATTAACACGAAGATAACAAAACTAGTTTGTGTGTTTACATTTACAATTTCTCTTTTTATATTAATTATTAATAACATCACAATTGTAGGAATTCTTGTAATAGTATCTGTTTTTATTGGAGGGTTGTATATGTTGTTCTTTCATCTAAAATTATTAAAAAATTCAACTGGAATTATCAGAAATAAATTAATCTTACTGCTTATAGGTGAAAGTATAATTGTAATAATGATAATAATCGGTGCTGAGAAAAATCCTTACTTCTTTACTGTCACACAACAAATGATAATTGCATTAGTTTATTGTCCAATAATTATTTTAGGACAATTTATCGTATTTTATGCTATTTTTGGTATCCCCCTCTTTTTAGAGTTTAATTGGCAAGAAAAATTATTGAGTCTTTATATTATCAACTCAGATAAATCTCAAGTTATATTTCAATATAATTTTATTAAAAACAATAAGGAACACTTGGAAATGAAGAAGGATTTTAATGTTTCAAGTGAATATAAGATGCTCTTCCCTGATGGGATTATTGGAATAGATAACATTATTTCAAGAGTTACGGAATCAAAAGAATTCAAGATAGAAAAAATCAAACAAGGTGAGAATTTGATATTGTTAAATTATGGAGGGGGAGATTTAACTTTTCTTATGTTTTGTATTTTGGTAAAAAAGGAAATGATAAGTATCAAATATTTTATAAAACTAATAAGGGAGAGATTTACTGAATTGTATAGAAATATAATACTTGATTTAAAAGCAATTGAGGGTAAAGAGAGTCAAATATTTTTAGATTTTAACAATGAAATTAAAATATTACTTAATACAAATTAAAATTTAAGATTTTTTCATGATATTTGAAGAAATAAATTTTCCATTAATAGGATCTATGGCAGAACTAGCATTGATAACTGAATGGATAATAGTGCTACTCTATTTTGAGTTTGCTATTATCTTCTTAGGGCGAGTTTTTAAATTTAAAAACGAATTAAAAAGTCTTCAAGAGAGGGGATATGTATACCTATATTTAGGTTTTTCATTTATGTGGATATTTTTTATAATAGGAGATCATTACGTTATATCTTCTGAATTGAGGATAATCTATTTAAATTGTGGCTACATCTCCATGATCTTAGGAGTAATATTATTTATTTATACTATCGAAAGCTATACAGTATTAATAAAAAGATATCTGTTTACCATAATTTTCATTTCAGATATTATTTTGTTTTTTATAATAATATTGTATGATTTTCAATATGGACAGGTAATATCATTAACGTTTTGGCCTATTTTTATTGTATTTTTTATTTTTTATACTTTAGAATTGAATTCAATCTTTAAATCAAATCCAATATTGGGGAAATTCAAATATAGATATATTCAATTTGTAGTGGGAATGACAACTCTAATTTCTGGATTTTTTCTAACAACGGATATTATACTTAATTTATTCGGATTAATCTCTCGAATTGTAGGAGATTTTTTACAAATCATTGCATTATTTTTCTTATATTCCTTTTTTTTATCTACTCCTTCATTTTCAGAATATAATTGGCAAAAGAAGGTTGAAAGCCTTTTTATTATGCATAAATCAGGATTATTAATTTATGAAAAATCTTTTATAGAAGAGAAACAAATTCCTTATAGCTCTTCTGTTTCGGGAGTAATGACAAGTTTAAGAATGATGCTTGAACAAATTAGTGGAGAGAAAGAGACTTCTATTATTGAGAAAAAAGGAAAATACATTATTATTCAGCCAGGAGATTTTATCTATGGTGTAATAATAAGCAAGGAGAAGTTAAATTCTCTTCAGGTTATATTAAGTAATTTAATTGAAAAAATAGAAGGTATTTATTACAATCTTTTACAAAATTGGGAAGGCGATTTAAAAGTTTTTCGACCAATTGAAAAAATAGTACAGGATTTTTTCCTTTAATTATTTCAAATAGCAACCTAAATTCAGAAAGTATCTTTGACCAACTTTTTGAGGATTTATGAAACCAGAATAATGTTAATACACTTAAATAATATCGCAGTTATTATTCTATTCTTATTTTTAGCAAAATTTTTTAACGTTCTTTCATTCTACAAAATTACTAAGTTCAAATATTTTTTAGAGGACTTAGGACGTAATAATACAACGGTTTCAATATAATAAATTTAAGATATTGAAATGAAAAAATGATGAAAATATTCATTTTTACGTTCCTAATCCTTTATAAATCAGCATTGAATTTAAGATTAATTTGAAAACTGAAATGAAATGAGTGAAAAGGGAAAAATTATCGTAAAAGCATTGGTAACTGGAGGAAGTGCAAGTGGGGGGCCTCCAATTGGTCCTGCCGTCGGACCAACAGGCATAAATATAAAAGATGTTGTCGATGAGATTAACACACAAACAGCAGTATTCAAAGGTTTGACGGTTCCAGTGAGAATTGAATGTGATCCAGAGACAAAGCAATTTGAAATATATATTGAAACCCCTTCTACCGCATCACTTTTGCTTAAAGAATTAGGGGTTGAAAAGGGTAGTTCTAGTGTTTCTGAACAAAAAATTGGAAATGTAACTTTAGACCAAATCCAGAATGTAGTTGACGCAAAAAGAGAGAAATTTTTGGATAAAACCTATAAAGCAGCGATAAAAACAGTTTTGGGTACAGCATTATCTGTAGGGTTGACTGTTGAAGGAGAAGATCCCAGAGTCATTCAAAAAAGAGTTCAAAATGGGGAATATGACGAAAAGATAAGGGGTGAGTAATAAAACTTGAAAGTAGATGATAAATTATTAAAAAAGTCATTAAATGCTGCACTCGATTTTTCCATAATTAAAAAGGAAGGCTTTAAAGATAAATCAAGGAAATTTGATGAATCTATTGACCTTATTATAAATATTAAAGACATTAATCTAAATGATCCAAAAAATAGAATAGATAAAGAAATTATTTTATCTCATGATGTGATTACAGGGAATAACCCGAATATTTGCGTGATTGCATCAGATGAAATATTGCTCGAAGCAAAAAAACTTGGATTGGATACGCTGGATTCAACTGGACTGATAAGTTTAAACAATGAGGAGAAGAAATTCAAGAAAAAATTTGCTAAAAAATATGACTACTTTGTTGTTGAAGATAAAATGATGAGGGACGTTGCGAGGTATTTAGCAAGGTTCCTTGGACCTGTTGGTAAAATGCCAAAACCTTTCCCTACAGGTTATGGAATCATTTCTAGTTCTGAAGATTTAAAAGTAGCTAGCGAGCGTTATAGAAAGGTAATTCGCGTTCAGATGAAAAAGCAACCGATTATTTTTATTAAGATAGGTAAAAAATCTATGGAACAGGAAAAGTTATATGAAAATATGAAAACAGTAATAGATTTTATCGCCGATCAGATGCCCCATAAATTCAATAATTTTAAATCCATGTATCTTAAATCAACAATGGGAAAACCTGTGAAAGTACAAGAAGAGTTCCTAAAAAGTATCAAGGTGTGAAAACATGATTGAAAATAAACATATCCCACAATGGAAAATTAATGAAATCAATTACTTAATTGATTTATTTAAGAATTATAAGAATGTTGTCGTAATTGAAGTTGCTCATATAAGTGATAAGCAAATCCAGACGATGAGAAAGATTTTAAGAGGGAAAGCAGAATTTCGAATGTCAAAAAGATCACTTCAACAACGAGCAATAGAACAATTTAAAAAAGAATCTAAAAAGAAAAATTTAGATGAATTCGCAGAGCAAATCCCCGGTCAATCTAGTCTTGTGTTCACTAACATCGATTTATTCGAATTGAAGAATATTTTTCTTGAAAATGAGTGGATGGTTCCCGCGAAACCAAATGAAATCACTCCAGTAGATATATGGGTTCCCGCAGGAGATACGGGATTGCCTACGGGACAGGTTATAAGTGAATTGAACATGACTTTACGGTTACCTACCAGAATAATGAATGATACAATATATATTCGTGAAGATACAAGAACACATAAAGCAGGCGATTTGGTTGATGTGAAACAAGCAGCAGTTTTGAAAAAACTAGGAATAACTCCAATAGAATCGTTGATTAAGATCCATTTTGCATGGAGTGATGGTGAGATTATCCCAGAAGATATTTTGTATATGGATATGGAACAATTTACACAAAATGTTACTAAAGCTTATAGAGAAGCATTAGGGATTTTATTCGAGATGCCTTTTTTCCTAGAGGATATGACGGAAGATTATATTCGAAAAGCTGCTTCTGAGGCCACTATATTGAATGTTATTATTTTTGGAGAAGGAATTCAAATTCCACCTCACGACGAAAAGGCTAAAGTTGAAGAACAAGAACCAGAAGAGGAAGAAGAATCTGAAAGTGTAGGTATTGGAGGATTATTTGGATAATAAATCAAGATTATTTTAAATTTCAATTAAAATTACATATAAAATTATAAAAAAAGAGGTTATAAAATATGGAAAGTATCTATGCCGCTTTATTACTTCACAAAGCTGGAGGTAAAGTTAACGAATCAAATGTAGAAAAAGTATTAAACGCAGCAGGTGCGAAGGTTGATAAATCGGAAATTGCAAAACTTATTGCAGGATTAAAGGAGACAAATATAGAGGATATTATACAATCTGCGAGTGCAATACCAGTAGCCGCTGCCCCAACTGGCGGAGTTGTTGAGGATAAAAAGGCAGAAACAAAGAAAGAAGAAGAAACCGAAGAAGAAGAGCCAACTGGCATCGGAAGTCTCTTTTAATCTTATATTTTATAAAAGTGAGAGTGAGATACCCACAAAAGCAATTTACAAATAATTAAAAAACAATAAAAAAAGATAAAAACACTAGAAAAGGATTATAATACTATTTTAAGATTATATAAAATCTTTATAATATTATTCAATTACTTTTAGTTTTTAATTAAAAAGAATTAAATTTTTTTTATTTTCTTTTTTTCCAATCCATTGTCTAATTCTGCTTCAAATTTGTAAATTATTATCAAAGTAAAGATCAAGTCAAATCGCAAACTTTTTTTTAAATTCCATTTTTTTTATATTACATTCAAAAGTTAAGAAGTTGAAATAATCAACTTATACAAATTATTTAATTGACTCACACTATTGATAAACTATGGCTGGTAAATTTCTTAGGTTCTTTACCCCTTTTGTAAAAGTAATGCCCGAAATTAAACAACCACAGCGTGAGGTTTCTTTTAAGGAGAAATTTATTTGGACTGCTGTTGTCCTTATTATTTATTTGATAATGAGTAATATTCCTTTATATGGAGTAAATCTAGCACAATCAACAGATTACTTTTATTGGCTTCGAGTTATTCTAGCAAGTCAGAGAGGCACTTTAACAGAATTAGGGATAGGACCAATAGTCACAGCGGGTCTTATCATGCAATTGCTTATGGGATCAAAGTTAATAAATGTAAATATGTCTGATCCGTACGATAGAGCTATGTTTAGTGGAGCACAAAAGGTTATGTCGGTTTTTTTGACAATCTTTAATGCAGTTTCCTATATTATAGGAGGGGCTTTTGGTAAGGCGAACGAATTAGGATTAGATAATGCATTTTTTATTTTTTTCCAGTTATTATTTGCAGGAATAGTTATTATTCTCTTAGATGAGGTTCTTCAAAAAGGATGGGGATTAGGGAGTGGAGTTTCTCTATTTATCGCGGCAGGAGTTGCTGGTCAAATATTTTGGAACTGTTTTAGTTTTGCTCCCACTCAGGTTGAAGGTATTCCGAATGTCTATCTTCCCAGAGGAATTGTTATCGCATTTTTTACTGCCATATTTGATGGAGATTCTAGGACGAATGTAGGAGGGCTTTTTTTACGGGGATCACGGTTGCCCTCACTTTTAGGCATAATTTCCACTATAGTTATCTTTTTATTAGTAATATGGTTCGAATCTACGCGCGTTGAGATCCCACTTGCATATCGAGGCTATCGAGGTTTTAAGGGAAAATATCCAATGAAACTCCTGTATGTTTCCAATATACCGGTTATTTTAGTTAATGCATTATATGCGAACATTTTATTTTTTGGGCAATTATTGGCTGGACCATCGGGTTGGTTACGTTCGTGGGGCGTCCCTGATTTTTGGGTTGATTTAATAGGGAAATTTCATTCTGTATCAGCCGGAGGTGGAGGTCAAGGAAATCAATTAGTGCCTTATGGGGGTTTGGTTTGGTTACTGACTCCACCATTGGGATATCAGCAGTTAATTGATTACCCAGCGAAAGCACTGATATATCTTGTTATATTTATATACCTTTGTATAGTACTCGGTCGTGTCTGGGTCGAAGTCTCGGGTCTTGCACCGAGAGATATAGCTCAGCAAATATTAGATTCGAAAATGCAGGTTCCTGGGTTTAGGAGCTCATCCAAAATCATCGAGCGAATTCTTAAGCGGTACATCCCTACTTTAGTTATTCTCAACGGAATAATTATCGCAATCTTAAGTTTCTCGGCAGATTCATTAGGTGCATTGACTTCAGGTACGGGGCTTTTGATCGCTATAGGGATAATCCATAATTATGCAGAGACGATATCGAAGGAGTTAGCTGCGAGTCAGTATCCTGGCATGCGTGCATTGCTTGGCATGGATTAATTAACATCTTTATACTTATTACTGATTAATTTGATAAGAATATTCTAGATACAATAATAACTATGATTAAAAAGAGTGATAAATCCATATTAATTAATTACTCTCCATTTCAAGAAGAATAGCCTATATTATGAAAACTTTATAATAATTCCAATATAAATACAGATAGAGATGTTATCTTTATTTTTTGAAAATGACTTTGTGAATTTGATAGGAACGCCCCCTGGTTCAATGCTATTTGTATTACTGCTATCTACAGCAACTGCACTAATTAGCACATTTTTAACCAAATGGTTAGTTGACACAGAAGAAACTAACCGTAAACAAGCATTAATCAAAGCACATGACGAAGAAAAACAAAAGATAATTGATTTAGCAGAGACCGACCCTGAACGATATAGAAAAGCTCGAAAAAGATGGGAACGTAAAGATATTATGGTCAAGAAAACCCAGCAACGGATGTCACTTCAAAGATTAAAGCCTTCTTGTGTAACGTTTCTTCCAATGATAATAATTTTTGGAATTTTGAACTCGGTTGTTTTTGGGAGACATCCGGTGGCACTTTCTCCGATGCATGCAAACGATATTCCTCTTATTGGAGGTCTTATAAGTGCGGGAAAAATTTGGATTAATTTTACAGCATGGTATTTTTTATGTTCATTGGGAATCAATACGTTTATTCAAAGATTATTGAAGATTCAATCTCAAGCTTCTGGAGGAATGGGCGGCATGTTTGCGGGACAAAAAGCAAAAGCTTTGGAATTTCCGGACGTGTAAGATTTTTCGGATATACAAATAGAAAAACGCAACGGGAGGGATTTATTCCTATAAGAAGAATTTCCTCATAGCTCGAACCCCCGAGTGGATACCCACACCGGCTTTTTGGGAAGAATTTATCTCCAAGCCGGCGCCGTACCGGGCTAGGCAACCGTTGCAATAAAAAAAATAATGAATAAAAGAATATTTGGGATGCGAATTTATTAATTTATTTGATGGGGATAGATACAGTTTCACTCATTTTTTTTTTTAATTTAGCTTTTTTAATCGCCGCTTCTACCTGATCGTGTGAAGCACCTTTTTTAATGTCCAATACATCTGCTATTGGTTCTATGTGGTTATAATTCACTCTTCTTCTTCGAACCTTTAAACCATCAATTAGCAGGTAATTTTTATCTATTATATCAACAATGACACAATAATGCCCTGCTTCTCTTCCCATAGTTTTTACGCATAATCTTCCAATATCATATACACTCATATAATTTGTCACCAAATTATTTTTAGATACTTATTTATAACTGGTTATTTAACATCACCAGTATACAAATACAATTTTTAGTGTTTTAAAAAATATTAACAAGAATAAAATTTTTATGATTTTTAAAACTAAGTAATTAATTTATTCTCTTCTAAAGCTAAGATTATCTTTTCTATAATTTCTTCAATAGTGAGAGGTTCAGTATTTATAATTATGTTATAGAGTTTTTTGATTTCCTTTTGATCACTTAAATCTATATTATAGAGATGTTTAAATCGCTCTAGTTCCGATTTCTCTCGTAATTGAGTTTCTTTTAACTTTTGTTGGTATGAAGTGCCATCTCTTTCAGCCATTCGTTTAACTCTGATTTCTACAGGACAAATTAACATAATTTTAAAGTCAGCAATAGATTTTAGGAGGTGTCCACTTAGTTGACTATCAACAATGATATTTCCTTCTTGAGCAATTTTTATTATTTTATTATCGAAATCTTTATCGATTTCAGGGTTCTTTTCCACAAATTTTGAAAATTCTTCTAATGTCATATTCATATCTTGAGCTAAGTCTCTAAAAGCCTGACCAGTGCTATAATATTGAAATCCCAATTTTGCAGCTAATAACTTTCCAATTGTAGATTTTCCAGTTCCATGAAGACCTGAAATGGATAAGATCATAGTTATGACGTATAATTTTTACTGAAAATAACTTTGATTATCGAGAATAGTAGATATTAATTACTGACTCCAAATTTCTTCTTTTATCAAGGTTTGGAGACATTTTGCACAATACCTTCCACTTTCCACTCTATTTGCTCTTCTTGCTGTTTTTTGCGTTTTTACCATTTTAGAAGGTCTTAATCTTGGAACTGACTGTAGTGGCTTCTTGCAAATTGCACATTTTGCTCTTTCAGGTTTTTTTCTCCAGTAATGAGTAACATTTTTATTCCCTGGAGTACTCAATTTTTTTCTTGCTTGAGCTTTTGATCGTAAGCCGGGACGTGGAATTGATATTACCTTTTTTTTTTCTGTATTGAATATTAAGTTTCTATGGATTTAAATTACTAAAAAAATATTAATTTTATTATTTTATTTACGATTTTAGATTTAACCTGTTTTGAAATTCTTTAAATAATAGATAAAGATTATCTATTACTTCCTTCTTCAAGGTTGTATCTACACCAAATTCATCAAAATGAGACTGAATTTTTTTTTGAATTG
Organism: Promethearchaeota archaeon; assembly: GCA_019058245.1. Lineage (GTDB taxonomy): Archaea > Asgardarchaeota > Lokiarchaeia > Sigyniarchaeales > SOKP01 > Loki-b32. The sequence goes on along the minus strand of JAHPZJ010000014.1, from coordinate 91,999 downwards.
ACCTGCTTTCAGATAAAATATCATCTAATCCAGGAAAATTATTTAAACTTTGATTTAATTCTTCAAATAATCTCAAAATTAAATCTTTCTTTCTTAATCCATCTAATGTTAATGCATCCATAAGTGTTATAAATGATGAGGTGATTTCTGAGGTAATACCAGGCAATTCTAAAAATGTTCTATTTTTTATCTCATCAGTATTATCAGTTACACTTAGAGAAGACATGTGATTTATGATTTCTATTATCGAGTTGTATTCTTGAGAAAGGTTCATTTTTTGTAAGAGTCCTGTCATCTGAATATTTTTTTCTTTTAAAATCATATGTAGCTTTACTAAATTATTCATTGTGTTTTTTAAAGCCTTCCTAAAAAAATTATCATTCACTATACCTTTTTGATATTTTTTGTTTAGGTTTGTTATAGATTTTACTAGAGCGAAAAGCTCAGATTCGATTTTGGTATTATTTTCTGGAATATTATTATCTTCTCCCATGTTGTGCTTCGTTAAAGAATAAAAAATAAAATCAGATTTTTATATATCCTTTGGATTAAGAGCTAATAAATTTAACCAAATAATGTTGGACGCAGAAAATAGAATATAATTGCTACAATAACACCAATGATAATAGTGGAGACAAGCACTCGTGTCGTAGAACAATTGCTTAGTTCTCTTATTGCTAGTGTCATTAGAATTGGTACCCAAGATGCAATAATTACCGCATCGATTATATCGAAAATAGCCCAGGTTGGAGAATTGAAAATCAGATCAAAATAAATAGGGATATTATCAAGTGCTTGTTGAGCCGTTAGATCTTCATCACCAATGGTCACGGGTTGAAAACCAACAAGGATAATTAGAATTTTAATAGCATATATTAATACGAATGGTATAAATGCACATAACATCATTCTAAATTTATATGCCCCTTCCAATTGTAACATAGTACCCCCTTTATAAATACTAAACGGACTCACATCTGTTTGTTTATATTTATCCCTTTGTTCTTTTACTCCTCCAAAACGTTTTTCTAATCTATCTGAGAATCCTACAGCATAATTAGCTCCTTTTGTGAATAACCAAATTAGAATTGCAAAATAAATTAAATGAAAAATATAGCCAAACACAAAGAAAGACACAAAAAAACTCAAATTAAACAGGAATTCTCGAAGGGGATCATCTGAGATTGCCACAATATTAAAATGTGAAAAGAAAGCTAGGCCCATTAACCCATATAATAGTGCAATAAATAATAAAATTAACCACCCAGGAGCTTGACTTCTTTTATGATTAATATCGTGAAAGGCTCTTGGGGGATTTATAATAAGATATAAAATTTTCTTATACCATGGATCTGGCGTAGTCCATTCTGCTTCGTATCTCCTAAAAAAACTAATTTTTTCAATTTTTTCAATTTTTAATCGATATCCACAGAAATTACATGCAAAAATATCGGCACTATTCTCATTTCCACATCTAGGACAACGCTGAAATGCAGCAACTGTCTGAGACATTCTTCTAGGGAAATTTAATAATTTTTATAATAATCATATAATAAAATAATCTTATAAAAATTTCTTCTAATTTTTGTATTAAATCTAAATTAAAATAATCTTTGAATAGTCTTTTTTACTCACATATTTTTTACTTATTATTGAAATTCAATTATAGAATAAGTGTTTTTTGTTTTTATAAGAAAATCTCTTTTAAAAAAGAGTTTTAATAATTCCAGGTTAGTTTTAGTATGACTTGTAACCTCAAGTACTTTTATTTTTGATGGCTTTTTAACGAACCCCATGAAAGGAATTAGTTGATCGCTTAAGTAATTGTCAACAGGGATATTATTTCTAATACATTTAAGAAGTTCATTGGCAGCTAATTCTCCAAGCTTCTCTGAAGAAATATGACGTTCACCTAATATTGTTCCTGAAGAAATAATAGCCCCTGTATCTGAATATGTCCACAATGAAAGACCCGCTCCCGAGCTTAAAGAATCTACATATGTAATATCGAGTTTAATATCAAAATCTAATGCTTTCTTCAATTGGTTAATGACAGAGAGTCTTATTCGTTCTCCAACTTTTTTGCTTTTTAATTGGTTTGTCACAATTATTTTACCATGAATTATTTCTATTTTTCCAAGTTTCGTTAAAACTATTGGTTTAAGTTCATTTTTGGGAGGATATAACGTACACTTAACTCTCGCACCTCCTTTAGGATAAAATCCATGTTTATCTATATTAATATCGACTTTAAAACCATGGTTTTGAAAAATCTGATACGTTACTTCTTTGAGATAATTAAGACTTGGAGCCCATTTGCCAAATGTCCCCCCTCCATTTATAAGAACCTCTATTTTTTCTGGTTTATTAAATCCCAAACAAGCAATTTGAATCGGTTGAAGTAACAACCCTATACTCCCAGCTGTAACAATCTCAACATTTATTTTATTTTTAAGTGATTGTTTAGGATATAATGTAATGTCTCCAGTTCCTACCTTACAATTAGATAAGGTGCTGTTAGTTAATTCTGCAAGTGTCTTTAATCCTACTAGATGTTGTAATCTTAATCCAGGTTTGGGTCTATTTGCACGAATATTCTTTATGCGGATTGGGCGTTTAACTAGAATAGAAAGACCTGCTGCTAATCGAAGTATAGCACCCCCACCTTCTCCAAAGGATCCATCAATTTCTAAAAATTCTGAGTCATTCATAAGTTATTTTTTTGTTCATATAAAGATTTTAATCGTTCAATTCCCCCAAACTCTTCTATTAATTTGATTACTTCTTTGGGAACTAAATTTCTCCACTTTTTATCATTTTTTACCATTAATGTTCTGATGTGATTTCCATTAAATTTTTTTTTAAATATGGTTATTTTCTTCTCAATCTTAATCCCTTTATTATAAAATAATTCTCTTACCCAATCACTATTAGAGATTACTGAATTAAATTGCCCCACAATAGAGATTACATGATCCACCCATTTTTTAGCATTGAATATATCAGGGATAGGAAATATTTCATATTGTTTAGAGGAAATATTTCTTTTTTTTAGTGCGGTAATAATAAATTTATTTCTTTCTTCACTTGAAAAGGGATCATTTAGAGTATAAGAAAGTTGAGAACTCCCTATTCCAATCTTAACTTTTTTGTAATATTTTAAAATATTGTTAAGCACATAAATATGACCATGATGTAATGGTTGGAACCTGCCAATAAATAATGCAACAGAGCCTTTATTCTCATAAGAATGTTGACTTTCATTCTTAAAAAGAGATATAATATCCGTATTCAATAGAGTTTTCCATATTTTTCTTGAGTGGTCAACATTTTTTTCATTCTTTAGCAAATTATTAAGTTCAGTTCTACTATAAAACCTGCTTGCTTTAACATCTAACTCTTTTGGATTAGGTTTTAATGGAATATTCTTATCAACAATCCCTAAAAAAATATAGGCTATTTCGTCTCCTTCATCAGATATATTATAAAAATTCATCTTTTGAATCGCTTTAGGGGGAATACCAAATTCTTCTTCAAGTTCTCTTATAGCATTCTGCTTGATTTTATTTAGATTCAAATTTTTCTCCCAAATTACATGTCCAGAAGATGAGTCTGTATAATATCCAGGAAATTCCTTTTTATTTTTTCCTCGCTTTTGGATAAGATAAAATGGATTTTTTTTCGAATTTTGTGATATTATAAAAAACCTAGTAACTAGATGACAGATTTTTTTTTTATGAGCCTCTGAACGTTCTAATGGAAAAATATATTTTGAAATTTGACCTGATTCTAAAAATTTTTTATTTTTATTTTCTATACATGCCAGAATTTCATTTTCCATAGGTTTATAATTCCTCCCTAAAAATTTATTGTTATAGTATCACCAACGTTAAAACCTAATTCTTTTGAAGCATTTGCCTGATTAAGTGAAATTTCAAGAAAACCTGTTGATCCAATAAGTAAAAGCATTGATTTAATTGGAATATTCGAGAAATGAGAGACAATTTGTCCTTCATACGTATTTTCCTTGATAATTACTTTTATTTTTGTATTTTCCTTTAGCACTAATTCACTATTTACTATTTTATTATTCAAAATTGGAATGTTTGTAGTCCCATTTCCAAAAGAATCGATATATTGAATTATGCATTGAATGGATTTCATATCTCTATCTATTTTGTAAACACTAGGGGTTTCTATTATATTACAAGGGTTAAATTGTGGTCCAAATCTAGTTAAGGGAATACCAGAGAGTAAATATGCTCCAACAGGAGCCATGATATCCCTCCCATGAAATGTATTAGAAATTGGTGTTTGAAAGAATTCATCATTTTGAATTTCTACACATTCAGATATGATATCGGTAAAAGTTTCTGAAAATATACCATTATTTGGTCCAATAAAATAATAGTTTGACACAGTTTTAAATGCTAATATTTCTCGAGATCCTCCAACTCCAGGATCCACTACAAGTATAAATACAGTTCCTTCAGGAAAATATTTATATGTTGTTTTTAATATGTAAGAGGCTTCGATTATAGAATAAGGAGTAATTTGATGAGAAAGATCAATTATTGTAATATTATGATTTATTTTTAAAATCACTGCTTTCATACTTGCAATATAATGTTGTCCTTTTAAGCCAAAATCAGTCAGTAAACAAATTACCTTTTGATTAAAACCTACCATGTGTCTAATCGAGAAAAAAATAAGAGTGTATGTAGATTGTATTTATATCAAATTAAGCAAGAGAAATTTATTTATTTTTTCTATATTTTTCATCAATTTTATAAAAATCTTCTAATGCTTTTGATTTTAACCTATATTCCTCTTCTTTATCATATTGGATAAGTTTTTTAGAAATTATGCTTGCTTTTCTGTAAAAGGTATATGCTTGATGAAAATCTTCATTTCTAAGGGCATTTCGAGCCTCTTGTACAATTTTTTCCCTTTCTTTTAATAGATCGGGAAACTGCTTAGAAAAAACACCTTTTTCTTTAAGGAAGGTTGCAATATCCATTACAAATAAAGCTTCAGCCATTTCAGCTGCTTTTAAGTAAAATTTACCTGCTTTCTCATAATCTAACGTTTTAATCGCATTTTCAGCTATTTCGTACCATTCTGAGATTTTTTTATGTTCTCCTATTTCAATTTTTTCGAGGAGCTCTTGAGCAGTTTTTCTTTCTTTTTTTCCGCCACTAAGCATAAATTTAGTGATATTAATAACGTTATTTTTTAGAGCTTCAGGTTCTAAGCTATCCATTAAGGGTTCTAAATGTTCTAAGTAAATATCCTTTAACAGCATTTCAAATTCATCTTTGGATTTTGTTAAAATATCGAGACTTGGAATTTCAAATGCTTCTGCTCCTGCTTTAAGAGATGATCGGAATTGTTCTAGTTCATCATTCTCATTTAAGAGGAGACCAATGATAAGTCCAGATGCCTTTCGCGTTAATTTACCCTTAAAACTATGGAGATATGAGAAAATTTGATAATCCTTCAATTTTAATAAATTATATTCATTTTTTGAATGATCAAGATTAAGTCTAAGAAATAAATCATTTGAAATTTCAAATTCTGATTTACTCTCCTTAAAATAATATCCCAATACCCTATAATCAGCGTCATTGGGAAGCAGTATCACAAAACACCCCATTGGCATGAGTAAAATTCCACCTTTTTTATGTTTTATTTATTAATCTAAATTGAGAATAAGTAGAAAAAAATTAAAAATTTATTATTGATTAGCACTAATTATTCTATTTGTTTCTTCTCTTATAGATTGTATGATGTTTAGTAATTGAGCAAAATAGAGATTATCGGTCACTGCTTTTGAAGCTTTTTTTATAATCCCAATTGTTTTCTTTTCTTCTTCTGTAATTGCTTCGATAGATTTTTTATCCCACAGTTCTTTGACTTTTTGGTTAAAATCATCTGAAAGTTCCTGCAAATTTTTACTAGATTGTACTCTAAATTGTTTTAAGACTTCTACAATTAATCTAATATTTTCTGTCATTGCAACTGTTTGTTCAGAAAAGTTTTGAGTCATTTGATTAATAGCTCCACTCATTTGGTTAATTTGTGCTATAGTTCCATCTAAAGAAGCCATAATTTGATTTATTTTCTGTATCATCTCATCTAATAACTGTTCAGCCATTTTTTTCACCCTATTTTGATTACATTTAAATTTATTTATTCCATTACCTCTTGTTCTTCTTCTTTGAGAGATTCTTTGAGATTTTTAACAGAGTCAATTGCTTCAGATAATAGTAAATTTACTGTATCTTGATTGAGAACACCCTCAGAAAGTTTAGCAAAATCTTCAAGTTTTTTAATTAGATTTTTTAAAGCTTCTAACCCCAAACCTTCTTGAATAGTCTTCAATTCTTTTGTAGTATCTTTTCCTATTTCCAATACAGCATCGACATGCTTAGTTTGAGTAACTTTAATCTCATTAGAAAATTCTTCTAATTTTTCTGTTAAATTTGAAATTTTTTGTTCAATATTTTGATTTAGCTCATCTAAAGTTCTTTTAAGCTCTTGAATTGCTTGTCCTAATTGTGCAATTCTTTTATAAATATTCTGAAGGAGGTCTGTTAACATTTCAGCCATTGTATATCAACAACTTCAAAAATTTTTTGTACTTAACTAAAGTCTCTTTTTATTATTTCAATTATAAATTAAAAAGATAAAAATTTTTATCTTTTTTCTGATTTAATTAGTTTATAATAATTAAACATTTTCAATTGACTTGGGCCATTTGCTTAGCTTGGTTAACGAGGTTTTGTATGCTTGGTCAACAAGCGCAGGTCTTATAAATGACCATCGGACGCACAAAAAAATGATGTCCGAGAAAGTAAAAACCTGAGATTTAGGAGGGATTATCTTCTATACAGGAAATCCGGGGTTCAAATTGGCTCGATTGGTTAGGTTGAGCATGAAAATCCCCGATGGCCCATTTAATTGAATCTTTAATTTTATTAGTTTGAAATTTAAAGATCGTGAAACATCCATTTACATTTTTTTTTATATATCTTAATAATATCTCACAATATACTGGCGTCTTATTTTGAGATTTGAATTCAGAAAGAAAGATAGAAAAATAAGGTATTTTTATTTATCTAAAAATGAGCTGACCAAATCAAGTAGCCATTTTTTTATCTGTGTCAGATTTTTCAGAATTCCGGTAACAAGATTGTCAGGAAAGTTATGTTCTTGTTCTAATCTTTGAGCGGTTTCCATCCATTTATTTAAAGCTAATTGAACTAGACTAGCTCCTTCAGCTTCCATAAAGATTGGAACTACCGCAGCAGATTCTCTCGCATCACCTATGGCAAAATAAATTCTTCGATTAATCCCTTTTAACAATACTAAATTTGTACATTCATCAAGTTTTCTCTCCACTAAAATGCTTTTTAAAATCTGAATTTTCATTTCCGTTTCTTTTTTAGCAAAATTTTCTTTTCTTCGAATAAATAAAGGTTGGATTTCTGTTATAATTTTATCTCCAGTAGTCCCTTCATTAAAATATTTAGTAATTATTAAGTTATTTTCTAAACCTTCTATAGCTATGAACTTTTTGCTGTTAGAGTAAAAAATTGCTTTAGATCCACCTTGATTCTCATTTGGTGATTGTTTAATGTAAATATTTCTCATAGACACCGAATTAACAGAGTGATAAGCTATTTCGAACAATTCCCGAGCATTTAAAGGATTATATGGCTCTTCTATTTTTTTAGAAGGCCATTGAGGGATAATAACATTATTAAATTGGTCTAACAGCCTGTTTTCCATTGCGATTCCCCACTTACCAATTTAGCATTGTTTAAATAATTTTTATTAAAATATAGATAGAACTTCTAGTTTTTATTTATTTTTATTTCTGTTTAAATAGAATTTTAAAATTTATGAGAGTAATTTTATTTTTTAACAATTTGTCTATATGCTTTTTTAAATCTCTCAACAGCAGACAGAATATCGTTTTCAGTTGCTCCAATTGCAGCATTCATTACAATATAAGGAGTAATATAATTATTACAGCATGTTCCAAATGCTTTTTCATTAGGATTATATACTCTTGGTCCTGTAACTCTCAAATTATATAAAGCTCCACCAAGTGCGTATAATTGGTCTTGTTTTAGAGTGTTTAGTGATATACCTACCGCAACTGGATTGAAGACATCAAGTATTCTCTCGTTAATATTTTCAGCTACTTCTCTTAGTTTACTTTCAAGAATTTTTCGATTCTGCTGTTGCTCTGTAATTAATTTTTGATAACCAGAAATTCCTAATGATAACATTGAAATCAAAAAATTTACAACTGGAGTTGCTGAAGCACGACCTGCATATGCTTGACTTATTTTGACTATATTTTCTTTGATTGGTGAGGCTATTAACGAGCCACCAACAGGGGTAAGAAAATTTTTATCAGTTGATTGAATTATTGCATCTACTCTCCCCGCATCAATTGCAGATTTAATAAGTGCCATCCATTCGGGACTTTGTACACCATATGCGTTTATGACGATATGAATAAGATTATTTTCTTTAGCAAATTTGCTTATTTGCTTAATATTATCGTGCTCTCGGGGTGGAAAAAAACTAGTTACAGAGATTACCGCAAAACAGTCCTCATCTAAATTACTTGTTATATCTTCAACTGGAATCCTCACAGCATCTCCAAAAATTTTCCCTTCGATAATTTTTGTTTTATAACCCAGTAAATTAATTGATTTCAGAAGCGATTGGTGATCGATTTGGGGTACTAATACTGTTCTTTTGATATGAGAGGATTTTTTAGATTGAGCCGATTTTAGAGCCCCTAATGATAAGGATAATGACATTCCAGTACATAATGGAACTACAATGGCGTCCTTGATGTTTGGTAAACCAAAATTTTTTAAAATATTTCTGGCTAAATAGTTGGAAAGTTCATACATTATAGAACCTCCAGGGGCTTTAGGTTGAGGAGCTGTTAAAAAACCACTTCTTCCAACACCATGACAGAATCCAGCTGACGTTTTTAAATGAAGTTTAGAAGCAATTCTTGCTTCTCGTTCACCTACTCTAGCAGCATTCTTATCTTTATCTGTATCCATATTTGAAAGCGTCTGGAGGAGGAATTCTATTTGATCATCTGCCCAAGGTTCTTGAGGTACAGATCTTTGTTGAAAGAGGATTTTTATTGGATTCATAAACTCATTTAAAACCAGTTGACCTCTATTAAGCATATTTTTAGGAATATCCATATTATTAAAGAAGTCAATAATTTTATCAAAATCGACCATACTTACGCCCGAATATTATTTTTAATGAAAAATTGGCGGCCCTCGAGGAGATTTTCGAAGATCAGAAAATTTCCAACCATAATCGAACTCCTATCCCTCCGCAGGATAACTAGGTTTGAAGCCTAGCGTCAGAGACCACTTATCGTTGGAGATTGATGTAATCTCAAAGCAATTCCGACCGTCAAGGGCCAATTTAAATAATTAAGTATACGGTTGTAAAAGAAATTTATGGTTTAGATTGTAAACTTGTTTAATAAAATTCTATATTTAATTTGTTTATTAATCCTCTCTAGAATTATACGTTTATCTTATAAGTAGATTGTATAATTATTTTAAAAATAGAGGTATAGAATTTCCATTAGTAATCCTATATAAGTTGATTTTTTTATTATAATTTTCAACTTAGCTTTTCGAATATAAAAAAAAAGGTCAAAAATAATATATGCTAGGGAAATTATTAGAAAACTTCTGAAAGTTTTTTTCCTTCTTCAAAAATAGCAGCAGCTTTCTTCATAAGATCAGGGATCTCAATTTGTTGAGGACATTTATCAAGACATTCACCACATTGAATACATAAACTTGCCACTCCTTCTGGTTCTTCTCCTGCGGAGCGCCTTTTTTCCAATTCTTCCGGTGTTTTCGCATATCTATTATAGAAAAATAGAACTCTAGCGATCCTTTCTTGACCCCAGTATGATAATTCATTTAATAGTCTAAAAATCCATGAAATAGCGACCCCATTTGGACAAGGTTCACAGTATCTACAACTAGTACAAGGCACAAGCTCATATTTTTCATACATTTTCTTTAATTCAGAAGTTATTTGCAAATCTTCTGCTGATAGACTATTAATTGCTGAGTTATTTGCGGATTCGACATTTTCTATGACTTGTTGCATATTACTCATTCCACTTAATACAACAGAGACTTCAGGACGGTTCCATACAAATCGTAATGCCAAATCAGCCATAGTCCTATTGGTATTTGATTTTTCTAAAACATCTTTTATTTCAGGTTTCGAATCTAATTTATTCATTGGAATAGCTAATTTTCCCCCTCGAATAGGTTCCATAATTATTAATGCTATATTTTTACTTCCCGCATATTCTACTCCTTTTAGACCTGCTTGGTATTCTGTATCAAGATAGTTGAATTGTATTTGGCAGCAATCCCAATTGTAGTAATCAATAATTTCTTTAAAAGCCTTAAAACTATCATGAAACGAAAAGCCTATATATTTAATTAATCCTTTCTTCCGTGCTTCTTCCATTTTTTCAATTAGATTTAATTTTTTGATTTTCTCTAAACGTTCCTTAGTTAAACCATGGAATAAATATATATCAGGGTTTGTTTGTAATCTATCGATCTGTTCATTAAGATATTTATCAAAATCTTCTCTTGTTTTCAAAAACCATATAGGTGATTTTGTAGTAAGAGTAACTTTCTCACGATATCCATTTTTGAGAGCTTTTCCCACTATTACTTCACTTTGACCCATATGATAAGGATATGCTGTATCAACATAGTTTACGCCATTATCAATAGCATAGCGAATCATTTTTATAGCCTCTTCTTCATCGACATTTACTCGATCTTTCATAGGGAGTCGCATAGCACCAAATCCCAGAGCTGACACCTCCCAATTAAGGGAGCCCATTTTTCGATATTTCATATTAGTATCTCTTTTCCTCTTGTAAAATTAATATACATAGTCTATGTTACTAAATGAATATTATGCATGATTTTTATAGTTCAAAAAATTGTTCAAATTCTTTTTTATTAAGCTTATTTTTTAAATATTATAACAAATAAGAAGAAATCCATTTCAAAATAAAAGCAACTTAATTACTGAATTACTAAACTTAGACTGCTTTTTTTTTTATATATTTAGATTGGGTATTTTATTTAAATCAAAATGAGATAAAGTGAAAATAATATGAGTAGTGATGTTGAATTAATATCAGATTTAGAGTTAATTGAATGTCCCTTTTTTTCATCATGTATACTTCCTAAAATCCGTTTTTTATGTAAGATTCCAGATTGTAAGAATTGTCCAGATTATTTATACAAAGTTAGAAAAATAAAATAGGTATTTTTTCTGGAAATTCTGTGGATTTCATAATTAAGGGTTAAAATTTTTTTGTTATTTGATTTCTAATTTTGATATACTCTTTCAATTGCTTAATTGTTTTAAGTTGGAAACGTTCTAGTCCTGATTCTGACATATTAAATCCATACACTTTTTCAATAAATACTGTTATTAAATAAGCGGTAGCTCCCCATATAGTATATTTTTGACCACTAGAATCATCAATATAATTATAATAAAAAATAGGAAATTTTCTTCTTTCTATATCAACAGCTTCTTCTCTAAAATGTATTTTGCTAGTAAAAAAACTAATTGGAATCTTTAAGATTCTCTGAACTTCTCTATTATCTTTAATTAAAACTTGATCTTTATTAATAATACCTACAAATGGGGTAATAATATATCGGGTCATTGTAGGAAAGTCATCTAAACATCCGAAAATTTTAATGTTCTTGGGAGATACACCAATTTCTTCTTCTGTTTCTCTTAATGCTGTATCTTTCAATGAGGAATCTAATTGAGGGTCAAATTTGCCTCCAGGAAAAGACATTTCTCCTCTATGTTTTGTACCTCGATCAGATCTATGGATTAGTATTAATTCATATGTCTTATTTTCATGGGGAATTATTGAAAAAAGAACAGCTGAAGAGGTAAAGAAATCATCTTTTATAGAGATTCTTAAAGGTGAATCAAATGGATAAACAGATTTCCTAATTAAATTTCCATTGAAAATCAAGTTTAATTTATCCATGAGTTTTGGCAAAAATTTTAAGATGATAAATAATTTGAAATACATAATAATTGATTCTAAAAAAGTTTTTAGCAAGTGTTTACCTATGAAACTTCCGAAGGAACTTAAAGATAAAAGCGACATTGGCGGATCTGAAAAAAAAAGACTGTGTTCTATTAAGGGTTGTAGTGAAGTTGCAATTCGGTCGCTTTCTGAAAATGCGTGGAAACCGTATGTTGAAAATTCAGGTTTAAAATATAAAGAAAATTCACGACATAAAATTTATTTGTGCAAAATTCATTATAATCAATCTAATAAATATAGAAAATCACAAGATAAGATTTTTCAGAAGAAGGGTTTTTTAGATAATTCTATAGCTATTAGAAAAGGAAAATGGGATTGATTATTAAGGGACTGCTGCCATTTTATCATATAATATATCTATTAATAAATTTTGTCCTTGAATAATTCCAATTGTTAGCAGTGATAATCCAATAAGTAGAATAATTATAGCGATAATTTTATTTCTCATTTTTCTAGCATTCTATAATATTACATAGTAAAAATATTTTCACTATTCTATCTATTTTGTTAATTTTTCTAATGTTTTAATTTTCGTATCAATTTTTTTTAATCTAAGGTCAAATTCTTTATCTGCTTTTGCGAATTCTACTTCAGTAAGTTCTTTTGAATGTAGTCTCCCTTTAGTAAGTTTTCTCTCTCCGGATATCTCTGCTTTTTCCAATTTTAAATCTTGAATCCATAATTTCATTCCAGAGACTAAGTCGTCTCTTTCTTGTTCTAGACTCTCTTTTTCTTGTTTATATTTATCTTTTAGTTTTTCAAATGATTCTTTATCTACTTTTTTTAATTTATGTTCTCTTGTTAAATTCTCAAGTTGGAATATCTTTGTTTCAATATCACTATTAATTCTCTGAACAATAAATGGTTCTTCTAAATTTTGTTTAACTTCCTTTTCTTTTTCCTTCAATTCACTTATTAGAGTTTTTAACGCTTCTAATTTTATGTTTACATCCTTTTTAAAATCGAGATCATATTCATATCTGGCATCCTTAGTGGATTTTGATAATTCAGTTAATTTTTCACTTAATATTGTTTTATTTAATTGAACATCATTATAATCAATATATAAATCAATTTGTTCTTTAACTGTATCTGGGAGAGGTTTAATTTCTTTTTTTTCTTTTAATTTTTCTGGTTTTATTTTTGTTTCCTCTTTTGTCTCAATTTCTATAGCTTCTTCCTCTGGTTGTATATCTTCTTGTTTCTCCTCAATGACTTGGATTTCCTTCTCTTTTTTAGTCTCTGTAATTTCTGGTTTTTTTTCTGATTTTGGGATATCCGTTAGCATAGGCTTACCACATATGATGCAAAATTTATCTGTCTGTTTTACAGGATTACCGCAATAGGGACAAAACTTTGGACTCATTCAATCATCTTATAAATTTAGTTTCTAAATTATATGTTATTTTAAATCAAACTTATAAATAAAATTAATTGAGTCCGATTTTTCATGTTTAATATTTTTTGTTCAACTTTTAAACAATTTGAATAATAATCTATATATTTATGTCATTTTTAAAGTACTTAAAGATGGAAATTGAAAAGAAAATCCCTATACACATTGGTTTGTTTGGACATATCGATTCTGGAAAGACAGCAATAGCAGAAGTACTAAGCGAATTCATCTCCACCGCAGGTATTGATGCGCATCCTCAAAGTAAAGAACGAGGAATTACTATTGATTTAGGTTTTACTAGTTTTATACTTGATAAATTTATTATAACTTTAGTTGATAGTCCGGGTCATGCGGATTTGATAAAAATTAGTGCATCATCCGTAGAAATTATTGATTGTGCTATAGTTGTTCTTGATATTAATAAAGGACCTCAGGTTCAAACTGGAGAACATCTTATTCTAATTGAATCACTTAATATCAAGAAAATAATTGTAGTGATTAATAAAATTGATTTATTCTCTAAAAATGTTGATGATGAAATAAAAAAAATCAGAGAATTTTTCGGGTCTACTATTTTTGGATCTGATGTGCCAATCTTTGCTGTTTCAGCGAAAAATAAGGTTGGATTTGAAAATCTAAAAACAGGTATATTAAACACAATAAATTCTTTGCAAATAAAAAGACAAACTGAAGGGAGTATAATAATTCCTATTGATCATCATTTTCCAATAAAAGGAATGGGCTCCATTTTAACAGGTACAATTTTAAATGGGACATTGAAAGTAAATCAAAACTTAGAAATTATACCTGTGAAGACATCTGGGCGTGTTAAAAGCATTCAAATATTCCACCAGAATGTTGATATTGCTAAGGCAGGTGATAGAGTAGGATTAAATATAAAGGGATTAGAGTTGAAAAAGGTTTACCGGGGTTGCTATGCAACAAATAACCCTAGGGCTTTTGATTATGGTAATATCTTAGAAGTAGAAGTGAATAATAATAAGTTATTTAAACCAAAAACAGGATTCGGAACTCAGATCCATATCACTATAGGAATGGTAACTACGAGTGGAAATATTTATCCATATTATGAACTTAATGGAAAGAAAATTCAAACTACTGTTTCAAATAAAGATAGGGGATTTAGGGCAATTATATTATTAAAGGAAAAAGTTATAATAAGAAAAGAAAAAAATATTATGCTTCTTAGTCGTTTAGATTTACCTCCTACTACTTTAAGAATATTGGGATCAGCAGTGTTGGTAAAGATATATAAAGAACCACCCTTATTATATAAATATAAAACAAAACAAGGAACCATTAAGAATCCAAATCATCCTCAAGGAATCGTCTGTAATGGTTTGGCACAGAGTGCTATTGGAGCAAAAAAAATAATTGGGAAGTCATTAGAACCACCATTTACAAAAATTTTAGATACATTCGGTACGAAAGGTGCTGTTATAGTAGGGATAAAGTCTGATGGAAAACAGGTAAAGAAAGGAGATCCTGTTTTTCTAAAAGAATTAAGAAGTATTCGACTAAAAAACATTTAAATTCTCAAAAATTAATATTATCTTAACAGAGGTGTTTAAAATAGGTCAAGCAAAAGAATCTGAAATTAACATCAGCCAGGATATCCTGGATGAATTGATGCGTAATTTAGAAAATTTAGAAGCTTCAACTGATTTAGAAGGAACTGCTGTTGTTTCAAAAACAGGTCTAAGAATTGCAAGTTCTGAAACTGCTGATGTTGTATGGGATATTTACAGTGCTAGTCCCGCAACATTAATTTCGTTAGGAGAGAAGATTAGTCAGGGTTTACAACAAGGTGAATTAAGGGATATTGTGATTCGAGGAACCAAAGGATATACTATTATTCTTGTAGGGTCAGCTGAAAATAATTTTATGTTATTTACAAATTGCAAAAAAGGCTATAAATTGGGCTACTATTTCCATAAGATTCGAAAAGCTTTCAAAGAAATGGAACCTGTCTTACAGAAAATTGAGACAAAAGATATGACCTATTGATATTTTTACTTGTTCTCTGGTTTTAAATTAATTTAAAAAAAAAAGTAAAGAAAAAAGAGTTTATTTTTAGTTACAGGTCCATTTAACAATATCTCCATCCTTTAAATTGTATTTTTCAGCAGATACTCCTGGAGATATATCATTAACGGTATAAAGCCAGCCTTTTTTAAGCCCATTAATACTTTCTACAATAATGCCCCTTTCACCATAATCAGTTATTTCAACCTTACACCATCTAGATAAAGCATCAAATGCCGTTGTGTTATAATTTGTTAAATCAAAAGATTCCCAAGTTGTTTCAGTTCCATTTCCATAATCCACAATTAGAATTAAATCATTAACTTCTCTTAACGGTTCATTTTCTTCGCTAATTTTTATACTAGAAGAAAAAATGAAAAATGAGGTAAAACTGGCTACAGCTATTACAGCAACTAATATATATTTATTATATTTCTTTAGGTCTGTCTTGAATCTTGAGGCTATAAGAGACGTGGTAATTATAAGAATACTAATTAAAGCGACAAGAATATAAGGAAAAATATCTAAAAAAAAATTCAGACCTGGACGAGTATCTGTTTCCGTTGATTCCCAGGGAATATAATCATCTAATTTTATTTCAAGTGAGTAATCTCCTATTGATGTATATGCCCAAAGTAATACTCCCGTCCGTTTTTCGTAAATCATGCTTGTCTCTTGGTCTCCATTTCCATCTGTTTGCTCAAATGCAATTTTCATCGTCAATGGTGTTTCTGAAATTAAAACTAAGCCATTTGCAAATCCTGATGATTCCTTTATTGCTAATTTCTTAACTCTTGTCAAATTATCAATAATATGTAGAATAAACCCCGGTTGGAAGAAATTATATCCTAGAATAAAAGTCCATCCTAACTCACTATTGGATCTATTTGCTATTGTAAAATTTGTTGTTAAAATACCAGTCTCATTCTCTATTATTTCCACGTTAAACCACGGTATAGGATCATCTATTACATTACCCCAATCATTGGGATCCTTACTATAATATCCAGTTAAATTAGCAATAATTTGGCCTCCAGAATTGGTACTCCAATCTCCTTCAAAACCTCCTGTTAAATTATACCAACCTGTATCTCCACTAAATTTGATGACATTATAAATAAGGCTATCTTCTATTGTAAAGTTTAGTGAATTAATTTCAAGTAAGTATCCAAAAATATTGGTTTTTGCCCAGACGAGTAATCCACTAAATCTATCATAAATCAATGAGGTTTTTTGACCCCCATCATTTTGCTCAAAATCAATATAGAGGAAATTGTATGATTCTTCAATATCTATATCTCCTACAATATCATATAGTCCTCCCGGATCTGATTGATTCAAAGCTAATTCTTTCACATTTGTTAAATTCCCATTTGGTATTAAAAATCCGGGCTGAAAATTATTGTAACCTAAAGTTAATGCTCTGGCAACTTCACTATTAGATCTATTACTTAAAGTGAAATTCAAGTTGAGAGTACCAAGACTATTCTCGTAAATTTCTATGTCATACCAAGGAATTGGATCTCCAAAAATATTTCCCCAATCATTTGGATCTTTATCATAGAAGCCATTGAAATTTATTCGGATTTGACCACTAGCGTTAGATTTCCAATTTCCTTCAAAAGAATTAGGCCATGCAGAGAAATTGTACCATCCAGCTGAGTCCCCAAATTGTATTACTTCGTAGACATAGGGTTTAGTATAGTCAAGATCTTGAAAGTAAGAATTCGAACTTTCACCTTGAGCTTTGACTATTGGAATAGATCCAGAATAAAATAATTGTACAAATATTAAAGCACCAAAGAAGTATGCTATTTTTTTTATGTTTTTCATTGAAAATCGATATATTTTGAGTTTTTATTTTTTTTTATTAATAAATATAGGATAAGTTACCTAGGAAACTTATCCTATAAAAAATAATCTTAACTCATTTTTTAATATTACGATTTCTTTTTTAATCTGATATATTTAATATAGACTTCTTCAATGCTATTAAGCATTAAAAAATCTACCCTTTCTACTCTCATTTTTTAAAGAGTAGAGGTCATATGCTCTGTAGGAAACTTAACCTATATATTTAAAAAACATGTTTGATTATAAAAAATTATCCCAAAAATATTTTTATAAGATTGAATAAGATTGGCAACAAAATCAGAAGTAAAAAGATCTAGTGACAAATTGGAGATACTTGATACTGAGCAAGAGAGAGCAAATTATTCCATATGGTTGGAAAAAAGGTCATTTCGAATAGCCTTAATTAGTACTTTTACAGCATTAGCAATAGTTTTAGGTTATCTATTAGCATATATTCCCAATATCGAATTATTTACCTTAACTATATTTTTGGCAGGTTTTATTCTTGGCAAAAGAGATGGTATGATAACGGGATTTTTAAGTTCATTTACTTTCTGTTTTTTTAATCCTTTAGGGGCATCTCCTTTACCACTTTTTGCGTTTCAATTAACACACTATTCAATTACAGGTTTGGTTGGAGGCATAATAGGTATTCTTTTCAAGAAGAGAAGAGTATTCGAATTTAATGATGATTTGTATAAACCCTCAGTTATGACATTATTTGGTGTTATAGGGGCACTTATTACTTCGAGTTTTCAATTCTTATCTGCTTTAGTAGAAGTTTTATCTTATTTTGGTACACTTGATGAATATGTACCTTATTTAATGACTGGCTTAATATTCACTGTCGTTCATATTATTGGAAATACATTAGGATTTATCTTTATATTACCGGGGTTAATCCAGTTAATAAAAAAGATGCTCTATTAAATCAAACTCATTATTTAAAAATAGTTAGAAAGGCTATTGTTGATGGTAGCATCATAACTAATAATACTATTAAACAAATTAATAGACATATTTTTCTTTTTCTTCTCTCATCTTCTTGTTCATTAAGATTTAAATCTTCAACATCCATTGCATTTTCTCTGAGGTTTAGATTGAAAAATATAATTAGGTAAGAATTAGTTATGAAAAATCTATAATTTTTTATTCTGTTTGAGAAAGTAGTGTAATTTTGCCACCAGCAGCTTCTATTTTTTCAACAGCTTTTTGCGATGCGTTATTTACGGTTACATTGACTACTTTATGAATTTCTCCTTTTCCTAATAGTTTCTGAATATTAATTTCATCCATATTGATGCTATAAGTATTACCAGATTTCGTAGCTTTATTATCAATGAGGAGATTATCAATCTTTTGGTCTAAGTCTTTTACATTTATTGTATTAACTTTATAAATTCGGAGTATATCTTGCGGTCTTTTAAAACCCTTCTTTCCAAAATCCCAATCAGGATCTGGAAACCCTAGTTCTTTTTGTTTTAAATAATAGGTCTTTTTACTTTTTTTCCATTGAGTAGTTTTTCCTCTTCCCGCACGTTGTCCAGTTTTTCTATGCTGGCCTACTCTCCCATACCCGTGAGTACGTCTTCCTCTCATACTTCGAACTTTTTTAGGATATTTTCGTGTAATAATAATTCACCTTCAGGTTAGAGCATTTTGTAGATTATTTCATTTATATATAGACCAACATTCCCTAGTGATCCTCCTTCATTGTAATGTTTCTTAATAGTACCTCTATGTCCTTTTCTTGGGGGATGCAATCGGAATACTGGTTTAATTTTATAGATATATTTTTCTCGATATTGTATTTCTCCGTTAAGTAGTGCTTTAGCTAATTCCTTAAAGCTTTTATAGTCAGTTAATTTCTTAATGTATTCTTCAGTAAGCATCTTGTTACCTTCTACTCTTCCTCTAACTCTTAGTAACCTTACTAAAGTCTTCTCATCAATTACTCCATAAGCAATATAATCTTTACACTTTGTAAGCATACCTTTATAGGAAGGAGTACCCCAAATTAATACCCCATGATTGACTTTATGCATTCTAAGAATCTTTAATGTATCCAATATTTTTCTCCTCATACCAGGAGCACCTCTAATACGGACTGCAAAATATAATTTTGGAGTAAGATTTGTTTCCTTCAATTTTGATTTTTTTTTTGCCATAGCCATTCCTACACCACTCTATTTTATATATTGAAGTTAAATTTATGAGCATTTTTTAGTGCATCAAAGGTAGCTTTAACTAGATTCTCACTCGTCCTTGTATCACCATACGTTTTACTCCACACATCTTCAATTCCGCATAATTTTAGAACTTGTTTTACTTTATCCGCACAAGCTAGTCCTACTCCTGCAGGTGCTGGTATTAATTGGATTCTCACTGAACCACATTTGCCTCTAATTTTAAAAGGTATACTATGTGTTCCTCCACATCCACATTCTTTACTTCCACAACCTCTAAGTATTGGAATAACAGAAAGTTTAGCTTTATCAATTGCTTTTCTAATGGCTGGTCCGACTTCTTTACTTTTAGACGCACCTACTCCTAGAAAGCCATCAGATCCTACAATGACTACCGCTTTAAATCTGCTACGCTGGCCACTAGCGGTCATTTTTTGTATCATACGTATTGTTATTACATCTTCTTTGAGTTGTGGGAGTAATATATTAATTATTTCTTTTTCTTTTACAACTAAATTATTTTGAAAAATTTTATCTAATGTCATGAGCCCTTGCTGAACTAATTCGCCTAAACGCGTCTTTGGGGTCCATTCTTCATCTATATTTCTTAAACGACTCATTTAATTCACATTTTTAAATTTGATTTTCTATTTTTTTTGATGAATCTGTAATCATTTGACTTATTTTCATTGGATTTATTTTATTCTTGTTTAGATATCCTGAGAAAAGTTGTTCATAAATTTCTGGCGCATTTGATTTTAGAGTCTTGGCATAATCTTCAATATGAATTCCTTTAATTCGCTCTTCTAAACTTTCTGGAAAAAATTCTTCACGATATGGAATATTAATTCCAGCATCTATTAATCCTTTACAAGCAGCAAGTACTCGATTTCGATGGTAGAAAACGCCTAAATCAAAGATACCTTCCTGAATATTTTGCTTTTTCGCCCTTAATCCTGCTAAATATCCGGTTAAATAAGCAGCTGGAATATTTCCTGTGTTTACATTCCATCCATATTTAGAGGTTAATTCTTTCGAAAATGCTGAGATTAAAATTTTATCCCCACCTAATTTGGACTGAACTAGTTGAACTCTCACATGATTATTTGAAGCTCGAATAACTATTCTTAGTTTTCTTGATTTCAACAATTTTAATCTTTTATGAAAATCCGTTTTACCCTCATGACGCCTTCGAAATGATCTTCTATACCTTGGACCTTTAGCCATTTCTACCGACCTCTTCCTCTTCTTATTAATTCTTTTTCTCGAATATATCGATTTAACTGAGCAATACTATTAAACATTCCACCTTTAGCATTCTTATATAATTTTCGATAATTAGCGGGAGTAATTAATTTCCTGTCCCTTAGTTTTTTAAGTTCTCGTCTAATTGGACGTATTCGTCTAATCCAGGTTTTCTTTTTTGGTGTTCTTGCATACTTTGTACCTTTACGCTTTCCTAATCCTCTAGCTCTTCCTTTCTTCTTCCTTTCATGTCGTTGATTTTTTCGGTAATTTGAAATACCTGTTTCATATTTTTTCTGTATTACACCTTGCTTTATTAAACTACGAATATCTTCTCGAGTTATTGCCAGTGAAATATCTTCGATTAAATAAGGATCAAAATAAACTCTATTCTCTCCGCATTTTAGAAGTTCTGCTGCCATTCTTTTTTGTGGTTTTAAATTCATTTATTATCACCGCCTCTTTTTTTTGGCATTTTTATCATCTATTTCAAGAGATTCTTCTAAATCATCATTATCTAAAAATTCTTCATCTTCCATCTCCTCATATAAAGGAGCTTCTGCGAGTGCCTCTAAACTCTCAATTTCTTTTTGAGAAATACCAAGATTTAATACTTTAAAGCCCCTTTTTTGACAAAAATCAATAAGGGCTATTCGTTTTTTTGAACCCAATTTACTTGAGATTTTGACAGCATGTTTATTTTTGTTAAGATTTTCTAAATCTTGGATTGTTATAATCCTTGCTTCTATATACCCTGAAGGATGCAAACCTCTTACTTTCTTTGGTGATCTATATCCAACTGAGGGGGATTTAACACCGGACTTCTTTTTTTTTCTTGTTTTTGAGTCAATGCCTCGAGCTTTCCGCCATGAATCTTTAACTCTCTTATATCGCCACGATTCTACCCGTCGAAATGAAGGTCGTGTTTTATTTATTTTTTTCCGCAGTTCTAATAATCTTTTATCTTGTATCATAATAATTACCTTACTTTAGGTGATTTCCCAGATGGTTTCATCTCCAATCATTTTTTTGTATAAATAGACACCATCTTGAAAAACTCGAGGATCTTTTTTCCGAATACGACAAGCTCTTTTAACATTAGCGGCTGTTTGACCTAATGCTTCTTTATCTGGTCCAATAAAATATACATCATCCCCCTTTACTTCAACTTTTACATTATCAGGATATTTTGCTTTCCTAGGGGCTCTTTCTCCTAAGAAATTAACTACATGAATCTCTTTCTTATCAGATTTTACTTCGCAATTACAAGGAAAATGTGAATAACAAATTTTAGATACGTATTTGTAATTTGTTTGAACACCGATAATTAAATTATTAATAATGCTGACAACAGTTTTAATTAAAGCTAATGTACCACTTTTGGGAAAGTTAGTTATAAAAATAATTTTATTTTTCTCAACTGAAACCTTTATACCTCTAATATGTGAGAAATCTTTTGTTATATTACCATTTGAACCTTTAATTCGAATATGATGTCCTCCTTCTAATGTCACTTTAACATCAGCAGGGATTTCCAATTCTTCTTTGAAGAACGCAATTTTTACCATTTGATATTTTCCTCGTAATAGATTAATAAATATAACATAAAGTATGTCCACCAATGTGGTTTTCTTCTGCCTCACTCATTGTCATTATACCTTGATTTGTGGTGAGGATTATTATCCCTAATCCCGGTGCGGGTAATAATTTTCTTTCTAACATTTCAAATTGAGATACTTTATAATTTAGTCTCATTAATCCTGAACATTCATTCATTTTACCTAATAATGCTATCTTAAATTTACCTTGCCTTCCATCATCATATCTTTCGAATTCTCCAATATATGCTTGTCTTTGGAATATTCGAAGAATCTGTTGGAGGACCTTAGAAGCAGGGCTAATTATAACTTCCTTTTTGCGTGCTCTTTCTGCATTTTTGAGGGCGCAACATGCATCTGCTATGGTATTTGTCATGGATATTCACTCTCTTTTTTCTAATATTTATTCAAATCTTTTAAATCCAATATCTTTCCCAATTTCATAAAAACATCGTCTACATATATATAATCCATAACGTCGTATTACTCCTCTATGAGTATGACATCTTCTACATTCTCTCTGGCCTTTGCCGTAATGTTTGCCTTGTGGTATCTTTTTTCACCTAAACATATTAAAAATAATCTAATTCTAATTTTTCTACAATTTCAACTCCAAACTTTTGTTTTAAAAAATATTGGGTTTCTCCTCGTTGTACATAATGATGTTTTGGAACTTTTGTTCGAGCTTTTCGTCTAGATTTTACTCTCATTCCAGGTCTAACTACTCGTCCTACACAATCCAAACCCCATATCCCAATTTCATTATCATACTCAATACCAGGGATAGAGATATGTTCAGTTATTCCAAAACCAAAATTACCATAATTATCAAAACTTTTTCTTAATATTTTATTATTATTAACAATTAATAATCTTTTAAGTAATTTTTCAGCATCTTGACCCCTAATAGTAAGTTTCGTACCTATAGGTCGTCCTTTTCTTAAATTAAATTCTTTCACATTTGTTTTTGATTTAGTCTTAATTGCCTTTTGACCTGTAATCGTTTCTAAAACGTTTACTGCTTTTTCTAATTCTTCTCCCCCAAGACCAACACCAATATTTAGAACTAGCTTTTCTAGATATGGTTTTTTCATAGGGTTTTTCCATTTTTCTTCAAATTCTTTTGAAAGAGTCGATGAAATTTTCGTTTTTGATTTACTTGACATTTTTTTTCACATCATTCTGTACATTATTTATTAACGTTCTAACTTTGGAATATCTATTTCAGAATTTTCTTTGCCTACAAAGAAGGTATAATCATATAACGTTTCCATGCTACTACACCAAAAATCCTAAGTTATATTTTATAATTTGAATATGTTATTCTTAATCTACTCAATATGTAATGATAAAAAATTCAGCATGTTTAATTAATTTTTTTAAATTATTACAAAGAATACTTGGTAACCGTTTCTTTTTACTATATAATAAATTAGGATGTATAACAAGGCCTCTATTATAATAGAATGAGATTTAGAATCAAAAAATAGGATATTTAAACAATAATATTCCATTTAACTCTAAATTTAATATGCTCACAAGTTTTTTCCTCCCTATTTTAATTTATTTTTTATGATAAATAATAAAAAATATATCTCTTAGAAGGGAAGATAATTAAAATAAACTTCCTTTTTTATATTCTTAATTGTTTTTTTATTGTTTTTGTTAAAATTTCCAGTTTCTTGAAATATTTTCAATTGTCTTTTGTTAAATCAAAATCGATAAGTAAAAACTACTTTTAAAAGCTAAATAATATGAAAAGAGGTCTTTTTTTTAACTCAATTTAGTAGTTTGGTCGACAAATTTAAAATATTTAAAAAAAACAATAGTTAATTCATTTTAATGATTTTTTTTTGATAAATAGAATTAGAATCTGTCTTCAAATCCTTTTCTTTTTCCTTGATTTCTTCAACATTTTTAAGAAAGCTTTCTTTTAATCTTTCTGCCATTTCTCCTAAATCATTCGCTGTTGAAGATATTTGTTCCATTGATTCAGTTTGTTGTTGTGTTGCTACACTTATTTCTTCCAATGAACTTGTAATTATATGAATTTTATTTATAATATCGGTTATTGTAGTTCCACTTTGGTTTACAACTTTTCTTGATTCCTCAGCGAGTTTTCTTACTTCATCTGCTACGACCCCAAAGCCTCTTCCACTTTCACCTGCCCTTCCTGCTTCAATACTAGCATTTAATGCTAAAAGGTTTGTTTGTTCAGCAATATTAATAATAATATCCATTATATTTTTAATTTCATTGGATGAAACTGTCATCTTTTTACTCTCATTTACTATTTGTTGAGTTGATGAGGCTATTTCCTCTGCTGCAGCATTAACTTCATTTGCGTTAGCAGCGAGTTCGGTTGCAATGTTTGCTACATTAATCGATGCTTTAGAGCTTGCTTTTAAATTAGATTCTATTTTCTTTCGCTGCTGTGAGACAATTCTAGTTATGAATAGTGACGTATAAATAATAAAAGCAAATGAAAGGGGATAACCGATGGCGAGTATAAGAGGATTAGAACCTAAAACATCTACAAGCATAACAACCTCAATCATTACTCCTAATGAGAGAAAAAAAAGAGCGATTACACGAAATTCCACCAATTTTATGGATCTCCCTAATTTCCACCAAAAAACCAGAATAAATGCTAGAATAACAAAAATAATAAGTATCATGTTAAGATATCTGGAATCCGCTATTTGAAAAATCATTTCATTCACTATTAATTTTGGATTTTTTTAAAAGTTTTAATTATTAGTTTATCTTATTCTTTGGATTTCATTCGAAATTACTATTATTATAACAAAAGTTTTATTTAATATTTTGTAAAATTGAGTAAATAGAAATAGTCTATTAAAGATAGTAAATTTTTATTTAGAAGTTAGTAAATTTATAGCCCTTTTTTTTTTAAAATTATAATACAGTTTTGGATTTTTTTACCTAAAAATATTAAAGTCATTTGAGATAAACTAAAGGTTTATTATTAACCTAAAACTTATTATATCATAATATTGAAATAAGGGAGGGCATTCCCAAAATCTATTCAAATTAATATAATTATTTATAGACTTTTAGACATTCGCCTAATAATTTTTATTTATATTGAGGTAATGCAAAAATGTTTCTGTATAGATTACATAATTTATTTTCAGTCAATAATAAAACGATATACTTTCATGGGTCGGGGGGGAAGTTAGTATAAAAAATGACAAAAATTAATGAAATAATGAATAAATTAGGACCTTCAATTGGTCTCTCTTTTCACAATTGGATGAAATTATTTTTGAATGAGGGAATTAAGAATTTTAAGTATTATTTCCCTAGAATTTTCTTAATTAATTTAATTAAACCCATCTTTACTCCCTTTGAAATCTATGAATCTTTACGGTACCGAAAAATATTAAATAATATTAATTTTTCAAAACCACCAATATTTATTATAGGTCATTGGAGAACAGGCACAACTCACCTTCAAAATTTATTATGTCAAGATTCTCAGTTTGGATATATAGATATGCTTCAAGCAACTTTTCCAAAATCATTTTTAAGCAATAAATTATGTTTTACAATTCTTAAGAGATATTTACCAGAGATTCGACCAATGGATAATATGGAACTTAGAGTGTATTCCCCAACTGAAGAAGAGATGGCTTTAGGAAACCTTATTCCATACTCTTTTTATAATGGTTGGTACTTGCCAAAAGGATTGTCAAAACAATATGATCATTTTATTCGATTTAAAGATTTTTCAAAAAAAGAAATAAATTTATGGAAACAAAAATATCTTTTTCTATTAAAGAAAATAACTTACTATTGGAGAGGGAAACAATTGATTCTCAAAAGTCCAGTAAATACATCCCGAATTAAGATTCTATTAAAAATATTTCCTACAGCAAAATTTATTCATATCTATCGAAATCCTTATACTGTTTTTTTTTCCACAAAGAATTTTTATAAAAAAGCAATTCAGATTTTCATGCTCCAAAAATTATCAGATGAGGAAATAGAAAAATATATCTTTAATATCTATAAAAAAATGATGACAGATTACTTTCAAAATAAGAGTTTGATTCCTAAAAGGAATCTAATTGAAATAAGGTTTGAAAACCTTGAAGAAAACCCCATATATGAATTAAATCGCATATATACTCAGTTTAATCTTAATGGATTTGACACGGTAAAACCTAAACTCAAAAAATATTTAAGATCAATTCAAGGTTATAAGAAGAATAACTATAAATTTACAAAAGAGATAATTGAAAAAATTAAATATAATTGGAGTTTTACTATAGAAAAATGGGATTATGAAATCCCTGGAGTACAAGAAAGGCTAAAACTAAAAACTGTGTTAGCATAATAATCAAAAGAATTTTTTAATATATTCTTTTTAGACTCTATTTAATTAATGGAATAAATTTCGATATTGGTCTTTTTTGCTGTACAGCATTATTTGGACAAATTTCTCCACAGCAAAAACAATTAATGCATTTTGAGCGATTAACTTTAATTTTATTTTTATTTTCATCAAAATACAATGCTTGCATTGGACAATGAGATATACAATTCATACATAATTTACACTTTTTAGAATTTATTTTTATTCTTGGATGGAATGATCTAATAAGAGGTACAGCAAATCGTTCAATTAAGGATCCTCCTGTTCTTATGGAATTAAGAGTTTCTAAAGGAGGTATCTGGGCATTATCTTTAAAATCTTCCCAATTATCTCCTATTACTTCTAATCTATTTACATTCCTTTCCCATAAATTTGTCTCGGACAAAGATTTGAGAGCTTCTAGATCTTCTGGATTACCTCCCATTAATGAAAAAGCTAATGCATCAAGAGCGACAGGGGAGAATGAACCTATTAAACAATTATATTTTTTATGTTTACCGCTTCTAGGACCTTTCCCCTCCATAGCTTCTATGGCATCCATTATATGTAAAACTGGTTTTATACGTTCTTTTTCTCCGCAACATAAAACTGCTTGGTGAATATCTCCCAGCATTCTTTGAAACAAGAGTTTATCCTTGTAAATTTTATGCATTGATATTTTATCTTCCATTAATCCGAAAAAGTTCTTGATAGCCCCAGTAAAGACATATCCTGCATGAGTCTTCATTTTTGGTAAATTAATTATAATATCTGCATTAAAAACTGTCTTAGGAATTCTAATCACTTTAGATACTCTGAATGAATCGTGTGATATTGTAACAAATTCATCTTCCAGAAAATTTATCATTTTTTCTCCAAGTTTTTCAGCTATATCTGCCAATCCTGATTTTCTATGAGCCATCTTTGTTATTAATTTTGTCATTGTACTATCTCCGATAAGAAGCTTTTTTACACCCTGCTTTTTTAATATTTCAGCTAATTGTTCTACCACATTTTCGTTTGTAAATGCCATTTTATCAGGTGCTAGCACATTTGGCTTTAGTAATACAGATTTATGAATCAAATCATCGTCAAAAAAAGATGGTTTTAACAATTCTATGATTCTTAATAATCCACTTCGAACATTTTCAGGATTATAATCCTTAACCTTAACAATAGCAATACGGTTACTATTTTCAATCTCAATGGTTTTATTTGAATAATTAATTAATTTGCCTATTTTTTGATGATTCATCTTGAAATTATCATAAATTAATATTAATTTGTTGAATAAATATACTATATCTGTAAAAATTCGAATAGATTTTGGGAATGCCCTCCCTTATTTCATTATTATGCTATAATAAGTTTTAGGTTAATAATAAACCTTTAGTTTACCTCAAATAACTTTAATATTTTTAAGCAATATAGGAAAAATATTTTTGTTATTCCTATTAGGAGGGAAATTAAATATTTTTATTTGTATAAATAATTAAAATTCTTTTGATTCTTATATATTCATTCTGGTATTGAAATTTCTAGTTGGTCTTCTCCTAAAACAAACGTATAATCATATAGAGTTTCAGTATGACTTCCGTTATGTTGAATTGAAACTGTACTAGCCTTTGGTCCAAATCTTTTCAAAATGGATATAATTTTTCCAACTTGACCAATATTTTTTCCAGACATAATAATTGCATTATTATTTTCCTTAAACCTTAAAACTTTAAGAATCTCTTGATCTGGGATTGAAATCTTTAAGACATCCATACGTTGATATGTGTCTTCTTTTGGATTTCTGGGATCATTAATTTTAATCAAGATATTTCTTCCATCATGCAGATTTAA
This sequence comes from Promethearchaeota archaeon, assembly GCA_019058245.1. Taxonomy (GTDB): domain Archaea; phylum Asgardarchaeota; class Lokiarchaeia; order Sigyniarchaeales; family SOKP01; genus Loki-b32. Next base: position 63,258 of record JAHPZJ010000014.1, on the reverse strand, counting down.
CTGTATATGTCCTCTCTTTACAGTTTTTTTATTATTTATCCTGCACAATTTGAAAACACTCTCTTGTTCAGAAATCTCATGTAGAATTAATCCATGATGAGAATCTGGTAATATTCTATAATGTTTATTTAATTTTTTGATGGATAATACATCCATTAGACCTAGGGGATAAGCTTTATCTCTCACTACTTTTCCATCAACTTTAAACTGTCCTGCTACAATTAATTTTTTTGCTTCGTTATGATTTTCAACAATCTTGAGAATGTCTCTAATAATATGTAGAAGTGGTAAACAAAATCTGCTAGGATGTGGACCTGCAGCTGGTTTAACAAAAAATGTACCATGTTTTCTTTTAATTTGTAAGAAAACGGGTGTATTTAGTCTTTTTAACGTTTTTTGACCTCCATGTCTCGTCATTTTTTATTTTTCCACCTCTTTTTCCTTCTTTGGCGCTTTTAATTCCTCTTCATAAAATCCATATATTGCTTTTCTTTCAATCATATTAGCTCGCCATGGATCCATTTTTTTTTCTTTAGTAAATTTAGTTATCACTAAATTTGAAATATGAATAGCAGGATTAAATTGAGTTCCATCTGTTTTTTCAAATGTACACTCTTTAATTTTACATCTTAAATTATTGGTTACTTCAATTACTTCACCCTCAAAATCCCTAAATTCGCCTCTGCATACTCGAACTTGATCTCCAACTCTGAGAGGAAGTTTTTTTATTCCATATTCATCTCGAAGAAAATCTGCTACCCTTGTGCTCAGTAATTTTGACCGTTGATGATTTTTGTAACTATACAGTGCCTTTCTTTGCTTTCTTGGTTGTTTTGATTTTACTTTCATTTTTACACCTTTGATTAAATTATTAATGATGAAATTGATGCCAATCTTGGAAACATTTCAGCTGCCTCTCGGGCAATAGGCCCTCTTATCTCTGTAGCTTTAGGTTCACCTTCCTTGGTGACAATGACACCCGCATTATCTTCAAAACATAATCTAGTTCCATCTATACGTCTATAAATCATTTTCTGTCTAACAATTACAGCTTTTACTACATTTCCTCTTAATTCAGGTTTTCCTTTTTTTATTGTTACAGTGCATACACTTCCAACAGAGGCTTTTGGTAATCTTCTCAATCTCGTCTTGAAACTGTCTACATTAATTATTTGAGCTATTTTAGCTCCAGAATTATCAGCAATATTTATTTTAGATCCATTGCATAATCCATAGCTGGTACGAGGTTTAGAATATGTTTTTCGTCCCAATTTTCTTCTAGTTCCCATTTAATCCACCTTACTCGAAATTTTTTCTAACACGATAAAAGCTTTTGTTTTCGAAATCTTTCTAGATTCACCAACTCTTACTAAATCTCCAATTTGAATTTCATGACTTAAACAATCTGTTAAATGACATGCTAAGCGTGTATTACGACGTTCATATCTTTGATATTTTTTAACAAATTGAACATAATCACGTCTTATAATGATGGTATTTTTTGATTTTTTACTTACTACGATTCCTTGAGTAATTTTTCCCCTAATTCTTGTTTTACCATGAAAAGGGCAAGAAAGATCTTTGCATTCTCCAGGTTTGATCTTTGGAGGAACCACACCAGGAATACCAATATTGTCACTCATGTTTTTAACCATCTCTTTTTCTTTAAACTTCTTAATCTATTTATAGGAGACCCAACAATTTTATTCCCTTGAACTTCTAAATAGTATTCTTCTTCTTCACTTTTGTAGTTAGGTATCTTAAATCGAAAGATATTATCTTTTTTGATATATTTTTTAATTTTGTTATTTTTTTCAGTAATTAGCATATTTTTTGTATCATTAATTACAACACCTATATCTAAGAAAACCCTGTCTTTTAATTTTGATTTGGGCTTAATATAGGCAGAAAACCCTATTAAGTCATGATATATTAAATATTTTGGATCGATCATCGTTCCTCTTCATTTATTACTGTTAATACTCTCGCTATTTGTTTTTTTAATAATTTTGCTTTAGCAGGGTTATCAGCAAGTCCACCACCAGTTTGCATTGAGTAGAGCATCATCAATTCTTCTCTTAAATTCATTAACGTTCTTTCTCTTTCTCTATCATCCATTTCTCGGATTTTTTTGGCTGTAATAATATCCATTCCTTATCACTCTTTATTAATCATATACTAGTTATTCTTCATCTGATTCTAATTTTTCGATTTCTTTATCAGAATTTAATGAGATTTCAGATGTATCCTCCTCATCTACTTCATCAAGCAATTTTTTTTCCTCTTTACTTAAAATACCCTCTTCTTCTTCTATTATATAATCTGCTCGTGTCTTTGCTAATTTTGCTTCTTCTTCTGCTTGGGCTTTAGCTAAAAGATTTTCCCTAATTTTAATGTCATCACCCATTTTAGTATTAGCTCGCATGATTTTTACAATTATACCTAGCACTCCAGATTTCTGAATACATTGTGCAACACCCTTATCCACACCTTCTTGAGCAGTTTGACCACTTTTGGACATAGTTCCAGCTCTAAAGATTTGAACTCGAGCACGTTGGGAAGTTACTTTACCTGAAATAATAATTTCTACACCGCGAGCCCCAGCATCCATTACCTTTCTGAGTATGTAATAACCCGCTCGTCTATAATGTCGTCCCCTATCTAATGAATAAGCTAATCTTTCTGCCATAATCTGAGCATCAAGATCTGGCTCTGTGACTTCTTCAACTTCAATCTGAGGCATCTCTAGGCCGAATCTATCTTGTAGAACATCTGTTATTTCTTGAATTCTCTTTCCACCTTTTCCAATGACTAATCCAGGACGACTCGTTTTTAACGTTATTCGTACCCCTAGTGGTGTACGTTGTAATTCAACTCCGGCAAATCCAGCACGAACTAGCTCTGAACGCAAATATTCATTTATTTGCATCAACTTAATCCCTTGTTCAATAAAGTTTTTTACTAGTGGACTCATTTTATTTCAAAATCTTTAAAAATATACTTTTAAATCTATTATAAATTAACCTAACTAGGGAACTCATAAATTATAATTTCTATATGTGAGAGATGTTTATTTCTAGCTGTGCTACGACCATGTGCTCTAGGAATATTTCTTTTTATTATTCTACCTCTATGCGTTGCAGAATGGATAATCCTACATAAATCAATATCTAAACCTTTATATTCTGCGTTGGATTCAACAGATGTAAGAATTTCAAATATTCTGGCCGCTGCTTTTTGAGGATATCGTCCAGCATACCATTTAAATTGTTTCAAATCATGTCTATGCGCCACTTTTTTCTTATGCCTTCTAAAAGGTACTGATTGTTTTAAGCTGATTACTTTCTCTAAGTATGATTTTGCTTGTTCTACTTTCATACCTTTAATTACAGCACATATTTCTCTTGCATGTTTTGGTTTAATTCTAATATCTCTACCCGATGCCTTTGCTAATCTATCTGCATCATATTTCTCTTCTGTAAAAGAATAACCCCAATTAGGCAATTTCAATCAACTTGTTTATTATATTATCATTTTAACGGAACATATTTTGAACTTCTTGTGGCTCCAATTCCGGGAGAACCGTGTTGTACTCTTTTCCTTGTAAGAGAGAATTCTCCTAAATAATGTCCAATCATTTCTGGTCTTATATCAACAATTTCAAAAATTCGACCATTGTAAACACCAATTTTGAGACCAACCATTTCAGGAAATATGATCATATCTCTCACATGTGTTCTAGTAGTTAAATCCTTGCCTCTTTTTTTAGCACGATATGCGTGTCTTAGTCTTTCTAGTAATTTTTTTTGTCTAGGAGGTAAGCCTCGTTTTAATGAGCGTCTGGCTCTGGCTGGTAATAATTGTATGAATTGATCCATATTCATTTTCTTCAATTCATCAATGGTATGCCCTCTATATTTGAATCTTAGTCTATCTAACTCTGCTTCTGTGTCTAATTCTCGTTCTTCTTCTAATACTTCTGTTGATTCTGTTTCAGATTCAGTTTCAGTGCCTTTCTCTGAATTTGAGTCTTTTTCTAAATCATTATTTAACGTTTCTTCCTTTTCTTCAGATTTTTTTTCATCAAATTTTTCTTCTGGAGCCATTTTTTAACCAATCTACTTATTCCATTAATATTATTTGGTAAATTTTTTCTCATAAATCATATTACGATAAGGTTTTTAGTATTCAATTAAATTTTAACTTTTAGGTTAAGCACGCAAAAATCATAAAACTTATAAGTGTTAGATGTAATTTTGAAGAAAATCTCACTTTTGTTTATTCCTAAAATAAGAAACGCCTTTTTATCTACTTCATTTACTAGTAGAAATTTATTATTGATACTCATTTGGATTAAAAACGCGATCTATATCACTTTCATCAAAATCTCCGTTCCATCTTTCTTTTATCAGTACATATTTATCTTCTTCTTTATTAGGATTAATGATAGAATGGTAAGTATTAATATGATTTTGACATATAAAGCCCGTTTCAACAAAATAATGTACGGTATTTCCTGTAATTATAATAGGTTTACCTTCTAATAATTCCCATGTTTCATTTCTATGTTTATGGATTTGGATGGAAAGCCCAAATTCTGGTCGAACAAATATCAAATTATAATCGGGATAAGTAAATTTAAAGCTATACCACTTGGGAAGTGTATCAATATATCCTTTCGGGATACTATATCTTTCTATAAACCAATTTGGTTCTAAAAACTTCTTCTGGGATGATTCATATTTATAAGGATCATATATTACTTGATGATCAAAGATGTCTTGATTATATTGAATATCAAGTATATCTTTTCCCCTATTTATTATCATGTAATGAGTATAAGGTTTAATTAATAAATCTGAAGTTTTTATTGCTTCAGTTTTAAAATTTGAACCATTAATTAAGAATATATCCTTTAGATGTTTTTGATCTATTTTAATTACTAATTCCTTAATATCTGTCTTCCTCAACAAAGTACTTCTTTGAATGGGGATATATTCTGTATACACCTTCATTAAACCTTTTAGTTATTATTTAAATTCAAATCTTTTAATTTATTATGAATTTCATTTGAAAAAGGCATTGATTCTTGCGCTCCTTTTCTAGTAACAGCAATAGAGGCTGCTACCGTGGCAAATTTAGCAGCATTTACAATATCTATACCTTTATTCAACTGACTAGCTAAAACCCCTATAAAACAATCACCCGCCCCTACAGTGTCTACAGGTTTAACCTTTGGAGTAGCCACTTGATAAAACTTATCATTTTTTTTATCAAAAATTAGGCATCCTCTATTTCCTAATGTTGTAATGATAAATTTTAACCCTAAATTTGCTATATCCCTCGAAATTTGGAATATTTTTTGTGTATTCTCCCCTAATATATCTTTAAACCCTAATAGAGAATATAAACGAAAAAGCTCACCTTCATTAGGAATAATAATATCAACTTTACTAAAGATATCAACTGGGAGGGGTTTTAAGGGAGCAGGATTTAGAATTTTGATTGCATTCCCTTCAGAAGCTATTTTAAATATTTCCTGAATAGTTTCTATAGGAATTTCCATCTGAACCACGATGGAATTTGCATTTTTTATGATTTGAGCTCTAGATCTAATCTCTTCTGGTTTCAGATTAAAATTTGCTCCAGGTGCTACACTTATCATATTTTCACCATTTTGATCAATTAAAATAAAAGCAACTCCACTTGGTTCTTTGGAATCTCTGATAATATGATTCATATTAATTCCTTCATCTGTCAATTGAGAGACCATTTGATCACCAAAGAAATCAGTTCCAATTTTTCCAATGAAAATAGTCATAGAGCCTGATCTTACCGAAGCTACTGCTTGATTAGCTCCTTTTCCCCCTAAATATTGCTTAAATGATCCTCCAGTAACAGTTTCTCCTGGATTTGGAAATCTTTTAGAATAAATCATGAAATCCAGATTACTAGAACCAATTATTAGAACATATCCTGTATTTTTAGACATAAATTGAGTATTCGATTTTTTAATCTCTAATAATTTTTAATATTTCTATATAGTTTATTTATGGATCATCCACATATTTTATTTATGATCAAATAGGATGATCGAATGGTTTTAATTGAATAATTTTTTAAAAATAATATTAAGCATAATATTGTATGTTTAACAATATATTGTTAAAATAAAAAAAAGGTTGAAAGGAAAGGTTATAACCATGGCAAAAGATAAAATAATTGGTGCCATTGTAATGATTGTTGGCATTTTAATTGCCATAATTTATACAATGGGTTCAATCTTAGATCTCTTATTCACTACAATTTGGGCCCCCGCTACTGGAGAATGGGATTCATGGACTAATTTGTTTGGAATCGATTGGCTTGATTGGAGATTATTTGTAGTAGCACCTATGTGGCTTCTTGTGTTACTTATCTCAATTATTGCTATTTGGATTGGTTACAGCATGTTAACAACTCCCGCACCTGTCCCATTAGAAGAACTTGAAGAGGAATTAGCTGCTGAAGAAGCTGAAGAGGCAGAAGATTAAGTTTTAATTATATTTTTCTTTTTTTTATTTCAAATTTGAACATCTAACCATACTAAATCTTTTGAAATTTGTAGGCCATAATAGTTCCATCATCATGACAACTAAAGAGTAACCTTTTTTCTATACACACTTGAGACATATTAATACAAGAATTAAAATTTTTATAAAATTTTACTTTTCCTGTTTGTTCTTCAATAATCAAAAGCTCACCTTTAGTAGTACCAGCAATAATAAGAAGTGTGTTATTAATTTTTATTATCTTTAAAAATTCTATATTATATCCATTTAATTCCCATTTTATTTCAAAAGACTCATTTAAACAAACCAACTTCGAAGTAAATTCAATATTTTGAATTAGTGTCGATTCATCAAAAAAAGCAAATGAATAAGAACTGACGAGAACATTATTTAAGATTGGAAATGGATATGATACGCAGTTCCATACATAATTATTAAATTGTAATGTATTAATTTCATTTTGAGTTGTTTTGTTTATAAAATGTAGCTTTTTGTCATCTCCTCCAGATAATACTAATATTTCCTTAATTCTGTTCATATAAGTAATAACTCGCAATTTTTCAGAATATTTTTTGAACCATAATAAGTTTCCATCTTTCCCATCATAACATCTTATAGTTCCGTCATTTCCACACGCTAGTACTTCTTTACTTGTACTTTTTTTATTATTTTTAAAAACGATAGCATCTCCTATACCATCTTCAAAAATTTGCGCCCAAATTAACTTACCATCTAAGGAATTTAAAACCCGTAGCGTTTTATCAAGTGAAAATATAATTAACTCATTGATATTATCATTATTTATATCTTCTATTAGAATTCCGCTAATAGAGGAATTAAATTTATGAGTCCATAGAGGCTCTAAATTATAAGCAAATGTGCATTTAAAAATTCTTACGATCCCATCGATACCGCCTACTATTATTTCATATCTTCCATCATTATCAATATCATGTATTCTCATATGCCAAAGTGGTGAATTCTCCGAGATTACTTCTTGATGTAACAATTTACCATCAAGTGATATGAATAATAACTTTCCAGTTTTAGTAAAAGCAATAATTTCTAATTGTTCATTGTTATTGATATCAACTACTTCAATTCCAAGAATAGGGGCGTTGTATTCAAAATTCCAAAGTTTATTAGCTTTCAATGTTAAATAATTATTTTTTATTAAAAGAGTTGTACTAAATCTAAAATGTAAGAATCAATTGATAATTTTTCCTAATAAAAACGAAATTTATATTTTTTATATTATTATCAAAATTAGTATTATTATTAAATAATCATAATTTTTAACATAAGAAAAAACAATTGAAAGGAGTTAAAAAACAATGTCCTTTGATATTAATATTGATATGGATGCTTGTACTGGTTGTGGTACTTGCTATGAAGTATGCCCTTCTGAATGCTTTGGAGAACCGGAGGGAGGGAAAGTAAATGTTATTGAAGAAAATAGGGAAGACTGTGTAGGATGTAGGGCTTGTGAAACTCAATGTCCAGAAGAAGCTATTGAAATTATAGAAAACTAATTTTTAGAACAAGAAAAATTTTTTCTTTTTTTTATTTTTATTCTCTATTTTTAATTTATTAAAAGAATTAATTTAGCAAAAGAAAGGATGAGAGAGTAATAATAATTGTAGGACAATCACCATAATAATATTCTATTACATTTTTTGCATATTCCTTCATTAACTTGGGAATTAATGCAATGCTCATGGTATAAGGTTTTACAGGCATTACATGCAAATATAGTTCCCTTATATTCTGTAAAATCATAATTACAATAAATGCACTTATTAGTAAATGAGAAGCTAGGATTATTTGTATCAATCTCAATTATTTGGGACGTTTCTGTCAACCCACTACCTTCTGGAGCTGGTGTTAAGTATTCTGATTGTGATGGAGGTGCAATCCATTGTTCTTCTAAAGGCGGTTGATTATACTGCTGTTGAGGCTGAACTTGTTGCCAATCTGAGACATATCTAGAGGTTGGTTTTTCTTTTATTCCCATTTTTTGAGACACCTTTTCATCTAGAATATTTGTTAAAATTAACGCAGAGGCATATTTACCTTTAGCTCCACCTTTCTGTAAATGAGTATGGCTAATCATGTGGATTATTTTTCCAGCTCTTTTTCCGTAATCAAATTCCACAAGTACGGGGGATTCACCCCACTTATTTTGAATTTCCCATGAACTAATTAATACTTTTACAGCCTGATGATTTAAAATTTGAATAGGAAATGATTTTGTCTCCAACCACCAACGAAATTCATTTTTTTTTGTATTTTTAGCGGATTGTTTTTGCCATTTACTTTGTTGAATTTCACTAATTACACCCTCTAAGAACGGGTGATTTGGTTCATTAATTTGACATGCAACTACGGCATCAGCAGTTTTAGCTTGGTTCCAACGAATAAAACCCGGAAATACATTTTCAATTATACTTCGTATAGCCCAGTCTGTGGTTATCAACCATCCACCATTCATAACAAAATCTCTAACTTTTGGATGAGCGGCATAAGGAATATCACTACCCGGACACCCGATAAGCACTACATCATATTGAGAAAGCTCTTCTTTCATAATATCTTTTTCTCTGATAATTTTCTTCAAGGATGCATACATATGCTCAATTACTTTTTTAGGCTTTTCATATCTTCCACTTACAGCTAGAATCTTTCCGTGTTTTTCAACAGCTTGCACAACATCCTTTTTATTTAGTGCTTCTATTTTACGTTTTTTTACTTCTGAATATAGATCTTTCCAACTCATTTAATTAGCCTTTAACTAAAGTTATAAAGAATTTTGTGTTATTTTATAATTATTATAAATGAATAATTATATATATTTTAATTATAAGGGACGATATTGCTAAATTTAAAAGATTTAGGAGAACCCTCTGAATTTTGGGATTATTTTGAAAAAATTTCTAAAATTCCTCGATGTTCTGAGCATGAAGAAAAAATAAGATCATTTATAAAGGAGGAAGCAGAGAGTTTGGGATTTAAATATAAAATTGATTCTGTTGGAAATTTAGTTGTTATAGTACCTGCTAAAGTAAAGCAAAAATCAACCGTTGTATTACAATGTCATATGGATATGGTTTGTGAAAAAAATGAATCAGTATCTCATGATTTTTCAAGAGATCCATTAAAATTAAAAATTGAAGAAATAGAAAATGATAAATGGCTAACAGCAGATGGAACTACTTTAGGAGCTGATGATGGTGTTGGAATATGTTATATTTTAACTTTGATGAAAAAGATTTGTAAGAGGGAATTAAATTTTAACTTATTAGATTTAAATTTGTTATTTACTGTTGATGAAGAACAGGGTCTTAGAGGGGCATTTAAAGTTGAAAAAGAGTTTTTAGATGGGGATTTCTTGATAAACCTCGATTCAGAAGAGGATAATGCAGTAACGATAGGTTGTGCAGGTGGTCTAGTACATATTATTGAAATAAAAAAAAATGTGATAGAATTAAACTTGCCAGAGCAAAAATTAACAGCAATTAGAGTTTTTATATCTGGATTAAGAGGAGGTCATTCAGGAGGAGATATTCATTTAGGAAGGGGAAATGCGTTAAAAATCATGGGTCAACTTCTTTGGAAATTAAATAAACAATATTCAATTTATGTTTGTTCAATTGATGGGGGAAATAGACCAAATGCTATACCTAGAGAAGTTGAATCTGTATTATATGTTGAGCAAGATCAATCTTCAGAGATTATATCCTCTATAGAAACTCTATTTACTGAGATAAAGGTAATTTTCGATGAGATTGAACCCAATCTAACTTTATCATTAGAGAGATTAGATTCACATAGTAATAATAAGGTTTTAAATAAAAATATTCAAGATAATCTATTAAATATAATGTACTTAATACCTAACGGTCCATTATCAATGCATCCTCGAATTGAAGGATTAGTATTTAGTTCTTCAAATTTTAGTACAATAACAACAAGAGAAGATGATATAGAACTTAAAGTAAGCCAAAGAAGCTTAAGTGAATATTTTAAAAACGTAATTTGGGAAAAAACAAAAATTTTATTAGATTTAAGTGGTTTAGAAATAAAGATTATAAAAGATTCTGATTATCCAGGATGGACTCCAAATTTTCAATCACACTTACTAAAAAAATATAATGAAACATATAAGAAATTATTTAATGAAGAATTCGAGATTATAGCAATTCATGCTGGTTTAGAATGTGGAATTTTAAAAAAAACTTTTCCTAAAATGGAAATGATTTCAATTGGCCCGACAAATGAAGGTGCGCATTCACCAGATGAACGTTTACTCATTAAGTCAGTTGCAAAAGTCTGGGATTTGTTAATTAATTTACTCAGAAAATTAAATTGAATTCCACGAGTAATTTTGAACTTCTTTGAAAAACTTATTAAATTTATTTTAATATTTATTTCATAGCCTATGCAGAAAGTAGGATCAAAAAAAGAGGAAATTATTGGTTCTGAAACTATTTTTGAGAAGATTAAAGATAAAACACCTTGGGTTTTTGGAAAATCATTAAGGAGACCAAAGATTAATTTTCCTAAGTTAAAACTTCCAAGACTTTCATTTCCATCACCTTCAAGATCCCTAAGTATAATTACCATCTTAATAATATTATTTATCCTTCAAACTGGTGTAGTTTATTTTATGGTTAGAGACCCTCCTGCAATAGGGGGAGATAGCCAAGGGAATCCTGTGCTTATCTATAAAGATATCCATGAAAGTTTTATTATTGAAGGGATTGTGGCCTCTATTTTAATTTTATTTTGTTCTATTGGTTTTATTGCATTATTTCAAGCATCTAAATATGTGTATAATAAAAGAATGGCTGTTTGGATTTTAGTAATTGGAATGGTAATGATTATTATAACATTTATAATGCTCCAATATATGATAGCTGTAAAAATGGGTGAAATTTAACCTTTAAATAGGAAAATGGCGTTTTCTCCACTTTTAATTTAATATGTTAATAATTTTTAAAAAATTCTCAGATTTATTTGATAAATTAAAGCTATATTTTTTTGCTATTAATAACTCAAATTATTAAATTCTCTTGGAATTATTTAAGAAAAGAAAAAAAAGATAAAAAAAATTAGAAAAAAGATATAATAAGTTTTATATTCTAACCTATTAGGGCGTTATATGCTCCTTCATCTAATAGGTTGCCTTTTTCACCGTCCCAATTTGATGGTTCTATTTTAAATAGCCATGCAGCAAAAGCATCTTCGTTAATTTTCTCAGGTTCATCCATCAAATCGGAATTAACTTCAATTACATTACCACTTACTGGTGAATAAATATCTCCAACAGCTTTACTTGATTCAACAGTACAATCAATTGGGTCACTTGAAGGTTCATCTCCATCCATTTTAACTTGTTCAAGAGTAGCACCTTCAAGGCCTTCTACATCAACAAAACTAATTTCTCCAAGCTGTTCTGCAGCAAAAGGAGTAATTCCAACCATTTTTGTGGCATCATCAAACCATTGATGTGTTTTGGTAAACCATTTAGTCATTTTCATCAAACTCTTTTTTACTAAATTTATGAATTTTAATAATATTGAATTGATTAGTATGTCTTTATTAATTAAGGTAATAATTTAAAATTTTATGATTGATTTTAATAAATTAAAATTTTTTGGCAATATGAGTTCTAAGCTAAAAGTTCAACTAAATTTTTATAAAGAATTTAAATATAAATATGAACAAATAAGAAAGGATTTCAAATTTGACTATAATAAGGACTGTGAAGCTCGTGATTATTTGTCAACTATATTTTTAAATAAAAGCCAAAATTGGAAGTTAAATAATATATTAAAACTATTTAAAAAAAATATTTCAACAAAACCATCACTTCTAGTTTTTGGATGTGGTCCATCATTAGAAAAAACCGTAGATATTATTTTTAAAAAAGAGGGATCATTATTTTTTGAAAATTTTATTACTTTAGCCGCAGATGGTGCTTCAGTTTTATTAAGAGAAAAGGGAATAAAAATTGATGCAATATTTACAGATTTAGATGGAATTACAAAAAAAGAATTTTATTACCCTAGTTTTAGTATTATACATGCTCATGGAGATAATATTAAAAAACTAAGATATTTTAAAGATGATATAATAAAATTCGAAAATGTTATAGGAACCACCCAAGTTGAGCCCTTATCAAATATAATTAATCCAGGTGGTTTTACTGATGGTGATAGAATACTTTTTTTTCTGCGGACATTAATTGCTCCATTCCATAGATTATTTCTAATAGGAATGGATTTTGGTAAGATTGTCGGGAAATATTCTAAAATAAGTATAAAAAAAAATCAAGAAGCAAATTCCATTAAAGTAAAAAAGCTTCAATATGCGTTAGAATTAATCCAATGGTTAAAGAAAATGATAATAAATCCAATTTATTTTGTTAATTCTGATATTATTGTGGATAATTTTACATATCTTTCTATAGAAGAGTTTTTTAAAGTTTGTCTAAAATAAAATTAAATTTTATAATCTTGAATTCCTGAAGTAGAAATTTGGTATAATAATTTTTTTTCGGGAAGATTTAATGAATTTACTAATTGGATATATCTTTTATCCTGTTCTTTATAATCTAAATAAAGATACTCTGAAAAAAAATGATTCAAAATATAATTACCAATAGGCATCACTTTAATTGGGGCGTTTCTATTCAAATTTGAAGTTATTTGTGCTGTTGCTATTACAATGACATTATTATGTAATGATAATTCGTTAATTTTTGTTAAAATTTTAAAAAAGTTTTCTTTTGCTTTACTATTAGTAATCTCTTTTTGTGCTAAATCAGAATTATAATAATTGTTTATAGTATCAATAATTATTATGTTGACAGAATTATCTTTTATATAATGTTTAAGTTCATCTAAAGAAAGCAAAAAAGCAGAGTTGCTCATAATTTTGGATACTAAAATACTTTTTAACAATTTTTCAAGTTTCAAATCATATTTTATGGCAAGTTCCTTAATTCTTTCAGGACGGAACGTATTTTCTGTATCAAAATAAAAAATAAACTGCTTATTCTCAATTCCAGGCTCATCAATTAACTCAGAAAATTGGAAATAAGCTTGGACGCATAATTGATGACACAATTGAGTCTTGCCGGTCTTATTTGCTCCAAATATCAAATATTTTTTACCCTTACAGAAACCCCCTCCTAGAGTTTCATCAAAATTCTTAGCTCCTGAAGTTAAAATATACTGATTTTCTTTCTTTACTGCAGATTGATTATAAAAATTTTGTAATTTAATTATTTTATCTTTACCAATTCCTAATAATTTATTAATAGTCATTGTTATTTATGAATGAACTCAATAGTTTAAATACAATTTAAAATTAACAATATAAAATTAATGAGAAATTTAAGTTAATTCCTGAAAAAACATAAAATTAATTTTAAACTATTCATATTGATAATATCATTGTCCATTTAATTTTAATAGTTAAATATATCATATCAAAATAAACCTAATCATTACAATGGCAAAAAAAAAAAAAGAAGTTTGTCCTTATTGTGGAAAAAGTTTTGCCTATTTATCACGTCATAAATGTAAAATAAAAGAGCATGTTGAAGGCCCTTTAGAAGAGAAATCTTATGTGGAAAGAAGAATTGAAAGAATAGAAGAAAAAAAGAAAAAATTCAATCGCACACTAAAAAAAGATGAAAAATTAATACTAGATATAATAAACCGTGAAAAAGATATATTATTTACCCGTCTTTTGGAATTAAGCAAAAAGAGACGTAATGAATTAGAAAATATTTTAGATATTTTAGTATTACAATCAAAAATCAAGATGACTCGAGAATTAATTGATGCTTCTTGGACCAAACATATATTTGCACTTGAAGAAATTGACGTTAAGGTAAATGAACTAAAAATTAATAAAAATAATAAAGATTTTATTTGGAATATGTTTTCTAGGCAACCATGCTTCATATGCCCTTTTAGGGATAAGTGTAATGATACTAACCTTGACAATTTCAATCCACAACATTGTGAATGGTTAACAGAGTGGATTAATATCACTTCAAATGGAGAAAAATATAAAATAAATTTTGATGATATTGAAGCTCGATTAAAGGATATTTAATTTTTTTTTTGTAAACCAATTATGTAGATCTCATTACTCTTCTTTGTTGAAGTTATTGGTTTATATGCTTTTACAATTCTGAATATTGGTTTAATTTCTTGGTAAAATTTATTAAAATCCGAACCTTGGAACATTTTGATTACTAGACTCCCTTTAAATTTTAAATTTCTTTTTACTAAATCCATTATTTTATAACATAGAGCTAACTGTCTTATATGGTCAGTGAAATTATTTCCAATTTTCTTTATTGACACATCTGATACGATTAAATCTAATTTACTATGAAAAAAAACATCTAATTCTGCTTGGATTTCTGGTTTTGTGACATCTGCCTTAACTATATGAACATTTTCTATAGGTGAGGTATTCACAATATCTATACCCATGATTTTAAAGTGATCACGGTAATAATATTGATCATTATATTTACCCAGATTCTCTTCAGCAAATTTTTTTATTACCTGAAGCCATGAACCCGGCGCACATCCTATATCTAATATATAAAATGCTCTTTTAAAAATATTATACTTTTTTTGAATATCAAATAATTTATATGCTGATCTTGCACGATAACCCTCTTTTTTAGCTTGCCTGTAAAATCTTTCCTTTTTATGATATTCTTGATCTTTAGCCATCTAATAGTCATCTATAATTATTCTAAATCAATCAAAATTTTTGTTAAAGAGGATAAATCTAAATCACTTTTTATTGATAAATAACTAAAATGAGTCCTAGAACATTGATACCCTTCTTTTTTTATTATTTTAATAATATCTTCAATTTTAGGAACTGCCTTAAGTCCCAAATTTTTGCTAAGTTTATGAAGATTATAATATGAGATCGGCATACTATTTTCTTCTTTAATAAAAGACAAGAGTTTTTCTATTCTCTTTTTATTTGCAAATTTAGAATTTTTATTTAAATTTACCATTTTATTGATAAAATTTAATTTATGTAATTTACCAATCCATAAGGGACCTGCATAATCAAGATTTTTTTTACGTTTACATAAAGGACATTCATTTGAAACCTCTAAAATATTATTTCCAAAAGAATATCGATGTCCACAATCTTTACAGTGGATAATGTAACCGATATTTTTAAAATATTTAGTAATTTTTTCTTGATTTTTAAAAGTTGTACAGAATATTCTAATAAAATGCCCTGAATAGAATGTCAAAAGAGGAATTATCCCAATCTTATTAAGGTTAGCTATTCGAGAGATAAAATATATTAAAATTCGACTTCCAATCTCTTTAGAATATTCCGTATGAAGTGGTTTAGCAAAATATTTCCTAATACAAACATTAGGACGAACTCCAAATAAAACAGCTGTATCTGTAGCAGTAATGCACAATAAGCCTTTTTTTTTTTGTATTGTTTTGATTGCAGAGTCAATATAAAGGTTAGGAGTGCCAAATGGATCAATTGATATAACATTTGGTTTTTTTTGTATTTCATTTGAAATTTTATTTTTTGTAACAGCAATTTCAGAAAATAAGAGATTCGCATCTTTTTGGGTTATAATTATTTTAATCGGTGCTTTATTCAGATTGTTTAATTTTATATTTTTTTTTACTAGTTTGATAGCTTCAGGATTTATATCATTGATAAAAATTTTTTTAATATTTTTGCATTCCTTTATCATCCTTATAGAGCTTATCCCTGATGCAGCCATAGAATCTATAATTATCAGTTTTTGTTGTTCATATAAATCAGTATAGGCATTAATGGCTAAAGATGATATATCTCGATTAATCTCCATTTTCTTATTATAAAATGTATTCATTGATTTTGAAGGAATCTGTCCTTGATCAACGTTATAAATATAAAATTCTGATGAACCTTCTTTAATTAAAGTTAATTTTTTTTTTAGCATAGTTAAAAATTAATCAAATTTTTTAGAGGTAGGTAATATTTATTAATGGATATTACAGAAATCCTTGTTCTCCCAAATTTGAGGTAAATTCAACTGAATTTTGTAGGGAAATATTTGTAAAGAAAAATTTTCTCTCATTTAATTTTTCAGTTTTAATTATTTTTAAGGTATATTTTACCCAAAATTCCATAACTTTTCCACCACTTTGCACCTCAATAATTTGATCTTCAATGATTTTTCTATTTAATTCATTAACAATTAAAACGTCAATTTCATATTTTTTGTTGAAATAAGTTAAATTAGCTAATATTTGATTTAATTGATAATTTAAGCTATAATTTTTTTCTTTATTATCTTTATTAAGTTCTAATTTATACAAATTAGTAATTGAATCAATGATGATTAAATTATATTTTGGTTTATTCTGGGACAAATAATCTAGTATTAAAAATTCTAAATTAAAGATTAAGCGATATAATTCAACAAAATTTAATATTTGAATAAATTGAATATTATTTTCAATAAATTTAGAGAATTTACTTATCATCATAATCTTTTCATAAGGGAAATTAGGTTTAGTGAAAATATATATAACAGATTTACCACTTTTTGTAGAATTTATAGCAGTTTGGAGACTAAAGGTGGTTTTTCCAACACCAAAATCCCCAAATACAGAAAAAATACCTTGTAAAGAATCAGTGGAATCAAAATATTTATTTAACTCTAATGTTGGAAATTTCATGTATTTAGAAATTATTAATTTTATCTAATATTTATAATTATAATTTGAGAAATAAAATTTTATATATTAGTACTGAGGATTTAAATTTTTTTTATAAATTAAATAAGGAATTAAATCGATTGAATATCAAGTTTGAAATTTTAAATTTAAATATCAAAAATCCTAAAATTCCCTCTTTAATATTAACCACGTCTAAGGAAGCATTGAAATTTGTAAATATTCCAGAAAAATTAGAAATTCTCCCATGTTCAGAAGAAACTAATTTTCACTATTATATTTTAAAAGTTTTAGCCGCGTATAGAGTTGGATATAAAGATAGTTATTCAGAATTAATATTTTCTGTAGATCCCGGTTCAAAACAGATTGGAATAGTGATATTTTTGGATGATTTTTTTTTAATTTCTCGAACATTCTATGATAAAAAGGATTTCATAGAATTAATTAAAAATATAGAATATTATTTCCAAAATGATAATCCAAATTTGATGATGTTAAAGTTTAAGTTTGGAAGTGGGGTTTTATCTTTGACATTCGAACTTATAGAAAGTATCCTTGATTTGTTTCATTTAAGGAAAAAAATGAAACTTTATCTAATTGATGAATCTAAATCATCAAAAACTAAAATTAAGGATTATAAAAGGAGAGTAAAAACAAAGCATGAGCTCTCAGCTTTAATATTAGCACTAAGGAGGGGTGTTGAAATAACAAAATCAAATTATCTAACATTATTTAAACAGAGCAAGTTGCCTAATGATAATAGGAGTAATAGTAAAGAGATTGGTAATTGTGTTAATTACTTAGACAAATTACAGGAATTAATAAATAAAATTTTAGATGGTGAAATTTCTCTTAGTGAATCATCAGCAAATCTTTATGAGATTATTAAAGAATAAGGAGAATTTATTAATTTATGATTTTTTCCTGATTTTTCTGTATATTAATTAGTCGATATCGCAATAATTTGGAGTATCTATGAAGAGATTAAAAAGTATTGATATTTTTCGCGGATTATGTATGGCTTGGATGATTTTAACTCATTTAATTGAATGGTGGTTGAGAAGTGAATATTCCTGGTTAAATAGCCTTACCAAAATGATATTAGATCCTATTGGGGTCTCTGGTTTTTTATTTGTATCGGGAATAAGTATTACATTATCTTTCAGGAATAGAACTATTAAGGTGAATCAATTTGGGGATTATAATCCACGCATAGTGAGAAATTCTTATCTCCTTCGAGCTTTTTTTATTTTTGTAATAGCAATTATTTATAATATATCAATTTCATTGAGTCTGAACAATCTAACCTGGATCTGGACCTGGTTTGTATTATTAACTACAGCTGTATCTCTTTTTATAACATGGCCTCTTTTAAAGACTTCAAGGATTTTTAGGGTTGTGATTGGTTTATTTGTTTTAATCTTGAATCAAATTTTAGTATCAGTATTATTACAATATGAAGGTGAAACAAATATATACGGTTTAATATTTTACTTCTTATATCATAATATTCACCAAGATCCAATATTAACATTTTTCCCTTTTTTCCTATTTGGGACTGTGGTTGGAGATACTCTTTTTAATGCGTTATTTTCAGATCAAAATGAAAAAACCATGAAACGCTCGTTTAGGTATAGCTTTTTATTTTCATTTATGGCCATTGGAATTTTCTTAATTATTTTAGGGATATTTTTTATTTTTCCACAATTCTTAGAACGAAGAACTTTTTCATGGATACTTTATTCTTTAGGGATAGATCTAGTATTATTTACCCTGTTATTAATATTTGAAATATTTTTAATAACCAAAGTAGAAAAAAGTTATAGATTTTTATTCTATTATTCATATTATTCATTTACTATATACATTACACATAATTTATTGTATTTTTTATTTTTAAATCGATTAAATGCTGTAAATATTTGGTTTTTTATCTTAGCTGCATTTATTATTATTGGTTTATTGTTTAGAGCAATTTATAAAAAATGGGGTGGAATTGCATCTATTAAAGTACAAATAAGTAAATTAAGTCGAAAATTGTCATTGAAAATTGAGAAGAAATATATCATAACTCTAGCAAATAAGAAAATTGATGAAAGAACGGATTGATATTCTACTAGTAGAAAGAGGCTTGGTAGAAAGTAGAACAAAAGCGCAATGGTTAATTTTGAATGGTTATATAATTATTAATGGAAAGAAGGTAATAAAACCTGGAAAAAGAATCGACCGTTCTCATGAAATTCAAATGTTAAAAGAGTTTCCATATGTCGGACGGGGTGGTCTGAAATTGGAAGCTGTGTTAAACATTTTTTCGATTTCAGTTGAAGATGAAGTATGTTTAGATATTGGTGCATCCGTAGGAGGCTTTACAGATTGTTTAATAAAACATGGAGCCTCTAAAGTATATGCAATAGACAAAGCTATTGATGTATTGCATCCTTTACTGAGATGTGAAAAGATGAGAAAAAAAGTTATTCCAATGCTAGGTATTGATGCCCGTAATCTGATAGAATTAGAAGAAAAAGTTGATATTTGTACAATTGATGTTACTTTCACCTCCTTAAGAGAAATCCTTCCAAATGTAAAAAAATTAGTAAAAACAGATGGTGTAATAATTGCGTTAATAAAACCTATTTTTGAGAATCATTTTCATAAAGAAAAGAAATTTAAAATTATTCGAGAATCAAAAATTATGTGTAATATATTAAAAGAATTGATAGAATGGAGTATTAAAAACGATATATTTCCATATGGAATAATAAAATCTCCAATTTTAGGGAAAGGAGGTTCCATTGAATTTATAATTTATTATAAAATTAATAGAATTAGTGGGAAATTTGATTATGAAGAAATATTAAAAGAGATCATTTAATTATATTTATTTATTGTGCCTGACGATTCAGCTGGGTAATTTTCAAACATTTTTCCCCATTCAGTTTTCATAAACTCTTTTATTCTTTTTTTACCTACTGTAGGATACCAAAACATATCATGATAAATTAATGAACTTAAAATGGGCAACGCCATAAATACTTTATTATGGAATAATGGATGTAAAAAAGAGAGTTTTCCTTTTCTTACCATTTGATCACCCCAAATTACTAGACTTCTTTTTACTCTAAATTTCCAGTCAACATGTGATATATCTTCCCCTACAATTTCAATTTGATCAAAATCTCCACATCCTAAACCTTCGTCGTGAGCAATTTTTATAGCAGGCAGTTTTAAAGGTTCAAAACCTAACATTTTTGCAACAACAGTATCTACCGCCACTTGGTCATAGCCCGCAAGTAAATAATTTTTAATCCGTGGTATCATGGTTCTCGGACCCGCACCATCACCACAAACTGTTCCATCTACAATTGACATTATCTCAGGATGTATCTGTTTTTGGATTATCAGTAAATCAACTAGTACCTCACTCATATATTGGTGAGAAAAATGTCTTCGTTTGGTTAACAATCCTCCAAAAGCATTTTTCATAGCGCATGTAATTCCTCCATTTTTCGCCTCATCTTTTGTGTTTTTTAATGATCCGCCAGCAGAACCAGTATGTCCATGTGTTTTCATGGTTGGTAGATGAATTATAGGCTTTCCTAAATAAAATTTAGGTATGCTAAATCCATTTGGAAAAATTTTTGAATCTAATACATGCAATTCTCTATCTCTTATGGTCTCAAATTTTGATCTTAAATCATCATTATATGAAATAAAAGGAACTTTTGTTAAAGGCACAAACCAAGCACCATATTTTTTAATGATTGGACTCCAGCGATTTTGAGTAATTCCTTTTGAAATATTGGTTACAACAGTACGGTTTTCAGCTGTAAAAAGGTTACGAGGATCAAAGCCATCCTCAATCATGGTTTTAAGAACGCCTTCTACTTGCCATGGAGGGCTAGAACATGAAGGGTAGAATTTCGACCAACTAAGATTAAGTTTAATAATTGTTTTAAGAACTTTAGGAAAATGCTCTTGATACTTAGATAAATGCATTAATTTACTATAATCTTCAAGAACAGTTTTGGGAGATGTTTTGATTATGAATATTTGGCATTTTTTACTCATAGATAAATTAGAAAATTAAAAATCTTATATTTAATTTTTTGTTCCGGAAATATAACCGTAGATAAGTATTTAATGCCTCCTATTAAGAATTTATAAT
The DNA here is from genome assembly GCA_019058245.1 of Promethearchaeota archaeon. Lineage (GTDB taxonomy): Archaea > Asgardarchaeota > Lokiarchaeia > Sigyniarchaeales > SOKP01 > Loki-b32. The sequence continues at coordinate 41,794 of JAHPZJ010000014.1, read as the reverse complement.
GCTTTAATTCATAATTTTATATTTTTTATAATTCATCTGAATTAATCAAAATATTATGACAAATTAAATTGAATAAAGAAAATAAAATAGAATTGTTCTCTTATAATTTTTAATAAAAAATAAATTAAGCACACATCTTATTATGATTTCAGTTTCAGATATACAGCTATATAATAAAACAGATACTATTGAACATGTAAAATCCTTAGCATTTAATCGAACTAGCACGACTACAGGAGAAACAGAAGCATTGAATTACATAGGAAAAGAATTAAAGAAGTATAATATTAAAACTAGAGTTGAACATTTTGAATGGACAGGTCCTATGAGGATAATGATGAGAATGAGCTATATTCTTATTTTATTCTATCTAATCCTTTTTCGCTTATTTTTAATTATCATCCTCTATTTTATTATAAAGAATTTCTTTGAAAGAGCACGAGATATATCTTTTATAGAAAAAGAGGAATCGAAAAATATCTTTACCAGAATATTATCTAAAGATCAATCTCCAGATCGTCCATTAGTTATTTTTACAGCTCATTATGATTCGATTTCTCTGAATATTCCATACAAACTACAAATTATGATATTTTTTATATATAGAATTGTAATCTTATTCTATAGTTTGATTATTTTAATTTTTTCAGCAATTTTTATTTTTGATTATTTGGACATCGTTCCTCTATCAAATTTAGTAATTGTGTTAATAACTTTTACATCAATCACTGGAGTTTTTGTTTCAGTTCCTATACTTTTTTTGGTTTTCATCCAAACTCCATCAGCAGGATCAATTGATAACGCAAGTGGAGTTGCAATTTTAATTGAACTGGCAAAATTATTTCATGAAAATCCTCTAAATAACATGGATCTCTTAATTATCTGGACAGGGGCCGAAGAATGGGGTATGAAAGGCTCAAAAAATTTTTGTAGAAATCACCTCAATAATTTAAGCCAGGAATATAATTTAGATAGATCTTATTATATTAATATCGATATGGTTGGATCCTTTATTGGTCTTCTAAATAAAACAGGATTTATTTTCAGGAGAAAAATAAATGATAATTTAAATGATGTTTTTGAAGCAACAGCAAAACAGTTAAAAATTCCATTAGTTAAATTCGATAAAACAATTAAACCGAAAAGTGATTACAAAATGTTCAAAAGATATGCTCATCGTGCAAGGAAAAAATTACAAATTAGCTGTTTTCATTCAGATAAAGATTCACATCTCATACACTCTTTGAAAGATACCCCTGATAAATGTTCTATTGAAAATCTGAATGGATGTTTAAATATTTGTTACCAATCTTTAAAGAGTATTGATTCAAAATTAGAATAGACACTATCTAAAGATTGATTATTATAAGATTTTTCAATTAATTATTATTTATTATATTTGAAGAAAAAATATTATTAATCTAAAATAATTTTCATGTTATTTTAATGTAAGATTTATATTATTTCTTGAAAGGTAAACATGATATATAGTGGTTTCCACCTAGATGGATCGTTTTAGGATTTTCAATACCACATCCTGCATGCTTATCTTTTTCTTGACATCTAGGATAAAAAGGACACCCTTCTGGCGGATTAATTGGACTAGGAACATCTCCTTCTAATATAATTCTGTTTGCTCTTGAACCAGGATCGAATGTGGGTCGTGCTGATAATAAAGCTCTGGTGTAAGGATGTGTTGGATTATAGAAAACTTCATCAATTGAACCTATTTCAACAAATTTGCCTAAATACATCACTGCGATTCTATCAGCGATATGTTGTATCACACTTAAATCATGAGTTATAAAAAGATAAGATAAATCAAATCTTTCTTGAAGTTCTTTTAATAAGTTTAAGATTTGAGCTTGAACAGATACATCAAGAGCGGAAGTTGGTTCATCCAAGATAATCAGTTCAGGATTACAAGCTAATGCTCTGGCAATTACAATCCTTTGCTTTTGACCACCAGAGAATTCATGAGGATATCGATCTAAATGCTCAACTTTCATTGATACTACTTCTAAAAGTTCAAGAACTCGTTTACGAATTTCTCTTCTTTTTTTCATACCTAGGAGAATTCTTAAAGGTTCCCCAATAATATTAACCACTTTCCAGCGAGGATTTAATGAAGAGTCAGGATCTTGAAATACCATCTGAATTTTTTTACGGAGTTCTTGGGAATATTTAATAGTCGAGTTTCCATCAATATTAGCTGTTTCCTCTGAAGTTTTTATTTCATTATTTCTTTCCCCTTTTTTCTTCTTTTTTTTTTTCACTAATTGTATTTTTTTATTATTAAAATAAATCTCTCCAGAAGTAGGGGGTACCAAATTTAGAATTGTGTTTCCAATAGTTGTTTTACCACATCCACTTTCTCCTACTAACCCAAATGTTTCTTTTTTATAAAGATTGAAGGAAACTCCATCAACTGCTTTTACATCCCCTATTTTTCTTTTAAATAACCCACCTAATATAGGATAATAAGTTTTAAGATCTTTTACAGAGAGAAGTATTCTTCCTTTCCTCTCATTGTCAATTTTTTCTTCTTCTATCTGCATTTTTCTTTCTATCTTGATATATATTTAATTTTAATGTTATACTTTATGGGATTCAACAACTTCTTCATTTTCCCACATATATTTCGGAGAATCTTTATACTTAGGATCATAAAGATGACATGCAATAAAATATTTATCGCTTATTTCAAGCCAAGTTGGTTTGATTTTATCACAGATTTCCAATCGCTTGTCGCATCTTGGGTGAAATCTACACCCTGAAGGGGGGTAAATCAAGTTTGGAACCATCCCTCGAATAGTTTTTAATTTTTTGTCTTTTGTTTCAATACTAGGAATAGCTGCTATTAGACCTTTGGTATATGGATGACGAGGATTTTTAAATAAATCTTCAGCAGTTGCATATTCTACTATATTTCCACTATACATAACAGCAACTCGGTTACATGTATCTGCAATGATTCCTAAATCATGAGTTATTAGAAGGATTGAAGTTCTCATTTTTTTCTTCAGTTTTTGCATTAAATCAAGAATTTGAGCTTGAATAGTAACATCTAAGGCGGTTGTTGGCTCATCAGCAATTAAAAGCAGTGGATTACATGAAAGTGCCATAGCAATCATAATACGTTGTCTCATACCACCACTCAACTCATGAGGATATCTTTTTATTATACCATCTGCATCTGCAATTCCTACTCTCTTTATAATTTTTTCTGCTTTTTCCAATGCAATATGCTTTAAAATAGGTAGTTTCGGTATTTTAGCTTTAAGTTCATCAATTTGCGATTGAAGATTTTCCTGTTCTTCTTCAGATATAATTCCATTCTTTTTTTTATTTTTTAGTTCATTCTTTAATTCATTTTTTTCATCTATTAACTTTCTCCTATCCAAAAGGCGGTTGTCTAAAATTTCTTTAAGTTCTTCTTTTTGGTGTAAAAGAAAAACTTCCGATATTTGTTTACCAACTGTCATTACGGGGTTAAGTGAATTAAGAGGATCTTGAAATATCATGGTAATTTGATTGCCACGGTATTGTCTCATTTTTTGTTCGGTTAATGCCAGAATATTAATACCATTGAATTTAATTGAACCCTCGATAATCTTTCCAGGATCCCTTACAAGTCGTAAAATTGAGAGAGCTGTAACTGATTTCCCACATCCAGTTTCGCCAACAAGACCAAGTACTTCATCTGAATATATATCAAATGAAATACCATCAACTGCCTTGACAATACCTTCTTCGGTATAAAAGTATGTTTTTAAGTTTTTAACTTCAAGCAGTATTTCTGATTTCTTTTGTAAATCTAAATTAAATTGATCTGTTTTAATATCTTCACTACTATATTTTTTTTCTGTTAAATTCATGTTCTATGTCAACTCAATAGTAATTTATACAAGAGATAAGTCTAACGCTATAAATTTCTTAATCTTGGGTCGAGAGCATCTCTTAATCCATCTCCAACTAACATAAAACCCAATACTGTAACCAATATCATTAATCCTGGCCATAATGCCGCCCAAGGGGCATTAACGAGATGACCACGCCCAATATCGATGTCTCTCCCCCATTCAATTAAGTGAGGATCACTATATCCTAAAAATGCTAACCCTGCAAAACTCAATATAACTCCACCAATATCGAACGTAAATGAAATTATGATTGGTTGTATAGAATTAGGTAGGATATGCCTAAACATTATTCTCCAACTACCTGCTCCAGATACTCTTGCGGCTTCCACATAAGGTAACGCTCTTGCCTGTAATACTGATCCCCTAATTAAACGTGAATAAAAAGGTATACCAAGAATTCCATAAGCTAAAATTATAATATCCATTCTTCGACCTAAAATTCCCACTAATATAATAGCAAAAACCAATGCAGGAAATGCCAGAAAAATATCGCATAATCTCATTAAAATGGTATCTATCCATCCACCATAATAAGCAGCAATCACACCTATTATGACACCTACAACTACACTTAATGTAATTGCAGGTAGTGCAATCGTTAAGGAATTTCTTGCCCCAAATATTATTCTTGCTAAGATATCACGCCCAAAATTTGTTTGCCCTAAAGGATGATCTGGAGATGGACCCGCCCATGAATTCTCTAACATTCCGTCAGCTTCTTCAATGGTATAGGGAGAAATCCAATGTCCAAAAATTGCTAATGTTATGATAGAAATAACGATAAAAATTCCTATGATAGTTAAGGGTGATTTTAATCTCCGAATAAATTTTCTCTTACTAACCGTTCTTTCATAGTCAGATTCCCGCTGTGATAATTCTTCTATTCTAGAACCAGGTATAAGAAGAAATTTAATATTAGAAAAAATCCATAAGATTATGTTTTTTAAAGTACCCACTTTTTTTTCTTCTTCGATAAATCCTTCCATTTTTTCTTGATAAGTTTCTTGTTTAATTTTTTTTCACGTCCTTTTAGTTGTATTCCTTTATGTTCTGTTCTATTGAAATGTTATTCTAGGGTCTAAATACGCATATGCCATATCAGTAAATAAATTTACAAGAATGAATATCATTGTGGTCATAAATACGATCGCATTTAAGACATAATAATCTCGATCAAGTATAGCACGTAATAATAATTCACCCATTCCATGTAAATTAAAAGTAATTTCAGTTAACATAGCCCCTCCTAATAAGCCACCAATGCTTAATCCTATAACAGTTGTGGTAGGAATTAATGCATTTCTTCTAGCATGTTTTTTTATTACATCTTTTTCTCTACAACCTTTTGCTCTTGCGGTTCGAATATAATCCTGTTGTAATATTTCAAGCATGCTTGAACGTGTTTGTCTTGTGAATGTTGCGAGAAATATAAATGCTAAGCATAATACTGGTAAAATCAAATGAACTAAGTAGTCTATCGCTAAATTCATTTGACCTGCAATTATAGCATCTATTACCATGAAACCTGTCCTTAGTGGAGGATCACTATATCTCATATCTTTATATCCGATTGCTGGTAACCAACCTAGCTTATAGGCTACAAAGAATTGAAGGAGTAATCCTAACCAAAATACCGGAATAGACACCCCCACAAGAGCAAATCCCCTTAATATTGTATCTTTTGCCTTATTTCTATGGGTTGCTGATATTACTCCAGTTTTAATGCCTACGATTGATGCAATAATTATTGATAATATTGCTATATCTAAAGTTCTTGGAAATCTTTCCCAGATAAGTTCCCAGACATCTTGTCCTCTATTAATTGATATAGAATAACCCCAATTACCCGCAAATAAGTTTCCTAGATATATAAAAAATTGTTGCCATAGAGGTAAATCAAATCCGAGTTGATGCCTTCTCGCTTCATATTGTGCTTGTGTATATATTGGTGGGAGGTGCGCTTGAATGGGATCCCCTGGCATTGCTCTAGAAAGGAAAAATGTTATAAGTAAAACTCCAAATAATATAGGTACTAGTTGTAATAGTCTTCGTAATATATATTTAAGCATACTCATATTTTAACCCTGACCAATTTTTATAATTTTTTGTTGTTATTTTTTTTTAATCTTGAATCTCTTTCGTAGTTCTAAAATATTCATTATATTTCTGTCTAGCATAAGCAGCTAAAATTGCTGCTAATAAATTAATACCCAATATTGAAAAAATTGTGAGGTATCCTTCATAACTAATAAAAAATCGTCCAATCTGGATAAATATATCTAATTTATAATTAATAAAGATATACCAAAACCACGATTGTCCTATGATTATGGGAGTAAGCCAAATACTATTCCTAATCCCATATTCAAAAAATTGTTCTCTGAATACCATAATAAACACTAATAGAAAAAGAATAATGATTGAAATAAAAGAATAGGGACTAAATAGAATTTTATGCAAATATAATATATCTACTCCTATTGATTTTTTATACACATTACATATATATCCAAAAAATAAGAAGTGGATCATGAGAATAGTAAAAATAAAATTTCCTTGCCTGCCAAAATCAATTTTAGTCCTCATAAGGATTATTTTATAGATAATTTGTTTTAATTTGAATAATTTATCGTTTTTGTTTTAAATTTGAAAATAATAGTCTTTTTATTAATTTTAAAATAACATTTTTTCATAAAAAATAATCATTAAATAATGAGTTTCTTCTATATAACTTTCTTTATTTGCTCTTATCCCCTTTTTTTATTGTTCAAAAATTATTAAATATTCTTTTAAATTAAAAAAAAAAATTGATTAATTTTTAGTTTATAAGTATCCTCCTTAATTTATTTCTAGTCTACAACAAAATAGCAAGGATAGAAATATACATAGCCCCATGGGTTAGTTGGAAATCCTTTTAGATTTGGCGCAAAGGCATCTCTGTTTAAGGAACTATAACCCCATGCCCATGGCATGAGATCTTCGCAAAGATATTGTTGCATCTCATTATAGATTTGCGCTCTTAGGGTAGTATTAGTTTCAACTAGACCTGCTCTTAGCAGCCCTTCTAACGTGGGATCGTTAATTTGAGCTGCGTTACCAGATGATACATTAGACATCAAAGAATTAACATAATTACTTGGATCATTATAATCAGGTATCCATCCAATAAACCAGAGCTCCAATCCATCATAGCCGGGAGCTGTTCTATTATAGACTAAATCGAGGTATGGAGTCCATTCTTGACCATTGTCTGTGACTTTAATTCCAATATTAGCGAGATTTTGTTGTAATAAGATCAACATATCTTCTCGGAATTTATTACCGATATTATATGTATAATTTACCGATCTAAACGTAGCTCCTTGCCATTGAGTGTCTGTAGTAAAGGTAGTCCCAAATCCCATGCTTTGCATGATTTGCCTTGCTTTAGTAACATTATAAACTGCTTCATGACTTGAATAGTTAGCATATGCAATTCCCATAGGAATAGCTGATTCTAATCTTAAAGCATAACCTTCTAAAAGTTCATTAATCATGTAAGAGTAATTAATTGCCCATGACATTGCTTGTCTCCATGTTTTATTAATTAATTTGTTATTGAATCCTAGATATTGTGTAATTGAACTTGCAGGGGAGTCTACTTCTACAAGATTAACTTTAGTAGAGGCTCTCATCTCATCATAGAACGAAGGATGTGGGGATTCTAAAAGATTAATATCACCTGCTAACATCGCGTTATTTCTAGCATCTGCATCTTGAATGATAGTGATAACTACTCTTTCAACTGCTGCTGGTTCTAGATAATAATCGTCATTACGTTTCATTCTTGTCTCTACACCAGCCCTATATGATTCAAAAATAAAAGGACCAGTTCCAATGATTTGGTCTCCACTTCCACCTGGAGCACAAGCTTGTGATACTTGAATCCTCGAATGCAACTGGGCATCTATGGGTTTCATAATAAATGAACCACTGAAACATAAGAGAGCATCGAACACTCCATAAGGTCTATTTAATACGAATTTAACTGTATAATCATCAACAACTACAGTTTCATTAATAACTGGGGTCCAATCAGGCCATCTATATAGGGATTCTATTTGAGCGACTGTCTCAGTAGCAGGAAGGTCACCTGTTACATTCATCCAATATGCTAATCTATCGAAGCTCCATTTAACTGCAGCAGCGGTGAATGGAGTTCCATCATGGAAAGTTACGTCATGTCTTAGGGCAATGGTTAGATTTGCAATACTATGTTCAGGATCTACTGAAGCATATGACCAATTACCAATTGCGCTTGCTAACTGTGGAACAAGTGGAATATCTGAATCTTCGATTGCATATCGATATAACCCTTCGTAAATTTGCTGATCTATATTGAAGCCTGCACTCTCCCATAACTCATGAGGATCTAAATTATCAGGACCATACATCTCCCCAGCAATTATGGTATTTTGTGATGCTGCTTGAGGTACTGAAACTAATACTCCAAGGATAATATTTCCAACACCAGATACGACTAGAACAACGGCTAAAATTATAATTGCTAAGTTTTTCTTTTCCATTTCCATATTAAAAAATCACAACACTTTTTTAATTAGTAATTTTATAATTTTTTTTAGATTATTTATTAAATTTTTTTTAAATTTGTAAGCTTATAAGTTTTTTCCTTTTTTTTTAATTAATTTCTCAAATCATAATTGATTTTTAATTCTCAATTAAAAAAAACAATGTAATGGGAAAAAAATGGGTTCTCCTTTAGAGGTTTAGTATTTCAACAATTTCTTCAAGATAAAAAGATAAAATGAGAATAATAAACATAATTAAGCTAGCAATAATCATTCCTTTATCTAGAAATGCTTTTTCAGTACTACGAGCGATTTCTGGCTTAGCAGAGGTAAGATACATAAATCTCATAATTATATATAGTGAAATTGGTATTGTTAGGACAACAAACAGCTCATTGAGGCTTGTTTCTTCTGGAATAAACAAATTAAATTTAAAGATGAGATAAAGAGAATAAGTCATAAAAATGGAGACGGCAATCATTACATAAAATTGATCTAATAATTTTTGGGAGTATTGATCATATACTTTTTTATGTTCAATGGCTCTTTCTTTACCAAGTAATTCTAAATCACTCTTTCTTTTTGCAATACTTAAGAATAGAGCAATCTCAAAGATTGCAAAATATAACCAGCCCGAAATATATTCTCCAATAATAACACAACCTGCTATAGCTCTCCATAAATATCCCGTAGATAAGATTATTATGTCTATAAAAGCAAAATTTTTTAAAATATGATTGTACAGCTGGCCTGTTACGATTATGAAGACTATCATGAGTGTTAGCCCAACAGTAGAGTTCTTTGGAATAATAAATACCAAACTTAACACTATAAATACAATTAATATAATTAAAACTAACACGGCAAAAGAAATTGAAAGATCTCCGGAAGCAAGAGGTTTCTTCCTTATTTTCTCTGGATGCTTTTTGTCATTTTCAATATCTCGAATATCATTGATAATATAATTAAAAGATGAAGCCGAACATAGTAAAGCAAAACCAATTAAGAGGGGAAAATAGAGGGAGTAATCAAATAATCTACCACTGAAAAAAATCCCAACAAAAATCATGAAGTTTTTATAATATTGCCGAATACGTAGAAGTCGAATAACGCTTTTAATTTTACTTACCATAATTAAATTTTAGAAAGACACATTTATATTAAATTTTTTTAAGTCATAATTATTCTTTCAGGTTTGAACTTCTTTAATATTTTATATCCTAACCGACTACTGAAGCTTGTCGCTGATTTAATTAGTATTACAGCACTATCATATTCAAAATAAATTGCTTCTATTTGTTTATAAGGAATTTTCTCTTCCTTTCCAAAAATATTATTTATTATTAGTAAAAGATTTCCATTCTTATTGTTATTGATTGAATGTTTTTCATAATTTTTTTGTAAATTGCCTTCAATATTCTGAATATAACCAATTTCTATATTATTCACAGGTTTCTTAAGGTGAATAAAAGATTGAATTTTGTTAGTGGATAACCATTTAATCATATTTACTTCAGATTCTCGAAAATTGGATTTTCTGCTAATATTCAAATAAATTTTTTTAGGTCGAATTATTAATTGATTGAAATTGTATTTGATTGATTCTTTATCTGTATTCTCTTTACTATATAATTCAATTTGAAAATTGTCTAGACTATCTGCTTTAATTATATTTGTGCATTTAAATCTTTTTAAAGTTCCTTGAGTTTTTAAAAAAACCTCTTGATTTTTCAAAGATTCGATTTGAACACTTGAAATTGGTAAATGTATCTTTAAAATTGACTTTTGGATTTCAGTGATATCATTTTCCATGAAAAGATAGTATGGTTTTTTACTTTTATTGGAAATTACAATATCAGTTAAAGTTAAGGGTTGATCTTTCTGTAAGAAATATTGTGCGTTTAAATCATATCGAATACGCATATAATTTGATGAATTTAAACGACAGATATTGTTATTTTTTTTTTTATTTACTATAAATTGGACTGGATCAGAAATATCATCAATAAATTCAATATTGTCTAGTTTTCCAAGAATTAATTCATCTGTAATTAGATTCCGAAAAATATAATCTTTCTGAACATCAAATTTATATAATTCATTCCTTCTAAGTTTGACCATTAGTGAAGAAATATCGTCAATTCTAAAAAATTCTTTAAATTTTTCATTTGCTATCAATTTAAATTTCCCTCTTGCAATTTCAAATTTTTTAGCATATTTTTTTTGTTTAGATTTTCTTAAACAAATAAAAGGAAGGATTGCTTCTTTGCTGGGTTTTAACTCATCACTTAATAATCCTGCAATTCTATGATAACTAGGTGGATGAGAATTTATAAAATTTGAAATTAGGGAGCCTCTTGATGGTTTAATCATAGAACGATGTAAATAAATGGCTGTATTCATATAATCTAATAGTTGATTATCTTTTGTTATCTTTTCCTCGCATAATAACATCGTATTCAATCCTATTTCTCTTCCAGTAGCATAGAAGCTTTCTAAATTATAAAGTGCTTTAACTAGCTCACCAGCATATCCCGCTTTTTTCGCTTTTAAATCAGCCTTTCCTTCTAAAATTCTTACAAATACAAAAAGAAGGATATATATTACTATATTCAAAAAAATAAAAAGAATCATAGGAATCCGAGGGTTTCCAAAAGTATAATCGTAAAATGTGGCTGGGATACCCAAAATCATTCTAACAATTAAATCCCCAGTTGTAATAATTGTTAAAATTAAAGTGTGGTTTCCTTTTGTGTGTGCCAATTCATGAGCCAAAATACCATTTAATTCATCATTTGGAATTTGATTCATGTCCTCAGCAATAATTGCAATTCTTTTATCAAGAAAAGAACCATAAGCCATGGCATTTAAAATTGGGTATTGTCCAAAACCTACTTTCACTTTAGCTTTAATTCCAATATCGTCTTTTACTTTCTTTACTTTTTTCAAAATAGAACTGTCTTTTACTCTCTTAATTCCAAGCATTTTATCTAGAATTAAACCAGAAATAAAATATATTATCCAATTCACACAGATTAGGATAAAATATATATTCATAAAATAATCGATAATTGAAAATTGATTAAAAATCAAGGATTTATTGCTTATGAAGTTGAGTGGTGTGTATTGATTAAGAATAGCAACTGCTAACCAAGCTATTATATATAATAATAGTGTTAAATATTCGGGACTCATAAATCTCCACACAATTAAATATTTTCTTCCAAATAAGATAAATCCCATAATCAATATAATCCAAAATGAAAAAGCAAAAGCAGTATTTATAAAAAAAGGATTATTTTGATAGAAGGAAATAATACCTGCGATAAATATTACATTGTAAGTCACTAAAGAAATTATTAATATTTTATTTAATATTGGATATTCTCGTAATTCAAAAATTCCAATCCACAGATAAATTGAAAATGCTCCCATTAAAGAAGTTAAAAAATCCTTAGAAAAGAAAAAAATAAGGAAAAAGAAAAATGCTATTGCAATTATATCACTCATTTCACTTCTTTCATTGTTTTGAACCCAATGATAAAATTCTTCAATTGTTAATAAATATAAGAAAATTGTTATTAAGAAACTCCAATCTACTATAAGTCTTGTCCAATTAAAATGAAAAAATGATATATTCAAAAAAATAGATGATATGATCGATATAAAAATATATAAAAAAAATAGGATAGTTCTAAAAAATTTTTTCAACTATAGTACCTCATTTTTCTCTTTATTTTTATTTTGATAATAAATAATAGAGTTAATTAATTTTTTTAGAAAAAATAGAGAAAATCTTATACCTTTATATCTATTCCTTTTTCTTTTTCATTTTCTCAATTACTATCCAAAAGGATTTAATAGTTAGAATATACCAAACTACTAATCCAGGAACAAGAAAGAGAAAAGAAAGTAAAAGATTAACTGGAATTTCAAATATAAAAAAACTAATATCATCAAATGGTAAAGGCATAATAAAGATTTCAATAATAAATAGGAAAAATATTAGCGAAACTAGTAAAATTATCATTTGTACAATTATTCCTCTTATTCTGGGAAATTTATATAATATATAACAGGTAGGAATAAAAAGTATAATAACGGAAATCACAAGAACAATAAATTCAAGATTTCCTGTAGAAACAAGCAAGAAAATTATTGAGAGAATAGAAAAAAATCCACAACTCATTGAAATAGCGAAAATATTTTTTACTAACTCTGGTTCTGTTAATGGACCTTTTGCTAATATTAGCCGAGGTAGGGTTAAAGCCGCATCTCTTTTATCTGATGCTTGTATTCGATCATCTTTAAGTAATATAATATCACTTTTTTCTTTATGAATATCACTACTTTCAAAGAATCCGCGAACAGAATTAATCACATAGAAACTATTAATAATATGAGTTAGAAGAGCACAAAACGTAGCAACTTCAAGTGAACTAAAAAGCATAATGCAAGCGATCATTGCTCCCATACTTAGAGTTCCTACATCTCCAGGGAAGATTTTTGCAGGATATTTATTAAAAATAAAAAATGGGATTAATATTGATATAACAGGAATAGTAAAAAACACTGCTTCAGCTGAATTCCATAATAGCCCACAAATAAACAGAAATGATACTATAATTAAACTAGTACCAGAACCTTCTCCATTATAGCCCTCTAACATATTTATACTATTTACAAAAACAGCTATAATTACAGGTATCATAAGTGGATAAATGAAATTTAATCTGGTTTTATCTAAAAATGGTATTGTGGGTGAAGAGATTGATACAAAACCTAAAATATTTGCAAAAAAAAGAGGGCCCCCACAAAATATTGAAAGGATAATTTTATATCTCGATTTTAATTTTATTAGGTCATCAATAAATCCTATGACTCCCGCAAGAATAACAGTTAAAAGAAAGATGAGCGTCTCATGAGATATTTTTGGAAAAAATAATATTAAGAAAATTGAAACAAGAGCAAAACCAATCACTAAAACTATTCCACCAGATTCAGCAATCTCAGGCTGAGCGTTTTTATGTATGTCATACCCCACATGACCTTTCTTTTTCATGAATTTAATTATTAAAGGGAGGATTTTATAAGTAACTAGAAACCCAATTACGAAAATTATTATTAAATAAAGAATTTTAAAGAAATTCCAATTTAGCTCTGTAATAAGAGTCATGGTATTGCGGGATATTTTTATTTACTTAGATTAATGATATATTTTAGCATTTCCCCTTTTCTTTATATAAAAATAGCCCGGCACGGAATTTCAATTAACAAGCATACTTGTTAATATTCGAACCGTGGTCGCGGGGTTCAAGGCCCCAAATGCTTGGCCACTACACCACCGGGCTTTTTTTTATAAATTATATGGTTTTAAATTTTGAAAAAAGAATTCTTCATCTAATAAATTTTTATTGATTTTAAGGAATTCAATTTCTTTTTGTTTATCTCTATATTTATCTGGAAGCATTTGTGGTATAGTATCTATTATTGGATACCAACGACTACATTTATCGCAAAATAATAAACCTGATTCAATTTCAGTTTCTACTTTTATTTTATTTAGAAAGTATAATTCAGGTAAAATATCATTAAGGTTGCTAAATTCATTCTTATTTAAAAATTCTATAACTTTTTGTTTAATCTCTGTCTTTATTAAATTTAAACATTTTTTACTATTTGTATTTTTAGTTTTGTCAAAGATATTGTCTAATTCATTAATGCTTGAAATAATCAATTCAAGATAAGATTTTATCGGATAATACTCAATAGTTATATTATCTTTTATATACATGACATCTTTTTTTTTAGAAACTTCAATTACTTTTTCTTCATTTATATAGGATAAATCTCTCTTTAAGTAGATATCGAGAAATACATCAAATTCTTCAGATTTCGTTTCAAAAGAAAAAATATATAATTTTAATGGAAAAGATTTATCAATGGGACATGCTAATATATCAAATAACCATGGTTTCATGATTTTTTCCACAAGATCGATATTCTAAAGTAGGTAACTTCTTAATTGTTGAATTAATTTATCAATATTTCTGTCAATCTTTTTACTTCTTTTTTTGAAATCTTCAGATAATTTAAGATAAGCAGCTTTAGAAGGTAACCTTCCTCTTTTATATCGGGACTCTAAAAGATTTAAGCTATCTTTAACACTGGTTTGCTCTGCTTCAAGAAGATCTAATTTTTTTATAATATTTTCAAAGTTGATGTTTGTTTCTAATACTTTCTTAAAGGGATTTAATTCTCTTTGTATTTCATCTATTTTTGATGTGTTCTTATCTAAAATTTTTCTATAATTATTTTTAGAAATTTTCTTTCTTCTTTCATTTTCTTTTGCTTGTCTGATTTCTAAGAATAATGCATTTTTCTCTTCATATAAAGAGCAAAATTCCCGTATTTCATTAACTGGGATTAACTCCTTTTTTAAAACAAATATATCACTGCTTTCCTTTCTTGATTTAACAATTAAAACATAAATTGATGCAATAAAAGATATTAAAAGTATAAAAACTATTGGTCTTAGAAGTAAGTTGAAGAAATCAATTATAAAGGTAAATTGAATTAATTTACTTTCAAAAGGTGCAATATAATCCGATTCATATGTTAATATAATAGTACCCCGTGATTCTTTTATGGCTTTTGGAGGTTCAGTTATATGATTAATTGTATTGCATCCATCGATAATAATTGTAGTTGTTTGATCTCTTCCAAGATATTCAAATTTTGTTAATAAAATATCAAGTTGAATTGATCCTTTGTCCCAATTTACAGAATAATAATCCTCAAAGGGTAAGTCATATTCGACTTTAAAGTTATAAGTAGAACTAGGGATCAAAACGACACGAGTTAATGAGAAAGCGATAGTTAGCTCCTTCATTCCGTTTTTGTTTTTTGAACTAAATAGTAATTTTCCTAAGTCATCTGACACAATTATATTCTTAGCATTAGACGGTATATCAAGCAAAACATGTCCAAAAGAGATAGTACCAAAATTTTCAACTGTAATATCATCGGTAATTCTCATTATCCCCCATGGTGAAAGATAAATCTCTCTGTTAAGTTCTTTGATTTGTATATTTGAATATTCCTGGTGAGAAAATGTGATGGTAATCAGCTTTGAGTTATTTAAATTTTCCATATATGGTGTTAATATCAAATCTTCAATTGGTTCTTCAAGATAACCTACTTGATAAGACACATAATGTTCAGGACTGGGCACTTCAAAACCCCAACCACCATCTATATCTTCAGATCCTTCTGGTACGTAATAATCAGCTTCTATATCTCCTTCTGCTCTGTATGGCAAGATTGGAAAAGCAAGCCCCTTATAAATAAGATATTGTTTATCTATTTGAGTATATGAAATAAGATTTTTATATTGATGAAAAAATTTGATGGTTTTTGTTTGTTGAGGTAATAAGGGGGTGTCAAAATATATTGCAATCATTTCATAATCTTTTACTATCATATAGGAACGTTCAGTAAGTAAAGTATTTCCATTATCTCCTGTAGTTTTATAAAAAATTAGATCATCCGAATGAGATAATGGGATTCCAACAAAAATTGAGGTGATAGGATTATTATTATAATTTGTAAATGATAAAGAGTCTTCAAATGAGGTGAAACCATAACCACTTAGGGTGACGTTTCTAAGAAGATTGGTGACTACGATATTCTCTGCTCCTTCTAAAGTCGCGGAATATTTTGGTTGATCTATCTCATTATTTTTTACATTATAATTGAAATTAAATAGATGCGGAAGAAATAAAACATTAACTAAAAATACTAAAAAAAATACAAGAATTAATACTATTCTTACTTTTTTCAACATATTATATAACTTCTTCTTAAAATTATCAAAAAATAATTAAAACAAGATAAAAAAATTTTCTATATTTTGTACTACATTCCAAAATAAAATTTTAAATGCTTTTAGTAATTATCTTAAAATATAATTATTATATATTTCAGTACTAATTTTAGTTATGTCTTCTCGTACGACTCAATCAAGACGTAAAAAGAGACGAAGTGGTAGTGCTCCAATGCCTATGGCGGGAGCAGGATTAATGAGATTCTTCCAGGATAGCTCAGTTGGGATTAAAGTAGGCCCTATAACTACAGTGATTTTATCTATTGCTTTAATCCTAATCGTACTATTAGCTTGGGCTGGAGTTTTTTCATGGTTATTCACCCCTAGCGGTGGATAAGATTGGTAATGTTTTATCAATAAAAAAAAATCACACAATTTAAAATGGAGTTCACATGAAAGTCTCAGAATTTCAAAATTTAATTAAAGATCTTTATTTCAAGCGAGATCTAAATAGAGGCATTGAGGTCACTTTTATTTGGTTAATCGAGGAGATTGGAGAATTTGCACGAGTATTGAGAAATAAGGTTTTAAACAGACAAAATGCCTCAGAAGAATTAGCGGATATTATTGCTTGGACAAGTTCCCTGGCAAATTTATTAGAAATTAATCTCGAATCTGCTTTGTTAAAAAAATATCCCGGTAAATGTATTAAGTGTAAATCAAATCCTTGTATTTGTCAGAAATAATTTTTCTTACTCCATGAAATCTACTATTCAATTAATTAAAATTCCAATAAATTGTCAAATTTTCTATAAATGATAGTTATATTTATAAAAAAAATTAAAACATAATACTCATTTAAGTGCTTACTATGAGTCTTTCTGGAAAAAGAATTTGGATTGATATTGAACAACCTAAAACTGCTATTATGTTTAATTCATTAATAAAAAAGTTTGAAAATAAGGATATAGAACTATTAATTACTGCTCGAGATTACGATTCTACTTATCAAATTTTAGACAATTCTGAAATAAGTTGTAGGAAAATTGGTCAGCATGGTGGTGAAAAATTAGAAGATAAATTAAGGGCATATATAGATCGTTTAAATCAACTCTTTCCTATAATTAATGAATTTTCACCAGATTTTTTTGTTACATTTCTCTCTGTGGAAGGTACAAGGATTGCCTATGGATTGAAGATACCATCTATAGGGATGAATGATGAACCAAGGAATAAAGCAGTATGTAAATTAATTCATCCATTCATAGATAATATCATTACTCCTGAATGCGTGCCTAAGGAATTTTTTATACAGCTTCATGCTGATCCCGAAAAGATTATTAGATATAATGGTTTAGATGAAATTGCTTGGCTTTCAGAATATTTTCCCAATCCTAATATCCTTAATAAACTTAATTTAGAGAAAGGAAAATTTTTAATCATGAGGACTGAACCCTCTCACGCCTCTTATTTAATAGGAAAAATTAAACCAGAAGAAACTCAGATAAGTAAGTTTTTACCTCCAATTTTTAGAGAGTTTCCAAACTATAAATATTTGATTTTAGTTCGCTCAGATAAGCAAGAACAATTTCTTATGAAAGAATTAAAGAATCTTAGTAAAGAGGAAAATATAATTATTACACGATATTTACCTAATCTAGTTGATTTATGTTTTTATGGGGCATTAGTTATTAGTGGTGGTGGTACGATTGTGAGAGAATCAAGTTTATTAGACGTACCCAGTATAGAATTTTATCCTGGAGAATCAGCACCACAAGAGAAATTTTTGATAAAGAAGGGATTTCCTTTAGAACACTTACAAGATTCAAATAAAATTGTTGAAAGAACTATTGAACTTCTTAATCAAGGACCTACTCCAAAAAGATTTAAAATAAGCTCATTTAAAGAAAAAATTAGTCAATTTGAGAATCCAAATGATGTTTGTTTTGAATTTGTAAAAAATAAATTAAAAAATACATAAGAAATAATTATTCAAATTTAATTTGAATTGAGTAAATAACTTTAACTTTCAATTCTAATGTTAAAGTTTAATTTGTTTATATTTTATTTATTGAATATTAATTTGTGATAAATTGATTCTTTTTTTTTACAATCGAGTTCACTTATATTTATAAAGAAAACTTTAAGTATTTTCATTAAATATGGGTTTTTCTATAACAATCCCATTAAATAATATTTATAGTTATTTCAAGTGAGTTGTTCAAATCCTTCTTCAGTTATGAGAATGGTCTCCTCGATTTGGGCAACATTAACTCCCTTTTTTTCAGCTAATACATTATGTACCTGTAGTTTCCCTTGTTGTATTAGTTCTTGAAGTCCAAAAGCTACTCCTAATCTAAATTCTTTTGCTAACCATCTCTCGGCAAAGGGTAGAGTCTTGTAATTTTTATTAATAAAGCCAAGAAGTTGTTTAGATGTTTTTCTACGCAGTGGTACTCTACCAGCGTAAGGATTAATTTCATAAATATATGAATATTGGGTGTTATGAACTGAACCTTTACCAGTACTGGCAAATATTTCAATAGCAAAAACCTCATTAATCTCCATTATATCACCTCCTTGAGATCCTAATTCAGGCAATTGTTTTTTACCATGAACAGTCCATCTTTCAATTTGATGACCACCAAGTTCTCTGATTGGGTTGTATTTAAAACCTTTAACAATTTCTTCAATTTTTTTACCAATGTCTCGAGTATTAGTTTTGGGTTTGGATAACATTTTTGCGGCATCAAGCGCTATTTCAATTGCTTGTATTATATTTTCAAGTGATTCTTCTTCACTTAAATTTATAGAAAAAGCGGTATCTACGATATATCCTTCTATATGGACACCTAGATCAATTTTAACTAAATCTCCTTCTTGTATTTCTAACCCATCATCTTTAATGGGAGATGTATAATGTGCTGCGATATTATTTATACAGATATTTGCAGGAAAAGCACATGATCCCCCTAATTCCTCAATTTTCGCTTCAGTATCAGTTATTAAATCGAAAACTTTTGCTCCTCCTTTAATTTTTGGCTTAATATACTTTTTTACTGCTTTCGCAATGTTCCCAGCTTTTTGAAGTGATTCTTTTTCAAGTTTTTCTCCTTTTTCTTTATCCAACTCTTCCTTACTTTTTTCTTCTTTAATCTCGTTTTTTAAATTTTCATTTTCAGTCATTATAATTACTAATGTGGATATAGATAAAAATATTTTTTAAATAAGTATTAACTTTATTAATAAAGTTTATATTAAAATTAGATTAAAATTAAAAATATAAATAATATTATTATATTATTATCTAATTAGATCAATAACCTACTATTTATTCAAGTTGATAAATTTTTGAGCGAAAATATCAGTGAACTCATTGACCTTTTAAGAAGAATGGAAGCAGTAAACTCAGATATTCAAGGAAGTGCTATTGTTAGTGTACAAGGTTTACCTATCTGTTCAGTTTTAGCTAGAGATGTAAATGATGGGATCGTAAGTGCTATGAGTGCCGCTATATTAAGTGTTTCAGAACGTGCTGTAGAAGAACTTGCCCGAGGGGATCTAAAAAGAATTCTAATAGAAGGTGTTGATGGGATAATTATTTTATCAAAAGCAGGAGAAAATGCTATATTATGTACTCTTGCAAAAAGTGATGCTTCATTAGGGATGGTTTTCTTAAATATCCAAAGTGTTTCGAGGAAAATCGCGGAATTATTAGATTAATGTAATTTAACTAAATTTGTTTATACAAAATTTTATTTTTTCAAATTACTTTTGACTTGATAGTTATAAAATGATATCAAATCAACTTTTTATTGAGTATAAAACAAAATTAGTGAAGATAAAAGATGAAAAGGAACTTGAGAAAACATATTATGATATAATTACGAAATGTCTTAGGAACGGGCAATTTAAGGTTTATGAGTTACTATTCAATGCTTCAGTTGAATTCAATCTTTTTTTTGATATTAATAAAATTCATGATAGATTTAGTATTATTTCAAAATTACTTTTAAATTGTACTGATAAAGTATCTACGGGATATCAAACTTCAGCATTAGGAGAAATAATTGACATTTTGCGATTTTGTAATAAATATGGTCTATTAGAGAGAGATCTAAGTGATTCAGAGAAAAAAGTTCTTAAAAATCTTAAAAAAGATATTTTATTTAGAACAAATTTAAAGGATTTATTTGGTAGTGTATCAAATTCATTTATTTTTTATATTTATTCTGTAATGCCCCTAGATCTTTACAATTACCTTATAAATAGTTCAATTTCCTTTTTTCCTGATCAAGATGATCTAATGAATTTCATCACAAATTTTTTTTTTAATCAATATTCAATTTATGGTCTAAGTGTTAGATATTTAAGCTCAATTGATGATTTTATCAAGGAATTTAAAAAGAATTTCCCTCATTATGATAATCAATTTAGAAAAAAAGAATATCTGAAAACCAGTGAGAGCGAAAAACTCATTGAATTTAATATAAGTTATAGGTATAGAATGTTTTATTATGGTATTGAAGAAGAACGTGAGCATCTTGAGATCAAAAAACATCTTGTTTCTCCTAAAAATATAATGAAAAATATTGATAAAATTATAGATAAAAAAAATTATAATTTTTATAATTTGTCAATGGTTCTTCTTGGAGGATTAGGACCACAAGGATTAGGTTTTACATATTCAACTCCTAAAGGAGAAGTGCTTGAAATATGTTCAGATCAAAAAGAAACAAAAGCATTTATTATTAAATTCAAGCAATATTTAAAGAGGAAATTTTTAATAAAATTAGCGAGAGAATTAGACAATTTTAGTATTGATAAAAATGTTAAACACGAGATTATAGAATTTCTATCAGATATTCTTAATCAGAAAGAATTAATTAGTTATTCTAAAAAAGATTTAATTATAAAAAAAATTAGAACATTTTTAGAACAATTTAAAGAATTTGAAGAAGATAATAGAATTAACCTTCAAAAATTAATAAATAAGATTTCAAATGCAATTTCAATTATCCTAAGGAGGATTGAGCTAAGAGATCAATTCAAAACCCGTATGGATTTAGTAATAAAAGATAAAATAAAATCCGAAGATATTGCAAAATTAACAAGTTTAAAAGGTAAATCACATTATGATGTGCTACGTGAACGTTTTTTCTTTCAAAATATAGTAAAATGGTTCTATGAAATCTACAAGAAGAATAAATTATTAGAGATAAATGACAATTTAACCGAATAATTAGAAAAAAGATGTTAAAAATTTTGTTTTTACTTTCTTATTTCTTGGATTTGGTCAAAAATATTATCAAGTCTCCCCCGTATTGAACCATATAAACCTTCTTCTTCTGATACTACTGAATTAATTGCTGTTTTTAATCCATAATGACTTTCTGAGATTAAGACTCTTATGGGTAAAGTTAGAATATCATTTAAAACCATTAATAATTCTTGAATGATATTAATGATTTGAGGTATTTTTTCACGAGATCTCTCTAAATTAGAGGTTTCTGAAGAAATTAATCCATCCTTACGTTCTGCTTTTAATTCTTCCCATACATTATCTTTTAGTTCAGAAAAATCAATTCCTAAATTTTCAAGAGCCATTTGAGCACCATCAAAAAAGTAAGTGATTGTATCTTTACCAGTAAAGGTTTTCACGTTTTCAACCATTTCTGGAGGTGCTAAACCTTCTAAGAAATTTACGAGTAATGTATTATAATCGCGAATAACATCCAAAGGAATAAATAATAATATCATTTCTTTAAATTGCTTAAAGATATAACCAAAAACTTTTGCAAACCATTCATTCTTAAGTATTTTTTTCAGTAATCCTCCATATTCATTTAAGATATGAATTCCGAGGTACCCCATAATACGAATCATATCGTCCTCGTAATTACGAAAATAATCAAAGAAATTTTTAGGTTCCATATTTAATTTATCTCTAATAACATTAGAGACTCTCTCTTTTATACCTTCTAAAGGCTCATCCAGATATTCGTCTAATTTGTCAATTGATATAATATCTTGTAGTTTATCAATAATATCTAGTTTTGTTTCTTGAACGATTTCTTCTTCTTCACTAATATCTCCAAAGTATTTACTTAATATCTTATTTTCTTGAACTTTTGAACTTATTAGTTCATTCCATTCTTTTAAATCATAGATTTTACAGATTAACTTCAAACAATCCCCTTCTTTAGCTATACATGCTTGTTCCACTATTTGGATTCTATAATTATTTCTTTTTATCTTTAATATAAAATTTGCTACTGTTTCAAGCATTCCACAAAGACCACAAGCTAATCCCTCAGTATCCTTAGCTAATAATCTTTTAAATGTAAATGTATCTTCCTTATCTTGACCATAATCTGCACAGATTGGACATTGATTGATTTTTAAGAGATAATCATTATATTTTGATCCTACTTTCTGTATTTCTTCATAAGAATAATCTTCTAATTCTTTTCCAAATACAACAACCCAAAGAATCTCAAAATATTCTAGAACTTTCTTAGGAGAGCCAGGCATAAATTTGAAAATACTTGAGTGACGTTCACAAGATTCATAGGCGGCTCTTTTTCCTATTTCTCTAAGGATTATTAGGCTTTCTTCTTCATTCTTAGTAATTTCATTAATCTCTTTAAGAGTTTCCCTATAAAGTAAAGTATAAAACAAGGCGTTTGTAGAACGACCAAAAACTTTTGTAATTTTTTTCATTAACCATTGAAATGCTCCCATTTTTAAGAAATCCTCCTAGATTTATATTTATACAATTGAATACACTTTTTATTTCCAATAGCTCGAGATTCTATTATTTTATATGGTTCTATTATTAGAGAAGATGGATTATTAGATTCCTTATTGATTAGAGAAATTATTTCAGAGACCATTCCTAATATTATTTCACAACCAGCGATTTCAACATCTTCATAATGGTATTTACATAAAGCACATCTTTGATCATGAACTTCAATTAAATTTTCGTCATCATTTATTTCAATTGAAATAGTACTGTTAAACACTTTCAGATAAATAGTAGCCATTACGTCTTTCAAATTAGAAATATTAACTGATTCTGTAGGTTTCCAATATCGAATATATGTTTTAGCGATACTTTGTCCCATATTTCTTAATTTTTCTTTCAGATTTAGAACTCTGTTGTTCTTCATAAAGCTGGCTAGAATATGAATGCTATTTCGCATTTGATTCATAGTTGCATCTGTTTGAACTAAATCTTTCCTAGAATAATTCATTGTTCTATTTAGATCACTTATATAAATTAAATATTGAAAAAATACATTAAATAAAAAATTTTTAATCTGATTAATAGATTATTTGTATGATTTCTAAATTATTTCTAAATTATGAAAATCATTTAATTTATATGATTTTTATTTTTTTACTTGATTAGGATAATTTCCAATAGTATTATAATTATTCTAAGTCAGATTAATATCTAAGAAATCTGAAAGTATTTTATAAGAATTATTTAATATTTCAAAATTTATACGAAAAAGGAAATTTTTTTTTATGAAAAGGTATTAAATATAAAGCTATTTACTACATTTTTTCAATTACTTCTCTAAGCACTTGTTCTCCTGCAGCACCTACCATAATTCCATTTCTTACAAGTAATTGCCCTTGGACTTCTATGGAATGATTCAAGAGTTCACCATTATTAAATAGGAGGAGTGTAGGTATTGCAGTAACTCCAAATTTTTCTCCAAGGGGTCTGTTCTTATCAAGATCTTCTTTTATTAATTTTATTAGTCCTTCCTGTTGCAGTTTTTCTAATAATGGACTTAAAAAACGACATGGACCACACCATGTAGTATACACATCGATAATAACTTTTCCTTGCTTCATATCCTCTGTAATTTCGATCCCTAATTCTTTTAGTTCCTCTATTTTTATCATGTCATCTCAATTTTTAAATAATTTGTAGTTAAAATTATTTTAAAATATTATTGAGAGTATAAATATTCAATTACTTTTATTGATTTCATTTACATTTTAAAATAGGATGAAACCGAAAAATTAATTACTATAAAAAATACATCTAAAATCACCAAATTTAAAACTTGTTTTTAAAAGAATTAATTTTAAAATTGACAATAAGTTATACTATATAATATTAATACAAAAGGATCATATTATATGGCAACTATAGATTTTAATTTCAGAAATCAAATTCTTGGTAATGATATTGGTAATACACTAGCATATTGTTATCAGTGCGCTACTTGCAGCGGTGCATGTCCAGTAGCACAAGTTACTGAAGGCAGATATAATCCAAGAAGACTAATACTTGATGCTTTATTGGGATTAAAAGAAAAGATCTTTGGTCTAGAAAATGCTTTTAATATTTGGGGATGTACAATGTGTGATACTTGTGACGAAGTTTGTCCTCAAAAGGTTGAACTAACAGAGATCTTCGTAATTCTAAAGAATATGAGTGTGGAGCGCGGAGAAGCCCCAACGCATTACACAGGTCAAGCCTCAACTGTTTTGGAACATGGTAAAGCCATTCCTATGCAACCCGCTATAGAGAGACGCCGTACACAATTAGGATTACCCGCAATTATGAATCCCGATGTAAATGAAGTAAAAAAATTACTTGAAGCAACAAAATTATCAGGAAAACTTCCTAAAACAGATTAATTCTTTCTTCTTTATTTTTACTATAAAATTTTACAAATAATTTTTCGGTAGTATTTTATAGATTTATTCTATAATTGAATTATAGCCTAAATTTAATGGTTTTAAATTTACATAATTTTAGAGGCAAAAAAAGTTGAGAAAACCTATAATTGGGGGAAATTGGAAAATGAATAGAGGAACTCCTATTGAAACAAAAGAAATGTTGGAAAAATTCATTCCACTAGTAGTGGGAATTGATACTGTAGATATAGTAATAGCTGCTCCTTTTACAGCTCTAATTACCGCATATGAGATTTTAAAAAATACCAATATCAAGTTAGGGGCTCAAAACATGTATTTTGAAGATAAGGGGGCATTTACAGGTGAAATTTCACCTGAATTTTTAAAAGAAATTGGAGTTGAGTATATTATTCTTGGTCATAGTGAAAGAAGAGATATATTTAAAGAAACAGATGCCTTAATCAATAAAAAACTTAAGAAGGCATTATCGACTGATTTAAAACCGATTGTTTGCATTGGAGAACACTTAGAAGAAAGAGAAATGGGAAAAACAAAGGAAATAATTGAACATCAGATTAATGAAACATTTAAAGACATTTCTAAAGAGGCAATGATAAAAATAATCATAGCATATGAACCTATATGGGCAATAGGAACAGGAAAAACAGCTACTCCAGAACAAGCAGAAGAAATACATATTTTTATTCGGAGCCTTTTAAGTAAAAAATTTGATGAAGAGACTGCAGACTTGATAAGAATACAATATGGCGGCTCTATAAAACCTAATAATGCTGAAGATTTATTCAATAAAGAAAATATCGATGGAGGATTAGTTGGGGGTGCCTCCCTAGAATCAGATTCATTAACTCATATAATAAAAGCTGCTGATAAATCTATTAAAACAGGATAATTAAAAATTATGATTTATTTATCATATTTTCTTAAAATTATCATCAATTTTTATGTTTTTTTAACCAAGAATATTATTAAAAGCGGAAGTTAGTTTTGCTGGAAACTCACCAAAATAACTCTGAGGATCTGCAAAAAGCAAATAAAAGAATGGTTCAAATAAAACATTCTCAATTGTAGGTCCGATATCTGATTTGATAATGCATACCTGAATTGGTTCATCAGAAATAAAAGATTGCCTGTATATCCATTCCAATGGAATGATCTCTGGTATATATCCAATATGCCTTAAAATATCGTATACATTGTCTAATGAGAATTTCTTCCCAAAACTGACTATTGGTGATAGATCAAAAGATGTTATACAAATACCCCATAAACCATAATCTTTCATTTCATTCAAAAATTTATTTGCTCTGTTTTTTAATTCATTATGAGATTCAGAGATTTTTCTTCTAGCCTTAGAATCTGTTAGAATATCAATAATTTTTTTTTTTTCATTTTCATAAACATTGTTAGCAGAATCAAGAGGAATTTTCGAATAAATAAAGTTGTTATAAATTAGTTTAATTTTTTCTCTAACTGATCTATGTAGAAGGAAGGATTCTGTTTGGGTTGTGATTAACACATCTCCTTGATTTTTACTATTTGCATTTTCATTTTCAATTGTATCTTTTTGTTTTTTAGGCTTAAATTCAAGTACTTCTATTTTCTTATCAATATTTCGAGCAAATTCAAAAAGTGCTGAGATTAAACCAGCAGTAAGATCGAATTTTGAATCCAAATCTAATTGATCTTGATTAAAAGATATACTTTTAGAAAAATCAAAAAATCTAAGAAAGATTTTTACTCCTTCTGGCACAGTTCCAACTATTATATTGAAATAAGGAAATCCAGTAGTGGATATAATACTAAGTACGTAGATTGTCATCTATTTTAATAATATTCTTCCTTCTTATTATAATTAATCCAATTCTTTTTTTAACAAATTTTAATATCTTTAAATGTATAATAATATATTTAATCTTAAATTAATAAAATCACAGGGAAATTTAGTCCATTAAATAATTAATGAACATAACTTCAATAAACCTATTTAAAAAACAACGATTGCTGGTTTACCAGGAAGCGCGTTAGCAGCTTTTTGTTCATTGGAGTCCTTTTCGTATATTATCTCTATTTTAGAATCAAATTTTTTCTCTAAAACGGGCTTTATTTCATCAAAAAATTGAAACTCTTCATTCAAATTAAGAGTTGATTTTGGGTACTTTCCTATATTTTTAAGTATCCTATTAACACTTTGGCTTATGATTTTTCCATGTTTTTTAAACTCACTCTCCTTCATAAGTCTTTTCATTATTTCTCCCTGATTCTTTGTTTCATCTAATATATTCATAAATTTTGAATAAAAATCCAATTTCCACTGATCTGCTATTATTATAGAGATTTTTTGTAAAGATTCTTTTTTTGTAGCATTTTTTATTTTACTAATATCGTCCAAAATATTATTCATCAGATTCCATTTATAATCAGCCTCCTGTGTAATTAATTCATTAGTGTAAGAAGGCCATGAAGTTAAGCTTACATAATCCTTATTACCAATCAGTTCCCAAATTTCTTCTGTCATGTGGGGTGCTATAGGGTGGAACAATAGGATTATTTTTTCTCTACATTCATCAAAAACTTCTTTGACTATTCCTTCATTTATGTATTTCCCAAACTCTGATACAAATTGTATTATATCATTTACCGCATTTCTAATTGAAAGATTCTCCATGTTCTCAGTAAATTCTTTTATTGTTTTATTTAGATAATATTGAATTAAAGTATCTCTTATTGTTGGATTTGTACGTTTTTTTTTTGGAGATTCAATTAACAAATTAAATGTATTTCTAATAAATCTATAAGCATAATCAACACCTTCTTCAGACCATTCTAATCCTGATGATGGGCTTGCTCCAAATAATATAAAGAATCTTGCTGCATCTGCTCCGTACTTCTCAATAATTTCTCCAGGATCAACAGTATTTCCATAACTTTTACTCATTTTTACAGATTTTTGGATAAGATCGGTATTGCCACATTTTCTACATTTCATTTCTTTTAACTCGGCTTTCATAAGAAAGGTATTACAATTCGGGCAATATGGTTGTGCTTTATTGATCATTCCTTGAGTTAATAACTTCTGGAAGGGCTCGTTAAATTTATGGAGTTCTAAATCCCTAGCTACTTTTGTAAAAAATCTCGCGTAGATCAAATGAAGTATTGCATGCTCGATACCCCCTATATAAAGATCAACGTTCCCCCAATAATTTACAATTTTCTTGCTATATGGTAGATCTGCTTCTACAGAGGGAGGATCACAAAAAGCAAAGAAATACCAAGAACTATCAATAAAAGTATCCATTGTATCTGTCTCACGTTTAGCATTATTGCCACAATTAGGACATTTTGTATTAACAAAACTTTCACTTGTTTTTAATGGATTACCTACTCCAGTAAAAGTCACATCTTTTGGTAAATAAACAGGTAAATCTTCATATGGTACGGGTAGCATACCACATTTATCACAGTATATTACAGGTATTGGGCATCCCCAATAACGTTGACGTGAAATTCCCCAATCTCTTAATTTGTAATTTATAGTGGCATATCCCTTTTCAATTTCAGTTAATTTTTCAGTTATTTTAAAATTAGCGGATTTATTCTCGAGACCATTAAATTCTTCCGAGTTTACTAAGATCCCATCACTTTCGTAAGCACGAGTCATTTTTGCTACATTCAATTCATAGTTATGTGGTTGAATTACAATCTTAATTGGAATGTTATATTCTTTGGCGAATTCAAAATCTCTTTGATCATGTGCAGGTACTGCCATGACAGCACCAGCTCCGTACTCATAAATTACGAAGTTACCTATGAAAATAGGTATTTCTTTATTATTAATTGGATTTATGGCACTTTTTCCAATAAACATACCTTTCTTGGTTATTTCAATATCAGTTCGTTCAAATTTATCTTGATGCATTACTTCATTATATAACTTATTAAAATCATCCTCATATTCAGTTCCAATTACCCATTCATGAACCCAAGGATGCTCAGGAGCAAAAACCATAAATGTTACACCATATAATGTGTCAGGTCTAGTTGTAAAGATATCTATAGTTCTATCTTCTCCCGTAATGGGGAATTTTATAATTGTACCCTCTGATCTTCCAATCCAATTTTGTTGCATTATTTTGACTTTCTCAGGCCAATCAACGAGCTTTAAACCCTCGAGCAATTCATTGGCATAATCTCTTATCTTAAAAAACCATTGGGTTAAAAACTTCTGGTCAACGACTGTATTACATCTCCAGCATTTTCCTCCTTGAGCTTGTTCATTTGCTAAAACCGTAGCACATTTAGGACACCAATTAACATAACTTTCTTGTTTATATGCTAATCCCTTTTCTAACATTTTCAAGAAAAACCATTGATCCCATTTATAATAGTTAGGATTATGGCTATATACTTCTCTTGTCCAATCGTATGAAAGTCCGATTCTTTTTTGCTGGTTTTTCATTTTCTTTATATTCATATTAGTCCATTCTTCTGGATTAGCACCATGATCTATTGCTGCATTTTCTGCCGGCATTCCAAATGAATCATAACCCATGGGATAAAGTACATTAAAGCCATTCATCCTTTTAAATCTAGCATAACAATCTCCTATAGTGTAGTTTCTCAGGTGTCCTATATGGAGCTTTCCAGAAGGATACGGATACATCTCCAAAACGTAATATTTAGGCTTCTTTGAATCGGTTTTAACTTCAAAGATTTTATCCTTTTCCCATTTTTGTTGCCATTTTTTCTCTATTTTTTCAGGAAAATATTCAACCATAAAATCTAACACTTATCATAAATTAGTGGTTATTAACAAGATTTAATATTTTAGTATTCGATTCAATAAATTTTTTATGTAGTAATTTAAAATTGGAATATCTAATTATTTCTTAAAAAATCTATTAATTATATTATATAAAAAAATATACAAATGAGCAATAAAACTTAATTTTACCAATTTACTAGGGAGAATAGTGACAATAGAAAAAATAAGATTATCTGTTGGAAGTGCTTCTGTTTTAGAATTAGGATTGTTGCCTCATTTTAAAAATCCTCCAACTACATGTTATCTTATGACATTCAAGGAGGGGCATTGTATAGCAAATTGTGGTTTTTGTCCTCAAGCAAGATCATCAAAAAGTTCTGTTGATAAGCTATCTCGTGTTAACTGGCCAATTTTTTCATTTAAGGATTTTCTCACAAAATTAAAATATTTACCATCTTCAAAAAAATTTGAACGGATTTGCATTCAAACACTTAATTACCCAGAAAATTTTAATGATTTAATAGAGATTATAACTCAGATTAAAAAATATATCGATATCCCAATATCAGTGGCAATTCCACCCATGTCAAAAGAAAAATTAAAAGAATTAAAAATTAGGGATGTACAAAGAGTGGGAATCGCGTTAGATGGGGCTGCTCCTGAAGTTTTTGACATGATTAAGGGAAAGAATGTTGAAGGCCCTTATAATTGGGAAGAACATATTCAGAAGTTAAATGAAGCACTAGAAATTTTTTCTCCTGGATTTGTAAGTACTCACATTATAATAGGATTAAAAGAGACAGAAAAACAAGTAATTAAACTTACAGAAACATTATCCAATTTGGGTATTATTGTATCATTATTTGCTTTCACCCCAATAAAAGGTACTAGATTTGAAAATATGCAGCAACCGGATATTATAAGTTATAGAAAATTGCAGTTAGGAAGATTTCTCATCTATAATAAAGAGAAAAGATTAAAAGACTTTACATTTAACACAAGAGGAGAAATAATAAATATTAATATTAGTAAAAAAGAACTAAAGATTCTCGTTAATGAGACCGATTGTTTCTTAACTTCTGGATGTCCTGGATGTAATCGTCCTTTTTATACTTCAAAACCATCAGGTCCAATTTATAATTTCCCTAGATCGCTTACAGATAAAGAAAAAAAGGAGATATATGAATTGTTAAATAAATTCGTAAATAGATAATTTAATAGTAAAAATGAGTGCTTGGAGATTTATACCACTAACAGTTAATAATGGTTTTTGGAATATGGCTTTAGATGAAGCTATTTTAAAAGCAGCAATAGAAAAGAAATCTCCAAATACCTTAAGATTTTATAAATGGAAACCTTCAACGGCAAGTATCGGTAGAAATCAAAGTTTAACAGATGAGATTAATGTTCAATTTGCTAAAGAAAAAGGATTTAATGTTGTAAGGCGAATTACTGGAGGTGGAGCTGTGTTCCATGATGAATTCAGAGAAATAACTTATTCAATTATATGTCCTATTAAATTTCTTAAGAAATTAGGTGCTAATAAGGTAATAGACCAGTTTGAGATTATTACCTTGGGAATAATTGCAGGTGTATCTTATTTTGGATTAAAACCAGAAAAGGATATTATCCATTGCCCTGCTATTCTTTTGGATGGAAAAAAATTTTCCGGGAATGCACAAGTAAGAAGAAAAGGATATATCCTTCAACATGGTACAATTTTATTAGACATTGACCCTGAATTAATGTATTCTGTGCTAAAAACTCCAAAAAATGTAACTAAATCTAGGATGGTCAGATCAGTTCGAGCAAAATGTATAGGAATAAAGAAGAATCTAGAAAATTATGATGAAGGAAAATTACTTGGTTCATTAAAAAAAGGGTTCGAGAATGCATTAAAAATCAATTGTAAGGAAGGTTCTTTTATAGAAGAAGAAATAAAGTTAGCTGAAGAATTAGTGCTCACAAAATATTCAACGTTGAATTGGTTAAAAAAGTATGACTAAAGCTAAATTATTGAAGAAAAAGATACTTTCTCAATCAAAAGAATGGGAGGTTTTTTCAACTATTCTTAACTTAGAGTCAGAACAGTTAGATGAATTGTTTGATATAACTCAAGAAATTACACGTGAAAACTTTAATAATGTTCTTAAAATTTACATTCCCACAAAGAGATTTCCTGCTATTAGTATTACGGGAAATGAATGTAAATTGGAATGTGAACATTGTAATAAGAAATATTTGAAAGGGATGAAACCTATAGTAAGAGCTAAAGAGCTAGAAAGATTTTTATTAGATCTTTATAAAAAAGGTGGAGTAGGGGCATTAATATCAGGAGGTAGTATGGAAAATGGTTCAGTTCCATTATTAAAATTTTTAGATACTATCAAAAAAGTGAAGAAAGAAACAAGATTGATTATAAATACACATACAGGTTTACTAAATGAAGCGACAGCGAAGAAACTTGCTGATGCTAAGGTTGATATTGTGTCTTTTGACATAAATATGGATAAAGAAGTTGTTAGGAATATATACCATTTAGATATTGAATTAAATGAATATAAAAGAGCAATAAATTTATTAAAAAAATACAAATTGAATATAGTCCCTCATATATGTATTGGTTTACATTATGGTAAACTGCATAAAGAGTTAGATTCTATTAGATTTATTAAAGAAACGAATATTAATCCCTCCTTAATTGTTATTATAGTTTTAATTCCTCCCAAAGATTCCAAAATTAAATTTGAGTTACCTATACCAGAAGATATTGCGAAAGTGATAAGTTTTTTAAGAATTGTATTTCCTATGACAGAAATATCGTTAGGGTGTATGAGACCTCGTGGAAAAATTAAGACTGACATTGAGAAACTTGCTATTAAAGCAGGTATCACTCGAATTGAAATTCCATCTAGGGAGACTTTAATATGGTTGAAAGAATTTAATTCAAAGATCCAATATAAGTATTTTTCAGCTTGTTGTGCAATACCGGAAAAGTTAGAAAAGATTGCTGAAAGTAACAAATTAGATATAAAAAGATATATAAAGATTTAAATTGATCAATCATGAGTTTAAAAAGTGAAATTAAAATTATTGGATTGATGGGCATCCCAATAATTGAAAAGGGTGATAATGTTCCTGCAATTATAATAAAGGCATTAGAAAATAATGGTTTAGCACTAGAAAAAGGAGATATAATCGTGATTGCTCAGACAATTATCTCAAAAAGCATTGGTAGAACCAGGAATTTGAATGAAATAATACCAAGTAATGAAGCTTTGAATTTATGTGACTCTATAACTCCAAAAGTAAAAACTCATGGATTACCAGAAAAAACTCCAGAATTAGTACAAGCAATATTAGATGAATCTAGACAAATTGTAAAAAGTCAGCACGTGCTAATAACAGAAACTAGACATGGTTTTATTTGTGCTGATGCGGGAATAGATAAATCTAATGTTAATGGTGAAGGTGTCATAACCCTTTTACCAGAAAACCCTGATAAAGAAGCTGAGAAGATAAGAATAGCATTAAAAAAAAAAACTGATAAGGAAATCGCCGTAATAATATCTGATTCGTTTGGGAGGGCTTTTAGGTTAGGAGCTATTGGAACTGCTATTGGAGTTTCAGGTATAGATCCGATTTTGGATATGAGAGGTAAAAGAGATTTATTTGGAAGGGAACTCCAAACAACATTAATTGGACAAGTTGATAGTTTAGCTGCTGCAGCACAATTGGTTATGGGAGAATCTAATGAGGGTATTCCTATCGTATTGATAAGAGGCTATAATTTTGAATTTAGTAAGAAAACTTCAATAAATTCTATTTTAAGAGATAAGGAAATTGATTTATTTAGAGAAAATGAAGAAGATGTTATAAAAAGATTTTTAAAAAAGCGTAGGAGCTATAAATTACCTTTTTCAACTCAAAATGTGGATAAAAAGTCTATTGAAGAATGTATTGAAATTGCCAGATGGGCTCCAAGCGCTCATAATGGACAATTTTGGAGATATATCATATTAGAAAGAGATAAGATTCGTGAAAGTTTAATAAGTAAAATGAATGAAAAATTAAAATTTGACCTACAAAAAGATGGAAAATCAGAAGAGTTCATTAAATTAAAAGTAGAAAAAACAAAAAATAATTTCTTAAATTCACCCTTCTTAATTTTATTATGTATGGATACTTCAGATTTAGAAAAATATCCAGATTCTAAAAGAAGAAAAAATGAATTTTTATTAGGAATACAAAGTATAAGTAGCTCAGCAATATATTTACTCCTTTCTCTCGAGATGGAGAAACTTGCAGCCTGTTGGTATTGTGCTCCACTTTTTGCTGAGAATATAATAAAGACACATTTGAAACTTCCAGAAAATTATATTCCTGTAGCATTTTTTACAGTTGGATATCCAATTAAATCAGTAAAAGCCCCAAAGCGTAAAAAATTGAAAGAAATAATATATGAACTTAATATTTAGATCTTTAAAATTATGAATAAGAATTTTTATGTTATTTTAGCTGGAGGTGTAGGAGCAGCAAAACTAATTGAAGGTTTAGCAAATGTAGTCGACCCAGAATTATTAAAGATTATCATTAATACAGGTGATGATATTGAGTTGTTTGGACTAAAAATCTGTCCTGACTTGGATATAATAACTTACACATTAGCAAACTTGGTGGATAAGGAAAAGGGGTGGGGATTTAAAAATGAAACTTTTAATTGTTTAAGTATTTTAAAGAGATATTATAATACAGGATGGTTTAATGCTGGTGATTGTGATTTAGCTACACATATTTATCGAACTGATCTATTTAAACAAGGGTTTAGCAAAGATGAGATTACCACTAGGATATGTCAAAACTTAGGAGTAAAATCTCATCTCATTCCAATGTGTAATGAAGATGTTCAGACATTTATTACAACTCCTTCAGGAACAATGCATTTTGAAGAATATTTTATCAAACATCAATGTAAACCGGAAGTTTTAAAAATTCATTTTGAGGGCATTGAAAATTCAATACCCGTTGAAAATGTATTAAAATATATAGAAAATGCTAAAAAGATCATTATTTGCCCATCAAATCCGATTGTATCAATAGGAACTATTCTTCAGGTGAATGGGATTAAAAAAGCGCTTTCTAAAGTTAAAGATAAAACGTATTCTGTAAGTCCAATTATAGAAGGAGCTACAATTAAGGGACCGGCAGATAAATTAATGAAATGTATTGGTTTAGAAGTTTCATGTATAGGAGTAGCAAAATTTTATCAAGACTTTTTAGGACATTTTATAATTGATAATAAAGATTGTATTTTAAAACCAAAAATTGAAGAATTAGGAATAAAAACCTATTGCTTTGACACGTTAATGGTAAACTTAAGAAAAAAAATAGAATTAGCTAAATTTATTATGGAATTATAATTAAAAAAGAGAAATAAAAATTAAGTAGATTCTGTCGCTATTTCTTCTGCTTTTTCTTCTGTAGGTACTTCAATTTCTTCTTTTCTAACGTAATCCCCAACAGAAGCAAGAAGTTCTTTTATACGTCCTTCTTGTTGTAATCTGAGTATTAAATTTCTATGTTTGATAAATGAGATTAATTTAGATATCACTGGAAAGATTACCATGATTGGAGCTAATATAATTATAATTACTTCCGGAGAATACATAGCTACACTTTCGGTAATTGCATCAGGTAATTGTAATACACTATAGAGAAACCAATGTGGATGTATAATAATATAACTTATGATTAAAAGTAACCCTACACGGTATGTAAAATTTATTATCGTAGAAATTGCTAAGTTTCGAGCTCGAGGGGCTGATGTTCTAGCAGTTAATGTGTCCTGGGCTTCAATATCTTCTCGGAAAAGACGTTCTATATATCGACCCAGTCTTCTTGTCTTAGATGCCGCAGTTACTAGTTTTTTTTCTTCTTCCTCTAACTTTTTCTTTTCTATCATTTCTTTTACATAGGAAAATCGCTTACCTGTTTTTGCAAAGAATTTACCAAGAGCTAATCCCTCTTTCTGTTCTGCTTCGATTTCTTTCAGTCTCTCTTTGGCTTCTTCTTTTATTTTATCAATATTAGCATTAACATAATGGGATTCCCTTGCAAGAATATTCAATTGAGCTTCTAATCTATCACTTCTTTCTATAGAAGGTTTCGTTACTGTATCAGTATAATTAATTTGAAAAGCTAATTCTAAATAAATATAAGTGCAAATTGCAAATAAAATAAAAGGACTTGTTATAAATGCGAAAAAATTATCCATAGGTATTTGATTTAGACTATCATTAAGGGGGTTCGTAGAAGCCATTTGATAAATATATTGCATATACTCTGGTCTATTTTGTGCGGGCACATTCCCTAAAAATAAATTCATCATATCATTTAATCCGATCACCATAAGTGGAAAAATTATCATAAGAATTAATGCCCCAATAGCAATAAGAGAATGTTTTGGATCATTTTTATAAAAAGCTCTGATTGCATAAATTATAGAGACAATAAATAAAACTTGAAAAATAAACAAATAAAAATCATTAAAAAGCACACCTAGTTCGTCCAATATTAAATTAGGAATGTTTTGTAATTCTGGTTGAGGGATTGAAAACCAATTACTTAGATATCTCTCGAAAAAACTTTTTACAAATTCAAGCATGTAAGCATTTTGACCAAAACTATAGATCAAACTTGCACACCCCCAAGCAATAAGTAAACTTACGCCGTAAATTAAATAAGAAAATACATTTTTTAAAGCTTTAAAAAAAGCTAATATTACGAGTTCTTCATCAGCTGTAACAATTATTATGTCAAAATCAAAAATTGATGTTAAAAAAATAATTATTATTGAAGAATATAATATAATATTGATGATTTTTAAAACTAATAAATATGATCGAGCCATAGTTTAGTATGCCCTCCCTTTCTTTTTTGCTTCCATATAATTGCTTAATACTTGATTCATCATATCGTCAGGTCCACATGTTATTAAACTTATTCCCAGATTACGGAGATCTTGTTTAACAGTTAAAATATGTTCTAACATTTCCTCACTAATGGCTTCTGCCAAAGCTTTATCTGTTGATGAGAGATCAATTTCATGAATTTCAAACCATGGACTGAATGGATTAATGATAATTATTGTATGATTAAAAGGAACTAATTTTTTAATAGCTTGTGTAATATCTTTAGGGTTTGCCTCTAAATCAGAAATAATAAAGACAAGACTACGCTTTTGGAATCGTTTTATAAAATGGTCCATTGCTTCAATCATTTTACATTTTCCTTGCGGTTTAACCCTTGCAACAAAATCTAAAACTTGATAAAAGTGATCTTCCCCACTATCTGGTTTTAAAAAATTTAGATTTTTTTTATCTGAAAAAGTAAATACTCCAACATTATCTCTTCTGGTCAAAGCGACTTTTGTTAATAACATACAAGCTCTTATTGCATATTCAAATTTTGTATTTTCAATAGCACCACCGGCCATTGTATCTGAAGAATCAACTATAATCATTACAGTTACATCTCTTTCAGTTTCAAATTCTTTAACGATTAGAGTTTGAGATCGTGCACTAGCTTTCCAATCTATCAATCTAAATTGATCTCCGAAAACATATTTTCGCATCCCATAAAATTCTGAGCCAAGTCCTTTTTGTTTCGATCTCTGTATTCCATAATTTAATTGTAAAGAGCGTTTTGACCCTAGAATTTCAATTCTCTTGATGTCTTCATAAGGAGGATATACAAGTATATCTGTAACACTATCTGGTACAATTCTTTCAACTGAATTAAAACCTAATCGATCTTTTACTATTGTTGATAAAGGTCCAAGAGCATATTCACCTCTAACCTTTGGTTCAAGAACATACGAAAATTTTATAGTAGCTTTAGGTCCAATTCTAGTAGAAATAAAATTCTCACCTAATATTAATCTAAATAATTGAGGATTATAGTTGTCTCTTATTTCGATGAAATCAAAGCTATTTCGTCCAATATTTTCAACTACTACTTTTACATGAACAAAATCATCCTTAAATACTTTTTCCTTCTCAAGTTCTCTATGTACTTTTAATTCCTCTATATTCATTTTATAATAGAAAATAGGGAGACTAATAATTGTACTAAATAAAAGTAAAACTGCAAAATAAATCAGAAAATAATTTACAAATGCAAATCCAGCTGTAAGAAAAAACACAGCAAATAAGATTAAAGTTCTACCTTTACCACCTAGAATTGAACTACACCATTTTTTCCTTTTTTTTTTCCTTTTACTTTTTCTACTTTTTCTAAAATATTACAACTATATTCGATAAAAAACTTGTTTAGATAGGGATTGGGATTTCCTCTGTAATTGATTTAAGAACACTCTTTGTATCAAGCCCTTCTAATTCTGCTTCTGGCTTTAAGAGAATTCTATGATTTAACGCGGGACCAACTAAAGCTCGTACGTCATCGGGAGTTACGTATGAACGTCCTAGGATTGCCGCACGGGCTTTAGAACATTTCATGAGAGTTAAACTTGCTCTTGGTCCACACCCTAAAGCAATTTGTGGATGATTTCGTGTTTTTATAATAAGATCTCTGATGTATTTGAGAATTCTATCATCAATATATACTAAATTCATAAGCTTTTGAGCCGCAAGAATTTCTTCCCCATTTGTTATAGCCTCGACTGAAGGTGAATCACCTGAAATCTGTCTTCTTAATATCTCAACTTCTTCATCTTGTTCTGGATAATCTAACCATAATTTAAAAAGAAATCTATCAACCTGAGCTTCTGGTAATGGGTATGTACCTTCCATTTCTACAGGATTTTCAGTTGCAATTACAATAAAAGGTTTATCTAAGGGTAATGTTTGACCTTCGATTGTTATTTGACGTTCAGCCATAGCTTCTAGTAATGCTGCTTGTGTCTTTGGGGCACTTCGATTAATTTCATCAGCAAGAACCGTGTTTGCAAAGAGAGGTCCTTTTTGAAGCACAAAGGCGCCTTCATTTTGATCAAATATTTTTGTGCCTGTTATATCAGCAGGAAGTAGATCAGGGGTAAATTGCACTCTCCGAAACGATATTCCAAGAGTATGAGAAAATGTTTTAGCCATTACGGTCTTTCCAAGTCCCGGGACACCTTCTAAAAGAACATGTCCGTTCACAAGCAGAGCTATGAAAAGTTGTTGCAGAATTTCCCCATATCCTACTATTACTCGACTTACTTCACTTAATACTTCTTGAGCTATTTCTCTTATAGGGGTTACGTCTATCTCTTCATGGTCGTAATATTTTGCCTTGTCAGGAGTTTCCATATATTTTTAACCTCTTTGTTTTTTTATTTTTATTATTTTTTATTATATATATAGTATTATAAATTTGATTAAATATTATTAACTGTCCAACCCATCTCGAAGAATATTTCCTCGAAATCTTGTTCAGTTTTTACTTTATACTTACCTTCTTTAATTAATAAAATCTTATCCATAAATCTAGTTAACCTTCGAATTTTTAATCTTGTTGTAGAAGGATCTTTTGCAATGACTAAATTAATTACATTTTCAGTAGTAATTTTTCTACCTCCCAATTGAGTATTTAATTTTCTTTCTAATCGCCTATACAGGAGTTTTAGAGCATCTCTATATTTCATTTTATCTTTATATTCTTCAATCTTTTGAGCAAAGAATGAGGATGTTCGAAATCTAGCCATTTCTTCTTTCTTTTCTTCTTCTTCAGCCATTTTTTCTTCTTCCTTCTTTTTATCTTTTTTCGGGAGATATTTTCTTAATGTATAAAATGCTAGAAGAGGATAAATCCATGCTGTGATAGGATTTGTAGATAAATGGACAATATACTGCATGACATAACCAAATATTCCCGCAGACGTAAGATCTCTTGATTTTTCTGGTCTTATATGAGCCTCATCAAATACTACAATCCAATCCCCTTTAGGGCTTCCCTCATTGGCATATGTCAACCACTCAATAATATTTATCCCAAATCGTAAATTATCATACCCTAAATCTGGTTTAATTAATTCATTGTTAAACAGGCTCGCATCTGCGCATGCAAAAGTTCGCTGTTTACCACTATCGTGTGCTAAAAATACACTTTGAGGGTATCCTCCAAGAGGTAAACTTGTCGGAAATGGAATTGGTAAGCTATCTGCCATGATACTCATAAAACCTAAATTAAGATCATCTTCAGGAGAATTATATCTTTTATTGCCATCTTTATCAATAAAGCCATATTCTGTGGTTGATCCTATTAATGTCCATCCAAAAGCCTCTATAAAAGGTCCACCCACCGCACATGATGCTCTTGAAAGAATAACTTCATCCACACCCGTAGTTGTTGGATGAGCAGCAAAATCTCTGATAATAGGAAATTCTGGAGTTGCATCATTTGGATATGAAAGGTTATCTCGTAGGATCCCATCGGGAAAAATGGTTAGAGGGAATTGAATCCCTGAAAATGCACCTGCTACAAGGATCTCCCATAATAAAGTACTTGTAGAACCATGATCATGGCATATTAAAAGCGAATTTGAACTATTAAAAAAATCGATAAAATATGGTACTTCAAAAATAGGGTCATAAAATTGATTTGGGCCTAATAGAATTAATAAAATGGATTTATTAAGTCTTTCAGTAGCACTCAGGCTAGATTGTACTGCCATTACTTTATAACCCGCATCTTCTATTGCTTCTTTGAATTTTGAAGCCCCATTATAACCTTCAGTGTTGTATATTGAGAAATTCTGATTATTTGTTCCATGATCAATTGCGAAGGAAAATAATGGAATAAATACAAGGATACCAATGATTAGAAATAATGCTTGTTTATATATAGAGCCTCCCTTAACTTTTTTACGGGATTGGGATTGTCGCATTTTTTGAGAGGTTGCATTTCTCAAAAATACTAAAAATGTTAAACCACTGAAAATAGAGCCCAAATAACTTAAAAGGGGGATATAAGTAACAAATATAGGTAAATCTTCTGGTTTAATTTGCTGAAATTCATCAATAAAATGAGTAATTATTATTCCAAAAATTATGAGATAGATTGTTAAAAATATTAAAACTATACCTTTTGAAATATTGAGACTTTTTTGAGTTGCTTTTCCAGGTTTTACCATTGTAATTTACTGTTGAATATTTATTAATATTAAAAAATATATGAAATGGTTAAATCTACAATTTGAATACAAAAGATTTTCCAGTAATTTCATTGTATATATTGGAAAATAGATCTATAGTAAAATTTAATTCTTTATTCGTTGGTTCTATTCCACCATAGATGATATCTTCTATTTTTTTTATGAATGGATAGACAGATTCTGGTTTTAATCTTTTTTCTAGTTCATTCACACAAGCGATTGCATATTCACGAATGGTTTGATGGGCTAATCTTGGTTTTTTAAATTTAATATTGATAATATCATCATATACAAGATAAATATAAGCAATAGCTTCTTTAGGTCGATTGGTATCCACTAGAATTTTAACATTTTCAAACCTTTGTCCAATATTTAATTCTGGTTCTGCTTGTTTCTTTTTTTTATTTTTAGCCATTTTATCTTACCTATGTCTTAATTTTTTGTACTAATTTATTAATTAATTTTTTTTGAACATTTATTTTTTTGTACTTATTTTAATTTTAAATAGTTTTGATTTTTATATAAGATTTGAATTTAGAAATTTAAGACAAAATTATATCCTGTTAATTGAAAATAGATTGGTGAAAATAATTCACATGTATTATAGAAATCTTGTTCCAGTATTTTAAAAGGTTTTGCATATATTATTTCTTCAACTTTTTGAATAAAGGGGTAAATTGATGAAGGGGTTAATTTCAATTCTTTTACGGATATGATTGCAAAATCTCTAATAGTTTCATTAACACTTCTTTTTCGATTATATTTTGCATTGATTAAATCCATATAAATTGCATTATATAAATATGATATTGACTCTTCTAATCTTCCTGAATCTTTAAGAATTTTAAGATTTTCAATTCTAGATTCAAGAGG